>QFQP01000029.1 GCA_003243425.1 Archangium gephyra | reverse complement strand
CCACGCGCTTGATGGAGTCGATGCCGAGGTCGGCCTCGAGGTCCATGTTCAGCGAGAGCGTGTCGACGGGGTAGCCGGTCAGCTCGCTCACCGTCGCGAGAAGCGTTGAGGTGATGTCGACTGAAGGCGCGGTCGGCGCCTCGCGCCGCACGGGAGCGGGGATCGCGGCCACTTTGACCTCGTCGACCTTCTCCACTTTCCGGACTTCCTGGACCTGAACGACCTGCCCGCTCAAGGCGCCCATCAACGACTGCTGCGCGGCGAGTTGCGTCTCGAGGAAGCGCTGGTGAATTCGCGCCGTCTGCTCCTGCAGCGACGCGAGCGCGGCAATGCGCTCGTCGTGTACCTGGAATGACGAGCTCGCAACGGTCGCCTGAGCCACGACCGGCTGAACCACCGGCACGGGCTTCGGCGCGCGCGGGGGAATCGGAGCGACCGGCGAGCGGTAGTTCGCGCCCGTGAGCGGCACCACCATCTTCGGCGCACGTGCTGGCTTCGCCTTCCACCGCGGAGGCGGTGCGAACTTGTTCCATTCCGACCAGCGAACGGCGTGACCTTCGGCGGCCACCTGCGCGAGGGCGAACGCGAAGTCACCGATGCCGCCCCGGCGAGACTGCGCGTCGATTGCACACGCCACGAACGAACGGGTGCCGAGCGTCGCCTTGACCATCCCCGTGAGCGCCGACTTCGGCCCCACCTCGAGGAACGTGCGCGCGCCCGCCGCGTACAGCGCCTCGACGACTTCCACGAAACGAACCGGGCTCGCGAGCTGCCGCGCCAGCAGCGCGCGCGCGTCGTCCGGCGACGAAGGCCACACCGAAGCCGTGGTGTTGGAGAGCACCGGAATGCGCGGCGGCGAGAACGTGAGCTTCTGCAGCTCGGTCGCGAACGCCTGCGCCGCACCGGCGACGAGCGAACTGTGGAACGCCGCGCCCACGTTCAGTCGCGTGGTGCGCAACGAACGGCGCTGACACGCGGCCTCGGCTGCGGCGATCGCGTCGCGTGCCCCCGACAACACGCCTTGCGACGGCGCGTTGCGGTTGGCCAGCACCACGTCGAGCTTCTCTTCTTCGATGACCTTCTCGACGTCGGCGAGCGGCGCGAGGACCGCGAGCATCGTGCCGCGATTGGAACCGTCGCCGGCCATCAGGCGCCCCCGGGTGCGCGACGCTTCGGCCAGCGCCGAGGCGTTCAGCACACCGGCGGCGTGCAACGCGACGAGCTCACCGTACGAGTGGCCGGCAACGAGGCGTGGCTCGACACCGAAGCGCGCCAGGGCCGCCAGCAGACCGCGCTCGACGAAGCCCAGAGCAGGCTGCGCGACGTCGGTCTTCGTCAACGCGGCTTCACGCGCCTTCTGAAGCTCGGGGTCGAACGTCGGCAGCGGGTAGATCGCGCCGGCGATCTTCTCGTCACTCTCGACCGCCTCGAGCACTTCGGGGAACAGGCACGCGAGGTCTCGCAGCATGTCGACGTGCTGCGCGCCCTGGCCCGGGAACAACATCGCCAGCTCGCCCTTCGCCGCGCCCACGCCGTACACCGCGCCTTCGGGCAACGTGAACGGCTGACCCGCTTCCAGCTTCGTGATGACGCTGGCGAACAAGTCATCGGGCTTCGTCGACGGCGTGATCACGAGCACCAGTCGATGCGCGTCGGTGGCGCGGAACGATTCGCGGCTGAGCTTCGCGAACTCACTCAACTCGGCCTGCTGCGCCTCACGAACACGCGCCACCAACGCCGGAGCCGACGCCGCCGACACCGCGACGACTTCAACGGAGCCGTCCCACGCCGGCGCGGTGCGCTTGCTGCCGTACTCCTCGAGCACCGCGTGGAAGTTGCTGCCGCCGAAGCCGAACGAGCTGACCGCCGCCAACCGAGGCCCACGCGACGACGACAGCCACGGGCGCGCCAGGGTCGGGAGCGCGAACGGGCTCGAGTCGATCTTCAGCGCAGGGTTCGGCCGATCGATCTTGATGGTCGGCGGAATCACGCGGTGATGCAGCGCGAGCGCCGCTTTGATCAACCCCGCAGCGCCGGCCGCGGCCTTGGTGTGACCGACCTGCGACTTCACCGAACCCAACGCGCACCACGACACGTCTTCAGACGCCGAGCGGTACACCTTTTCGAGCGCTTCGAATTCCGCCGCGTCGCCCGCCTTCGTGCCGGTGCCGTGCGCTTCCAACATCGAGATGTCGCGCGGGGTGACGTTCGCGTCGCGATACGCGGCCTGCAGCGCGCGCGCCTGACCCGAGGGCAACGGCGCGTAGATGCTCTTCGCGCGACCATCGCTCGACGTGCCGAGGCCACGCAGCACCGCGTACACACGATCGCCATCACGCTCGGCGTCGCTCAGACGCTTGAGCACCACCATGCCGATGCCTTCCCCGAGCAACGTGCCGTCGGCCTTGTCGCTGAACGGCCGCGCGTCACCCGTCGCCGAGAGCGCAGGCGTCTTGCTGAAGCACATGTGCATGAAGATGTCGTTGAGCGTGTCGACACCGCCGGTGAGCACGAGGTCGGTGCGGCCCGACTGGAGCTCCGCCATGCCGAGGTGCAGCGCGCCCAGCGAGCTGGCGCACGCCGCGTCGACCACGCAGTTGGTGCCACCGAGATCGAAGCGATTGGCGATGCGGCCGGCGACCACGTTGCCCAGCAAGCCCGGGAAGGAGTTCTCCTGCCAGCCGACGTAGCTGGCCGAGATGCGCTTGACGACGTCGGCGGCCGTCTCTTCGTCGATGCCCGCGTCCTTGAGCGCCTTCTTCCAGTGCGGGTGCCCCAGGCGCGCGCCCAGAGAAATCACGAGCTCCTGCGTGCCGGTGACGCCCAACAGCACCGACGCCCGTGAGCGGTCCCACTGAACGTCTTCGCCGTAGCCGGCGTCGTCGAGCGCCATGCGCGCGACCACCAACGACAGCAGCTGCGACGTGTCGGTGGCCTCGAGGATCGCGGGCGGAATTCCGAACTCGGTGGGATCGAACTTCGTGGTGGGCAGGAAGGCGCCGCGCTTCGCGTAGGTGCGATCGGGCGCGCGCTGATCAGCGTCGTAGAAGTCTTCGAGCGACCAATGCGTCGAGGGCACGTCGCCGGTCGCGTCTTCACCGTTGCGCAGCAACCGCCACAGCTCGTTGACGTTGCTCGCCCTGGGGAACAACGACCCGATGCCGACGATGGCGATGGGCTCGCGGGTGGGCGTGGCGACGGACCTGGCGGCGACGGCCACCTGCGCGACCTGCGACTCCAACAACGCGTCGAGCGCCGCATGCGAACGCGGCGCGAAGTGCTCGACCTCCGCGGGCAACACCACGCCCTGGCTGCGCAGCGCGGCGACGCGGCTCAGCACGCACGCACCGACGAGCAGGTTGCGCGCGATCAACACCGCGTCACGCGCGTTCCACGCCTCGAGCGCGCTGCCCTGCACCCACGCGTTGAACGCGCCCATCGCCGGGCCACACCACACCTGGTAGTCGAGCTTGCGGTCGGCCACGCCGTCGTTGGCCCAGCGTGAGGCCTGACCAAGGTACGCGCGGAACACGAGCGCCATCTTGTGCTTCGGGTCGTTCGCGGCCTTCTCGAGCTGCGCGGGGTCACGCACCGCGAAGAAGCGAACGCACGACGCCCAGGCTTCATCGAAGGTGCTGCGGAAGAACTTCGACTCGAGCTCCTCGCGAACCGCCGCCGGCAAGGCCTCGAGCGACGCGTGCGTGCGGTACAGCTCGTACAAACGCTGCGCGCGAACGGCGAACAAAGTGCCGCGCGTGAGCACCTGCACCTTCACGCCCATCTCGAACATGTCGGCCGCGGGCGCCATCGCCACGTCGGTCGGCGCCGCCTTCGCGAGCAGCTCACGAACCGCGTCGGAGGTGCCCGCTTCGCGCGTCGCCTGGTTGATGCTGCCGGTGACGACGTAGGCCGCGCCCATCGAGAACGCGCTGGCGACGCTGGCGGGCGTCGCGATGCCACCCGCCGCGCCGATGCGCGGTCGCTGTGAATACCGCCGCGTCGCGCAGACCTCGTCGCGCAGCGCCTGGAGCGCGGGCAGCAGCAGCACGAGCGGCCGGTTGTCGGTGTGGCCACCCGAATCGGCTTCGGCGGTCACGTCGTCAGCCATGGGGATCAACGCCGCGAGCTCGGCTTCCTGCGCGGTGATGTGCTTCTTCTCGACGAGCTCCGTGAGCAGGTGGGCGGGCGCAGGCTCGAGGAACTTCCTGGCGACCTCGACGCGGCTCACCTTGGCCATCACGCGATGGGCGATGACGATGTCGCCGTTCGCGTCGCGCCGCAGACCGGTGGCGCGGTACCGCACGATGGCCGAGGTGAGGTCGAGGTACGCCGACGCGCTGACGAACTTGAGACCGCGCGCGAGGAACAGCTCGACCAGCGCGTGCTCGAGCTTCTGATCATCCGGCGAGTGAATGAGGTTGATGCCCCACAGCTTCCCGGGGAGCGCCGCGTTCAGCCGATCGATGGCGGCGATGACGCGGTCGACGGGGAGCCCCGCCGCGCCGAACACGCCGAGGTAGCCCGCGCGCGTGACCGCTTCGACGAGCGCCTCGGACGCGATGCCGTTGGCCATCTCGCCGGCGACGTACGCAGCCTCGAGGCCGTAGTCGCGCAAGAAGGTCGCGTCGCCCAACCGCGAAGGCGTCAGCGCCGGCGCCGAGCCGAGCAGCGGAAGTTCGTCACCAGACGGCACCGTGCCCAACTTCGCCACGCCACCTTCGACGATGGCAGGCACGCCCTGTTGCGAGACGACGTGAACCGGGGTGCCGACCTGCGAGAGCGCGACTCGAAAAGCGGCCGTTCCACCGACTGCGCGAGAAGAACCGGGAGCCCAGGAACCGAGGGTGTACCAAGACAGGTCGAGGCGGGTCACCGCGCGGCTGTAACAGCATCCGCCGGGCGCAAACAACGAACGGATCAGTACCGTTTCCCGGCATCTCGGCGGGTGAGAAGTTCGAGCTTGATCAATCGCGGCGGCGCACCACGAAGCCTCGACGGCACCGAACGTTCCCCTTCACCGAAAGTCGCCCGCGCGCGCACGGCTCGTCGACAGCAGGTGGTCATGGGCACTCAGACTCAGCAACCGAAGAAGGAACGTCGGCCCGACGAGCCGTTGCCCGTCGACCTGCCGAATGACGACGCGACGGGACGGCCCCAGAAAGCGCCGCTGGGCCGGCCCGACCGGGACGAAGGCGTGTTGCCTGGCGCGCCGAAGCAGCTCGCGGCTGGCGACGAGAACTCAGGCCCGTGAGCGGCGACGCAGCAACGCGAGCAGCCCGAGACCGAGAACGCTGAACGCGTCGGCGCTCGAGCACCCGCAACCCGGCAACTTCGCCAGCGGGTGTTCACCGTCGGCCGCCTCGAGCGTGACCGCATCGGGCGTGGGTGCGGTCACGACGAGCACGAGCTCCGTGGTGGTGCTGTCGTACGGATCGCTGGCGATCGCCTTCACGGTGAACGAACCGGCCGTCGTGAAGGTGTGCACGCCGGTGGCGTCGATGGTGCCGTCACCGTAGTCCCAGCTGACGTTGACGACGTCGCCCTCGGGGGCGGCCGTCGGCGCCGTGAACTGCACCGACTCGCCCGTCACCGGAGCCGTCGGAAGTGCAGAGATCTGCGGCGAGGCGGTGAACACCGGCGCGAGGTTGTCGAGGATCGAGACCGACAAGGCCTGCTCGACGCTCCGGCCCAGCGCGTCGGTGCTCGAGACACGAAGGCTCTTCTGCGCGCCCGCTTCGAAGTCGAACTCCACGGCGGTCAGCAGCTCGTTGCCGCTGATGCTGAACGACGCGTTGTGGGTGTCGCCAGCGCCGCTCACGAACGCGAAGGTGCGGGCCTCGCCCTCGCTGCCGTCGGTGGCGAGCACACCGATGCGCGTACCCACCGGCTTGAACTCGAGCACCGAGTTCCCGGTGAGCGAGATGCCCGTCGGCGCAGAGAACTTGATGAGCGACACGTCGTTGCCGTCGTCGACGTAGGTGACGCGCGTGCCGTTGAAGTTCGCGTCGGCCAACTCGGCGAGCCCGGCGAAGGTGCCGACCACCGCGTCGGTGCCATCGTTGATGATGAGCGGAACGCGCGAACCGACCGGCGGGTTGAACGTGCCGGTGAGGCCCAACGTCACGTTGGTGAGGTCGACGGAACCCGTGAGCGCGATTCGACCCGACGAAGACGCGCTGTCGACTGATGACGTCAACGTGCTCGACGGCGCAAACGCGAGCTGCCCGACGACGTTCAACGTGCGGTTCCCGAGGTCGAGCTGACCGTCGATGGTCAGCATCGGTGTCGTCAACGCGACGTTGACGGCGCCCAGCGTGGTCGCGCCGCGGAGCGTGAGCGGCCGCGTCGACGTGACGTCACTCGAGACGGCGATGCTACTGCCGACGAGCGTCGTCGCGGCGGGCAAGGTGACGGCGCCGTTCACCGACAGAGGTCCGGTCGTCTCGAGCGTGAGCCCCGCGAGGCTGGGAAAGAAGGCGGCCAACGTGCTGCTGCTCAACACCAGCTGGGAAGCGTTCGGGGTTCCCCCGAGCGCGATGGCTCGGCCCGCGGTGCGCGGCTGCAGCGTCACCTGGGCCGTGTTCCCGATGCCGCTGCCGATACCCGCCTGCTGAATGTTGAGTTGATCGACGACGAGCGAGAGACCGACGGCCGCCTGCACGGACGTGACCGTGAGTGCGCTCGCCGTGATGGAGATGGTCGGTGCACTCACGCCGGTCGCCGAGATGCCTCCACCGCTGGCCAACGTGACGTTTCCAGACTGAGAACTCGCGCTGGCCACGTTGAGCGCTCCGGGCTGAGACAGCTCGAGCGCTCCCGCGCCTTGCAGTTGTGCGCTGAGCGTACCGATGGCGTTCGCCGCGTGCGTGAAGCGGAGGTTCGCATCACCACCGACGGTGAGCGTTGCCGTGGTCAGCGCCACCGTCTGCGTGCTGGTCTCGCCGTCGCCGTCCGCCAGAATGTCGACCGAAGACGCTCGTGTGACGGGCCCCAGCTCGACGTGATTCGTGACCTCGAACACCAGGGCTCGTGCCGTGGTGAAGGTGATGGCGCCGGCGGTGGTGCGAACGACCGCGCCACGGAATGTCAGCGCGCTGTCGAGCGTGAGGTTCCCGAGCACGTTGACGTCACCGCCACCGGCACGCCCGAGCTCGACGGCGCCCCAGCGAATCGAGTTGCCGAACAGGTGCGTGAGCTCCGCTGCGCTCAGGTGCAACGGCGCGCTGCCCGTGCCGCCGAGCTGCATTTCGGCGCCATCATCAATCGGCGCGAGCTTCAGTACCCCCGCGCCGTTGGGCACGACGGTCTGAATCGGCCCGGTGAGCTCCAGCGTGCGTGCACGCACCTCACAGCCCGAGTGCACGTAGATGGCACCGAGCCGCACCGCGTTGCCGCTCACCACCGCGCCTGCCACGTTGATGTTCCCGCCGATGCGACCCATCACACGCACGTTGCCCGGCGCACCACCGCCGTCGGCGCTCGCGTCGAGTACGACGGTCGCGTTGTTGCCGCCGATGGAGGGGTTCGTCTCCGGGCCGGCGATCTCGATGGAGCCCGCGGCCCGGTTCCACCAAGGGCGTCGGTGTCGATGGTGTACGTGCCCGCGGTGGTGATGCCGCCGCCCCACAACACGCCGTTGGAGCCGGTGAAGGTCACGTTACGGCCGTCGGTGCGCAGCGTGTTCCGCAGGTTCACCGTCGGCGTCGACACCGTCAGCGACGCGGGCATCGGCGTGTCGATGCTCGAGATGGTGAAGACGTCGCCACCGTTCACCACCACGCTGGTGATGCCCGACGTCGCGAGATTGCCGCCGAAGCTGGTGCCCGCATTGAAGCCGGTGCCGGTCCCCGTGCGCGTGATGGCGCTGCTCGCCGTGAAGGTGATGGTCGCGCCGGTGCCCGTCATGCCGCCGCTCTCATTCGGGCCCAGCGTGAACGTCAGCGTCGACCCCGAGAGGTCGAGCGTCGCCGCAGATGAAACGAGTGAAACGAAGAAGACCGCGCCGACCAACCGCTGAGGTGCTCGCATGCGCTCGCGAGGATACCGGTGCAGCGCGAACGGGCACGCGCAGACCTCGCGTGCGTCAGCGCGCACACGCACGCACTGAACACCTGTCCATTCATTTATCTATGCGGGCTACGGGAGCTGGTGGAGCTCGAGCCGGTAGCGATCGACGAGCTTGCGCTTCGTACGCGCCGCGGCTTCACCAAGACGGCCGAAGCTCGTGGTCGCCAGCGACTTCAGGTGCGACGAACCGACGATGGGCTCAAAGGCGAGGCGCTTCATGACCTGCACCGCCGAGATGCCGAACACACGCGAGTACTCGGCGACGAAGCGCGACACGCGCAGCTCTTCGCCCGACAGAATGCCCATGGACGCTTCGCGACGGCGCTCCGACGACGCCCAGTAGCGGAACACACCGCCCTGCAGCGCCTTCGAGCCTGCGTCCTGCCCGCGGAACACTTCGTACAGCGCGTCGGTGAACAGCTCGCGCATGCGCACGAAGTCGTAGCGCGCCCGCTGGTAGTCCGAGAGCGCCTGGTTGTCGGGGCCACGCGCGCCCACGAACGCACTCAACGTCAGCGCGTCGTTCACGGCGTTGGTCATGCCCGTCGCGGTCAGCGGGTGCGAGCAGCCGCCCGCATCACCGACCAGCACCACGCCGGCCGCCGCGCAGTTCTGCGTGGAGATCGCGTGGTTCGCGCAGCCTTCGAAGGGCTGCGACTTGAGCGCACTCACCATCGCCTCACCGAGCGCACCGGGCACATGCGGGGCGTACTGCTCGGTGATGAGCTTGATCATCGCCTCGCGGCCCCTGGCCGCGTCGAGCGGCACGTCGATGCAGAAGCGGATGCGGCTCGCGCCGTACGGGTACGCGAGAATCGGGCCCGGCGCGCCGAGGAACACGTGGCCCAGCGGCCCGTGCGGCAGCTCGCCCGAAACGCCGACCACCACCGTGTACGAGAGCAGCTTCACTTCAGGCTCGAGCCCGAGCAGCGGCCGCAGCTTCGACTGCCGGCCATCGGCGACGACCACGAGATCCGCGCGATGTTCGGTGCCGTCGGCGCTCTTGACGCCGAGCACCCGTCCACGCGCGCGAACGACGTCGGTGATGCGTTCACCGGTGGTGACGGTCACGTTGCGGCGCCTGGCGACCTCCGCGCGCATCGTCAGCACCATCGCCGGGTGATCGATGCCCAGGCCCGGGCCCTGACCCTGCGCGTACGGAAGAAGGGTGACCTTCTCGTGCGCGGCGGGCGACACCGCGAAGCCGTTCACCGCCACGCCTCCGCTGGCGAACAGCGGCGCCTTGAGCCCGAGTTCTTCGAGGCCGCGCACCCCACGCGGGTGAATCAACTCGCCACGGAAGCGGGGGTCGGTGCTCTTCGACGACTCGAACACGCGCACCTTCGCGCCACGCGCCGCGAGCGCTGCTGCCGCACTCATTCCAGTGAAGCCACCACCAACCACGATCGCTTCGAACGACATGCGCGCGCCCAATATCGGGGCGGGTCGCAGGTCTGCAACTAAACGTCCGGCTTACGTCCGCCAGTCGCTGGCTTTTGTCAGGCGTGCGCCTCCGCGAGACATCGGTTACCGGAGCGGCCGTGAAGATCGACGACCTGCTGCAGAAGACCAGCCGCACCTTCGCGCTCGCGATTCCGCTTCTTCCCGAGCCGACGCAGCGTGCGGTGGGCCTCGCGTACCTCCTGTTCCGGGTGGCCGACACCTTCGAAGACGCGACCGACTGGCCGCGCGCCAAGCGCATCGACGCACTGGAGCGGTTCGCTGAGCTGCTCGAGTTGCCCGTCGCGCAACAGCAGCACGAAGCCAGGAAGCTCGCCGACTGGAGCCTCGTCACGCCGCCGGTCGACCACGCCGGTTACCTGGAGTTGTTGGGCGAATTGCCGTGGCTGATGCACGAGACCGCGCAGCTCTCGCAGGCGATGCGTGACGTCGTGGTGAAGCACACGCTGCGCACCACCGAGGGCATGGCGCAGGTGGTGGCGCGCGCCGACGAGCGCGGCAACCTGCGGCTCGCTTCGCTCAAGGACCTCACCGACTATTGCTACATCGTGGCGGGCATCGTCGGCGAGCTGCTCACCGACGCGTTCCTCATCGACGCTCCGCAGCTCGGGTCACACGCCGAAAAGCTGCGCGCAGGAATGCTGGCGTTCGGTGAGGGCCTGCAGCTGGTCAACATTCTCAAGGACGCGGGTGACGACGCGCGCGATGGCCGCGTGTACCTCCCGACCACCGTGAGCCGCGAAGACATCTTCGCGCTCGCGCGCACCGACCTCGATCTCGCCAACGGCTACGTGCAGGCGCTGCAGCAGGGCGGCGCGCCTTCGGGCTTTCTCGCGTTCACCGGCTTGTCGCTCGGCCTCGCGTTCAAGGCGCTCGACACGCTCGAAGCCCGGGGCACCGGCGCGAAGGTCTCGCGCGCCGACGTGGGCAGGCTCTTCGAGGCGTTGCAGGCCGAGCTCGCCGCGGGCGCACCGCTCGACCTGCGCACGCTGGCTCAGCACTGACTCGACTTGAACTCCGCCAGCGCCCAGATGGGGAAGTAGTGGCGGTAGCACTCGTAGTTGATGAGGCAGGTGCGGTTGAACACGCCGACCATCGCTTCACGCGGCCAGCTGCCGTCGTCCGCCTGACGTGACACGAGCCACTGCGCGGCACGCTCCATCGCCGCGGTGTCCCTGCAGCCCGCGCGCACCAGCGTCATCAGCGCCCACGAGGTCTGCGCGGCGTGACCGTCGGCGCCGTCGATCCACCGGCGCTCCCGGCACGAGTCGCCGTGCTCACTCCACGCGCCGTCAGCGCGCTGCCTGCTGAGCAGGAAGTTCACCGCGCGCACCACGGCGGGATCGCGCGGCCCCACGCCGGCCGCGAGCAACGCCGACACCCCGAACCACGTGCCATAGGTGAAGTTCACCGCCCAGCTGCCTTCGAAGCTCCCGTCGGCGCGCTGAACACTGCGAATGAAGTGCAGCCCCCTGTTGATGGGCCCGTCGAGGTCGAACTCACCGGGAAACCGCGCCCTCGCCTTCACCAGCGCCTGCACGCACGCGCTGGTGCACTCCACGAAGCTGGTGTCGACCATGATGTCGCCGAACACCTGCGAGGGGTTGAGCGCCTCGAGCCACGTGCCTCCGCGCTGCTTCTCGTAGCTGGCCCAGCCGCCGTCGTCGTTCTGCCACGACAGAATCAGGCGCACCGAGTCGCGCAACAGCTCGACGGGAGGACCGACCTCGAAGCGCCCCTCGAGCTGCACCGCGCACTTGAACCCCTCCGAGGTGCAGTCGGTGATGGGCCAGCCGTGTTTGCGATCGCTGAACGGCCAGCCACCCTTACTTGCATGACGATAGTGACGCTCGGGCTCGGGCACGTCGTCGAGAATCTGGTTGTCGCGAATGAAGTCGTTGGCACGGTTCAGCACCGCGTTGGTCTGCGCCGGCGCGAGCGAACCCGCCTTCTCGGCCGCGAGAATCGCCTGCACCGCGAACGCCGTGTCCCACAGCTCGGCGTTGTTGTAGCCCTGCATCTTCAGCCCGTCGTGGCCGTCCCAGAGGTAGGCCTCGTCGAACTTCGGCCAGCCGCGCTCGAAGTCGACCCGCCCCTCTTCACCGCGGAAGAAGTGCACGAACATGTTCAGCACCGCGTTCACCGGGCCGATGTCGAGGTCGTTGGTGGCCGCGTCTTCGTGGCGGATCAACTTGAGGCACTCGTCGAGCGCCTTCTGACGGAACAGCTTCGGCATCTTCTCGATGGCCAGCTGCGCGCGGTTCACGCCGTTGAGCGCGGTGGTGTTGGGCCGGTAGTCGTCGGCCTTGGCCACCACGTCACGCTGTCTGCTCCAGTCGATGCGCGCGTAGTCGCCCTGGTACAGCTCGTGGCGAAGCGCACTCAGCAACGCATCGTCTTTCGCCACCGACTTCGCGCCGTACAGCCACGCCATCGGCAGGTAGACCATGCGCGCGTGGCACCACAGGCGGCCGGGGTGCATCGGCGCGTCGTACGGCAGAATCCACAGCTCGGGCAGCAGCGGCACGATGCCCTTCCAGTCGTAGAGACCGAGCAGGCAGAGCGTGAACTTGCCCCACGAGGCGGCGCCGAGCGCGGTGCCGTTGGCGTGAATCCACCGCAGCAACCGGGTGAGCCGCGCGTCGTCTGAGGGAACGCCGAGCAGCCGCAGCGCCACGTAGCCGAGCACCGAGCAGAACATGCTGCCGCTCGTGGCCTCGGCGTGGAGCCCGATGCTGCCGTCTTCGCGTTGCACGTTCGTGTAGTAGGTGACGATGCGCGCCGTGCGTTGCGCGTTGGGCAGCCGCTTCGCGACGTACGCGAGCGCGACCCACATCGGCAGCAGGAACATCGGCCCGCCGTAGTCACTGGGCCAGCTCCCCCTCGGGCCCTGTAGACGCGCGAGGTTCTCGACGCCGCGTTGGAGCGTGCGATCAAGGTCGAGCATGGGCGGAATCACGGGCGGTGGCTGGGGCGTGGGCGTCACGTTCATCGCGCGCGTCGGATAGCAGGAGGACGGGGGGCCGGGTCAAAACTCGCCTCGTGGGTCACGCGGTTCCCCCCCCGCCGCCATCTGCGCGCTGGGGAGCTTCGGTGCTTTACGCGGGCGCGCCAGTGCTGCACCGTTCGCTGCTCCATGACCGAGCTGGCGATTTCGTACGACGAGACCTTCGACGCAGCTCCGGTCGCGATGCTGGTGGTCGACGGTAACGGGGAGATCGTCGCCATCAATCGGCAGCTCGAAGCGCTCTTCGGGTACTCGCGCGCGGAGCTCCTTCGGCAACCGGTGGAGCGATTGATCGACGGCGTCGACGCCTCGCGACACCGCGCCAGCCGCAACGAGTACCTCACCAGACCCGAAGCGCGGCCCATGGGCGCGGGGCGTGATCTGTACGGCAGACACCGCGACGGCGGCGGCTCCCGGTGGAGATCGGCCTGACGCCGTTGAAGAGCGGCGGCACCACCAGCGTGCTGGCGTCGGTCATCGATCTCACGGAGCGCAAGCGCGCGGCCGAGCAGTTCCAGCTGTCCATCGAGGCGGCACCCAACGGAATGATGCTCGTCGACGAGCGTGGAGACATCGTGCTGGTCAACGCGCAGATCGAACACATCTTCGGGTACACGCGGGAGGAGCTCGTGGGCCGCAGCGTCGACGTGCTGCTGCCCGAGCGCTACCGCGGTGCGCACGGCAGCAATCGCGCCGCGTTCTTCAGCCAACCGCGCGCCCGGCCCATGGGAGACGGTCGCGAGCTGTTCGGCCTGCGCAAAGATGGCCACGAGGTGCCCGTGGAGATCGGCCTCTCACCGCTGCGCACGGCGGGTGGGCAGCTGGTGCTCAGCTCGATCGTCGACATCACCGAGCGCAAGAGCACCCGCGAGTACCTGCAGGCGTCGCTGCGCGAGAAGGAGGTGCTGCTCAAGGAGCTGCATCACCGCGCGAAGAACAACCTGCAGCTCATCGCCAGCCTGCTGGACCTCGCGGCGTCGTCGCCCAGCCCCGACGTGCTCGCCCAGTGCCGTGACCGGGTGCAGAGCATCGGCCTGGTGCACGAGAAGCTGTACCAGGCCGGCACCTTCGCCCGCATCGACGTGGCCGACTACCTCGACTCGCTCGTCGATCAGATGCGCCAGAGCTGGGCGCGGCCCAACGTGACGCTGACCGTCGAGGCGCCGCAGACCTTCATGCTCCCGCTCGACGCGGCGATTCCGTGCGGTCTCATGGTGAACGAGCTGGTGGTCAACGCCTTCAAGCACGCCTTCCCCGACGCGCGCGCAGGGACCATCACCGTGCGCGCGGCCCGTGAAGAGAACCGCGTCACGCTCGAGGTCGAAGACGACGGCATCGGGCTCGCGTCACCCGTCGGGCGAAAGCCCGGCCACATCGGCTTCGAGCTGGTGCACGCGCTCGCGCGGCAGCTGCGCGGCACCCTCGTGTTCCACCAACAAGCGGCACGCGCGCACGCTTGAGCTTCCAGGAGGGCGAACGGTGAGCGCCGCCACTGCCGTCGACCGCAAGCCCGCGAGCCGGATCGTGATCGTCGAAGACGAAGCGGTGCTGGCGCTCAACCTCGAGCGACAGCTGCGGCAGCTCGGCTACGACGTGCGCGGCGTCGCGGCCGATTCGAAGGAGGCCCTCGAGCTGGTGGCGCGCGAACGCCCCGACCTGCTGCTGATGGACATTCGCATTCAAGGGTCGCTCGACGGCATCGAGACCGCCCGGGAGGTGCAGCAGCGGCACGACGTGGCCGTCGTGTACCTCACCGCGCACAGCGACCCGACCACCATCGAACGCGCGCAGGCGACCGGGCCGCTCGGCTACCTGCTCAAGCCGTTCAAGAAGCCCGACCTGCAGAACGTGGTCAGGATCGCGCTGGACAGACGAGAGAACGAACGCGCGCTGCAGCGCCGCGAAGAGGCGTTGCGCATCACGCTGTCGTGCATCGACGAGGCGATCGTCACCACCGACCTCGGAGGCGCGGTGACGTCGTTGAACGTCGCGGCCACGCAGCTCGTCGGTCGCGACGACGCGGCGCTCATGCAGCGGCCGCTCGCCGAGGTGTTGCCGCTACGCCGCCCCGACGGAATCAGGCTGAGCGCCGACCCGGTCGCCGCCGCGCAGGCGCAGGGCCGCGTGCCGGTCGAAGGCCAGCTCGACACGCCGCGCGGCGCGCGTTCGGTGGTGGGCACCGCGGTCGCGCTCCGGCAGGGCGGCGCGCCGTTCGGCGTGGTGGTGGCGCTGCGAGATCTCACCGAGCTGCTGCAGGCGCGCCGGCAACTCGAGTTCGCCGAGCGGCTGAGCGCGCTGGGCACGCTCGCGGCGGGCGTGGCGCACGAGAGCAACAACCCGCTGTCGGTGGTGCTCGCCAACTTGAGCTTCGCCTTGGGCGAGCAGACCGACGCCGAAGTTCACGAGGCGTTGCTGGAGGCGCACGACGCCGGGCGCCGCGTCGCGACCATCGTGGCGGACCTGCGGGCGTTCTCGCAGCCCCAGTCGGAGTCGTTCTCGGCGATCGACCCGCGCGAGCCCCTCGTGGCCGCGCTCGGCATCACCCGCAGCACGTGGAAGTCGGTCGCGGGCGTCCACCTGAACCTGGGCCCGGTGCCCGCAGTGCTCGCCTCACCCACGCGCCTGGCGCAGGTGCTGGTGAACCTCATCGTCAACGCCGTGCACGCCATGAAGACCGTCGCCACCCGCGAACACCGGCTCACCTTGACCTCGAGCCTCGACGACAGTGGCCGCGTGGCGCTGTCGGTTCGCGACACGGGCCCCGGCGTTCCCGACCCGCTGCGCGAGCGCGTCTTCGAGCCGTTCTTCACCACCAAACCGCAGGGGGAAGGCACCGGGCTGGGGCTCGCGATTTCGCGGTCGATCGTCGAGCAGCACGGTGGCCGGTTCGAGCTCACGTCCGACGAGAACGGCGCCTGCTTCACCATTCGCCTGCCCCCGGGAGGCAGCACGCCGATGCGCTCGTTCACGCGCTCGAGGCTGTGCTGGGTCGGCGCGATCACCGAAGAGGCGCGCCTCATGGGGTGTCAGCCCGTGGCGCCCGTGGCCGCCGACGTGCGCGCCGCGCTCAGCGAGCAGCCCGCCGTGGTCATCGCCGCGCTGGGAAACCAGGCATTCCGCGCGCTGACCCGCGACGTTCCAGACCTCGAGGCCCAGGCGATCCACGTGTCGGACGAAGCGCCGCGCACCGGGCAGATTCGGCTGGTGCCGCCGTTCGACTTCGCGGCGCTGGCGGCCCTGCAACGCCGCCGCTGATCGCACCCGTAAGAATTTGCTTACGCGTCATTGACGCCGGCCGCGCGCGCAGTTAGGTAAGCAGTCACTTACCCATGAACACGGCCTCCGAACTCGACGCGGTCTTCTTCGCGCTGTCCGATTCGACGCGGCGGTCGCTGCTGGGGCGCCTGTTGGAATCAGACGCGACCGTGAACGCGCTGGCCGAGGGTTTCGACATGTCGCGGCCCGCGGTCTCTCAGCACCTGAAGGTGCTGCGCACGGCCGAGCTGGTGACCGAAGAACGTCGCGGCCGCGAGCGCGTGTACACGCTGGCGCCACAACGCCTGCGCATCGTCGGCGAGTGGCTCGACGCGTATCGCGTCTTCTGGCCCGCGCGTCTCCACGACCTCAAGAACTTCGTCGAGTCGATGCCCGACGAACCACCCCGCTCCAGAAAGAAGAAGAAATGACGCTCGAGTTCGAAAGCACGGTCACTCTCCCCGCCGAGCCTGCACGCGTGTTCCAGGCGCTCACCGACGAGCGCGAGCTGTGCGTGTGGTTCGCGGAGCACGTGAAGGTCGAAGCCAGGCGCGGTGGCGCCTACCAGTTCTGGGGCAAGGCCACCTTCGGCGCGCCCAGCCAGCCCGACGCGACTCAGAAGATCCTCGAGTTCGAGCCCGGGAAGCGGCTCGCCTTCGGCTGGAAGAAGTCTGAAGTGCACTACGCGCTGAGCGACGGGGAAAAGCCAGGCACGACCGCGCTCGCGTTGCGCCACCTGGTGCGGGACGAGCTGCCGTTCACGTCGCCGCGGCACGTCATCGACGATCTCTGGAAGTTGAACTTCGCCAACCTGGCCGCGCACCTCAACGGCCGCGCGGGTGCGGTGGTGCTGGCCGACTTCGCGAGCCCGACGCCCGAGGTGCGCTGCGCGATCGAGATCGACGCCGCGCCCGCCAGGGTCTTCCGCGCGCTGCTGGTGCCGGAGCTGATGAACAAGTGGCTCTTCGGCGCCGCCAGCGTCGACACCGGCCAGCGCTCCATCAGCTACGGCTGGAAGTACGACTACGAAGGCAAGCCGGTGCTCGGCGGCCCCACGAAGATCCTGGAGCTCGTCGAGAACGAGAAGCTCGTCACCGACTGGCCCGACTGGCGCGGCGCCGACAAGCCGTCGACGCGGGTGACGTGGACCCTCGAGGCGCTCGACGGCGGCAAGCGAACGCGCGTCACGCTGGTGCACGACGGCTTCGAGCACATGGTCGGTCGCAGCGACTACCAGCAGGGCTGGGCGGGCTTCCTCGAAGGCCTGCGCGACGTGGTGGCCGCCTACTGACTGCTCACCGAGCTGCCGGCGAGCGCGCTGCCCAGCACCCGGGTCACGAGCTTGCGAACGGTGGGCTGGTTGTACACGTCGGCCACGCCATCGAGGATCGGTGAGGCGATCACCGCTCGCAGCGCGTGCCCGGCCACGAACGAAGAGGTGAAGCGCTTGCGGTGGCGATTCACGTACGCGCCCCACTCCTTCTCTTCGCGCGCGCCGTGCTGGAGCACCTTCGCGACGGCCTCGGCCGCGAAGATGCCCGACTCCATCGCCTGGCTGATGCCTTCGCCGGTGGCGTTGTGCGTGATGCGCGCGGCTTCACCGAGGTACAGCCCGCCGGGCCGCGTCATGTGGCCCACCCAGTTCGTGTAGACGATGGGGTGCCCCTTCCACTTGCCGACCTGCTTCGCGCGCTTGAGCTGCGTGCCGTAGTGCCGCTCGAGGAAGCCTTCGAAGATCGCTCGCAGGTTGCGCGTCGACTTGTTGCCGTCTTCGTCCTGACCATCGACGCAGATGCCGATGTTCACGCGGTTGTCGGTCTCGGGGAACATCCACCCGTAGAGCGGCGAGACGTCCTTGTCGAAGATCATGTCGAGCGTGTGCGGCGCGCTGGGGAAGTCCTCCCACCAGCCCATGAGCGTGGCGATGCTGCGCCTGGGCCGTGGGTCCTGACTGAAGATGGAGTGCGCGCCGTCGGCGAAGAGCACGTACTTCGCGCGAAGCGCCTCACCGTCGAAGCTCTTCACGCCCACCACCCGGCCGTCTTCTTCGATGAGCGTGTCGGCGCGGAAGGGCGTGCGCAGCGTCACCCCCAGCGCCTGCGCACGTTCGACCAGGAGGTGATCGAAGTGCCGTCGCAGCAACACGATGGCCGCGGCGTCGCTCGACACCTTCAGCTCGCGGCCACCCGGCGTGACGATGCGCACCGTGTTGATGGCGTGACCCAGCTCCCGCACCTTCGCGGCGATGCCGAGCTGCTCGACGAGCTTGAGCGCGTTCGGTGACAGCCCCGAGCCGCACGTCTTGTCGCGCGGGAAGCCCTCGCGATCGAGCAGCACCACGTTCTTGATTCCCAGCTGCCCCAGGGTCACGGCTGCAGCCGCTCCACCGGGCCCAGCGCCGACGATCGCCACGTTCCAGGCCGTCATGGCGCGCCGAGTAGCGCCGCGTTTCGAGACGTTCAACAACGGTCGGCTGACGTTGGACAACCCACCGGCGTCGACCCAGCGCCGGCGGGGGTGACGCGTGGCGCGCGTGAACAGCGGCGGGGGCGTGTTACCGATCGGAATGCAGCAGCCTGTAGACCTTCGCGCGGTGACTTGACTTCGCTGGCCCATGAAGTGTCTTGCGACCCGTGCCCGCCGTTCTCGTCGTCGATGACAGCAAAGTGATGCGCGACATGATCGTCGCCTGCTTGCGCCCCGAGCCCGGGCTGACGTTCACCCACGCTGCCAGCGGGCTCGAGGCCATCGAAGCGCTCTCGCTCGGGCCGTTCGACATCGTGCTGCTCGACCTCAACATGCCCGACATCGGCGGCATCGAGGTCGTCGAGTTCGTGCGCGGTCAGGACACGTTGCGAGAGTTGCCGGTGATCATGATCACCACCCGCGGCGACGACGACTCGCGCAGCAAGGCGCTCTCAGCTGGCGTCTCGCGCTTCATGACCAAGCCCTTCACGCCCGAATCGCTGCTCTCGGAAGTGCGCACACTCCTCGGCGCGAAGCGCTCATGAGCGAGGGCGCTCCCGACGTCAGCGAGTTCCTCGTCGGCTACCTCGCGGAGGTCGACGAGCACCTTTCGACCGCGCGGCAGAACGTGGTCGCGATCGACGCCGCCACCAGAAAGAGCGAGGCGAACCCACGCGCCGTGCGCGAGCTGTTCCGCGCGCTGCACACCATCAAGGGCCTGTCGGCCATGGTCGGCGCCGAGCCCATCGTCGACATCGCCCACGAGCTCGAGTCGCTGCTCCGCACGGCGGACCGGTCGGGTGGTCAGCTGCCGCCACGCGCGCTCGACGAGACGACGAAGGGCCTGCGCGCCATCGAAGAACGCGTGGCGCAGCTCGGCCGCAAGGAGCCGCTCGCCCCCGCCCCGAAGGAGCTGCTCGACGGGCTCGCGGAGTTGCAGTTCGACGCCGGTCCTCCGCGCGCCGACCTCACGCTGACGCTCGAGGAGGCCGTGCTCTCGAAGGTCACGCCCGCGGAGCAGGACCAGCTGATCGCCGGGCTCCGCAAAGGCCTGCGCGCGCTGCGCGTCGACTTCATTCCGTCGCAGGAACGACACGCGCGCGGCGTCAACATCACCTCGGTGCGCGCCCGCATCGGCGCGCTGGGCGAGCTCGTGAAGGTCGTGCCCCGCTCGGTGCAGCCGTCACCCACCCAGCCGGGAACGCTGGCCTTCGCGCTGCTGCTGCTCACGCAGGCCACCAACGAGGAGGTGGCTACCGCCGCCGAGACCACGGCGGACTCGGTGCAATCGCTCGAGCAGGTCGCGACGCAGCGGGAAGAAGAGCCCGCCGAGTTCGATCAGGGCGCGCGCAACGTCATTCGTGTCGACGTGGAGCGGCTCGACGACGCCCTGGAGCTGGTCGGCACCTTGATGGTCACGCGCTCGCGACTGCAGCGCACCGTGCAGCGGCTCACGCACGGCGAAGGTCAGCTGCGGGACCTGCTCCCCATACTCGGAGAGAACGCGCGGCAGCTGCGCGACCTGCGTGGCGCCATCATGCGCGCGCGCATGGTGCCGGTGGCGCAGATGCTGGAGCGCACGCCGCTGCTGGTTCGTGGCCTGAGCCGCAGCTCGCACAAGGAAGTGAAGCTCGAGCTCGACGCCGGCAAGGCGGAGCTCGACAAGTCGGTGGCCGATCGCCTGAGCCCGGTCATCGTTCACCTCGTGCGCAACGCCGTCGACCACGCCATCGAGTCGCCGGAAGAACGTCGCGCGCGCGGCAAGGCCGCCGAGGGTTCCATTCGCATCACCTCGTACGCCGCGTCGGGCAGTCACCTCTCTCTGGTGGTCAGTGATGACGGCCGCGGCATCGACGTCGAACGTGTGGCGCGCAAGGCCGGCGTGCCGGCGCCTTCCAACGACGCCGAGCTGCTCGCGCTCATCAGCCGCCCCGGCCTGTCGACGCTCGACTCGGTCACGCATACCTCCGGCCGCGGCATCGGCATGGACATCGTCAAGCGCGTGGTGGTCGACGAGCTCGGCGGCCAGCTGCAGCTGCGCACCGTCGAAGGTCAGGGCACGTCCTTCACGCTCACCGTTCCACTCAGCGTCACCATCTTCGATGCACTCTCGTTCATCAGCGCCGAACGCACGTTCGTGGTGCCGGTCACCGCGGTGGAAGACCTCGTCGAGCTGCGGCCCGACCGCGTCTCCCGCGCGCCGGCGCCCGGGGGCGTGGCCACGGTGCGCCTGCTCGAACACAAAGACGCGCTGCTGCCGCTCTTCCGGCTCAGCACCATGCTGGGCTTCCCGGAAGTCGCGGCGCCGCGCCCCAAGGCGATCATCGTGTCGAAGGAGCAGCAGCGCTTCGCGCTCGAGGTCGATCAAATGCTCAGCCAGCAGGAAGTCGTGGTGCGCCCCCTCACCGACGTGCTCGTGAAGGTGCCAGGCATCGCGGGCACCACCGACCTCGGTGACGGTCAGCCCACGTTGGTGCTCGATCTCGTCACACTCGTCGAACACGCCGAACGCGCGCCGAGGCCGTCATGAAGACGCTGCACGTGGTCTTCCGCGTCGGTGATGCCGAGTACGTGCTGCCTGCGAGCGACGTCGCGCAGATGGAGTCGTTCACGCGGGTCACGCCGGTGCCCGGCTCGAACCCCTGGGTCGCGGGCCTGGTGCAGGTGCGCGGGCAGGCGATCCCGTTGCTCGATCTCCGCGCGCGCTTCGGCCTGCCGCCCATCGCCCACACCATCGACTCGCGCTTCATCGTGGTGCGTACCGGCGGGCGCACGCTGGCGCTGCTGGCCGATCAAGCGCGCGACGTGCTGCGCATCGAAGACTCCGAGTTCCACCCGCCTCCTGAAGTCCTCGCGCGGCAGTCGCAGGGCTTCGTTCGTGACGTCGCGCAAGCCGGCAAACGGCTCGTGCTCCGCATCGACCTCGACCGCGTCATCGGCAACGAAACGCTCCCCTGAAAAGAGCTCCTCATGGCTACCCGAAAAGCGAAGCGCGCGACCGCACCACGCAACGACGATGTTCTGGCCGACCTCGAGTCGACCGCAGGCGGGCTCCAGGAGCTCGCGGCCTCGGTCGCGGCCTCGCAGAAGAACGCCGCCGTGGTGGCCAACACCATCGAATCGACCGCCGCGTCGCTCGAGCAGGTCAACTCGCTGACGACGCTGGTCGACGGCGCGGTCAACGAGCTGGCCAGCGCGTCAGAGCAGCTCGCCGCGTCGTCGACCGAGAGCAGCGCCAACGTGCGTGACATCGCCGCCCGCGGCGAGAGCATGGCAGCCGCCATCGAAGAGGTCGCCACCACCATCGAGGAGATGGCCCGGGGCATCACGCGGCTGTCGGCCGATTCGAAGGCCTCGGCCGATCAGGTCACCGGCATGACCACCGGCATCACCTCGGTCAGCACCGCGCTCGACGCGGTGGTCACCGATGCCGCCGAGATGGCCAGCGCCATCGAAGAGACCTCCGCGACCGCCGAGCAGATGGCGCGCTCGGTCAAAGACGTGGCCACGCAGGCGAGGAGCCTCGACGCCAGCATCGCGGCCAACGCCTCGGTCGCCGAAGAGCTGGCCGCGTCGGTCGAAGAGGTTGCGGCCACTGCCGAGAAGAACGCCGCCACCGTCGAAGCCAACGCCAGCGCCATCGAGCAGACGGCGCGCACGTCGTTGTCGGTTTCGCAGAGCGCCGAGCAGCTGGCGGCGCTGGCGGCCACCGCGGCGAACTCCACCGCCGAGCTCGACGCCTCGAACCGCCGCATCGTGGGCATCGTGCAGAACGCCAGCAAGACCACCGAGCGCGTCTCGCAGCTCGCGCGTGATGGCGGCGTGACGGTGCGCAAGTCGATCACCGGCCTGACCACCATTCGTGACTCCATCAGCGCGTCGGCCGTGGTGATGAAGGAGATGGATCGCCGCGTCGAGGAGATCGGCGACATCGTGCAGACCATCAACCTCATCGCCGACCGCACCAACCTGCTCTCGCTCAACGCGAGCATCGAAGCGGCGCGCGCAGGAGATCACGGGCGCGGCTTTGCGGTGGTGGCCGAAGAGATCCGTGCGCTCGCAGATCGCGCCGCGACGGCCAGCGGCGACGTGGCGAAGATCGTGCGCGGCCTGCAACAGAGCGCGCGCGAAGCCGTCGGTGCTTCGACCGAGAACGCGCGGGCGGCGGAGGAAGGCTCGCGGCTGGCCGAGAGCGCCGGCGAGGCGCTCAACTCGATTCTGGGCGGCATCGCGGAGGTCGCCACCTCGGTGCGCGACGTGGAGCGCGCGTCGGACGAACAGAGCCAGGCCGTCACCCTGCTCGGCCGCAGCGCGACGCGATTGAACGACGAGACCAGGGCCATCGCGCGCAACGTCGCCGAGCAATCACAGACCACGCAGAGCCTCACCAAGGGCGCCTCGGAGATGCGCTTGATGGCGAGGCAGACGCGCGAGGCCACCGTCGAGCAGGCCCGCGCGCTGCGTGACGTCGTCAAGACCAACGCGCAGCTCACCGAGGGCGCCGGCCGCATCAGCCGGGCCATGGAAGAGCAGGCCGCGGCCTCGGCGCAGCTGGCCAGGTCGTCGCTTCGGCAGCGCACGCTCACCCAGCAGACGACGGCGGCGATGGCCACCCAGACCCGCGCGCTGGCCACCGAGCTCGGCGCGAGCCGCGAGGTCCTCCAGGCGCTCCAGCGCTCGGTGACCGGGCTGACTGAACAGGCCAGGGGCGCGTCGGAGGTCGCCACCGCCATGCAGGACGCGCGGACCCAGTCGCTGCAGACGGCGCGTGGCGTCGCAGAGCAGGCCAAGGCATCGAAGGAGATCGAAGCCGTCGCGCGCTCTGTCGCCCGCCTCGGCGCCGACCTGAAGAACCACGCCGCGGTGCAGGCACGGGAAGTGGCCTCACTCGTGAAGGACGCGCAGGAGGTGCACCGCGCGACGAAGGCCGCCAGCCAGGCCACGGCAGAACAGGCGACCGCCATCGCCGCGCTGTCGCATTCGGTTCGCGCCCAGACCGACGCGTTGCGACGTTCGCCCCCCGAGGCGGAGCCGGCATGACCCGCCGTTCGGGCGCCGTCGCGCTCACCACCGCCGAGCAGGAGCGCGCCCGCGAAGTCGCGACGCTGCTGGCGGGCCGACAGGTCGACGCGCTCGTCGCGCGGCTGGGTGAGCCGAGCTGGGCCGTTCGTCGCGACGTGGTGCGCGCCCTCGGTGAGCTCGGGCAGGCGGCCGTGCCCGCGCTCGTCGAGGCCCTGCGTTCACGCCGCGATGACGAAGCGCGCATCGCGGCGACCGTCGACGCGCTGGTGGCCAACTCCGGTGACGTGCTGCCGGCCATCGCGCCGCTCGCTGACGAGCCCGACCCCGCGGTGGTGGCTGACGTGGCGCAGGTGCTCGGTCGCCGCGGCACGCCCAGGGCCCTCGAGCGCCTCGCGCCGCTCGCAGCCCACGCCGACGACAACGTGGCGGTGGCGGCCATCGAAGGGCTCGGCCGCATCGGCAGCCCGGCGGCCATCGACGCGCTCATCGGGGCGGCACGCAGCAACAACTTCTTCCGCGTCTTCCCGGCCATCGACGTGCTGGGCCGGCTGGGTGACGCCCGCGCCATTCCCGCGCTCGCCGAGCTGGCGGGCGATCAACTGCACCAGCTCGAGGCCGCGCGTGCACTGGGCCGCACCGGCGAATCAGCCGCCGTGGGCCCCTTGGCGAAGCTGCTGTCTCACCCAAGTGAGTCCGTCTCTCGCGTGGCTGCGTTGGCACTGGCCGAGCTCGAACAGGTGCACCGCGAACGCTACGGCACCGACGAGGCCGTTCACGCGGCGCTCAAGGCCAGCCGCATCGAAGCCAGTGCCACACAGCGCCTCAGCCGCGCGCTCTCGACGGCCAGGGCCGACGAGCAGATAGCGCTCGCTTCGCTGCTGGGCTCCATCGGCGCAGAAGACGCGGCGGCGGCGCTCAGGCCCCTGCTGGACGTCGGCGGCGAGACCCCGGTCGCGGCTGCGGCGGCGCTGAAACGGCTGGGCGCGCAGGCCGACGGCGTGGTGCGTGGCGCGCTGGCTGACGGCAGCAGCGCGAGGCGGCTGGTGTTGTTGCCCATCGTTCAGCGCAGCAGCGCGCTGGCCGAGGTCATCGGCTGCCTCGACGACGAAGACGCCTCGGTTCGTGCCGCCGCCTGCACTGCGCTGGGCCGCATGGCCGCCGTCGACGCGCTCCCTGAGTTGTTCGAGCAGCTCGCAGACCCGAACCGCCGCGTGGTGCAGGCCGCCACGGCCGCGATCCAGTCGCTGGGTAGCACCCGGGCGCAGCGGTTGGCGCTCGAGACCGCCGGCGACGTTCGCCCGGCCGTGCGCCGCAGCGCGATTCAGATTCTCGGGTACTTCGGCTTTCCCGAGGCGCTGCCGGTGCTGGTCACCGCGCTCGCAGACGACGACGTCACCATTCGTGAGGCCGCGCTGCAGGGGCTCGCGCTCTTCGAAGACCCGGCTGCCGTTGACGCAATGCTGGGGGCCTCACACGACACGCAGGACAAGGTGCGCTCGGCGGCCATGCGCGCGCTCGGCAACTCGGTGCTCCGGGAAGACCGTATCGAAGTCAGGCTGCGCGAAGGCTTGAGCGACGTGAACGCGTGGGTTCGCTACTTCGCCACGCAGGCGCTCGGTCGCCGGGAAGACGAAGCGTCGGCCGAGGCCATCGCCGCGTTGCTCGAAGACCCCGCAGGCCAGGTGCGCGTCGCCGCGGTCGAAGCGCTCTCGCACCTCCAGAGCCCCCACGCCCAGAAGGCGCTGCGCGACGCGGCCACCAACCCCGACGTCGAGATGCAACGCGCCGCGGTGATCGGTCTGGGGCTCTCGAGGCACCCCGAGTCGGTGCGCATGTTGATCGCCGCCGCGACGAGCGACTCGGCGCCGACGCGGTTGCTCGCGCTGTCGGCGCTCGCCGAGCACGCCCCCGACTCGGCGCTGGCGGTGCTCCACCGTGCGCTCGACGACGCCGATGAAGACGTCGCCTCGGCCGCCGCGGGCTTTCTTGGAACGTTGCCGCTCGCGGGGGCGACGCTCGCGCTGATCGGCCTCGCGCAGAAGGCAGGCTGGCGAGACCGTGCGCTGGCGTTGCTCTCGCAGCCGGCGCCGCACCGGGTCGCGCAGCTGACGCGCTCGCTGCTGGGCGCCGACGATTCACTGGCCCCGATGCTGGCCGCTTCACTCTCTCGCCTGCGCGACGCGGACGCCCGCGACGGGCTGTTGCACGTGCTCTCGAAGGGTACCATCGCCGCGCGCAAGGCCGCCGCCGCCGCGCTCGCCGCCAGCCGCGAGCCACGCGCGCTCGCCGAGGTCGCCGCCGTGGCCGACACCGACGTCGATGCCGGTGTGCGCCAGCTCTGTTCGATTCTCGTGAGCCGCTGACGTGAGCATCGACGCGTCGCAGCCGCTGTTCACCATCTTGAAGACGCTCGTGGAGTCGCGCGCCGGGCTTCACTACGGCCCCGACGAACGCGACCTGTTCCTCACGCGCGTCACCGCCCGCGCCGAAGAAGCCGGCTTCGGGTCGTTGCTCGATTACTACTACTTCCTCCGTTACGACGAAGCCGGCGCCGTCGAACTCGAGCGCCTCGTCGACGTGCTGGTGGTCAACGAGACCTTCTTCTTCCGCGAGCTCAAGCCGCTCGAGGTCATCGTCGATCGCCTGCTCCCGCCGGTCGTCGCGTCGGGCCGCCGGCCGCGCGTGTGGTCCGCCGCCTGCTCGACGGGTGAAGAGCCGTACACGCTCGCCATGCTGCTCGCCGAGCGTCAGCTCCTCGACCAGGTCGAGCTCATCGGCAGCGACATCAGCTCCCGAGCGTTGGCGCGGGCCAGGTCGGGCACCTTCGGCGCGCGCTCCCTGCGCGAATCGAGCAGCTCGGAGTACTCGACGCGGTGGCTGAGGTCGACGGAACGCGGGGCGACCATCGACGAGCGGCTGCGTGACGCCGTCAACTGGCAGCGCATCAACCTCGCAGACCCCACGCCGATGCCGCCCGGCTCGTGCGACGTCATTCTGTGCCGCAACGTGCTCATCTATTTCAGTGACGAGACGGCCGCGCGCGTCGTGCAGTCGCTGACGCGCGCGCTGCGGCCCGGCGGCGTTCTCTTCGTGGGGGTCGCCGAGTCGCTGCTCCGCTTCGGATCCGGGCTCGACTGTCAGGAGATCGATCAGGTGTTCCTCTACAGGAAGCCGTCATGAGCGAGCGTGCACTCGTGCGCGTGCTGGTGGTCGACGACTCGGCGTTCACGCGGAAGGTGCTGCGGCTGTCGCTCGACGCCGACCCGCGCATCGAAGTGGTGGGCACCGCCCACGACGGGCTCGAGGCGCTCGAGAAGATCGCGCTGCTGAACCCCGACGTGGTGACGCTCGACCTGATGATGCCGAACCTCGACGGCCTCGGCGTGCTCAAGACCCTCGCGTCCCATGAGCGGCCGCCGCGTGTGGTGCTCGTCACCTCGTCGGAAGAGAACAGCGAGCTGGCGGTCGAGGCGCTGCAGCTCGGGGCCGTCGACATCGTGGTCAAGCCGACCGCGCTGGCGACCGACAGGCTGTACGAGATCGCCCGCCCGCTGGTCGAAGGCGTCGTCGGCGCGGCGAGCGCGCGGCGACCGGTGCTCGACGGTTCACCCGCGCAGCCCGCTCCCCCGCCGGTGCAGCACCAGCGGGCCGACGTCATCGTGGTCGGGGTCTCCACGGGTGGGCCGCAGGCGCTCTCGGAGCTGCTCTCACGGCTGCCCGCCACCCTGCCCGTGCCGCTGGCGATCGCGCTGCACATTCCCGGCGAGCACACCGAAGCCCTCGCGCGCCGCCTCGATCGCGTCTCGCCGCTCCGCGTGTCCGAAGCGAGAACCGGTGCGGCATTTGGCCCCGGTGACGCGGTGCTGGCGCGCGGCGGCATGCACCTGAGCGTCGAGCGCGGCACGGTGCGCGTGCACCGCGAACCCGAAGCGGCGACCTATTTCCCGTCGGTCAACGTGCTCTTCGAGTCGGCAGCGCGGGTCTACGGCGGTCGAGCGCTCGGCGTGGTGCTGACCGGCATGGGTGACGACGGACTTGCCGGGGCGCGCACCCTCGTCGCTGCGGGCGGGCGCGTGCTCGTCGAGGCCGAGAGCTCCTGCGTGGTGTACGGCATGCCGCGCGCGGTGAAAGAGGCGCGGCTGTCGAGCGGCGAAGCGGCCATCGACGCCATGGCTGGCGAAATTCTCCGGAGTCTATAGTGAGACATTCCCGCATGACGTCGCGAGCCCCCTCCTCAGCCAGCGGTCGCGTGTGGATCGTCGACGACAGCCTTGCCGAGGCCCAGCGCACCCAGGCGTTGCTCGGCCGATTCCACGAAGTCGAAGTGCTCCACGAAGGCGCCGTGCTGCTCGAGCGGCTCGCCACCGACCCCGCGCCGGATCTCATTCTGCTCGACTGGCAGATGCCCGGCGTGTCGGGTCTCGACACCTGCCGCTTCATTCGCGAGCTGCACGACGAGGTGTCGTTGCCGATCCTGATGCTGACGGTGCGCGGCTCGAAGCAGGACCTCACCGATGCGCTGGCGGTCGGCGCGAACGACTACGTCGCCAAGCCGTACGACGACGCCGAGCTGCTGGCGCGCGTGCGAACCCTGGTGCGAACGCGGCAGCAGGCGGTCGCCAGTCAGCGCCTGTCGAGCGAGCTGCAGTTCCTGTCCGAGTCGGTGCCGGTGCAGATGTTCACCGCCGATCCTCCGGGCGCGTTCACGTGGGTCAGCCGGCAGATGGTCGACTACTTCGGCGTGCCGGCCAGCGAGCTGCTGGGGGTGGGCTGGCTCAACCAGGTGCACCCCGAAGACCTCGACGCCGTTCGCCAGAGCTGGCTCGAGGCGGTGAAGTCCGAACGACACTTCGAGGCCAACGTGCGGCTGCGGCACGGGTCTCGCGGCAACTACCGCTGGCACCTGATGCGCGCCGTGCCCTTCCGCGAGAGCGGGAAAAAGGTCACCAAGTACTACGGCTCGCAGGCCGACGTTCACGCCATGCGCGAGACCCAGACCCAGCTCGAGACCCGCAACGCCGAGCTCGATCGCTTCGCGTACATGGCCTCCCACGACCTGAAGGCCCCGCTGCGCGCGTTCGCGAGCCTGCTGCAGTTCGTGGAAGACGACCTCGGAGACGGCGTCACCGCGTCGGTGAAGGAGAACCTCCGGTTGATGGACACGCGCGTCGCGCGCATGCACCTGCTGGTCGACGCACTGCTGAGCTACTCGCGCTCGGTGAACGGCCCCCGCGACGACGTGCAGACGCTCGATCTCGAGGTCGTCATCAGGGACGTCATTCAGCTCCTCGACAACCCGCGGCACGTGCCCATCAACCTCGAGCTGCCCTTCCCCAGGCTCGACTGTTCGGCGACGGGCCTGCGACAGGTGCTGCAGAACCTGCTCACCAACGCCATCAAGTACGGTGCGCCGAACGGCGAGCCGATCGACGTGCGTACGCGGCAGGTCGACGGCAGCGTGATCATCGACGTCATCGATCGCGGGCCTGGAATTCCCGCGACCCAGCAGACGCGCGTCTGGGAGTTGTTCCAGCGCATGACCGATGACCCCACCAGCTCGGGCATCGGCCTCGCCATCGTCCGCGGCACCGTGCACCGCATGGGAGGCACCGTGGCCCTCGAGTCCACCGAAGGTCAGGGCGCGCGGTTCTCGGTGCGGCTGCCCACCTCGCCGCGCTGACGCTCAGTAGTGCCGTTCGAGCACGTACCAGCCGAAGGCGCGCAACATCGTCTTGGCCAGCGAGTCGGGCACGATGGGGTTGAGCGCGAGCCACGCGTCCTCCACCAGCCGGCGTGACTCGGTCATGCAGTCGTCGAGCGCACCACACTTCTCGATGAGCCCCACTGCATCACCCACCAGCTGCTTGTCGGTCGTCTTCAGGCAGACGATCTCCCAGAGCCGGTGACGATCGTTCAACGGCAGGCGGGCCAGCGCGCGTGCGACCGGCAAGGTGACCTTGCCGTGCGAGATGTCTTCGGCGGTCTGCTTGAGCTCGCCCTTGAAGCCGCGGAGGTTGAGCACGTCGTCGACGATCTGGAACGCGAGGCCGAGCGCGTCGAAGTAGCGACCGACGGCTTCGACCTGCTCGCGTTTGCCACCGCCCGCGAGCGCGCCCATGCGGGCGAGCGCCGACGCAGGTGCCGCCGTCTTCAACCGGTGAATGGCCTTCACCCGCTGCTCGAGCGAAGCCACGTCGCCGCCGTTGAGCGCCTTGACCACGAACGACTCGAGGCCGTCGAGATCGATCGCCTGCCCCGCGTGCCCCTGTCGCAGCGCCTCGAAGTACAGGTCGTACAACTCGAGCTTCACCGCGTCGGACACCAGCGAGCGCCGCAGCAGCTGCTCGCCCATGAAGTACGCGGCGGTGCCGGCGTTGATGGCCAGCGCCTCGCCGTACTTGAGGTGTGACGCCGGGCCACCACGTCGCACCGTCGACTTGTCCTGCACGTCGTCGACGATGAGCGAGCCCACGTGCATGAACTCGGGGAAGGCGAGCCACTCGACGAACTTGCGTGAGTCGCCGAGCACCACGTCACAGCACGCCAGCGCCGCGTACGAGCGCCACGCCTTGCCGCCGCGATCGGTGATCTCCCGCACCGGGGCGATCAACGTACGCGCCAGCTGCGGCAGGTCGACACCGTCGAGCACGTCTTCACGCCCGGGCGCCGCGACCAGCTTCTGCGCGTGCGGCAGCTGCAGCTCGAGCGGGTACACGGCGGCCACCGATTCACGCACCGCCTCGCCGACGCTCTTGAAGAACTCGTCGAGCGTCTCGGCCACGAAGAAGCCACTGCGCTCGACGTAACCGGGGCCCTTCACGGGCTTGCCGTCGCGTGTGCCGGTCACGTTGGTGCGGCCCTCCCAGAACGCCGGCTTGCTGATGACGGTGACCAGCTCCTGATCGCCGATCGCCGCGTCGATGGTGAGCGACAGCGCCGCCCCGGGGATCTCGAGAGAGAACGACGTGGGGTACTTCTCGAAGGTGCGCACGCTGCGCCAGGTGCCCATCGCCGTCAGCGTGAAGTCGCGGAACGAACGGCTGGTGCCGTCGGCTTCGACCACCACGGCCCAGCGCCCCTTGCTCTCTTTGGTTTCGGAGTGGACGAGGTCGTAGACGCTGACGTCGCTGCCGTCGTCGAGCTGCGCCGACACCCAGTTCCACGCGATGACGCCGAGGTCCGACTTCTTGTCGCGCGCGGCCTCCTGCTTCTGCTTCGGAGGGCAGCCGAACTCGTGGTCGTACCACCCCTCGCCGCGCACCTCGTGCGTCGCGCCGTCGACGGTGACGGAGCCCTTCACGTCACAGCGCGGAACGAACACGTAGAACATGTCTTCGCCGTGCACGCCGCGCACCACGCCGTTGTCACCGTGACGCTGCGGTGCCTTCTTGAGCCTGAACGTGAGCTGCGCGCCGAAGGGCTTCTGGGGGCCTTCGCTGGCGTCGAGGTGCAGCGTGTATTCGCCGGCGCTCGTCTTCTCGAAGCGCGCGCCGCCATAGTCGAGGGCGAGGCGATTCAGGTCGACCTGCACCGGAGCCGTGAACATGCGGTCTGGCAGCGGCACGCGGCCTTCACGCAGCACTTCGCTGATCGCGCGGTTGAGCCGTTCGTCCTTCGAGCCCTGCCCCTGCTTGATGCGCTCGAGCCCGATGCGGGGCGCGTTCGCGTCGACGTAGCTGCGCGGGAGGTAGTCACCGTTCTTCAAGTCGCTGATCGCCCACGTGAGCGAATGCGCGTACTCGAACGAGCCGTCAGGTTTGCGACCGTTGACGATGCGGAAGAACGCGGCGAACAACGCGAACTGCCGGCCGTCGGGCGCGGCGAGGTGCGAGTTCACGTACCACCACTCGGTGGTCGACGACGCGTGCGGCAGGTCGTGCTTCTCGAGGTCGATGGGGCCGGGTGTGGGCCAGTCGGCAGGCGCGGCGGTTTCGGGACGGATGGGCTGCATTCGGGGCGACGGGACACTGCCACGCGACCCGTCGGGGTTCACCAACCGCGCTTCACCAAACCGGGTCCGTCCGCGTCGCCCGCCTCTCGCCGTCGCGCGCATTGCACCCATGGCGCTTCCGCGTTCGACCGGCACGTTCGAATCGAAACGACGTCGCCCCAGCCCACGCGGTAACGAGCGCTCCCGGCCCGTTCCGGTGGCGACCCGTTACGTCGGTCACACGCGGTTCGCTGAGTGAAACACGCGTCATCGCGGGGCGTACCTCGGCAGATCGCCCATGACTGCACACCCGTCGGCTCGTCACCATCGCCTGCGTCAAAGCGCCGAGTCCCCCGCGCGTCGGGGACGACCGCCCCGAGCCGTTCGCGCGTCGACGGCCGCGACCGCCAGGGCAGCCAGCCATGCCTGAGGGGCACACGCTGCACCGGCTGGCGCTGGATCATCGGCGGCTCTTCGCCGGTGATGTGGTGCGCGTCTCTTCGCCTCAGGGTCGATTCGCTGCGGGGGCCGCGCAGCTCGACGGCGAAGTGCTCCTCGGCGTCGAGGCGTGGGGCAAACACCTCCTCTACGAGTTCGAATCTTCGGTCGTGCTCCACGTTCACCTCGGGCTGTTCGGGCGCTTTCGTCGTCATGCGCAGCCGGCGGCGCCACCGCGTGGTGCAGTTCGCATGCGAATGGAAAACGAGACCGCGTACGTCGACCTCCACGGGCCAACGGCCTGCGAACTGCTCGACGCTGCGCAACGCCAGTCGTTGCTGGCGCGCATCGGCCCCGACCTTCTGCGCGCCGACGCCAGCAAGAACGACGCCTGGCAACGCATCAAGGCGTCACGCAGAGCCATCGGCGCGCTGCTCCTCGATCAGTCGGTGGTGAGCGGCGTGGGGAACGTGTTCCGCGCCGAGGGCCTGTTCGTGGCGGGCATTCACCCTGAGACCCCGGGGCGTGAACTGGACGCCCCGCAGTTCACCCGGCTCTGGAAGGTGCTGGTCGGCATGCTGCGCGCCGGCGTGCGCGACCGGAAGATCATCACCGTCAAGTCGTCGCGAGCCGACACTCCTTCGAGACGCGCCCGCCGCACGTGGGTGTACAAGCAACAGCTCTGCGAACGTTGCCAGGAAGCCATCACCTGCTGGGAACTCGGCAACCGCGTCATTTACGCGTGTGAGAACTGCCAGCGGCGATGAATAGGTCTATTTCTCCTCACCCCTCGAAGGAGTCGCTCGTGGCATCCCCCAGACAAGACCCACTCGATTCCGTGATCATCGTCGGCGCCGGGGTGTCTGGTCTGGCCTGCGCGCGGGCACTCCTGGACGCGGGCCGCAAGGTCGTCGTTCTCGAACGTGGCCGGGGCGTGGGTGGCCGGTGCGCGACGCGGCGCCTCGACGGCGTGCCCTTCGACTTCGGCGCCACCTTCCTCCACGGCCGCGCTCCGGCGTTTCTGGCTGCGCTGTCCTCCGTGCCCGGCGCCGCGCTCCGTGGATGGCCGACCATGGTCTCCGGGCAGGGGCAACCGTGTCAGCCGACGGCGTTCACGCCTGGCGAGCAACGCATGGGCTTCGCCGAGGGCGTCGTCGCCTTCCCCCGGCACCTCGCCGAAGGCGTCGACGTGCGTCTCGAGCAGCGCGTCACGAGAATCGAGTCGGCCGGCTCGCGGGTGCTGCTCGAGACAGCGGGCGGCGACGAGCACCAATCCTCCGTCGTGGTGCTGGCCCTCGCCGCAGAGCAGACCCGAGGTCTCCTGCAGACCATGGCGACGCCCTTCCCGGAAGTGCGCGCGGCGACCGCGCTGCTCGGGCTCGCGCACAGCCAGGCCACGCTCGCGCTCATGGCGCTCTACCCTGCCGAGGCTCCCTCCGTTCCCTGGCAGCTCTGCTTTCCGCAGGAGTCACGCGTGCTGCAGCTGATCGCAAACGAGACCTCGAAGCGCGACACCGGGCAACGACGCGCGTTCGTGTTCCAGGCGCGGCCTTCGTGGTCTCGCGAACATCTCGAAGATCCCGAGTGGCCCACGGCGCTGTTGGCCGAAGCGGCGCGCGTCGTAGGGCCGTGGGCCGCGGCCCCCGTCGCGACCTCCGCGCACCGGTGGACCTGGGCGCGCAACGGCCGCGACTCGGAGCTCGCCGGCCCGATGCTGCTCCCGCTGCCCGAAGGAGGCCTCGTCGGCGTGTGCGGCGACCGCTTCGCTCCCGGCGCGGGCGTCGAGGCCGCATTCCTGTCTGGTCGCGCGCTGGCGGCGCGAATTCTCGCAACCACGAAAGACAACACATGACTCCCGATGCATTGAGTGCGCTCGTCGAAAGAGACCGAGATCATGATTGCCCCGGCTATGGGCGAACCGGCGCCTGTGTGCGGGTCGCGGCCGTCGCCGACCTCCCGACCCGCTTCGGCCGGTTTCGGCTCGTCGGCTTCTGGAACAACCGTGACGAGAAGGAGCACGTGGCCATGGTGGTCGGCGACGTCTGCGGAGCCGAAGACGTCCCGGTGCGGCTGCACTCCGAATGCCTGACGGGGGACGTCATGGGCTCGCTGCGGTGCGACTGCCGTGAGCAGCTCACGGCCGGGCTGGCGGCGATTCAAAAGGCCGGCCGCGGTGTGCTGCTCTACATGCGGCAGGAGGGTCGCGGCATCGGACTGCTGAACAAGATCAGGGCCTACGCGCTGCAGGAGCAGGGCCTCGACACGGTCGAAGCGAACCTCGCGCTCGGGTTCCGCGACGACGAACGAGACTACTCAATTGCTGCACACATGCTTCACAGCCTTGACATCAAGTCTGTACAACTCATTACAAACAACCCGGAAAAAATGCGCCAGCTGAACGGGCACGGCATCAAGGTGACCAGTCGCATTCCTCACCTGATTCCGCCGAATGAGTTCAATCGCTTCTACCTGGAAACCAAAGGAAAGAAGAGCGGGCACCTCGACCTCGACAGATCGAAGCTGTCTGAACAGAGCGACGCCGCGCTGGTCGATGATTCAGACACGCCGCCGGCGACCTGAGGCGCTCAAGGCGTCGGCGCGTTGGGGAGTTCGAAGGGCACTTCGCGCTTCCCAAACGTCAGCTCGACGGTGCGGCGCCAGTACCCGGCGCCCAGGCGCAGGGCGCCATCGCGGGCGCCAGGCACATAGCGCGTCATCGAATCGACGCCGCGAATGAGGCGCTTCATCACGCCGGGAGCCAGGTCCCAGGCGCTGTGAGGCAGTTCGAGCAGGTCTGCCCGTCGCGCGCCGATCAAATGGCGACACAGCGCGTAGCCAAAGTCGATCGCCGCCGGCGGCGCCGTGCCGCGGTCAGCGCCTTCCAGAATCAGGGCGTGCGTGAGCCGGCGGGAGTCGGCATCGGGGTCACCGTCGGTGGCTTCGATGGCCGACCACAGCGCGTCGGCTTCGGCCGGCGAGGTCGCCAACAACTCTTCGTCGACGCCCATGAGCCGACCGATCGCCCGCCACAGATGCAGGTTGGCCGCTTCATCTTCGGCGCTGACGTTGACGCCGAGATCGCGGAGCCCGGCGATCAAGACCGACGAGAACAGCAGCACCGTCGCCGCCATGTCGTACTGGTTGATGGGTGCACCCCACTCCGCGGCCTTCCACCGGGGTGAGCCTCGGAGCGCGTGACGAATGCGCGCGTGAATGAGGCGCACGCGCACCGTCGCGATGAACCCGGGCGACGAGAACTGCGTGCCGCCCGGGAGACTGACGGCCTCCACGAAGCGCGCGGTCTCGGCGAGCCGCCGGTTCACGTCGCTGGTGAGCCGCCCGGAAAACGCCAGCGGCTTGTTGCCACCGGGAGAGCAGTAGCCGACCACCAGCGATTTGAAGCCAAGCACGAAGCCAGCCAACAGACCGTTGCGCAGGAGCACTTCGCCACCAGCCTGGGCCCGCGGCGCGTCGAACCAGAAGGGCTCCGCGCGCAGCCAGTCGTGCATGGTCTGCAAGGAGCGAGGCAGCGCTCCCGGCCGAGCAGAGAGCATGCGCGCGATCAGCGCTTCCTGCGCAGCCCGCTCGAGCGGAACGAGCTCGTCGATGACCGCATCGGCCAGCGGGTCTTCTCGCGTCAGAAAGTGACCCAGCCGTGTGAAGCGTGGCGACGCAGACGTCGGAGCGCGAAAACGAGCGGGCAGCATCGGCTGCCGAGTAACGGCGCCCCACCACATAAGCTCAGCCCACTCGGTCGAACGGTGAGCGGCGCGGTCGACGACGGGTTCAAACGCCGAAAACTACGAAGGCGACTCAGTTTTCACCGAGTCGCCTTCAAGTTGGTTGCGGGGGCAGGATTTGAACCTGCGACCTTCGGGTTATGAGCCCGACGAGCTACCTGGCTGCTCCACCCCGCGATAACGATGTGCGCGCCTAGTACGTGGCGCACCTCACGACGTCAAGCACCTTGTGTGAGCTGACAACTTCTCTCGAAACACGCCGGCCGTTCGCCCGTACGTTCTGCCGGTGACGCGACCTCATTTCCCCGCCGGTCTGGCTGGCCTCGTTGGTGCCGTGCTCAACCTCGTCGCCGTCGGCGCGCTGCAGAACGTGCCGCACACCTACCGCCCGGGCGATGTGCCCGCGTGGTTGCGAGAAACCCTCGACCACCCCACCGCCACCGCCATCTCGGCGTGGAGCTTCACCGTCGGCCTGGTCTTCCTCGCCGCCTTCGTCGCGGGCGTCGCTCACGCACACCGCAACGCGTGGACCACCGTGGGGTCGGTGCTCTTCGGCGCGGGCGCCCTGCTCGATGCCGCCGGCACCATGGGGCCTCTGGCCGCACTCCACGTCGAAGCTTCGGCAGGGCTCGCGTTGTTGTGGCTCACGCTCTTGCTCGATTCGGCGTTCAACGCGCTGCTCGGGCTGGGGCTGCTCTGTTTCGCCGCCGGGCTGACCGAGCACGCGCGGGTGCATCGCGCGCTGGCGGTGGTCGCGGGCCTCGCGTCCCTCGTGGTCTCGCTCCAGTTTCACGACGACGTGTTCGCACGGCTGCTCGCGGTGGCAGGTCCGCTCTGGCTCGCCTGGGTGTCGTGGACGTCCGTGAAGCTCATGGCCCCGGTGCGCGCGTGATTGGCCGGCGCCTCCTCACCGTCACCGGAATGGTGGCGGCGTTGTGGCTCGTGAGCGCGCTGCTGCCGTGGCTCTTCGTGGTCGCCCTGCTCGTCGATCTCGTGCGCGGCGCGAAGACGTTCTCGACCACGCGGCTGACGGCCTTTCTCTTCAGCTTCCTGCTCGTCGAGAACATCGGCCTCGCCGTGCTGTTCTTCACCTTCATCGGCACGCGCAGCGGCACGCCCGCGAGGCACCGGCGCACGTTCGCCGTTCAGCGCACGTACACCGCGGCCCACCTGTGGTCGGTCACCAGGTTCTTCTCGCTGCGCTTCGTGGTCGAAGGTGCAGACCTTGCGTCGACGGGCCCCTTCATCGCGCTGGTGCGCCACGCGAGTCTGGTCGACGTGCTGGTGCCCGGCGGGTTCATCGCCAACGCGCACCGCATCGAGCTTCGCTACGTGCTCAAGAAGGAGCTGCTCGCCGAGCCGTGCCTCGACATCGCCGGCCACTGGATTCCCAATCACTTCGTCGACCGCGGCGGAGGCGACACCGAGCGGGAGCTGAGCGCCATTCGCGCGCTCAAGACGGGCCTGGGCGCGAGAGAAGGCGTGCTGCTGTTCCCGGAAGGCACGCGCTTCAGCCGACGCAAGCGCGAGAAGCTCCTCGAGGGCCCCGAGAAGGCACGCGCCGAGAAGCTGAAGCATCTGCTCCCGATCCGGCCGGGCGGCGCGCTGACGTTGCTCGACGCCGACCCGCGCTGCGACGTGTTGTTCGTCGGTCACCACGGCCTCGAGGGCTTCACGCGGCTCCACGAGATCTGGCGAGGCGGTCTCGTCGGCAAGACCATCACCATCAAGTTCTGGCGGGAGCCCGCGTCATCGGTGCCGGCGAAGGCCGGGGAACGGCTCGGGTGGCTCGACACGCAGTGGCTGCGCGTCGACGCGTGGCTGGAGGCTCTGGAATGAGCGCGCTCACGCTCGGCGCGGTGCTCTTCGTGTTGTGGGGTGTGTCACTGCAACTGAAGGACTCGAGCATCATCGACATCGCGTGGGGCCCGGCGTTCGTGCTCGTGGCCTGGTTGTCGCTGGTCGATGCGCCGCACGCCTACGTGGTGGCATCGCTGGTCACGGTGTGGGGGCTGCGGCTCGGGCTCTACCTGTTCTGGCGCAACCGCGGCCGCGGCGAAGACAAACGCTACGCCGCGATGCGCAAGAAGCACGGCCCGTCGTGGTGGTGGAAGAGCGCGTTCATCGTGTTCGGGTTGCAGGGCGTACTGGTGATGATCGTCTCGTTGCCGGTGCAGGCGGCGGTCACGAGGCCCATGGCGCCGTGGGGCTACGCGGGCGCAGGGCTCGTGTTCATCGGCGTCGCGTTCGAGAGCCTCGGCGACTGGCAGCTCGCGCGCTTCAAGGCCGACCCCGACAACAAGGGGAAGATCATGACCTCCGGCCTCTGGAGCTGGACGCGTCACCCGAACTACTTCGGCGACTTCGTGACCTGGTGGGGCTTCGGCGTCTTCGGGCTGGCGACCGGCGCGTGGTGGACCGTGTTGGGACCGCTGGTGATGAGCGTGTTGCTCATTCGCGTGTCGGGGAAGGACCTGCTCGAGCAGGACATGATGCAGCGGCCCGGTTACGCGGAGTACGCGCGCGTCACCTCGGGCTTCTTTCCCCGTCCTCCCAGGCGTTAGACACGGCGCATGTGGTTCACGCTCGTGATTCTGGCGGCCGCTCCCGACGCGACGCTGATGCAGCGCCCTCGGTCAGCACGCCGAGCGCATGGACACGTTCACCAGGAACGCGGCGTTCACCGTCGACGTGGTCGCCGAAGAATTCGATGCCGACGGCAAGGCGACGAAGACCACCAGGTCGTCGATGCGCGTGACGCGTCGCGACGGCAAGGAGTCACGGAAGCTCACCAAGTACGAAGAGAATGGCGTCGACCTCACCGAGAAGAAGCGGAGCGAGATCGAGAAGGCCGAATCGAAGCCCGTGCACTCGCCCTTTCTTCCGTCGGAGCAGACGAAGTACCGCTTCACCCTGCTCGACGCGAAAGACGAGCACCTCCGCATCGGCATCGAGCCCGCCGGCAAGAAAGACCCGGAGCTCATCACCGGTGAAGCGAAGGTCGACCCGGTGCGGGGCGAAGTGCGCTTCGTCACCATGGCGCCGTCGAAGCTGCCCGCCTTCGTCGACGCGCTCACGCTGACGGGGACCTTCGATGAGCGCTCGATGACGAAGCTCACCATCAAAGGCGTCGGTGGTTTTCTGTTCATCAAGAAGCGCTTTGGCGTGGTGACGATCTTCCGCGACTACGAAGCGCGAGCAGACTGAACGACACCGCGAGCCCGAGCCCCGTCAGCAACGTGCCGTTCGACTTCGACCCGCGGCACACCATCACGTCGACCATCACCCACGAAGGCACGGGACCCGTCGAGAAATCAGGGCGGCGCACGCGCACCTTCTCGCAGCGGCCGCCGTTGCCGCAGCTGGCGCCGACGGCCTGACCGACGCACGAGAGGTCAGGAATCACTCCGTCGTCATCCGACGGAATGTCGGCGAACGAGAGCGACGAGAGCACCAGCAACCAGACGACGTGTTTCATCGCGACCTCACCGTCATCAGCACCCACGACCACAGCAACGGCAGCAGACCGAACCACAGCAAGCGTGCGCGCCAGGAAATCGCGCTGCCAGACGGCCACCGGAGCGGGAGCAACGCGAGCCACACCACGAGCCCAAGCGAGAACACCGCGGGCCAGAGCTCAAACCCGTCAGCAAACGACGCGAAGAAGAACGGCACCGCGAGCGGCACCGGGGCCAGACACAGCAAAGTCACCGCCGCGCTGAAAGAAATCGAGGGGGCCTGAGAACGCCGTGGCTCGAGCGGCGACCATCGCGGCTTGGAGTTCGCGTCCCAGGTGATGTGGCCCTGCAAGGGGTGCCTCCGGGAGTCGGTGCCCCAACGAATCATCGTCGCAAGCGACTGCGCCTGCCCCGCGTACTTCGCAAGCACCGCGTCGATCGCCTGCGTGTCATCGGCGAGTCCGCGCAGCGGGTCGAACTGAAGCGTGCGCGTCACCCGGCCCGGGCAACGCTCGGTGAACGCGAAGAACGGCGTTTCTCCCGAGAACGACGCGCCGTCGATGACGAGACTCTCGACGCCATCGGCCAGCGCGCGTTCAGCCACTGCGTGCATCAGCCCTTCGTCCCAACCGTCGTGCGTGAAGAGGAGGTGCGTGTCGGCTGCCTGCAGCGAGGCCCGGTCACGCCCGTGCGGCAACAGGTGCTCGAGGCCGTCGAGCCACCCCAGAAACACTTCGAGCGCGACGGGCCGGAACCAGAGTTCCCGCACCGCATCGCGCTCGTCGTGCTGCCTGGGCTTTTCAGGCCAGGCGCGGGTCATGTCACCGCTTCAGCGTGAGGCCCTTGAGCTTGTCGGCCAGCGAATTGAAGCCGCCCGAAGACACCTGCTTCTTCGACTCTTCGGCCTTCCACGCGTTGAGGTCGGCGCGCTCTTCGCTGCGCTCGGCCGCGGTGATCGAGAGCTTGAGCTTCTCGCCGTTGAGCTCGATGACCTCGGCCTTCACTTCCTTGCCGAGCGGGAACACGCGCTTGAGGTCGGTGCCGCGCTCGGTGCCGGTCTCCGCGGCGGGAATCAGGCCGTTGAAGCCGTCCCACTCGATGAAGATGCCGAACTGCTCGATGCGCGTGACCTTGCCGGTGACGATGGCGCCGCGCTTCGGCTTCGGAGCGCGAACCACCTTCACCTCCGTCGCGCCCGCGGGGCCTTCCGACGCTTCCGCGGCCGACGACGTCGCGACGCCGTCACCGATGGCCACGCCGTCCTTCACGAGGCGCAGACCGATGCGCTTCTCGGCCTCGTCGATCTTCTCGACCTTGACCTCGATCTCCTGACCGACGGTCAGCACGTCGCGCGGGTGCGCGATGCGACGCTCGGACATCGCCGAGACGTGAATGAGGCCGTCGACGCCCGGAACCAGCTCGACGAACGCGCCGAACGGCTGCAGACGAACGACCTTGCCCTTGAGCACGGCGCCCTCTTTCACGGTGCTCGACAGCAGCGCCTTGAAGGGGTCCTCGAGGCGCGAGCGCATCGAGAGCGTGAGGCGGTCCTTGCGCTTGCTCTTGTCGGGCGAGTTCGGCTCGCCGTCTTCCATGCGAATGACTTCGACTTCGACTTCGTTGCCGACGTCGACCACTTCGCTGGGGTGACCGATGCGCGTGTGGCTCAGCTCGCTGACGGGAATCAGGCCTTCGAGACCACCGAGGTCGACGAACGCGCCGAACGCCTGCACGTTGACCACGCGGCCCTTGAGCACCTTGCCGACGGCGAGCGTCTTCTTGAGCTCGGCGGCCTTGCCCTTGTTCTCTTCGTCGATGATCGCGCGGCGGGAGAGAACGACGTTCTTCTCCTTCACCTCGGTGACGCGGAAGGTGAGGCGCTGACCGACGAGGTCTTCCATCTTCACCGGGCGAACGTCGACCTGGCTGGCAGGGCAGAACGCGCGCACGTCGCCGACGGCCACTTCGAGGCCGCCCTTGTTGACGGAGATGACGAGGCCTTCGACGGGCAGGCCGCTGGCGCGCGCGTCGACGAGCATCGAGAGCGACGCCGCGCCCTTGCTCAGCTTGCGCGACAACTGAATGCCCTTGGCGCCCGTCTCCATGACGAACGCTTCGATCTCGTCACCCACGCCGTAGCGGAGGATGCCTTCCGCGTCCTTCAGCTCGTCGAGGTCGATCATCGCCTCGTGCTTGCCGATGGTGGCGAACACGGTCTCGGCGCCGAGCTGGAAGATCTTCGCGGTGACCTTCTCGCCCACGCGCGGCAGCTGCTTGCGGGTCGGCACGCCGCCTTCCCGGGCGTGCTTCTCGAACATCGACTCGAAGGACTCGCTCTCGTGAACTTCGTCGGCGACCGACGGGCCGACCGGCACGGGGCGAACGACAGGGGCGACGGCTTCGACCTTCTCGGTCTTTTCCGGCTTCACAGTCTCGACGCCATTGGCAGGCTTCGTCTCGACCGCGCCGCCGGCGCGCTTCACGACAACCATCGGACCCTTGGGCTTCTTCTGCTCAGTCATGATTCCTCAATGAAAAACAGGCGGCTTCCCGCCGAAGTGGGCGCGTCCTAGCGGATCAGCGTTCTGGAGGCCACTACCTCAGGTGTCCCGGAACCAACCGAGGACCCGCTCGAGGTGCACGCGATCGAGGTCGTCGAACGCCGCCTTGCGGTCACTGTCGACGTCGAAGACCGCAAGAAGTGCACCCTGACGGTCGTACACCGGCACCACGATCTCGGAAGCCGAGCGGCCGTCGCACGTGATGTGGCCGGGGAACGCGTGCACGTCAGGAACGACCTGAGTCTGGCCGGTGGCCGCGGCGGTGCCACACACGCCACGACCGAAGCGGATCTCGAGGCAACCGAGCGTGCCCTGGTACGGCCCGACGCGGAGCAGCTTTCCGGGCTCGACGACCCGGTAGAAGCCGGTCCACAGGTGACCGAAGGCGTGGTGCACCAGACAGCTGATGGTGGCCATCGCCGCGATGTCGTCGTCGAGGCCATCGAGCACGCCGGCGATGTGCTGCTCCAGCTGCCGCCAGGCTTCGCCCTTCGGGAGTTCGCGCAGGTCGAGCGTCGTCTCTGCCATGCGCGGCACTTACGCCTTTGCAGTCACGCCGTCGACGCGTTGCGGAAGCCCTCGACCAGGGTGGTCACGATGGCCTTGGCGACCGCGATGATGGGAATGATGGCGAGCATGCCGAGAATGCCGCCGACGGTTCCGCCGATCGCCAGGCCCACGATGACGGTCAGCGGGTGCATGTCGAGGCTCTTGCCCATCACCCACGGGCTGATCATGCCGGCGTCGATGAAGTGAACGACGACGTACACCGCCGCGAGCGCGCCGAGTGACGGCGCGTTGGGGTCGAGCAGCGAGAACAGCAACCCGGCCGCAGCGCCGATGAACGGCCCCGCGAAGGGAATGACGTTGCACACGCCGAAGATGACGGCGAACAGCAGCGCGTTGGGCATGCCCAGCGCCACCAGGGGGATGGCGACGATGATCGTCACCAGCAGGTTCTCGAGCGCGGTGCCGATGAGGTACGAGCTGATTTGCCTGTCGATGCGGTGCAGCATCAGCAGCGAGTTCTCGAAGTGCCGGTTGGGCATCAACGCCACGAGGGTCTTCTTCATCACCGCGCCGTCGAGCAGCACGAAGAAGGCGATGACGAGGCCGAGCACCAGGGAACCCGCACGGCTCGCCAGCTCGAGCGCCATCTGCGGCAGCCCCTCCACGAGCGCCTTGCGCTGGTGCTCGAGTACTTCGTGCAACTTGCCGAACCACGAAGCCCAGTCGACCTTGGGGTAGCTGCGGCCGAGCGAGGCCTGCCACTGTGAAATGCGCGCCTCGAGCTGAAGCTCGAAGTTGCTCTGCTCGCCGTCTCGCGGGCCTTCTTCCTGCAGCCACGCTTCGAGGCCGGGGAGCAGCGCCACCAGCATCACGCCGACGATCGCCACCAGACCGCCGAAGCAGATCATCACGGCGCGGCTGCGCGTCATGCCGCGATTCTCGAGGCGGTCGGCCAGCGGGCCGATCACGTAGGTGAGCAGGAAGCCGAGCACCAGCGGCAGCACCAGAAGCCGCAGAAAGTACGCGACCCCGAGCGCGATGGCGCCGACGGCGATCACCACCACCGCGCGCACCACCTTCTCGGCCAGCGGCAATTCGACGCGTGGAGGAATCAACGTGCCGGCGGGGAAAACGGGGGCGTCGTCACTTCGGCTCCGCTTTGGGCTGCTGTTCGGCGCGCGAACGCATGAGGTCCGAGAGTTCACGCAATCGCAGGCCGGTCATGCGCGCGAGGTTCCAGATCACGCGCGAGCCCAGCTGCGCGTTGCGATCGAGCAGCTGTTCGAGATCGGGCTGAAAGAGGCCCAGCAACACCGACGGCTTGCGCACCACGCAGGTGGCCGTGCGCGGCGTCGACTCCAACAGCGCCAGCTCGCCGAAGAACTGACCGCTCACGAGGCTCACCACGCACTGTTCGCTGCCGTCGGCCAGGCGGAGCACGATGTCGGCCGCGCCCTCTTTGATGATGTACATGCCGGCGCCGGTCTGCCCCTCGCGAAAGACCACTTCGTTGGCAGCGTAGTGGCGCTCGTGCAGCAGCTTGGCGACGCGCTTGAGGTCGGCGTCTCGCAGGTCGCGGAAGAGCGGGACCGCCTTGAGCGTCGCCAGCTCGTCGCGACCTCCAGCGTTCACCGCGTGCGACTTCCAGATCGCGATTTCCGTCTCGAGCTGACTCTGCGACTTCGGGTCCAGCGCTGAAGGCATGTCACTGATTCGTAGCGCCCGGCCGCCGCTCGGCCATTTTCACGGCGTCAAAGCCCCGAGCCGCACGCGCGTCATGACGCCACTGGCAACTTCCTTCTCCAGCGCCTCGCCCGACTGGAAGACCTGAAGGACGATCGACGATTGATCGGGCGAGGTGTCGGTCACTTCGAGCTGCGTTCCTTCGCCGGGCGTGGGTGAGAGTGGAAGCTCGAACATCACCGCCACCGACAACGGTGAATCATTGGCGCGGCGATCATCACGAAGCGAGAGCTTCGACTCTTTGGGCCCGACGGACAGCGGCGCGCCCGAAATGCCCAGCCTGAGCGGGCTCGTCACCATCTTCACCAGCCGCTCTTTCAACTTCGCGACCTCTTCGCCCGAGAGCACGCCGTCGCGGTTGGAATCGACGGCCTCGCGCAGCAGCAGGCACCGCTCGCCGGAATCCACGTCCATCACCACCAGGGCCGACAGCTTCGTCTTCGTGACGGTGACGGTGAGCTTCTTGTGGAAGCCCGTGGGGTGCGCGAACGCCGCGGTGGCGACGAGGGCCACCAGCAGCGCGCTATTCCGGGTCGCTGTGGAACGCATGGAAGAGCTTCCGCACGTCGGGCATCACGCGCGGCACGAACGGTTCGACGTTTGAAACGCCGAGCACCTTCTTGTCGATGCGCAGCGGCTGCTTCAACGTGGTGTCGACCCAGATGGGGTTCGTGAAGCCGTACGGGGTCACCAGCTGGCGTTGCACCGGTTTGTACTTTCCGTACGTCGCGCCGAAGCCGAACGAGCTGCCGATGACGCCGACGGCGTCGCTGATCTCGAGGGACGGAACCTCGTAACCGGTGAACACCGGCCACATCGATTCATCACCGATGGCCTCGATGACGATGAACGAGCCGTCGGGAATGTTCGAGTACTGGCGGGTCACGTCGACGCGCACCACTTCGCGCGTGTCGGGAACGGGGATCGTCTCGAGCACTTCGGCCGTCTTGATGCGGCCCTTCACGCCATGACGCACGACCACGCGCTTCACGTCGAACCACGACGCCGCCTTCACCACGATGTGCACGTCGATGACGCCGTCACTGGCGACCACCGTGCTCCCGATGCCCTGCCCGTTCACCGTCGCTTCGATGATGGGGCCGTTGGTGGCGACCGCACGACCGGCCGAGAGCGCGCGATACACCGCGGCTTCGTCGAGCTTGTTCATCGGACCGTCCGACGTGTCGCCGGCTTGAACGTACGTGCGCGGCAGACCGGCTTCGGCCTTCTCACCGTGCGAATCGGAGTTGCCCGTCGCCGTGATGCGGTGACCGCGCGCGAGCATGATGAACCAGTCGTCCTGCGCTCCGGGCTGGAAGGGCGTGAGCTCGAAACCACCGTCGGGGAGCGTGGCCACCTCGTTCAAGATCTCTCCGACCGCGGGAAGGCACGGAGTTGCCGAAGGCGTCGTACCGCACGCAGGCAGACCGGGGTCGGCCCCCGGCGGAGGCACGGCGGGAATCCGGTACGGCAACATGATGTCGAAGCGCTTGCCGTTGAAGACCTCCATCGCGTCGAACTCGGTGGAGAAGTTCTTCATGTTGTAGGGAGAACTTCCGCCGTCGGGCAGGTCCTTCTGATCGAGCGAGATCGCCGAGTACGGCGGCAGCGGTTCACCCGTGTAGCCGCTGATGTTGAACGCGTTGAAGTAGCCAAGAATCGTGTCGCGCGGGTGGTTCACCTGCACCACCGTCCTCTGCGGATCTTTCCCGAGCGCGCGCAGCTGCGCGAACAGCTCACCGGGCGGCCGGAAGAACCAGCGGAAGCTGCCGTGCTGAACGGGCCCCGGCTGCAGCAACAACGGGAACGCGTTGAAGTGGCCCATCTCCAACGACGTCAGTTCGAGACCGACCGAGCTGGCGAGCCAGTCATCGAGCTTCAGCGCAGAGATGGTCGGCGCGTAGTCGGCGACGTAGTTGTGATCGGTCGACACCACGAGATCGACGCCTTCGACGGCGTAGCTGGCCACACGCGCATCGAGCTGCATGTCACTGTCGACCGACTTCGCGGAGTGCACGTGGAAGTCGGCGCTGATCCACCCCGGCGTGGGCACGATCTGCGTCAGCGTGAAGCCGAGATTCACGGTCTGACCTGCGCGCACTTCGACTTCCTGCTTCTGCAGGTCGTACTCGGGGCCGCGCGACGCGTAGACCGTGTAACGCCCGGGTCGCACCGCTTTCCCACCGACGCCATCGGTCGCGTAGAAGAGCCGCTCGATGTATCGACGCGTCGATGGATCGTTCTGATCATCGACGAGGAGATCAGACGGCCGCATGCGTTCACCGACCTTCAAGTCGTAGAAGAACTGGCGCGGCTGCAGGTTCGAATCGGTGTTGTCGTACGTGCCTTCGACGGTGATCTTCGCGGGCAGCAGTTCACCACGTTCGTTCTTCACCACCACGCGCAGGTCACCCGCACGCTCCATCGTGAAGTCGACGCTCGTGGTGCCACCTTCCGTCACTTCGAATTCAGAAGACGTGGCGACCGAGCGCGTGCGGTCGACCGCGAAGCCCGTGTACGTCCCCGGAGGTACGGGAGCCGTCCACACGCCGTTCTTCTGCGACGTGGCCTGGGTGACGTAGTTGCCGTTCGCGTCTTTGAGGACGACCGACACGCCTTCCAGCGCGGTGAGGGTGCGCGCTTCACGAACGCGCCCCGAGACCGTTCCGTAGGGCGTCGGCTCACGGAGCACGAACTCACGGCCGTTGCTGCGAACCTGCACGTCGCGCGTGTCGTAGACGACCTTCTGCACGCTCGCGACGTCACCCGAACCGACGAACAGATAAGCGGTGTAGCTGTACGAGCCTCCGGTCGGCAGGTTCTGCGGCGCCTTCGCGAAGTACGAGCCCAGGAACGACGACGAGGCGATGGGAATGAGGAGCGAGTCCTTCTTCGCCGTCGGGTAGTACATCGGCTTGTTGTCGAGGTAGCCGCCCGACGGGTTCAGGCCGGCGACGAAGGCGTAGCTGACGCCGTCACCCTCGGTCGCCCACATCGACGTCACTTCACCCGGCAACGCGTTGAGCGACGCGGGCCGTTTGTAGACGTCTTCGAGATGGAAGCGCATGTCGAAGCCGGCCTGCCCGGGAACGAAGAGCCGCTGCCCTTCACCGAGCAGGGTGACGAAGCCGAACGGCACGTCGAGCGTCCACGAGGCGGGCGTGGGGTTGTTGTTCGTCACCGTCACCACGATCTTCAGGTACGGCTTGCCGGGTTCGACGGTGTAGTCGACCGAGAAGTCCATCGGGTCGGCGGGGTCGACGAGCGAGGTGAAGGGATTGACCAGCGAAATGAAGCTGCCGCTGCGACCTGACACGCGCACCGTCGCCGGGCCGCCGTCACTTCCGTCGGCGACGACCTCCACCTTCGCGGGCTCGAGCGCAGTGAGGAAGAACGCGGGGAACATCTCGGTGAAGTAGTCGTTGCCTGCGACCCCACTCGTCGAGCTCGAGGCGCCGCCGCGAACCAGATCGATGTCGATGAGCGAGCCGCCGAAGCTCCCGAAGCCGCGGCTGGTGCCGACGTTCTGAACGATGGCGTGAATGAGCCCGTTGGTGAGCTTGAAGTCACCTTCGGCACCACTCGCGCGCTTACCGCCGATGAGGTCGGTCGCGTTCACCGGCGCGGCCTCCACGTCGGCCAGGGCACGCTTGCCGCCGATCAACTCGGTGCGGCTGCTGATCTGAAACGCGCGGGCCGGCGGCGTGCTCTTGCTGCACGTCGTGAGCGCCAGCAGCGCCAGAACAAGAACCTTCTTCATGCGCGTCACCACACCGCGTGGATCATCGCGTCCACGCTGTCGTTCGGGTACGCGGCGAGACGCTCTTCTTCACGGTGCGTGTACTGGGCGAGCACGCGGAACGGCAGCTTGAACGGGCGCCAGCCGAGCATCGCGGCGTACTCCTGAACCTGATCATCGGCCTGCGCGGTCGACGGCTCGTACCAGGCAAAGCGCACGGCGGCTTCGAGCCCGGTGCCTTCGTGGAAGTAGCGCAGCTGGCCCAGCGCGCCCATGCCTGAGTCCGGCGGCAGGCCCGCGTAGCTGTACGTCGACGACTTGCCGAGGAACGCGCCGAGCGCCGAGAAGCCGAAGGCCTGCACCGCGAGATCGGCTCCGTACGCCACCTGATTCGTCGAGAGCTGATTGGGGCGCACGCCGTCGGTGCGGTGGTTGTAGTAGCCGTTCAGACCGAGCGTGACGACCTCGTGCACGTCGACCTCCACGCGCGCCACCGGCTGCACCGAGTTGTTGTCGTTGAAGAGCTGGTTCTGGCCGTTGCCGTTGAAGACACCGAGGGCGTACTTGAAGCCCACCCACTCGCCACCGAGCCGCTTGCTGAACAGCTGGAGACCGAGCTGGCGGTCGGGCGCCAATTGGTTTCTCGGGAAACCTTCTGGCGGCGCGATGCCGTTGGCGAGCACGGACCGATTCACGAAGGGGATCGAGCCGTCGGAGAGCAACATCTCGGCGTAGTACGGCGGGCGCTGCTGCCCTGCGCGCAACCGGAGGAAGTCGAAGAAGTCGTACTGAATGTACGCGTCACGGAGGTCGACGATGCGGCGGCCAGTGAGCGGATCGTTGGGGTCGACGAACGGCGCCGCGAACTCGACCGACGTGTAGACGGTGAACTTCTCGATGGGGTGAAAGTCGAGCGCGATGCGGAAGTCGGCGAGCCGGAAGCCGCCGTTGCTGCCGACCAGCTGCTGATCAGCGAACGGGAACGTATAGAAGACGCCCAGGCGCGCGAAGCCGCCGATGGTGACGCGCTGCCACCACGGAATCTCGGTCGACGTCGTGATCGCGCCAACCGGCTGCGTGCCGGCACCGAGCGACGCGCGTTGTTGGTCTGCGTTGAGCGTGACCGGCTCCACACCACCATCGACCGCTTCGGGGGCCTGCGAGAGCGCAAGCGACAACAACAGCGCCAACGACATGTGTGACTCCTTTTACGGAACGACTTGTTCGAGGAAGCGGCCTTGAGCTGCGGCCGGAGGCGAGACGCCGAGAAGCGCGGCGAGCGTGGGCGCGAGGTTGATGGGCTCGGTGGTGCCGCCCTGCCCCTTCTTCACGCCAGTACCGAAGAAGATGAGCGGCACTGCGCGGTCGTAGAGATACGGAGACGAGTGACCGGTGCGATCGACAGTGCCGTAGGCCCAGTTCGGTCTGGTGATCACGTAGAGATCAGGCGAGCGGCCGTCGTAGGCGCCACGGGTGATCAGCGGCGCCCACGGTCCGCGCGGGCTCGACGTGAGCACCAGGTCTTCGACACCCGGCTGCTGTCTGGCGACGGCGCGCAGGCGCTCGAAGATCGTCAGCCCGCGATCCTTGAACTTCGCGTTGAAGGTGATGCCCGGCGTCTTGCTGCCCAGAAACCAGTCCTGACGGCCGAGGCGCTCGTCGAGCTCCCTGTCGAGCCGCTCACGCAGGTTCTTCATGTCGAGGCGGCCCGCATCGAGACCGCGCGCGACCGCGAGCTCCGGCAGCGGCATCACGCCGTGATCAGACGACAACGCGACCACGTACCGTCCTTTGCCGACGAGGGCGTCGAGGCCGTTGAGCAGGCGCGCGAGCTCGCGATCGACGTGCGCGAACTCCTCGAGGCTCTCGGGTGAATCGGCGCCGAACGCATGACCGATGCGGTCGTGACCGCTGAAGCTGATGGTCAGCAGGTCGGGAACGTCGTCCTTCCCGAGCCCGAGCGACTTCACCGCTTCGAGCGCGACGTCGACTTCACCGGTGTCGATGTCGTCTTGAATGTCTTTGTGCTCCGCGAACGGCTCCGAGTCGTCGGTGCGTGATGGCAGCTGCGGTGCCTTACCCGTGATTCCGCCGCCGGGCAGGCCCCAGGCGAACGCGCCTGAAGCGACCTGCTTTGCGAACTTCTCGTTCGTCGGGAGCACGAAGGCCGGAAGTTCCTTCGCGTAGAACGTGCTCGTCGTGAACATCGGCAGCTCGGCGTCGAACCACACCGCCAGCCCGGCACGACCAGCGCAGAGGATCGATGAGCGATCTTTGCCCGACACGCTCACCGACAACGCCTTCTCGTTCGAGCGCTTCACCGCATCAGCGAGCGTGGGCACCCGCAGCGAGGTGGGCGCGGTGCCATCACGACCGTGCGCTTCACGCCCGAGCACCTTGAAGTTCGCGTCTTCCGTCGAGAGCTGCGGCTTCCCCGTCGCCGGGTCGAGCCAGTCGTTGCTGACGATGCCGTGCAGCTCGCCATACGCGCCCGTCATCAACGTCGCGTGACCCACCGAGGTGATGGTGGGAAGCGCCTCGTAACGGGCCTCGTGAAACACGAAGCCATCGGCCGTCAACCGCTTGAAGCCGCCGGTCACGGTCGGGAGCCGCGCACGAAACGTCTCGGCGCTGAGTTGGTCGACGACGATCACCACGCCGAGGCGTGGCTTCTCTGCTGCGAATGAAGTCGTTGCCCCGAGCGCCAGAAGCAGAACCGCGAGTCGATTCACGGTCGGCGCTTCTAGCCGTGGCCTTCCGGGTCGATGTGACAAAGACGTGTCAGCCGCGCCAACTTCTGCGCAGCGTCTCTATGCGGCCCGCGACCGTCACTTCGCAGACGTAGGTTTCGCGCGTCGCTTCGAACGCGACCGAGAGAATCGGGGCACCATTCCCCGTCCAGCGCAGCGGCGGTACGTCGACGCGCCAGGGCTCTTCGAAGAGCGTCGGTTCATCGATGAACGCCACCGCGCTGTCGACGTGGAGCAGCCGAAGCCGTCCGTCGTCCTCCGCGGGAATCGCCCAGGAGATGTCGAGGCCGCGACCGAACTCGAGGCGAAAGTCGAAGGTGTCGTCTCCGAGTTCGATGGTGAGGCCGTCGAGATAGTAGCCGTCGAGCGATAGCGGCGTGGGCCGCGGAAAGTGAAAGCGCTTCACCCGGCCGATTGAATCACGCGCACTGCGACACGGCCTCGGCCGGGTTCTCGAGCATGTAGCCCACGCCGCGAACCGTCTTCAGCAACCGCGCCGCGCCGTCGAAGCGCGCCAACTTCGCGCGCAGGCGGCAGACGTGCACGTCGATGCTGCGCTCGAAGCTCTCGTCGACGCTGCCCTTCGCGCGCTCCATGAGTTCTTCGCGAGAGACGGCGCGCCCCGCGTCTTCAGCGAGGACACGCAGCAGCGCGAATTCGTAGCCGGTGAGCCCCAGCGGCGTTCCCGACCACGCGGCGACCTGTGCACCCGCATCGAGCTTCAGCGCGCCACGTTCGATCAACCGGCGTGACGAAATGCGCCCGGAACGACGCACCAGCGCCGCCGCGCGAACGGCGAGCTCTCTGGGTGAACAACTCGACGTCACCACGTCGTCGGCGCCGGCGTCGAAGAGCTCGAGACGCGCGGCTTCGTTTTCGTCGCTGACCACGAGCATCGGGATGGGCGCGAGCTTCCGCAGCGCACGCACCGACTCACCCGTCGACCAGCCTCGCAACGGGCCACGCAGCACGGCGAGGTGCACCTCGGTGGTCTGCAGCGCACGCGCGGCGCTGGTAACGTCGTTCTGAATCGTCACCTGAAGCCCGCATTCGCCCAGCGCATCGGTCGTCGAACCGTCGGTCACGACCAGCACCGACGTTCCCTGCATCATCGGAAGAAGCGGCATACGAAAACCTCGACAGGTCAGCGCCGAAGAGTGTGAGTCAGGGCTCGAGCGGAATTCGCTGGCGCACCCGAAACGGTTCGAGGCCCAACGATTTCGCGATGCTGGCGACGTTCTCACCCGCGTCGAGACGCGCCTGGAGTTCGTCGGTGGTGATTCCCAGCTTCTGAGAAAGCGCGTCGATTCCCGGCGGCTGCTGCCGTGTTGGACCTTGCAACGCACGTTCGGCGATCGCGTCGGCTTCGTCGTCGCTCGCGTCGGGGTGTTTCGCCTGGAAGTCAGCGGCGATCGCCTCGAGCACGTTCTCGGTCGACACGCCCTGGGCCTCGGCGATGTCTTCCAACGACTCCCCTTGTCGCAGGCGTTCTGCGAGTGCGGTCGAGTCGAGGCCGAGTGCATCGGCGGCGGCATCGAGAAACGGCGGCGGTCCCGGAGGCGGCCTCTTCGCTTCGAACGTCGACCGTTCGACGTCGAACCCGGGCTGCGCCTTTTGCGACTTCTCGACGTTGTTGTTCGACACCCACTTCGCGATGCCGACGCTGAGAGATCCTCGAATCGTGTTGATCACGTGCGCTCCTGTTCGAGAGCGGAGATCGCTCTCTGAAGAGGAGTCAGGTCAGCGTGAAAGAGTGTTCATTCGATTCATCGGCGCTTCATCACGCGGCCGACGATGGCCTGCGCCTGCGGCACGCGGAACACAATGCACGCGACGCCGTAGAGTCCACCGAAGAGCGCGAGCAGCGCGAGTGAAGTCGGAATTCGCGGCAGCGCGACGGGAGCCAGGTACGCGCCGCCGAACTCGGTGAGGTTCACCGTGCCGAAGTGCTGACCAAGCGCGAACTTGATCGCGAGGGTGACGGCTCCGGCGATGAGCGCGGCGGGCCAGACCTTCGCCAGCTGTGCGCGTGCCGACGGAAGCGCGCCGAGTTCTCTCGACAGCCCGCGACGAAGCAGCGTGAGCTCGACCCACGCGGTCACGCCCGTGGTGACGGTGATGAACACGGCGCCGAGGTGCTGCGGCAGCCCGAGCTGTCCTGGGAGAATTCGAACGGCCCAGAAGCCGAGCGCGATGCCGAGCGTCACGCGAATGGCCGCGAACTTGAGCGGCGTCTTCGTGTCTTTGAGCGCGTAGAACGCAGAGGAATACAGACGCCCCGACGTCTGCGCGGACAGCGCGACGCCCGAGCCCATCAGCAGGTACCACGTGAAGCGCGAGTCGTCGGCAGTGAAGCGACCTGATTCGAGAAGGGCCGCGGCGATGAGATCGCCGAAGAGGAGAAACGCGACGGCGCTCGGCACCACGAAGAACGCCATGCGCTCGAGACCACCTTTGAGGCGCTTCTGAATTGCGTCCACGCGCTCTTCCTTCGACTTCTCGGCGTCGGCGCTCATCTCAGGGAGCTCGGCTGCAGAGATCGCCATGCCGAACAACGACACCGGCAACAGCGCGATGGTCTGCGCGTACGTCAACGCAGCGACAGCTCGCTCGCTGATGAGCGACGCGTACGCCATGTCGACCCAGCTGCTGACCTGAACGACTCCGCGCGCCATCACTGCGGGCGCAAACCCCTTCACGACTTGCCGAACGTGTTCCCCGTCGAGCGACGGCTTCGGGGAAAAAGACCCGAGCAGGCGAATCACGCTCGGGAGCTGCACGAGGAATTGTGCCGCGCTGCCCAGCACCGTGCCCCACGCGGCCCAGGTGACGATCGTGTCTTGCGTCTGACCCCGTGAAACGAGCAACGCGGCGATGATGCAGCCGTTCCACACCACCGGCGCCGCGTACGAGAGGAAGAACTTCTTGTGCGAATTGAGAATGCCCAGACACCAGGCGCTCAGCACGAGTACGCCGGTGCCGGGGAAGATGAGGCGAACCAGCGTGACGGTGAGTTCCCGTGAATGGCCTTCGTAGCCGGGCGCGATCAGGTCGACGAGCCACGGTGCGCCGAGAACTCCGAGCACGACCATTCCGCTGACCAACAACGACAGAAGACCAAAGACCGCGCCTGCGACCTTGCGAGCTCCGGCTTCGTCGCCACGCGCGCGAAGACCTGCGTAGACGGGAATGAGTGACGCCGAAAGAACGCCTTCACCGAGGAGGTTCTGAAGGACGTTCGGAATTCGCGTGGCGGCCGAGAACGCCGCGGCTTCGAGACCGTTGCCGAGAAAGTGCGCGAACAACTTCTGACGAACGAGGCCAACGAGCCGCGACAAGAGAATGCCGGCGGCCACCAGTGCGGCGCTGCGGCCGCTCTTCTGCGGAGGTGGGGACATCGCTGCTCACCGTAGGCGAGCGGCGTGCCACGTCGAGTTCAAGAACAGATGGTGCCGAGGCGTTTCTCGAAGCGCCACGTCTTGCCGACCCGACGGAAGACCTCGGTGGTGCTGCAGCAGCAAAGAGTCAGCCCCGGTGTGTTCGTGGGCACGATGATCTCCACGCGAACGCCTACGTTCGCGACCGCTTCTTCGACGTCTTCGAACAAGAGCGCCACCGCGTAGACAGCCTTGCCCGAAGCGTCCGCGGTCTCCTGCCACGCCGCGGCAGACTTCACGCTCCACTTCGCAGAATTGAAGGAGCGCGCGTCCGACGTCTGAAGCAGCGGCAGTGGGCCGGTCGTCGGACGAAGCCCTGAATCTGGAATCAGGCTGCGATCGCGCTCGAGGCGCTGGGTCACCGCACGAATCAGCGCGTCATCGGGTGGTTCGGCCGCGAGCACCAGCGAAGCCAGCAACAAGGCGATCATCGTTTCGTTCTCCGCGGGCGAGAGACAGCCAGCCGCACCTTCGGTTCCCAGATGAGAACAAGATCTTTCGGTGCATCGCCGACGATCTGCAGTCCCTCGTCGACGCGCACGAACTTCGCGTTCGGAAACCCGGCGTCGAGGAACGCCTTGTTCGCGTCTCGAATGGTCTGCTCGATCACCGACTTCTTCAGCTTTCCGGTGACGACGACCGACGGCCACTTCTCGACGGCGTCCATCGCCGCCTGCCATTCCTCCAGCGAGCTCGCTTCACCGGCGAGTTCCACGCGGTTCTTCAGAATCTTGAGCTCCAGCGTCGAGTCACACGGAAAGAACTCTGCGAGCTCGACCAGGCGGTGGCCGAGGTCGCTCGACTTCACGCGCACGGGGTACTTCACGACCGATTCGCCGAGCTGGACGATGACCTCGGCGCGACCGCTCGACAGGCCGACCAGCAACGCCATGTCTCCGGGAACGCGCGCTGCCGTCACCACCTCGGACCGCGTGCTGTGAACGGTCGCGCCCGGCTTCAGGCGAAGGACCTTCTGCGTGCCGACGCCCAGCTGCACCGCGTTCGGCGCAGGGCATTCCGGTGCGACGGTCACCGACAGAACCGCGCTGAGCACCAGCGAAATCACCCGGCAACTCTACGCCTTGACCTGTCAGCCCCTACACGCCAAACGAGCCGCCATGAGCCGCATTCTGGTCGTCGACGACGAAGCGAACCTCCGCAAGGTGCTCGCCGCGATTCTGCGGAAAGACGGCTACGAGGTCGCGGTCGCCGAAGACGGTGAGCAGGCCCTCGCGGAGTTCGAGAAGAACGGCGCTGACGTCATCATCAGTGACCTGGTCATGCCGAGGCTCGGCGGCATGGACATTCTCACCCGCGTGAAGGCCACGCGCAGCGACGTGCCGGTGATCATCATCACCGCGCACGGCACGGTCGACTCGGCGGTCGAGGCCATCAAGGCGGGCGCGTTCGACTACATCACCAAGCCCTTCGAGCACTCCGAGATCCGCTCCGTCGTCGCCAAGGCCGCGCGCGTTCAGGAAGCCAACCAGGGGCACGTGGCGCCCGACGGCAGCGCTCGGAAGTCGATCATCGGTGACGGCCCGCGCATGGAGGAGCTGTTCAAGGTCATCGACAAGGTCGCCGACACGCCGTCGACGGTGCTCATCACCGGCGAATCGGGCACCGGCAAGGAGCTGGTCGCCACCGCGCTCCACCAGGGCAGCTCGCGACGCGACAAGCCGCTCATCAAGATCAACTGCGCCGCGATTCCCAAGGACCTCATGGAGTCGGAGCTGTTCGGCTACGAGCGCGGCGCGTTCACGGGTGCGGTGTCGAGCAAGCCCGGCCGCTTCGAGCTCGCCGACGGAGGAACACTCTTCCTCGACGAGATCGGCGAAGTGCCGCTCGAGATGCAGGTGAAGCTGCTGCGCGTGCTGCAGGAGAGCGAGTTCGAGCGCGTCGGCGGCATCAAGACCACGCGCGTCGACGTGCGCCTCATCGCCGCCACCAATCGCGATCTCGAGAAAGAGACCGAGCAGGGCCGCTTCCGCAAAGACCTCTTCTATCGCTTGAACGTGGTGCCGATCGTGCTGCCGTCGTTGCGCGAGCGCAGCGACGACGTGCCCGCGCTCGTTCGCCACTTCATCGAGAAGTACAACAAGCGCCTCAACAAGAAGATCGAGGGCATCAGCGACGAAGCGCTCACGCTGCTGCGCGCGTGGCCGTGGCCCGGCAACATTCGCGAGCTCGAGAACCTCATGGAGCGCGTGCTGCTCTTCGCCGACGGTCCGCGCATCGAGGCGAAGGACCTCCCCGAAGCGGTGCGCGGCGGCATGCAGTCGGCGCCGGCGCTGCACACCGGTGCCACGCCCGCGCCCGGTGAAACGCCGCTCAAGGACTTCCTGAAACAACGTCAGGCGGAGATCGAAAAGAGCTTCATCGTGCAGGCGCTCGCCAAGACCGACGGCAACGTGACCCGCGCCGCGAAGCTGCTGCAGATCAGCCGCAAGTCGCTGCAGACCAAGATGAAGGAGTTCGGTCTGCGCGACGAGTCGCCCGCCGTCGACGAGTGATGGATCGCCTCGCGCGCTTTCTGGCCGCGACCGAGGCGCACGAGCACGCCGCGCTTCGGGCGCTGACGCTCCACATGCTCGAGGGGCTCACCGGTTCGAGCGCGCATCTTCACGACGCGCTCCAGCGCTGTGCGCACGTGACGTGGGACTTCAGCGATCCCGAAACACTCCAGAGCAGCGTCGACGCGTGGTTCTGCCGACACGTGCACGGCCTTCCGCATCGACCACCCGATGCATCGAAGCTCGCGGAAGCGCTGCGGCGGTTCGCTGACGAGCACCTCATCTATTCCTGGGTGCTGGGCGAGCTCGCCGCGCGCTGCGGTGTCGACGTGCGTCTGACGATTCGTGAGCGGCCGTACAAAGACGTTTCGAAACTGCACGACGCGTACTGGCTCACGCACCTGCCGATGCTGCACACCGACTACTTCATGAAGCCGGTCACGCAGCCGAACACCTGGGCTGACGAACTCGAGGCCGTGGTGCCCTGGCTCGCTCGAGACCCCAACGAAGACCTCGCGGGTGAAGTCGCGCTGTGTCTTTCGGTACTGAAGCGTGACGCCATGGCCGCGCTCGCGCTGCTGCCGACCCACCGCCTGCCCGAGGAGCCTCACGCCCAGGCCACGGCGCTGCTCGCTTTCGCCGCCCGGTAACGCCCAGCTACAAGGCTGTGGCAGAAAACTCGCAAGGTTCAGCCACGCCGCTACCCTGCGGTGCTCGATTTCGTCTCAAGGAGCCACACGTCCATGCCCGAGATGCCCACGCTGGGTGCGCCCCCGAAGAGCAGCACTCCCGTCATTCCCGTCGCCATCACCGCGGTCGTCGTCGGTCTGCTGCTCGGCGGCATCTTCTGGATCAAGAGCAAGCCGTCTGACGCGCCGCCACCTGCCGAGGCCGAAGTGACCGGCGCACCGGTGGCGCCTGTCGCCGAACTTCCCGCCGCACCGCCGACGCCGCCCGTCGCGCCCAACGCCGCCGCCAATGCCGCCGTCGCCGCCGCCGGGCCTTCGCAGCGCAGCTTCACCGTCACCATCAACGGCCCGCTCGAGTCGGCCATCGTGGGCTCGGAAGGCAAAGAAATCGGCACGGCGCTCACGCAGGTCGTGAACCGCTCGCTGGTGTGGTGGGTGCGCGTGCCGCAGGACCTGGTGAAGGGCGACACGCTCTCGGTGGTCTACGAGACGCGCGATGGCCAGGAGCCGCTGGTGCACGCCGTTCGCTTCTCGAGCCACAAGCTGGGCCGCGACTTCGAGACCTACCGTTTCAAGGGCGCCTCGGATTCCTTCGCGCGCTTCTACATGGGCGACGCCAGCGAGCTGGAAGAGCGCCTCGTCGACTCGCCCATCGAGAGCTACGAGCAGATCACCTCGCTCCTGCGCGACGGTCGCAAGCACAAGGGCGTCGACTTCAAGGCGCCGTCGGGCACGCCGGTCAAGGCCACGTTCGACGCCGTCATCGTGCGCAAGAACTGGAACTTCCGCGGCAACGGCAATTCGGTCGAGCTCGAAGAGGTCGGCGGTCAGGGCCGCCACGCGCTGTACCTGCACCTCTCGGAGCTGCCGAAGTCGCTCGCGGTGGGCCAGCGCATCAAGCGCGGTGAAGTGTTCGCCAGGTCGGGCAACACCGGCCACAGCTTCGCGCCTCACCTGCACTACCAGCTCATGAAGAACGACAAGCCCATCGACCCGTTCGACTCGCAGAAGACGACGCGCGCTTCGATGCCCACGGCCGACCGCGCGGCGTTCGAGAAGCGCATGAACGAGCTCAAGGCGCAGTTCCCGGCCACCACGCTCGCGGGCGGCTAAAGGGCAAAACCGTGGCTTTGCGCGCCCCTTCGACCTACCGTCCGAACTCGATGAATCGACTCGGGATTCTGCTCGCCGCACTCGTCGGCACTCAGGTTTCAGCGGCTGAGCTGACGCGCGTGGCCTCGTCTTTCGAAGAGAAAGACCCGTTCGGCATGTTCCTGGACTTCACGTACCAGTTCACGCGCGAGCGCGGCACCATCAGTCGCGAGTGGTACCAGCTCGGGCAACTGCAAGACGTGACCGAGCTCAACTACCTCAAGGTCGAGAACCGGCTCGGCATCGACCTCCACCTCGGCATCTACAAAGACCTCGAGTTGCACGTCGGGGTGCCGATCATCTTCGGCCAGGACCGCACGTGGTCTTTCGCCGGCGGCACTGACGCCAACAACAGCACCATCAACCGGAACTGCACGCTCGACCCGCAGGGCACGCAGTGCGCCGACCCGGGCCGCGGCATGGGTCAGCTCTTCAACGTCGACCCGCGCTTCAACAGCTATCGCGCCGGCCTGGGCGACTTCACGTTCGGCCTGGCGTGGAACCCGTTCGTGCAGAAGAAAGACCCCAGCAAGCCCACGTGGACGCTGCGCTTCGACTACACGGCGCCCACCGCCGCGCTGCTCAACCCCGCGCAGAGCACCAGCAGCACCAGCCGTGGTGCCATCGGCGACAAGGTGCACCGCTACACCTTCAGCACCCACGTCTCGAAGCGCCTGAACCAGTACATCGAGCCCTACGTGGGCATCTGGTACACGCTGCCGTGGAAGGGCCCGGGCTTCTATTCGAACTGCGACGTGGCCTACGCCGAAGGTCCGAACTCGGAGACCGCAAGGGCCACGCTGAGCCACCCCGAGAACTGCGGCCGCGACGGCTGGACGCGTGAAGACACCGGCGTGCGCCCTGTGCACACCGGCGGCGCGAACTTCGGCACCGAGATCACGGTCTTCGAGCGCGAAGAGAGGTTCCAGAAGGTCGCCTTCGATTTCCGCGGCTGGTTCAACTACGTGTCGGAAGGCCGCACGTACAACGAGCTCTCGGACCCGATGCGCAAGCTCCTGTACTCGAGCGACTACGGGCAGCTCGGCGGCCAGTTCGGGATCATCGGGTCGGCCGCGGAGTTCATCAAACTGCGCGCGTACACCTCGATCGCGTACAACACCGAGCACTTCCTCACCAACGAAGACATCGGCAAGGACTTGAACGGCAACGGGGTGGTCGACGTCAGCTCCGCGCCGGAGGAGATCAACCCGAACTTCGACTACCGCGTCGATCGCGTGGGCCGCCGCTTCCGCATCGAGCAGCAGTTCATCTTCAGCTTCATGCTCAACGCGTCGTTCAACTTCTGATGACGGCGCTCGTGCTCGTGTTGTTGGTGATCGGCGCCCGTCAGGAGCCCGGCACCGTCACGCTGAAGAACGGCACCATCGTGAAGACGGTGAAGGAAGGTACGGGCCCCACGCCCGGCCCGAAGGACGTGGTGTCGCTTCAGTACAGAGCCAAGCTGCCCGACGACACGGTGCTCGCGGAGACGAAGCGCGAAGAGAAGCCCGTGAGCGCGGCGCTCGACAGCTACTGCCCGTGCCTCGCGGAAGGGCTGCAACGCGTGAAGAGCGGCGGCTCGGTGAACCTGGTGTGCCCGCCCTCGACGCTCGAAGGCGCGCCGGTGAAGGGCACCAGGCTCCCGAAGAACGCGACCGTCATCATCGAGGTCGAGCTCGTCGACGTCGCAGCGCCGAAGTAGCGGTCACTTCTTCCGAAGCGTGCGGAGCGTCGGCAGGCCCGCCACCGCGCCCAGCCTCGTGACCGCGTGCGAACCCACCAGGCACGCGAACCGCGCGTGCCCCTCGAGCGTGTCGATGTCGGCCGCCTCGAGCTCGGTCCGAGAGCCGTAGTGCCGGGTGAGGCCGAACAGGAAGCCCGCCGTGAAGCCGTCGCCGGCGCCCGTGGTGTCGACCACCTTCACCTTCTTGGCCGGCACGTACCGCGTCTGGCCGTGGAAGCGCAGCGCCGCGCCCCTGGCGCCCAGCGTCACCATCGAGACCACCACGCCGCGCGCCTCGAGGGCATCGAGCGCCTTCTCGATCTTCGCGGTGCCACACGCGAATTCGATCTCTTCCTCGCTCAGCTTCACCACCGAGCAGCGCACGAAGAGCTTGTTCAACAGCGCCTGCAGCACCCGCGGGTCCTTCCACAGATGGAGGCGCAGGTTCGGGTCTGTGGAGACGATGCGGTCGGCGTCGTACGCGCGCTTCACCGCGCCCTGCACCGCCGCCCGGGCAGCGGCGTGAATCAGCGAGTTGGTGCCCACGTGGAGCACCTTGCTCTCGGGGACGCGCGACGCTTCCGTCTCGCACAGGAACGTCTCGGCAGACCGGGTTCGGTAGAAGGTGAACGAGCGATCGCCCGACCTGGTGAGCGACACGAACGCGAGGCCGGTCTTGCCGTCTTTCGTCTGGCGGAGGAACCGCACGTCGACGCCCTCGCCTTCGAGCCGCTCCTTGAGGAAGTGGCCGAACTCATCGTCGCCGGTCACGCCCACCAGCGCCGACTTCGCGCCCAGCCGCGACAACCCCACCGTCACGTTGGCAGGCGCTCCACCGATGCACGGTGTCCACTGCGCGACTTCGCGAACACGCGCGCCACGCCGCTCCGGCAGGAAATCGACCAGCGCTTCACCCAGCGAGACCACGTCGAGCATTCAGTCCGTTCCCACCTGTTCCATGAAGTCCACCGACTTCAATTTCCGGCCGAGATGATGCGCGATGAAGAGGTTGAGCAGCTCACGGCTGCGCGCCCGAAGTTCCGCAGGTAACGGCTTGCGCTCACCGGCCTGCAGCCGCGCCAGCGCTTCGACCACCTCGGGGCGCACCGGAATTCCGCGCGGCACCCGCGCGCTGCACGAGAAGCACACCACGCCGCCGTGCTCGGGGTCGAAGCGGGGCCGGTCGCCGGTGGGCCCGCCACACAGTGCGCAGGGCGCGAAGTGCGGCATGAAGCCGGTGTACTGCAGCGCATCGAGCTCGAACTTGATGACCGACGTGGGCCCGGCGCGCGCTTCGTCGAGCAACCCCAGGTAGTGCGCCAGCGCGTCGAACAACGCCTCGTGCGGTTGGTGATCGCGCGTCAGCTCGCGACACAACTCGAGGCAGTACAGGGCCCGCGCGATGCGTGGGAGATCGTCGCGCAGTTTGTGGAACGACTTGATGACGTCCACGCCATCGAGCCGGCAGGTGTCGCCGCGCGTCGAGACCAGCTGCGCGTTCAGGTGCGTTCCCGCCTCGAGGGCTCCCGCGAAGCGACGTTTGCTCTTTCGCGCACCGGCGGCGAAGGCCGACAGGCGCCCGTGCGCCCGCGTCAGAAGCGTGACGATGCGATCGGCTTCGCCGAAATCCACCGCGGACAACACGAGTGCCTGGTCGACGAAGCGGTCCACTCAGCGGTGCGTATACCGCAGCGTCAATTCGTACACGCCGTTGAGCGTCAGCAGCGCGGCGAGGACCAGCACCGCGGCGATCGTGCTCCACAGCATCGACGACGCGCGCGCGAGGCGAACGGTCTCGAGCGCCGCCGGGTCGAACGCTTCGGCCTTCGGAGCCTCGGGAATCTCGTGGAAGCGATTGACCGCCTCGTCGGGCGAGAGCCCCACCGCCGTCGCGTAGCTGCGGATGTAGTTGAGAATGAAGACCCGCTCGGGGAACCGCTCCGACTGGCCACTCTCGAGCGCGCCGATCAACGTCGGCGGAATCTTGGTCTGCCGGGCGACGTCGTCGAGCGACAGCCCACGAAGCTCTCTCTGCACCTGGAGGTACCGGCCAAAGTCCAGGTAGTCCGGCGGAGTCATTTGAGCAGCTGTTCCTTGAGCGACTTGCAGACGTCCTTCTGATCGTCGCTGCCGGCCTTCTCGATGCAGGTGTCGAAGGCCTTCGTGGCGGCGGCGGCGTCACCGTTCTGCGCGAGGCACACGGCATCACGCTGCCAGGCATCGGCGCGATCGGGGCAGTGCTCACGGTAGCGACCGAAGTACTTGCAGGCCTCCGTCGCCGACTGCTGCGACTCGTAGATCTGACCCAGTTGCAGCTCGCCCAGGCAGTACTTGGGGCTGACCTGCAACGCCGCGCGGATGTTCTCGATGGCCGACTTGTTGTCGCCCTTCTTGAAGTACGCCCAGCCCATGTTGCTCTGCGCGAGATACGGTTCGCGGAACATCACGTCGTTGAGCGCCAGCTGGTACTGCGCGATGGCGTCGTCCCAGCGCTTCTGATCCATGTAGAGGTTGCCGAGGTTGTTGTTCGCCTCGGGAAACGGGTTCTTCAGCTCCAGCGCCCTGGCGAACGCCGCGCGCGCCTCTTCGAGGCGACGGAAGCTGTGATGCAGCAGCAGCCCCTTCACGTGCCACGCGTCGGCGTTCTCGGGGTTCAACACCAGCGCCGCTTCGGCTTCTTTGAGCGCCTGCTGCGGCTCCTTCACCAGGCTCTGCACGGCGAGCTCGTAGCGGAGGTTCGACTGCTCGCGATCATGATCGCTGACGTGCGCACAGCCGCTGACGAAGAGCGCAAGACAGAACGCCGAGAACAACTTCCCCAGCTGAATGACCGTCGAGTGGCCACCGGTGCCCGGCCGCGAACCAGGCGTGGACGGAGACGACGCGTTCGGTGCCGGCGGCTCACGCTGGAAGACCGGCATCGAGCGAATCATGGAGTCCTGCTCGTCCGCCGGGCGGCCGCGGAAGTTCAGGTTGTCCATGATGAAGCCCATCGACTCGACGAAGCCCAGCGCTTCGGCTTCTTCGCCCTGAAACTGCTCCGCGGGAACGGTGCCGTTGGAGGGCACGTAGACCGCGCTCTCGCCGCTCTGGGGCATGTAGAGGTACACGAACACCGCGAAGCCCGATGGCCCGCGCAGCCCGAGCACGGTGGCCGAGGCAGGCCCGGCGCGGCGATTGGGAATGGCGAGGTGCGGTTGGTTCAGCGACTGGTAGAGCTGAACCACCTGGTCCCTGACAGCGGGCAGCCCGCGAAGTCGCTCGTCGATGGAATACATGAAGCTCCGTCAGCGCGTGGTGAAGCTGAATTCCTGGGTGACGTCGTTGGTGTCCGCGGCGGTGCGCGTGAACGTCATCACCTGCTTTTCGATCGTCACCTGATCGTTCGCGGTGGTGCCTTCGCCGATGATCACGCGGAACACGTGCGCGCGGCTCTGGCTGCGCGGGCGATCGGGGTTCGCGTAGCGCTTCTTGGCCTGCGCGATGACGGTGTTGCGGCCCGGCTTGAGGCTGCGCGTGATGTCGGTCACCAGCTGCTCGTCACCGTTCTTCACCGTGCGGAAGTACTTGCCGTTCAAGAACAGGTCGATCTCGTACTCCGTCATGCCCGAGGGCGACTGTTCGGTGACGAGGTAGTACTTCTGGGTGATCGAACCGGCCGGCTCGGGCGCCTTGTCCTGCAGCGACACCTTCTTCACCGAGTAGCCCGGCGCGTCGATCTGCACGTTGCCGCGCTCGTCGAGGCGAACGTTCACCTTCTCGAAGTTGTGGTTGGTCAGACCGTCGACATTGACGCCGTTGACGAACACTTCGGCAGCGGCAGCGGGCAGCGAAAAGGTGAGCAGCGCGATGATGAGGAACTTCATGTCTTCCTTTCGTGCGCCCCGAAACGTCAGTGGAGACGGGGACATAGTGCATTCTCGGAACGGTTGGCACCCGAGGGAAATTCGCTTAACGGGACCGCATGTCGTTTTTTTCCCGACTGAAACTTGCGCTCTCGATTCTCTTTGGTGGCGAGCTGCCCCAGCCCACGCCGGTGTTGCCAGCGCCCGTCGAGCCCCACAAACCCCTGCTGCCGCCGCCGGCTCCAGTAATGACGCCGGAACAGCAGCACGCCGCAGGCCTCTTCATTCTCGGGCTGCTGCAGCGTGAAGGCCGGCTGCTCGATTTCCTTCAGGAAGATGTCTCGAGCTTCTCTGACGCTGACGTGGGCGCCGCCGCGCGCGTGGTGCACGAAGGGTGTCGCAAGGCGCTGCAGCAGTACGTGCCGCTGGCGCCGGTGGTGACGCAGAGCGAAGGCGCGAGCATCGACGTGCCTCAGGGCTTCGACGCCAATCGATTCCGCCTGACGGGCAACGTGACGGGCACGGGGCCGTGGAAGGGCGCGCTCAAACACCACGGTTGGGTGGCCACGAAGGTCGCGCTGCCTGACGTGCCGACCACCGTCGACGTGAAGGTGCTGGCACCCGCGGAGGTCGAGCTGCCGTGACGAAGAAGTACGCCATCGGAATCGACCTCGGCACCACGCACAGCGCGCTGTCGTACCTGGAGTTCGACGCGAAGGAAGCACGTGGCGCAGGTCAGGCCGTGTTGCCGGTACCGCAGCTGACCGCGCCGGGCACCATCGAGCCCAGGCAGCTGTTGCCGTCGTTTCTCTACCTCGCAGCAGAAACGGAATTTCCGTCCGGATCGCTGGCGCTGCCGTGGAACAAGAAGATCGGCTTCATCACCGGTGAGCTGGCGCGCACGCACGGCGCGAAGGTGCCGACGCGGCTCGTGTCCTCGGCGAAGTCGTGGCTCGGGCACCCGACCGTCGACCGCCGCGCGCCGATTCTGCCGTGGGGTGCGCCCGACGATGTCTCGAAGGTCTCGCCGGTCGACGCGAGCGCGCGTTACCTCGAGCACCTTCGCCAGTCGTGGGAACGCGAGCTGGCGCCACTCGCGGATCAAGAAGTGGTGGTCACCGTGCCCGCGTCGTTCGATGCAGCGGCGCGTGATCTGACGCTCGAGGCGGCGGCGAAGGCAGGGCTCGCGCGCGTCACCCTGCTCGAAGAACCGCAGGCCGCGCTCTACGCGTGGCTCGAAGCGCAGGGCAACGACTGGCGCAAGCAGCTGCAGCCCGGCGACGTGTTGCTGGTCGTCGACGTCGGCGGCGGTACGAGCGACTTCTCGCTCATCGGTGTGTCGCAGAAAGACGGTGAGCTGCAGCTCGAACGTCTGGCCGTCGGAGATCACATTCTCCTCGGCGGCGACAACATGGACCTCGCGCTGGCCTTCACGCTCAACGAGAAGTTCAAGGCACAGGGCAAGACGCTCGACCCCTGGCAGCTCGCCGCGCTCACGTCGGCGTGTCGCGTCGGCAAAGAACATCTGTACGAGCACCCCAACGCCGAGAAGGCGCCGATTTCGGTGCCGGGTCGTGGCTCATCGCTCGTCGGTGGAACGCTCAAGACCGAGCTGCTGCGCGAAGAGCTCGAGCGCGTACTGACCGAAGGCTTCTTCCCGCGCGTGAAGGTCACCGAAGTGCCGGTGGCGGCGCGCCGCACCGGCCTCGCGCAGGTCGCCCTGCCCTACGCGCAAGACGCGGCGATCACCAGGCACCTCGCGGCGTTCCTGTCTCGGCAGGCGACGTCGCTCAACCTCGGCACCTCGTTCGCGCGGCCCACGGCGGTGCTCTTCAACGGTGGCGTGTTCAAGGCCACCAGCTTGCGCGCACGCGTGATGGACACGTTGAACGCGTGGCTCACGGGTGAGGGCGTCAGTGCGGCGCGCGAGCTGGCCGGCGCCGACCTCGATCTCGCCGTGGCGCGTGGCGCTGCGTATTACGGCTGGGTCAAAGCGGGTCACGGCATCCGCATTCGCGGCGGCACGGCGCGCTCGTATTACGTGGGTGTCGAGAGCGCGATGATGGCCGTTCCCGGGTTCACGCCGCCGGTGAAGGCGCTGTGTGTCGCGCCGTTCGGAATGGAAGAAGGCACCCAGGCGGACATTCCGCCGCAGGAATTCGGGCTGGTCGTCGGCGAGCCCACGCGGTTCCGCTTCTTCTCGTCGTCGACGCGCCGTGACGACAAGGTCGGCGAGTTCATCGAAGACGCCGAGGCCGCGAAGGACCTCGATGAATTGCCGCCGATTGAAACGGCGCTCGAAGGCAGCAGCGGCGCGTTGGTGCCGGTGAATCTGCAGGCCGCGGTGACCGAGCTGGGTGCACTCGAGGTGCGTTGTCTCGAGCGCAACGGCAAGGGCCGCTGGAAGTTGGAGCTCAACGTTCGCCAGGACTGACTCGTGTCTCGCTACGTCATCGGCATCGATCTCGGCACCTCGAATTGCGCAGTGGCCTTCACCGAGCCGGGCGCAGGCGCGTCTGCGCGCGTCGTCGACTTCGCGGTGCCGCAGCTGGTGCGGCCCGGTGAAGTCAGCGCGCGCGCGTTGTTGCCATCGGCGGTGTACGCGCCCGTCGCCAACGAGTTCCCCGAAGGGTCGCTCGCGCTGCCGTGGGGCGGGCCGACGAAGGTGACCGGCGAGTTCGCGCGCTGGCAGGCAGGCCGCGTTCCCGGTCGTGTGGTGACGAGCGCGAAGTCGTGGCTCATTCATCAAGGCGTCGACCGCCAGGCCGACATTCTTCCGTGGGGCGCGACGAGTGACGTGCCGCGCATGTCGCCCGTCGCGGCGCAGGCGGCGTTGCTGCGGCACATCGCCGACGCGTGGAACCACGCACACCCCGACGCTCCGTTGGCGCAGCAGGAGGTCGTGCTCACGATCCCCGCGTCGTTCGACGAAGCAGCGCGCGCGTTGACGCTGCAGGCGGCGCGGGACGCGGGCTTCGAGCTCAACAAGCTGTCGCTGCTGGAAGAGCCGCAGGCTGCCTTCTACGACTTCACGTCGCGCAACCGCGACGCGCTGGGCAAGGCGCTCGAGAACGTGAAGCTGGTGCTGGTGGTCGACGTCGGCGGCGGCACCACCGACTTCTCGCTGGTGCAGGTCGCGATGTTGCCGGAAGGCCCGGCGATGCGGCGGGTGGCGGTCGGTGAGCACCTGCTGCTCGGCGGCGACAACATGGACGCGGCCCTCGCGCGCGTCATCGAGAGCAAGACGAACGTCAGGTTGAACGGCACGCAGTGGGCGCAGGCGGTGGCGGTCGCGCGGTCGGTGAAAGAAGACGTGCTCGGCGGCGCAGCGACCACCTCGCCCATCAAGGTCACGCTCGCGGGGGCTGGCAGCCGGTTGATCGGTGGAACGCTGTCGGCCGAGCTGACGCGCGACGAAATCGTCGAGGTCACCGCGCGCGGTTTCTTCCCGACCGTCACCGCCGATTCGTTGCCGACCGTCGCGAAGCGCGGCGCCGTCGTCGAGCTCGGGCTTCCGTACGCGACCGACGCCGCCATCACGCGCCATGTCGTCGCCTTCCTGCGCGCGCATGCCGGTGACTCGCTGTCGCGGCCCGATGCGATTCTGCTGAACGGTGGCGTCTTCAATTCACCGGTGTTGACCCAGGCGCTGGTCGACTCGGTTTCGAACATCTGGCCCGAGCAGCCGAAGATCCCCCTGCTGCCCCACGACTCGCTCGATCTCGCGGTCGCGCGTGGCGCCGCCTATTCAGGGCTGGCGCGCAAGGCGCTGGGCAAGAAGATCGGCGGTGGAGCCCCGCGCGCCTTCTACGTGTCCGTCGGGAGCAACAAAGCGGTGTGCCTCATTCCGCGCGGCCTCGAAGAAGGCGAAACGGTCGAACTCGAGGACCGCACCTTCACGCTCACGCTCGGCAAGCCGGTGCAGTTCCAGCTCTTCTCGACGACTGCCGACCGCCTCGACAAAGCCGGCGACGTCATCGCGCTCGATGACGAGTCGCTCAAGGCGCTGCCGCCGATTCACACCATTCTCTCCGGGCAGAAGGGCGCGACGGTTCAGGTCCACCTCGTGTGCACGCTGACCGAGGTGGGCACGCTCGCGCTGTCCTGCGTCGCTGGCGACCAGCGCTGGCGCCTCGAGTTCGAGCTCCGTGGCGCTGCGAAGTCGCAGGCCATCACCGTCACCGAGTCGATGCCCGCGCGCTTCTCGGAAGCGACGCTGGAAGTCGAACGCGTGTTCGGCACCAGGCCGCTCCCCGTCGAACCCAAAGACGTGAAGAACCTCTTCCGCACGCTCGAGAAGATCCTCGGGCCTCGCGACACCTGGACCGTGCCCGTGCTGCGCGAGCTGTGGACGCCGCTGTGGGCCGGCGTCGGCAAGCGGCGCCGTTCACCGGACCACGAGAAGGTGATGTTCCAGCTGCTCGGCTTCTCGCTGCGCCCGGGCGTCGGGTACCCGCTCGACGAGTGGCGCGTCGAACAGACGTTCACCATCTTCAAAGACCTGCTCACCAACCACGGCGAGCAACCGATCTGGATCGAGTTCTGGGTACTGTGGCGCCGCATCGCAGGCGGCCTCAACGAAGCCGCTCAGCTGGCCATCTGGAAACTGCTGCAGCCGCACCTGCAGCGAAAGGTGCCCGTCGGGCTGCAGCCGCCAGCAGGGAAACTGAAGGGCATTCAGCCGCAGGGGCTGGAAGAAATGGTGCGCTGCGCCGCATCACTCGAGCTCATCGTGCCGCAGGACAAGGTCGAGCTCGGCACGTGGATCATCTCGCGGCTCGAGTCGGCCCAGACGGCCGGCGGGCCCTGGGCCTGGGCGCTGGGGCGGCTCGGCGCGCGGCTCCCCGTGTACGGCGCTGCGCATCGCGTGGTGCCGGCAGAAACGGCGGCGGCGTGGGCCGAAGTGCTGCTCCGGCTCGACCCCAGAAAGCACGACGGCGCTCGTTTTGCGCTCACGCAACTGGCGCGCAAGACCGGTGACCGCAGCCGCGATCTCGATGACGAACTTCGCGCGCGAATTCTGCTCGCGCTGGCCGACGCCCCGACCACGTGGCGACAGCTCGTGGCCGAGGTCGTTCAGCTCTCGTCCGACGACGAGGCGCGTGCGCTTGGTGACACGTTACCGGCCGGTCTGACGCTCTGAGGGCACCAGCCGCAAACTCGATTGCAGCCGCAACGTTTCAGGGCTACGCGCAGCGGGCCTCATGAAGTCGCTCCTCGAACGCCTTCTGAATCTGTCGCACCGCTCGCCATGGCAGATGCTTGTCGTGGCTGCGGTGTGCGCCGCCATTTTCGGCTTCATGTCGAGCAAGCTCGGCTTCCGCGGCGACATGCTGGAGCTGCTGCCCGATTCGACCCCCGAGGTGAAAGACCTCAAGGAGATCGAAGACCGCGCCGGAGGCACCGGGTACCTCATCGTGCAGGTCGTCGGCGGCACCAAAGAGCAGCGTCGCGCGTTCGCGAAGCTCGCCGCGGCCGACATCGAAGCACGCAAGGAAGTGGTGCGCTTCGTCGAGTGGAAGTTCGACACCCGCTGGGTCACCCGCCGCGCGCTGCTGCTGCTCGAGACCGAGAAGCTCGCGAACCTGAAGGACGATGTCGCCGCGCGCATCGACTACGAGCGGAAGATCGCCAACCCGCTCTACGTCGACCTCGACGAAGACGAAGAGCGCCCCATCGGCTTCGCGGAGATCCAGAAGAAGTACACGCCGCGGCGGCAGCAGGGCGACTACCTCGAGTCGCAGAACGAAGAAGAGCTGTACCTGCTGGTGAAGGCGACCTCCACGCCCGCCAACCTCGACTTCAACCGCAAGCTCATCGCTGAGGTCCGTGGGGCCGCCGAGAAGCTGCGCGACGAGAAGTTCAAGGACCTCAAGCTCGACTACACCGGCGCGTACGTGGTTCGCGTCGCCGACGACGATGCGATGCAGGCCGACCTCGCGCGCTCCGGGGTCATCACCGGCATCGTCACGCTCATCATTCTGCTGCTGACCGCGCGTCGCCTGGCCATCGTGCCGACGGTGTACGTGCCGCTGGGCGTGGGCATCGCCGCGACCATGGGTTTCACGTGGGCCGTCGTCGGCCACCTGAACCCGGTCACCGGGTTCCTCGCGGCCATCCTCGTCGGTCTGGGCATCGAGTACGGCCTGCATCTGTCGATGCGCTACTGGGAAGAACGCGCGCGTCACGAGCCGCTCGAAGCGATGCGTGAGACGCTCAACGGGACCTTCAGCGGCGCGCTGTCGTCGGCCATCACCAACGCGGCGGCGTTCTTCGTCCTCATCTTCGCGGAGTTCGAAGCCTTCAAGCAGTTCGGCAAGATCGCCTCGTTCGGCGTGATGGCCACGTTGCTCACCACGTACGCCTTCGCCCCGGCGGTGCTGTTCCTCTCGGAGCGGTTCGCGCTGCGTAAACCCAAGGCCGTGGTGCCGCACACCGAGCACCCCAGGACGCTGCGGGTACCGACCTTCGTGCTCGGCGGCATCGTCGCCGTGATGACCGGCCTGGTTGCGTTCTCGGTCTGGGCGCTGCCGCGCGTGGGCTTCGAGACCAACCTGCTCAAGATCACCGGCGAGTCGAAGGCCGGCGAGCTCGAGCTCCACATCGCCGAGCAGATGGGGATCATCATGATCCCCGCGATGACCTGGGTCGACTCGCTCGACACCGCGCGCAAGGTCACCGGCTTCGCGCGTGAGATTCAGAAGCGTGATGGCGAGAACAGCAGCATCGCCGACGTCGCTTCACTCAACGACCTGCTGCCGTACGACACCGACCGCCGCATGAAGCTCATCGGCGAGCTCCACGACCTCATGGAGAAGGTGCCGAACTCCGCGAAGGAAGATGAACGCGTGAAGCAGTTCATCGACATGACGAACGTGCAGCCGTGGCGGCTCGAAGAGCTGCCGGTGGAGTTCCGCCGCCGCTTCGAACCCTTCGACCACAAGGGCACCTTCGTCCTCATGTTCCCGCGCTACGGCCTGCACGACACCGCGCGCCTCGAGACGTGGGCCGCGGACCTCAACACCGTCAGCGCCCGCGCCACGGAAGCCGGCATTCACGCCCCCATCCTCGACACCAACCGTCTGGCCGCGAAGATCTTCGTGCTCATTCGCCGTGACGGCCCGCTGGTCATGGGGCTCGCCGCGCTGGTGGTGTTCTTCGTCATCTGGATCGCCCTCAAGAAGTTCACGCACACCTTGATGGTCACCGGCCCGCTGTTCGCCGGCATCGCGTGTCTGCCCGGCGGCATGTTCGTGGGCGACATCTCGCTCAACTTCCTGAACGTGGTGGTGCTGCCCAACCTGCTGGCGATCGCCGTCGACAACTCGGTGCACGTCTTCCACCGCTACAAGGAAGAAGGCGTGGGCTCGATGATGCGCATCATGCGCTACACGGGCCTGACCGCCGTGGTGGCCACGTTCTCGAACTCGGTGGGTTACGCGTCGATGCTCATCGCCCGGCACGCGGGGCTCCGCAGCGTCGGCATGCTCGCGGTGGTCGGCGTGCTCTGCACGTTCCTCGGCACCACGGTGCTCTTCCCTGCGCTCATCGAGCTCAAGGAGCGCATCAAGGGTCAGAAGCCCGAGCCGCGCCTGCCCGAGACCAAGACCGAAGCCTGAAGCTCAGAGCTTCTTCTTCATTTCGAGGTGCGGCATGCCCGCTTCCTCGAACACCGCGCCGTACGTCTCGTAGCCATGGCGCTTGTAGAACTCCATGGCCGACAGCTGCGCGTGAAGAATGATGCCGTTGAGGCCGAGGCGCCGCGCTTCGGCTTCGAGCGCGGTCAGCAGCCGGGTGCCGGTACCGCCCTTGCGGTTGCTCTGCAGCACCGCCATGCGGCCCACGCGACCCCAGTTGCCGGTCTGCCCTTCAGGAGGCGCCGCCAGCTTCACGAGGCGCCCGGTGCCGATGGCGTGGCCACCTTCCATGGCGAGCACGTGAAAGGCCTGCGCGTCGTCGGCATCGCGTTCGAGTGACTCGGGCACGCTCTGCTCTTCGATGAAGACGACTTCCCGAATCGCCAGCGCCTGGAACAATTCGCCTTCGTTCTCGACAGGCTTGATGAGGATTTCAGTCGCGTTCTCGCCCGGCATCGCGTGGCCCTATAGAGGAATTCACCGGGCCTGCCCAGCCCTGGGACCCTGCGGAAAAACCCGAGACGTTGGGGCTCAACCGATCTCCGGAAGCGGGGCTCCGGAATAACGGCGCGCTTCGGCCGTCGGGCAGCGCAGTGCTACCTTCGAAGCCGATGCGTCGTGTGACCGCCCTGCTGATGGTGCTGTGTGCCGTGCCCTCGTTCGCCCAGCGCGAGGAGATCTTCGGCAACGGCAAACCGCCGAACTTCCGCGAAGAAACGATGGACCGACGCTTCGCGAAGTCGAAGTTCAACAAGGCGTTGATCGCAGGGCACGAAGTCATCACGCCGCAGCCCGGTTGCGTTCAGCTGTACGGCGGGCTGTTCATCGCGCTCGCGGAGCTGGCGCCGTACATTCACAAGCGCGATCAGAACTTCACGCTCGACCCCAGGCTGCAGGAAGCGGTGCAGACGCAGCTGACGCTGCCGAACTTCCCGGCCATGGCCTACCTGGTCTCGATGGTGCGTCGCGTGATGATCGACAAGCGCATGCCTGACGAGTGGCTGGCCGTCGCCACCGAGCTCAACAAGACGGTGAAGATCATCGACCTTCCCAAGCTGAAGATGATCAACGAGCAGGTGCAGCCGATCGACTCGGCATACTTCACGCTGCCGTTGCTCAAGCAGCGCTACCAGGTCGAGGCGCTCAACGCGACGAGCGCGGTCACCACCGACGTGATGGCGGCGTTCCGCGATGGCTACCTCGATCGCGACGTGACCTGGGGCGGCGCGACGCTGCTCGAGATCGGCGTGAACCAACCGAAGGGCAAGAAGAAGAAGAAGTACCGCGACGCCGAGGCCGAAGAGCTGGTGGCGGTGTTGCAGTGGGAACCGCCCGACCCGCGCCGCTCGCAGCTCGACCTCCTCGCGCAGGCACCGGTGAAGATTCCCCCGGTCTTCATCTACGTGCGCCTACAGTCGAAACAGTTCGCCGACATCGAGAAGTTCCACCGCGGGCAGCGCGTGTTGGTGAAGGGCCGCTTCTGGGAGATGAACAAGACGGTCACCGAGTTCGAGATTCGTGATGGCCTGATTTTCAACGACACCGACTGGAGCGGCGGCGCGCTCATCGGCCGCCCGGAAGACGTCGCCACCTGCCCGGTCGCCATCAACGAGCTGACGGGGCTCGCGCCTCAACAACCCGGCGGTTTCGCGCACTGAAGTCCCGACAGGGAGCTGGCGGCTGACCGTAACGCCTCGGAATCAGGTCATTCATTCGCGGCACGACGGATGCTTCACGTGGTCGGTGCCCATGAAAATCGACCCCAGGAACGCGGTGACGCCGGTGGTGGCGACGAAGGCGCAACCCTTCAAGCAGTTGCTGTCGGAGGCCAGGGCGGAGCTCAAGAAGCAGCCGCTCCCTCCCAAGCCCGTGGTCTCGCAGGCGGTCAAGGGCGCCGCGCCGAAGACGGTGGTGACTGCGAAATCGACGACGCTCGCCAGGAGCGAAGCTGCGCACGGTACCAGGCAGCTGTTGAGCGCCGCGCGGGTGCACGCCGACGGTGAAGCCCAGCGGCTGGGCAACGTTCGCAGCGAGCACCAGGCGCTGGCGGTGGGGCTCAAGGAAGTCCGCACCGACGCGAGTCAGGCGGTGATCGAGCGGGCCGATGCGCGTGTGCTGGAGCTCATCACGAAGGAGCTGAGCGCCGACGCGCCGCCCGCCAATGCCGCCGTGTTGCCTCAGCAGCCGATCGCCGCGAGCGGTGCTCAGCAGGCGCCGAAGATCGAAGCCACGCCCGAGACGAAAGCCGCGCAGGCCGTGGCGCTCATCGAGAAGATCGAACGCTTCGTGAAGTCGCAGCGGCCGGGCCTCGCCATCACGCTCAACAACTCGCTGGGCGCCCACGTCGAGATCGAACGCCTGGGCCCCCGGCAGATCGCCCTCAAGCTGGTGGGAAAGAACGGCCCACCGTCCGCCGAGGCGGTCAGCCGCATTCGTGAAGAGCTGCAGGCGCGCGGCCTCAAGGTCGGTTCGCTGTCGATCGCCTGATGGCGCGTACACTCGAAGGTCATGCGACTCCTGGTCATCGCCGTGGCGCTGTCGTCATCCGCAGGGCTCGCGCAGCGACAGGGCGACGCCCTGCGCGTGGTGACCCGAGACGCAGCGTTGTTCAAGGAGCCGAGCGCCAGGGCGAAGAAGCTGCACACGCTCCAGGCCGGCGAAGAAGTGCGCTGGCTGGGGCCGAGCGAAAAGGACAGACGGTTTCACCTGGTGCAGGCGCGCGGCACCACGGGCTACGTGCCGCTCACCAGCGTCGCGCCCGGTGGCATCACGCCCGAGTACGACGCGTCGACCGGCAAGCCGATGTCGGCGCAGGCGTTCGCGTCTTCTGGCCGTGGCGCCAACAAAGACGAAGGCATGGGCTCGAGCGCGCCGAAAGACACGCCCACCACGCGGGAGCTCAGCCGAATGAGCGAGCTCAACCGGAACACCGCGACGCCAGCCGCGCTCGAACAGAAGCGCAGCGAGCTGTCGAAGTGATCACTTCCCGCCGGGGGCCGTGTCGAACAGGGAGCGCTTGTTCTCCTTGTCCTTGAACTCTTCGGCCTCGGGCAGCGGGCTCTTCTTTTCGTTGATGTTCGGCCACTTCGTCGCGAAGTCGGCGTTGAGCTTCTTGTACTCGTCCCACTTCGACGGGAGGTCGCTCTCGGCGAAGATCGCCTTGGTGGGGCACACCGGCTCGCAGGCGCCGCAGTCGATGCACTCGTCAGGGTGAATGACGAGGAAGTTGGCGCCCTCGTAGAAACAATTGACCGGGCAGACCTCGACACAGTCGGTGTACTTGCACTTCACGCACGGGTCGGCGACGACGTAGGCCATGTTGAAGTCCTAGCTCCGTCGCTCGGGATTCAGCAAGAAAACCGCGCACCTCCGCTCATCGGCCGCAAGAACTGCGCTTCACGGCGGTTGTTCATGGAGGCGTGCACATATCGGTTAGTGTGCGCCCGCTTTCACGGTGCCCTCAGGCCGGGTGCACCGAAAGGAGACGTACTTGAACTCCCTCGCCGCACTCATTCTCGCTGCCAGCGTGGTGACCCCACCGCAGCCCACGTCGTCGATCCCCAACACCGAGACCGGAGCTCCGAAGTTCGAAGCCGGACAACTATCGACGCCCCTCTCGGGTGATCTCACCACCGCCGTTCGCGCGTGGGCGCTCTCACGACGAGAGCACTACGGCCTGTCACCGGCGGCCACGCTCAAGTCGAGCGGTGAGTTCGGCACCCGCTTCGGCGCCAGCTTCCACTTGCAGGAAACCGTGAAGGACCTCGAGGTCTACGAAGCGAAGCTGGTGGTGACGCTCGACGCGCAGCGCCGCGTGGAGCAGGTCTCCTCGAGCCTGCAGCCGTTCGTGCGCGTGCTCGACGGCGCGCCGATGACGACGGGCGAGGCGATGAAGCTCGCCGCGAAAGAACTCCCGCTCGTCGCCATGCGCGACGACGGCATTCCGTACGGCGGCGCGAAGGCGTTCTACTTCCGCGTGGGCGACGATCTTCACCGCGGCTTCGTGGCCAACGTGCAGACGCTCGACGCGACGAAGAACTGGTACGTGGCCATCGACGCGGTCACCGGTGAGCGGCTCTTCGTTCAGAACCGCGTGCACCGCGCAGCGCTCGACGCGCGCGTGTACCCCATCAGCCCCGGCGGCCTCGATGCGGGCGTCGGTGTCACCCCCACGGTCGTGCGCGAGCTGCGGCACGCCGACGGCGGCTCGATGATCGGCGACGTCTGTGTGAGCGCCGCGGCTGACGGCGGGTTCGTCGAGTCTCAGAACGATGGCGGCCAGCTCTGCGGTACCCAGCTGATGATGTACAACTGCTGCCCGAACGAAGGCTGCGCCGCCAACGGCTCGGCGAAGCGCGCGAGCGGCACGCTCGACTACATGGGCTTCCCGGTGAAGTACGACGTGGCGGTCTGCGATCGCCTGCGCCGCGCTTCGAACGTGACCAACGCGAGCGGCGACTTCGTCTACGCGCCCGTCGACCCGCCGACGAACCGCACGGCCGTGGTGGCGAGCGATCTGGCGAACTCCGACGAGTTCGCCGAGGTGCACTCGTTCTACCACGTGAACACCATCTACGACTGGACGCGCGGTCTGTCGGGCGCGGCGCAGCCGATCTTCGCGGGCAACCCGAACATTCAGCCGTTCAAGATGCGCGACGAGCGCCGCACGCCTGCGGTGCGGCCGGCGGTGTGGGCCAACGCCATGTTCCCCAACTTCAACGAGATTCTGGCCAACCCCACGTGCGCGTTCACTCCGCAGGGCTGTGTGGCCAACACGCTGCTGCGCATGGACAACGCGGCCTTCTTCCCCCGTGAGAACTTCGCGCAGTTGCCGCTGCCGGGCTTCGACACCGGCGCCGACACGCTGATGATCTTCCAGGGCAACTCGGCCGACGCGGCCTACGACGCCACGGTCATTCAGCACGAGTTCGGTCACGGGGCGATCTACGCCACCGCGGCGCTCACCTTCGAAGACCTCGCCATCGACGCGCGTTCTGCCAACAACGAAGGTGGCGCGCTGCACGAAGGCATCGCCGATTACTTCTCGGCCGCGTTCAACAACGTGCCGCAGGTCGGCCCGTACTTCGGCCCGCGTGCGGCGGCCGCTCAGCCTTCGGCGCCTGGCGTCCCGGTCGACGGATACCTCCGTTCGCTCGACAACCAGAACAAGTGCCCCGAGGTGCTCTGGGGTGAGGTGCACCAGGACGGCATGCACGTCGCCGAAGCGATGTGGCAGGCGCGCACCACGGTGTTCGCAGGCACCGACAACGGCCACACCTTCGACGCCGCGGTCTACGCGATGCTGGTGTCGATCACCCCCAACGCAGACTTCGCGCTGGTGACCGCGGCGCTCGCCGCGCGCGTGGCGACGGCGTTCCCCGCGAACCCCATGGCCGCCGCGCAACTCAACGAGATCTTCTCGCAGCGCGGCGTCATCAACTGCTCGAAGGTGCTCGACGCGACCGCCGCCAACCTGCCCCGCCCGTACTTCGGCACGGGGCAGTCGCAGACGTTCCGCACCTCGGCGGTGCCAGGCCCCATGCAGTTCAAGGTCGCGGGCACGGCGGGCGTATTGCGCGTGCGCGTGACGGCCAACGTTCCTCCCGATCAGACCGGCCGCCCCGCGAGCACGCCGATGGTGGCGCTCACCAGGACCGGCTCTCCCGTGACCTTCACGCGGAGCGGCAACACGCTGTCGAACGACTCGACCCGCAGCACCGCGTTCGCGGGCACCGGTAACGTCACGGCCACCATCGACGTGCAGGCGCCGTGCGGCACCGACGTCTACATCGCGCTCGCAGCGCCCGGCGGTGGGGCTGTGATTCAGAACGTGAACGTCATCGCCGAGCCGCTGGTGAACTGCATGGTTCCCGTGGCGGATGCCGGCACGGGCGGCGGCACCGGGACGGGCGGCGGCAGCGGAACGGGTGGCGGGAGCGGCGCGGGCGGCGGCACCGGCATGACCGAGGTGCTTCCGGGCGTCGGGACGGGCAGCACCACCGTTCAGCCCGCGGCCAAGACGGGGTGCGGTTGCTCGTCACCGGCTGACTTCGCGGCTCCGTTCCTCGGTTTGCTGACGCTCGTCGGGCTGCGCCGCCGTCGTCGTAACTGAGCGAATTCACAGCACCGCAACACCCACACTGCCTCACGAGAGATCACTCTCGTGGGGCGGTGTCGCATTGAAAGACTATTTACAAACGCATGTCCTGTTCTCAGACGGTATGGATGTGGGCCCAGCTGTCCGCGTTTGAGACAAATCGCCTCAAATGGTTCGTAACCGCTTGAATACACGCCGAGAATAACTTGGCCCGAGTCCTGCGAAGCGCGGGGCCATGCTTCGTCTCCTCAGCGCGTTGTTCACGGTTTCGTTTCTCAGCTTCTCGGCCTGCGGCGTGGGTTCAGCCGGAGCGCTGCCTGGCGAAGGTGAGTCGCAGTCGGAGCGCGTGGCGGGTGACGAAGAGGCGCTGCTGCGCGCCAGCGATCGCTACGACACGGTGTTCGAGGCGGCGGGCCGCGAGTTCAACGTGCCGCCCGCGCTGCTCAAGTCGCTGTCGTGGTCGCTGACCCGCTACGAGATGGTCGCGTCGGAAGGTGAGTTCGAAGGCAAGTCGGGCGCCTACGGCGTGATGGCGCTCTCGCCCGAGTTGATCGCCGAAGCGGCGCCGCTGGCGATGGTGACCGACGAGGCGGCGCGCACCGACGTGTCGGCCAACGTTCGCGCGACCGCGGCGTGGTTGTCGCGCCAGGCCGACGCGCAGGGCATCGACCGCAGCAAGCTGCTCGCGTGGTCTGGGGTGCTGGCCGAGTTCTCGAAGCTCGACTTCGCGGGCCGGCAGGCGTTCGTGCGCGGCGAAGTGTACGCCACCCTGAAGCTCGGCGTGGGCCGCTTGAGCGACGCGCTGTCGACCGAAGAACTCGAAGCGTCGGTGGGCGAGTACGGCGAGGTGCTGCAGGGCCTCGATCGCGCGCCCGACTACGGCGCCGGTGTGTGGCGCCCGTCGCCGAACTTCAACTCGCGCGGCGGTGTGTCGCCGAAGTTCGTGGTCATTCACACCTGCGAAGGCTCGTACTCGAGCTGCTGGAGCTGGCTCACCAACACCGCCGCCGGCACCAGCGCGCACTACGTGGTCAACACCACGGGCACCGAAGTCAGCCAGCTGGTGAAGGAAGCCGACCGCGCGTGGCACATCGGCGCGACGTACGACTGCGCGAACAACAGCAACCAGCTGTGCAACCTGAACGGCCAGAGCAGCAACACGCACTCCGTCGGCATCGAGCACGCAGGCTTCGCTTCGCAGACCAGCTTCCCCGCGGGCCAGATCGACGCGTCGGCGAAGCTGACGTGCAGCATCACGAAGAAGTGGAGCATTCCGCGCGACCGCTTCCACATCGTGGGCCACGGTCAGCTGCAGCCGTACAACCGCACCGACCCGGGCGCGAACTGGCCGTGGACGAGCTTCATCAGCAAGGTGAACGCGGAGTGCGGCACGGGCACCGGCGGTACCAACCCCGCGCAGATCATCGTCGACAGCAACAACGCCTCGAACGATCAGACGCGCGGCTACATTCAGCTGTCGGCGAACTGGAAGAGTTCGAGCAACGTGTCGGGCTACTACGGCTCGGGGTACTGGTACGCGCCCACGGCAGAAGTCAGCGACGGCGCGGCGTTCTTCTTCAAGCTCGACTCGGCGCAGACGCGCACCATCGACGGCTGGTGGACGGCGGGCACCGACCGGTCGACCTCGGTGAGCTTCGTGGCGTTCAACGCCGCCGGCGACCGCGTCGGCGAAGGCGTGGTGAATCAGACGGCCAACGGCGGCAAGTGGAACCAGGTCGGCTCGTTCGCCTTCACCGCCGGCTGGAACAAGATCGTCGTCTCGCGCTGGCAGGCGCCCGGCAAGGTGGTCATCGCCGACGCCGTGCGCATTCGCTGAAACGTTCCGGAGTCCGTAGGCGCGTTGTGCGCGCGACAACTCCGCTGGACCGCGTCATCGGTGAAGTGCGGAGGCACCTGAACGTGACGCCTTCGACGGTACGAACGCCACCGAGTCGGTTGCCGCGACACGACGGTCGGGATGAACACGCAGTTCACCGGCTGGCTTCTGTGGTGGGAGCGACGGCAAGGCGGTCGCGGCTGGCGGCCACATGAAGCGCGGCAACGACCACGAGCAACGGCTTCAAGTTCGACGAGAACTCACAACGACAACCCGCCAGCGTGGGCATCGCCAGCGTCATCACGCCCGCCGAGAAGACGCAGGTGAACGTACGGCGCGCTGCGCGTTCGAGCGCTGGTGACCCCTCGGCTCGGTGGTGACTCGAAGTGTGAACGACCGCACCGCAGTGACGGAGCGCAGGGCTCGACCACGTCACCAGGCGCCGATGTCTTCCTTCTTCTTCTCCGAAGACTCGGGCTTCTTCTCTGGCTGAGGTTTGCTGGCCGGCTTCGCGAGCGACTTCTCGACGATCTCGCGGGCCGTCTTCCACGTCTTGAGCGCCTCGTCGTTCGCCGCGTCGCGCTGCTCTTCGCGCACCGCCAGCGATTGGTGCTCCGAGGTGATGTTCCACACCCCGCCCTCTTCGGACACCGTCCACAGAAAGCGGAACGCGGGGAAGGTCTGCATCTTCTTCCCGCTGCCCTGACGCTGAACGACCACCGCCGCGGCCCAGCCCGACTTGTTCCCAGCAGAGATCTTCACCGCGAGGTTTCCATCGAGCTTCCACGTGTACCCGGCCTTCTTGATGGCCCCCAACTGCGGCTTGATGAGGTCCTTGAAGGCCTTGCCGCCGATGAAGACCTCGGCGGGCGACGTGCCGAGCTGCACGAACTCCGGGCGCTCACTGGTTCGCTCCACCTTCACGCCGTAGTCATCGAGCGCGCGCTTCACCAGACCGACGATCTGATCTGCGTCGGTCGGGCGCTGGTTCGGCACGTCGGTCGGGGGCAGCAGCTTCCTGGCCGCGTCAGGCGCGAACACCAGCGCGTCCGGGACGCCCAACGACACGTGCAACGCGTCGATGCGCCACGCCTCGTTCTTCTTCACCAGGTGCGCGGTGATGCGCGGCAGCCACTTCTGATCTTCCGCTTTGTGCGTGGTGGTCACCTTCGGCAGATCGAACGCCCACGCCGCGTCATCACCATCGAGCCCCACCACCACGCGTGAATCGTCGACCCGCACCGCGTCGCCCGAGAGCCCGATGGGGAGCATCGACTGACGAATGCGATCGCCAACCATCGCCCCTGTCCACGTGTCGGAGGGCCCGAAGCCGAACACCAGCGCATCCTCGGTGAACAACGGCGTCAACCGGTCGGGGTCACCCTCCTTCAACGCCGCATAGGCGTCGCTGAAGACGGTCTGAACGGCCTCCACCGGGTCGACGACCTTCGGCGCTTCCTTCTTCTTCTCGGGAGCCGTGACGCACGCGCAGAGCGCCAACGAAATGAGCAACGCGGAACGACGCACGCGGTCACTCTCTCCCGCGAAACACGCCAAGTCACGCTGTCACTCACGCGCGACAGCGCACATGCACACCCTGTCACCCGCGGGATTCACGTGAAAGCGCGCTTACGTTTTCTCGTCACGCGAGTGAACACCTCGACCCGAAAGTGGCGCATGAAGTCGCGACAGTCGTCGCGGGCGCGCCACGCAAACCATTGGAACGCGAATGTGCAGGCGTTGGCCCGCCGCGTGCCCTTCTTCCCTGTGAACCCCGTGAAACCCGCGCGTTTCACGCCCTCACAAGGAAGACCTCATGAATCGGACACTCGGTGGTTTCGCAGCAGCGGCAGCGCTCTCGATGTCGGCCTGTGGTGTCGACGACTCGGCGCTCATCGTTCGCAACGACGACACGCAGACGGAGCGCTTCGAAGGCGGTCAGGAAGAAGCGGAGCTGCGCACCAGCGCGACGTACGACACGGTCTTCGAAGCCGCAGGCACGGAGTTCAACGTGCCGCCGGCGCTGCTCAAGTCGATGTCGTACGCGCTGACCCGCTACGAGATGGTCGCCTCCGAAGGTGAGTTCGACGGCGTGCCCGGTGCGTACGGCGTGATGGCGCTCTCGCCGGAGCTCATCGCCGAAGCCGCGCCGCTGGCCGGCGTGACGGAAGACGCCGCGAAGACCGACGTGACCGCCAACATCCGCACGGCGGCGGCGTGGCTCTCGAAGCAGGCCGACGTGCAGCAGGTGAACCGTGAACAGCTGCTCTCGTGGTCGCCGGTGATCGGCGAGTACACGAAGCTGGAAGACGTCGCCGGTCGTCAGGCCTTCGTCCGCGGCGAGGTGTATTCGTCGCTCAAGTTGGGCGTCGGTCGCTTCAGTGACGAGCTGGAAGTCGCCGGCAAGACGCAGGCGCTCGAAGCCGAAGTCGGTGAGTATTCGGAGGTGCTGCAGGGCCTCGCGCGCGCGCCGGATTACGGCGCTGGCGTGTGGCGCCCGTCGCCGAACTTCAATTCGCGCGGTGGTCAGCGCCCGAAGTTCGTCGTCATTCACACCTGCGAAGGTGCGTACTCGGGGTGCTGGGGCTGGCTGACCAACTCGCGCGCGGGCGCTTCGGCGCACTACGTGGTGAACAGCAACGGCACCGAGATCTCGCAGCTGGTTCGTGAGTCGGACCGCGCGTGGCACGTGGCCGCTGACTACGAGTGCAGCCGCAACGGGAATCAGATGTGCAACCTGAACGGCGCGAGCAGCAACACGCACTCCGTCGGCATCGAGCACGCGGGCTTCGCGTCGCAGACCACGTTCCCCGCCGGGCAGATCGACGCGTCGGCGAAGCTGGTGTGCAACATCACGAAGGACTGGGGCATCCCCCGCGATCGCTTCCACGTCGTCGGTCACGGTCAGCTGCAGCCGTGGAACCGCACCGACCCGGGTCGCAACTGGCCGTGGTCGAGCTTCATCACCAAGATCAATTCGGCGTGTGGCGGCACCGGCGGTGGTGGCGGTGGCACCACGCCGCCTCCGGCTCCGGGCGCGCTGGTGATCGACAGCAACAACTCCAACAACAACCAGGCGCGCGGCTACGTGCAGGTGTCTGCGAACTGGAAGAGCTCGAGCAACGTCGCCGGCTACTACGGCTCGGGCTACTGGTACGCGAACACCGCCGAGGTCAGCGACGGCGCGGCGTTCTTCTTCAAGCTCGATGCGGCCGGTTCGAAGACCATCGACGCGTGGTGGACGGCGGCGACCGATCGCTCGACGGCGACCAGCTTCGTGGCCTTCAACGCGCGCGGTGAGCGCGTCGGCGCCGGCACCGTGAATCAGACGCGCAACGGCGGAAAGTGGAACGTGGTCGGTACGTTCAACTTCACGGCCGGCTGGAACAAGATCGTGGTCTCGCGTTGGCAGAACCCCGGCAAGGTCGTGATTGCCGACGCCGTGCGAGTTCGCTGAAAGTCGCCGATGTGAAGCGCGCGCTCCTGCTGCTGTTGGCTCTGGGTTCCTGCAGCAAGAAGCCGCCGGAAGTTCGTGACGCAGGCGTGGCGCCGGCGATCGATGCGGGGCCACCGCCGGTCGTTTCGATCGTCACCCTGCCCGAGGCGGGCTTCCGGCTCGCGTGGATCTCGGAGGCCAGTGGCGCTCCGCAGGTGGTCGTCGACGGCGTGCCCCTCACGCGCGGGCCCGAAGCGAACTACCTCGCGGCGGTGCAGCGCGACGGGGTGTGGGTCACGCAGAGCGCCAATCAACTCGAGCGCGTGGCGTTCGTTTCGTTCGACGGTGGAGTGCGCGTGGTGAGTGCGCCGTCGAGCCGAGCGCGGAGTGTGGCGACCAACGGCTCGGTGACCGTGTTCGAATCGGGTGAAGGCGGCGTGATGTCGAACCTCGCGCGCGTCGATGGGGGCTTCCTGGTGAGCGACGAGACCGGGAGCTTCGAGCCTTCCATCTCTTCCGACGGAAAGTGGATGGCGTTCGTGTCGAGCCGCGATGGCGACGCGGAGATCTATCGCGCGAAGAGTGACGGTTCGGAACAGCAGCGGCTCACGGCCTTTCATCTCGATGATCTGTCGCCGCGCATCAGCCCCGATGGGAAGTGGATCGTCTTCATCTCGAACCGCGAACGTCAGGACCGGCTGTTCCTGATCAAGCCCGATGGGCGCGGCACCAAGCGGCTGCACGACGACGACGTGAGTGATTCCCGCTGGGACGCGGGGACGTGGGAAGCCGGTGAGGCCGATGCGGTGTGGGCTCCGGATTCGAAGAGCGTCGTGTTCTCGGCGCGCGGGGCCGGCGGCTACTGGCACCTCTGGCGCGCGGACGTTGCGAGCGGCAAACGTGAGCGGCTCACCGACGGCGCGTGGGACGATCAGCTGCCTTCGATTTCAGCGGACGGGAAGAGCATCGCGTTCCTGTCGACGAGGGATGGCAACGCCGAGATCTACGTGCTGCGTGAGGGAGCGCTGCTGCGCGTGACGCGCAACGAGACGGCCGACTGGAAGCCGTTGTGGCTCCCGGCGGGTACGGCGCTGTAGCCCGACACCTTCAGAATCACTTCCTGCACGCACTCCGCGGCCACCCGAAGGTAGGCCGCTGTGACCCGACACCTACAGATCACTTCCTGCGCGCACTCCGCGGCCGTCGGAAGGTAGGGCGCTGTGACCGGACGCCTACAAGGCAACGCCCGCAGGCAGTCCAACAGTGTCCGCAGGCAGCCCAACACTCTCCGCAGAGCGAGGCGGAGTTGGCTCCGATGCCTGTCGGCGTGGTCGTGGTGACGACTGGCGCAGCAGCGAGAGCGGACAACGAGACGACGGACGCAACGAGCGTGAGGGCAGCGGCAGAGCGCATAAGCGGGCGCGGCCTTAACCCCGGATCAGTGCGCGACGTGAAGGGCTCCCGGTTGGACGGGCGTCAAACGTGCCCGAGCGGAAAATTCCACAACTACGCGGAGGGAACCGCACCGAGGAAGTCGAGCGGGTCCATCGGCACGCCGTCTTTGCGCACTTCGAAATGCAGGTGCGGGCCGCTGGTTCGGCCTGAATCACCGACCGTCGCCACCACCTGCCCTTCACGAATCTTCTGCCCGGTCTTCACGCGCAGATCACGATTGTGCGCGTAGAGCGTGATGAGCCCGCCCTTGTGCTCGACGATCACGATGAGGCCGTAGCCCTTCTGCTCACCGGCGAAGAGCACATTGCCTTCCGCCGCGGCTTTCACCGGAAGCCCCGCGGGCGCCGCGAGGTCGATGCCGTCGTGCAGCTCCTTTCCCTTCTTTCCGAAGCGCGCGTACAGCACGCCCCGCAGCGGCCAGGCGAGCGCGCCGTTGCCCTTCCCCACCTTCACCACCTTCGGCGGCTTCTTCTCTTTCTCAACCGGCGGCTTCGGTTCACTCGGCGAGCTGGGCGTCTTTACGGCGATGACGGCCGGCGGTCTGGCCTGCGGCACCGGCTCTGGCGAGTCGTACTTCTCGACCTTCCGCGTCACCGTCGCGCCCGGCACGTAGAGCACTTCGCCGACCTTCAACTCGCGCGGGTCGTCGATGCGATTGGCGTCCATCACCTCTTCCACGGTGACGCCGTAGGTCTTCGCGATCCGGTAGAGCGTCTGACCCTTCTCGACGGTGTGCGTGACGATCGTGTCGCCCCGCTTTTCCACGCGCGGGCTGGTCACTGAGACCGTCTTTGGAGACACGCCTGTCGTCGTGGCGCACGCTGAGACGAGCGCCGACATCGACAAGATGGCGGCCAACCTCCACATCGGTTCACGCAGTGTCGCCGCTGGGAGCGCGGGCTCAATTTTTCGGGCCTTTCAAAATCCGAGGCACACCCTTCGGGTCTGTCGTGCCTCGGCCTCGCAACGAAGCGTGTGCAGAAGAACCGGAAGCCGGGAGGCTGGGAGCTGCGCGCGGCCGAGCGATGCGGTGCACGACGAACTGACTTCGGTACGCTGCGCGCCCGTGACGCGTCGTCTTCTTCTCCCGCTTCTGCTGCTCACCGGGTGTGCCCACCGCTTTCCTGCGCAGTACGGCCTCGACGAGCTGCGCGCCGACTCGGAAAAGTGGCCCGGCGACGCGTTGATTCACTACCTCTCGCGGCCCGGCCCCGACGTGGAGGCCGCGTGTGACGCCGCGAACTTCACGCGCGTCGATTCGTCCCTCGTGGGGCCCTTCGTCGCCGGCATCGACAACGCAGCGGTGCCCATCAACCGGTGGCTTCCGTGCGCCGGTGGTTCGTCGGTTGCGGCGTGCTGTTCACGACGCTGGGAGTCGTCGGCATGGCGCTTGGGACGGCCTTCGCGATCGTTCAGCCGCGCGACGCGGGCTTTCCCATCGCGCTCGGCTTCGGTCTCGGCGGTGCGTCGTTGATCGCTGGAATTCTGTCGATGGCGCTCAACGGCACGAGCGTCGATTTCGAATAGTGCCTGGCGTCCGGAACTCAGCGACGCAGTCACAAACCGTCGGCAGGGAGCAGCCCGGGCGGCGTCGCCGGAGGCGGCTTCGGGGTCTGCTTCGGCGTGGGCCGCTTCTTCACGACCGGCACGACCCCGGCGTCGAACACCTCGACCTTCACGTCTTCCACGACGACGGCGACAGGCGTCGGTGCCGGCTGAGGCACCGGCTTCGCCACCGGAGGCACGACGCTCGGCGCAGCCGGCTTCGGCACGTCTGTCGGCTTCCACGGCTGCAGCACGAGCAACACACCGAGCGCGATACCGGCCGCCGCAACCGAAGCGATGAGCGGCAGCGGGAGCGTCTTCGTCGCAACCCGCGGAATGGCGGCGAGCGCCGACAGCACGTCGGCCATCGTCTGCGGACGATCTTCCGGGCGCTTGGCCAGCGTACGCGCCACGAACGCGCGCAACTCGCTCGGGAACGGTGCAGGCAACGCCGGCGCGGCCTGCGAGATGTGCGCTGACATCACCAGCGCCGGCGTCTCCCCGACGAGCGGACGTTTCCCCGTCAGCAGCTCGTAGAGGATCAGCCCCAGGGCATAGATGTCGGTGCGCAGGTCCACCGTGGTGCCGGCCGCCTGCTCCGGCGACATGTACTGCGGCGTGCCCACCACCGAACCGTGCGACGTGAGCTGCTGATCGATCGGCGTGACCACCTTCGCCACGCCGAAGTCGACCAGCTTGATGAACGGCTTCCCGCCGCGCTGGAGCACGATCACGTTGTCGGGCTTCAGGTCGCGGTGCACGACGCCCGCGCGGTGCGCGACGTCGAGCGCCTCCGAGATCTGCGTGACGAGCTCCAGCGCCAGCGGCAGCGGCACCGGCCCTCGACCGATGAGCGACGTGAGCGTCTCGCCGTCGAGGAACTCCATGACGAAGTAGAACTGACCGTCTTCGGAGCCCGAGTCGATGATGTCGACGATGTGCGGGTGGCCCAGGCGGCTCGCGGTCATCGCTTCACGACGAAAGCGTTCGACGAAGCTCGGGTCGCGGCTCAGCTCGGCGCGCATCAACTTGAGCGCCAGCGTGCGCCCGAGCTCGAGGTGCGTGGCGCGGAACACTTCACCCATGCCGCCCGACGCCAACCGCGCTTCGAGCCGGTAGCGCCCGCCAATCACCCGTCCGACGATCTCCGACGGGAACGTGTCACTGGGCGTGGGCAGCTCACTCGCGCTGACGCCGAGGTGCTTCTTCTCGGCGTACCAGGTGAGGATCGCCACCATCGAGTTCAGACTCGCGACGACCTCTTCACGGCCGACGCGCACGCCGGTCTCGTCGAGGCTGCCCGCGTGATCGTGCGCCGACAGGTTGCCCCACGCCTGCACCGTGCCCATGTGCGCGAGCACGTTGTGCGGCACGATTCCCGAGTTCGCCTTCTGCCGGAACTTCGAGACCAGCTCGTCGAGCGTCGCCTTCCCCGGCGTCTGCCCCAGCTCATCAGCGACGAGTGAACGCATCAGCGTCTCGAGCACGAGCCGCGCGTTCTGCATCACGCCTTTGTAGTCCTGCGCACGGCCGCGACTGACGATGGCATCGAGATCGGCACGAGCCCGCCCGAACCTCGGAGCGAGCTCGCTCAACCGCCTCAGCAGTGGATCGACGTCGACCGCCAATCAGCTCTCCTGCGTGAAGCCCTCGAGTTTCCACTCACGCAACGGCGCGAGCAGCTCGTGGTGCGTGAGGTCGAGCATCAGCGGCGTCACCGACGCACGGCGGAAGTCGTGCACGCAGGTGACGTCAGTGCCGTTCTCCTTCACGTGCTCGTAGCCCGTGCCGCCGATCCAGTAATAGCGGCGGCCGCGCGGGTCTTCCTTCTCGACCACGTCGGCGCCGTACGTGTGGCGGCCGAGCCGCGTGACCTCGTAGCCGGTGATCTCACCGTACGCGGGCATGTTCACGTTGAGCAGCATGCGCGGCGGCAGTGACTGCGTGATGGCGGTCTTCACCAACGAATGAACGAAGGTCTTCGCGTGCGTGAAGTCGAAGTTCTTCCGCGTCACCAGGCTGAAGGCGATGGCTGGAAAGCCGAGAATCGAGCCCTCCATCGCCGCGGCGACGGTGCCTGAATAGATGACGTCGTCGGCGAGGTTCGGCCCGTGGTTGATGCCCGACAGCACGAGCGTGGGCCGCGCGTCCTTCATCAGGTGGTTGACCGCGATGTAGACGGAATCAGCGGGCGTGCCGTCGACTCCGAACCAGCGCTCCTGCTGTTTGCGGATGCGCAGCGGGTGGTGGAGCGACAGCGAGTGCGACGTGGCGCTCTGCTCTTTCTCGGGCGCCACCACCCACACCTCGCCCAGCGACGACACGGCCTCCACCAGCGCGTGGAGACCGGGTGCGTGAATGCCATCGTCGTTGCTGACGAGAATGCGCGGAGTCATCACTGTTTGATCGCGTTCCGGCCGGCGTAGCGGGCGTTGGCGCCGAGCGCTTCTTCGATGCGCAGCAGCTGGTTGTACTTGGCGATGCGGTCGCTGCGGCTGGCCGAACCGGTCTTGATGAGGCCGCAGTCGAGCGCGACGGCGAGGTCGGCGATGGTGGTGTCTTCGGTCTCGCCCGAGCGGTGCGACATGACCGACGTGAAGCCCGCGCGGTGCGCCATGCGAACCGCGTCGAAGGTCTCGGTCAGCGTGCCGATCTGGTTCACCTTCACGAGGATCGAGTTGCCCACGCCCTTCTCGATGCCACGCGAGAGGCGCTCGACGTTGGTGACGAAGAGATCGTCGCCGACCAGCTGCAGTTTCTTGCCGAGCTTGTCGGTGAGCAGCTTCCAAGTGTCCCAGTCATCTTCGGCGCAGCCGTCTTCGATGGAAACGATGGGGTACTTGCTCGCGAGCTCTTCGTACCAGGCGACGATGCCCGCGCCGTCGAGCTGCTTGCCGTCGGCCTTGAACGCGTACTTCTTGGAGCCCTTGTCGAAGAACTCGCTGGCCGCGACGTCGAGGCAGAGCGCGATCTGTTCGCCGGCCTTGAAGCCCGCCGCGTCGATGGCCTCCATGATGAGCTTGAGCGCGTCTTCGTTCGACGGGAGTTCGGGGGCGTAGCCGCCTTCGTCACCGACGCCGGTCGCGAGCTTCTTGCCCTTGAGGATCTTCTTGAGCGCGTGGAACACCTCGGCGCCCCACTGCAGACCTTCGGCGAACGTCTTCGCGCCCCAGGGGAGCACCATGAATTCCTGCACGTCGACGCGGGTGTCGGCGTGCGCGCCACCGTTGAGAATGTTCATCATCGGCACGGGCAGCGTGCGGGCCTGCGCGCCACCGACGTACTTGTAGAACGGGAGGTTCACTTCGTTGGCAGCGGCGCGGGCCACGGCCATCGAGACGGCGAGAATCGCGTTGGCGCCGAGCTTGCTCTTGTTGGGCGTGCCATCGAGCTTGATGAGCGCGTGGTCGAGCGAGGCCTGGTCCTGACCGTCGAAGCCGATGATCTCGGGTGCGATGGTCTCGTTCACGTTGGCGACGGCCTTGAGCACGCCCTTGCCGAGGTAGCGCTTCTTGTCGCCGTCACGGAGCTCGGCGGCTTCGTGTTCGCCGGTGCTGGCGCCGGAAGGAACGGCGGCGCGACCGAAGGCGCCGGAAGCGAGTTCGACTTCGGCTTCGACGGTCGGGTTGCCACGGGAATCGAGAATTTCGCGAGCGCGGACATGAACGATTTCGGACATGGCGCGCGTTGTAGTTCTGTCGCCGAACGACAGAAAGGCGAATGACGAACTTCCCCTCTTCCCTCCGAGCAGAGGCCAGGGTGAGGCGCAGAGCCGGTCGACCGAAGAACCTGCGTACGTGCCTCCCGGAGGGACCACCGACGTCACGCTCCAGTGCATGGCCCAGGCACCATCATCGGCACCGTCGACACCGACGAGCCCATCAAGAACGTTTCGTGCGCAGCGACAACGAGGCCTTCAACGAAATGGCCAACGTGAACGACGGTGGCTTCGAAGTGACGCTCATCGTCGGAGGCCGCTTCGTCGAAGGGGCGTCGCCGACGTCGAACCCAACACCGTCACCCGCGTTCAGGTGCGCGCACTTCATTCGATTCCGCAGAACGAAATGCACCCGGAACCCGGCAGCGGAATTTCGTTCGAGAACGCAGCCGGCGGCGTACAGATGGGCGAACTCATCACGTCCATCAACGGAGAACCGCGTGGTGACGCACGCGCAGCCTTCGCGACGACGACGGTGCTTCAGGTGCGTTGCGACGGGCGAGATCTTCAATTCACTTTGAAGTGACCTTTCGTAGGGTTGCGCGCGTGCCGCCTCCGCCGCGCCCGAAGAAGGTCAAGCCACCAACGCACGCCACGCCGGATCAAATCCGCGATCGTCAACGTGGCGCGCTGCTCGGGCTCGCCGTCGGCGAAGCCATGGGCATCCGCATGGACCAGCGGAACGTGCCTGCCGCGAACTTCCCGAACCTCAACGACGGGCCCTACCTCGAGCCGATGGGCGGCGGCCGCCTCGAGCTGCGCCGCGGGCAGGTCACCTGGCCGTCGGAGATGGCGCAGGTGCTCTCGCAGTCGCTCCGCAATCAGCGCCGCTACGACGTGTTCGATGTCGCGAAGAGCTACGCGCGGTGGCTGCCAACCACCCTCGAAGCACCAGAAGCGATGAAGGCGCCGATGGAGTGGATCAGTGAAGGCCGCTCACCTGAAAACACCGGTCGTCGCGCGTGGCTCGAGAGCGCGCAGCGACTTCGAGACAACGCTCCGCTCGCTCGCACCACGCCCATCGGCGTCTTCTTTCATGCGCGTCGTGATGAACGGGTGCAGGCCTCACTCGAAGACGTGAGCATCACGCACTTCGACCCGCTCACCCAGCTGGCCTGCAGCACGTTCAACGGCATTCTCGCCGCGGCGATCAGCGCGCCGGGAGAACGCCTCGAACCTGATCAATTGCTGAAAGTCGCCGAAGCCGAGCTCTCACTCGCCGCGTCGGTGCTGGGCCGCAAGGAGAGCGACTGGGTCGGTCAGACCAAAGACGGCGCCGACTGGCTGCGCGAAGACTTCAAGTACGCGCAGGACGACGACCCGGAATTGTACGGCCCGGATCTCCATCTCTTCCGGCCGTGGCCGAGTGAAACGCGCGTGACGTATCGCCTCGCGTTCTGGGAGTTGTTCCACGCGCCGTCACTCGAAGCGGCGCTCATCGACGTGGCCAATCGTGGCGGCCATTCGACGGTGAACTGCGCGGTGACCGGCGCGCTCTTCGGCGCCATCTTCGGAGATGAAGCCATTCCCCGTGACTGGGAAGAGCGCGTGCTGGAGGCGCCGGGAAATGGCGCCTACCACCCGCGAAATCTGATCACGCTCGCGGGCCTCGGCCCCGACGATCAGTGATTGGCGTAACCAGGCGTCATCGTCGACGTGAAGTTCCAGTCGACGGCGTTGTTGTTGGTGTCGACGCCGTTGGGCAGGCGAGAGATCGAACCGGCCGTGCCGTTGTTGTCGGCGAGCGCAGACGTCGAGTTCGAGTGCTCCTTCACCGACACCCCGTTCCACCACGTATCGCCCTCGTACGAGATCGCGTCGAGCTTCTGCTGCGTCGAGGTCGCCACCAGCACGACGGCGTCAGGCGCGCCGTTCTGAATGATCTCCGAGGTGCCCGGCATCACGATCTTCTTCGCCGCCGAGGTGTTCGCGGCGATGGTGTCGCTCGACGCAAGCAGCAGGTACTGGCCGGGCGCCAGCGAACCGGCCGATGACAGGTCGACCGTCAGGTACGACAACCCGTTCGCGTTGCCGCCGTTGATCAGAACGATCGAGCGGTCGACCATCGACTGCGTCACGGCAGTGCCGTTGTAGATCTCGATGTACTCGTCGGTATCCGCGCCGACGGAGTCGTAGTTCACCTCGTTGATCACCAGCCCCGGAGCGCTCACCGACTGGAAGCCGTTGAAGTTCGTGGAGCGGCCATCGAGCGCGAGCGCGATGCCCAACATGTCGCGCAGCCCGGTGACGGTCACGTTGTAGCTGGCGCCTGGCGTCTGCGCGCTCGTCGTCACCGTGAGGTTCACGCCCGATACCGTGACCGCAGAGACCGTCAGACCCGAGATCGACACCGACGAAGGCGTCACCACCGAGTGGTCGATCTGCCGGTTGAATGTGAGACGCACGGTGTTCGCAGCGAGCGGCGTCGCCGAGAGCAAGCGCGGCGTGGGGCAGACGAAGTTGGAGAGATCCGAGGCCTCCCACGACGAGGCCTGCGCCTGCTGCTGGTAGCGCCACAGCGGGACGTTGCTGATCGACAGCGCGCAGCCCGCGCCCAGGTACGTCTGCTCGTGCACGCCCGTGGGAATGCGCACGCGAAGCGCGCCCGCGGATGAGCCGCCGGTGGTGATCGTCGCGCCGACGTAGCCGCTGCCCGTGCCGATCATCTCGGAGTTGAACGTGCCCGAGAACGTCAGCAACTCGCTCTCGTACAACTCGGACACGGCGGGGTCGCCGAAGTTCACGTTGTTCACGTTCTGAGAGAGCGCGGCGACGTTGTTGCCGCTCGACGTACGCGTCAGCGCCGAGAGCTGCTTCACCGCAGCCAGACCGTTCACACGCGCAACCGCGGTGGCGGTGAAATCGATGCGGTCACCAGCCCAGAGGCCGAACGTGGCGGGGTTGACCTGCACGAAGATCGCCGGGCCGGTCTGCGTGGCCTGCACGAAGAAGCCCGCAGGGTCCGTCGACGACGCGTTCGGCACGAGCGGCTTCACGGCCGTCACCAGCGCGCCCGGGACCGCAATGTTCACCGAGAAGTCCATGTCCGAGACGGCCGCCGCGCGGAGGGCCGCGATCTGCGCGCTCGCCGTCGTGCCGGTGCCGCCACCCGTCGAGCCAGTGCCACCACCGGTAGTACCTGCACCACCACCGGTAGTGCCCGCGCCGCCGCCCGTCGCAGGGCCGCCTCCCGTCGTGCCCACGCCACCGCCAGTCGCGCTGCCGCCGCCCGTCGCGCTGCCGCCGCCCGTCGTGCCCACGCCGCCGCCGGTCGCAGCGCCGCCGCCGGTCGCAGTGCCGCCGCCGGTCGCGCCAACGCCGCCGCCAGTCGCGGTGCCGCCGCCCGTCGTGCCAACACCGCCGCCGATCGCAGTTCCGCCGCCCGTCGTTCCATCACCACCGCCGGTTGCCGTGCCACCGCCCGTCGTGCCGCCGCCGCCGCCGGTCGCACTGCCGCCACCCGTGGTTCCATCACCACCGCCCGTCGTGCCGACGCCGCCACCGGTCGCAGTGCCGCCACCCGTCGTTCCGTCACCACCACCGGTCGCAGAGCCGCCACCCGTCGTGCCCACGCCGCCGCCCATCGCAGTGCCGCCACCGGTCGTGCCATCGCCACCGCCGGTCGCCGTACCTCCACCCGTCGTGCCATCACCACCGCCGGTCGCCGAGCCACCGCCCGTCGTTCCGTCGCCGCCGCCGGTCGCCGTGCCGCCGCCCGTCATGCCGTCGCCGCCGCCAGTCGCGGAGCCGCCGCCGGTCGCTCCGGCGCCGCCACCTGACGAACCCGTGTTGGTGCAGAAACCACCGAGACACGATTGGCTCGGCAGACATTGCTGGCACGCACTGCCGCGCGCACCGCACGACAGCGCGTTGGTCAACTCCACGCACTCGCCGCTGGCGTCGCAACACCCCGCGCAGTTGCTGGGCAGACATTGAGGCGCGGTGTTTCCACACGCGCTGAGAAGGGACAACGCACCGACGACCAGACCCAGACGAACCGCAGACATGAAGAACTCCCTCAACGGACGACCAACACAGGCTGAAAAAAGAATGAACGAGATGGCCAGCAACGCTGCCGGGCGACACGCTCGAAAATCCGAGTGCCCCTTGGCGCCGCTCACCACACCCCGAATGACGAAAGCCTGTGCAAGATCATCGGCACGCGTCAGCGCGCTCGCGCGCAACGCGTACCAACCGGAATGTGATCACTGGTTTGCAGCGCCGGGCGTCGGCGACGTGGTGAGCACAAAGTCAGTCGTGTTGTCGTCGCTGTCGATGCCGTTCGGCAACCGGGACAGCGAGTCGGCGACCGAGTTCGATTCAGCGGCCGTCGAGCCGGCGGTCTCGTACGCGTTCACCGTGCCAGCGGTCGACACCCAGTTGGTCGACCCTTCGTACGAGACCGCATCGAGCACCTGCAGCGTGCTGGTCGCGACCAACACCACCGCGTCTGACGGGCCGTTCTGAATCCACCCGCCTGCCTGCGCCGCCGTCTGAACGATCTTCGCTCCCGAGGCGACCACCGCGGTCGTCGTCGAACCCACGATCACCAGGTACTCACCCGGCGACAGCGACCCCGCGCTCGACAGATCGATGGTGCGATACGAAGCGCCGCTCGTCGAGGTGCTGCCGTTCACCAACACCACCGAGCGATCGGCGAGCGACTGGGTGACGCCGCTGCCGTTGAAGATCTCGATGAACTCGTCGGCGCTCGAGTCGTCGCCAACCGAGTCGTAGTTGATCTCGTTGATCACCAGGCCTCCGACCGGCTGCGTGAAGCCGGTGAAAGCAGCGCTGCGGCCACTCGACGACATCACGGAGCCGCGCACATCAGTGACCGACGCGGAGATGGTCGCCGTGTAGTTCGCCCCGGGCGTCTGCGACGAGGTGCTCGCCACCCAGCTCGTTCCGCTGCCCGAGACCGAAGACACCGTGAGACCGGGGATCGACACCGAGCCACTGTTGAGCCCCGCCCCGTTCATCGGGCGGTTGAAGGTGAGCCGCACGGAGTTGGCCGACAACGCTCCGGCCATCATCAATGACGGCGACGGGCACGAAGAGCCGGTGAGATTCGCCGAGCTCCACACCGACGCCTGCGCCTGACCCTGGTAGCGCCACAGCGGGCCGCCGTTGAAGGCCACGGTGCAGCCGTTGCTGAAGCCCTCGACGCTCTGAACCGCGTTGGGAATGCGCAGACGCAGCGCAGTGCCGGTTGAGCCCGTCGTATTGATCGTCGCGGCCTGGTAGCCGAACCCAGCGGCCACCATGTCGCTCGAGAGCGTGCCCGAGAAAGAGAGCAGCTCACTCTCGTAGCTCTCTTGCGTGGTGCTGACGCTGAAGTCCACGGAGCCGACGCTCTGCGGGAACGTCGTGAGATCGACGGCGCTGGCGGTGCGCGTGAAGGCCGACAGCGCGAGCACGGTGACCAGACCGTTCACCCGCGCGACCTGCGTGGCCGTGAAGTGCACGACGTCACCGCGGGCGACGCCGTACGTCGCGGGGTCGACCTGCAGGAAGATCGCAGGGCCCGTGGGCGTCGCCTGAACGAAGAAGCCCGCAGGGTCCGTCGTCGGGCTCGCATCCGCCACGAGCGGCTTCAAGTGCGTCACGAGCGCGCCAGACACCTGCAGGTTCACCGTGGCAGGCGTGGAGGTCGCAGCCGCGCGCACCGCGTCGATCTGCGCGGAAGTTCCGCCAGTGCCACCACCGGTCGCCGTTCCTCCGCCCGTCGCCGTTCCGCCACCGGTCGCCGTTCCTCCGCCCGTCGCAGTGCCGCCGCCAGTCGCAGTGCCGCCGCCAGTCGCAGTGCCGCCGCCAGTCGCAGTGCCGCCGCCAGTCGCAG
>QFQP01000028.1 GCA_003243425.1 Archangium gephyra | reverse complement strand
GAAGCGGCAGCGAGGCCACCGGACCTGGTCAACCGCGAGTTCAAGGCGACTCGTCCCAACGAGCTGTGGGTCGCCGACATCACGTACGTCGCGACGTGGGTCGGCTTCGCCTACGTGGCCTTCGTCACGGACGTGTTCTCGCGGCGCATCGTGGGCTGGCGAGTCTCGCCGTCCTTGAGGAGCGACCTCGCGCTCGATGCGCTCGAGCAGGCGCTGCACGCGAACCCTGGAGCCGAGGGCGTCGTGCACCACAGCGACAGAGGCACGCAGTACACGGCAATTCGCTACACCGAGCGGCTCGCTGAAGCAGGCGTTGTGCGCTCGGTCGGCAGCGTCGGCGACTCGTACGACAACGCGCTCGCCGAGAGCATCAACGGCCTCTTCAAGACCGAGGTGATTCATCGCAAGGGGCCGTGGCGAAGCGTCGAGGCTGTCGAGCACGCAGTCCTCATCTGGGTCGACTGGTTCAACAACCGACGGCTGCTCGAGCCGCTCGGCTACGTGCCAGTACTACCGTCAGCAAATGAGCCCGGCCATGGTGGCCTGACTCACGTTCAACACCCTCCGGGAAACCCGGGCCGATTCACCATTGAGCGGAACGCTGGGCTGAAGTCATTCGAGTGGCCCCCTGCCCACCGTGTATCGAAGGCGGTGTGGATCGAGACCAATCCGGAACTCTCGAGCTGCCGCGTGCTCGACTTTGCGAATGACACGCGGGGGTCACGACCTATCGGTAATGACACGCTCAGAGGGAACGGGCCGTGCCCGTAACTGCGAGGCTCCGCGCGCCGGCCTGCGCGGAGCCTCCGTGCTGCAACTTCAATGCGTTCTGAACGTGCCCGTCACGGTCTTGCGCAGCGGCTCCTGCTCAACCGCGCGCCAGACGTCTTGCTGACGCAGCACGCCCGCCTTGCGCACGTCCTGGCCGGCCTGGCGCACTGACGGGAACACCTGCCCCTTCGCCGTCTTCGACAGCTCGATCACCGGCGTGCCCTTCTGCGCCATCTGCGATTCGACCGAGGCCTGCGTCTTCACCACCTCATCGATGGTGCGGAACGGCGGGTTGAAAGGCCGCACCGCCACCGAAAGGTCCGTTGCCGACACGAACTTGCTCACGCACGGGCACACGAGGTCGTTCATGCGGTCGACCAGGTGCTGCGCGCGCGCCGGCAGGAACACGTTGGTCAACGCCGGCGAGAGCTGATGCACGCCTCCGCTCGGGAACTCGTTGATGTGCACGAAGCTCAGCGCGTTCGGCCACGACATGCTCAGACCCAGCGAGTTCGGCCCCGTGAGCCCGAAGCTGCTGGGCTGGTGACACCCGGCGCAGCTCTGCGTCAGCGCACGACGCACCACCTGCACGTCGGTCAACCCGACGCCGCTGGCTGCCGACGACAGGTTGGTGTGAAACGGCCCGCTCGGCGGCGAGTTGTACGCGGTCACGTAGTTGTCGCGCGGCCCGCCCGTCTGTGAGTCGGCGCGCGAGTCGTTGAACTGCTGCGCCACCCCGTAGCCGATGGTGTTGAGGTCGGTGCTCGCCAGCGCGCTGACCTGCGTCACCGCGTTGCTCTGGAAGGCGGTGGCCAGCGGGTCCGTCGACTCACTCCACAGGAAGCCGTTGGGGTTCACCGCCACGGGCACCGGCACCGGGTCGAGCACGCAGGGGCTCGTGGTGCAGTCGATGGCGAGCTTGAACTCCTTCAACGTCCACGGGCCGCTCATGAACATGTTGGTGCGAATCTGCCCGCTGCCCGAGCCGCCGTACGTCGAGCTCGTGCCACCCACCGCGTAGTGTTCCACGTGCACCACCGGCCGGAAGCCCGGCAGGCCCGTGTAGAAGAGCTCCTCGAGCATCGCCGCGCGCGTCGCCGCCGACGCCGTCGCCGACAGGTCGAACCAGCGCTTGGCCACCGGACGACACGCATCAGCGCAGCCCGGGCGCGGGTTGGGGAGCACCGCTTCGAAGATGATGAAGTTTCGCGAGCCGTCGTTGCGCCCGTAGATGATGCGGTGCTCGCCGCAGTTCTTCCCGCCCTCCGACGCGAGGTCGAGCCGGTTCACGAGCGCGATGGGGGTGTACTTGCCGATCTCGGTCGCGGGGTTGAAGGCCTGTGCGCCTTCGGTGGGACGGCACGGGTTCTGGAAGCCGTTGAGCGTGCCGCCGTTGTCGTCACACTGCGCGCCACCCGGGGTCGCAGCGCCAGCCGCGGTGTTCTGCGTGTCCCAGAAGTCTCGGAAGAGCGAGTTGGCCGTGGTTCCCGTCGCACCGGCCGCCACGGCGTCGGCTGCGATCTTCGTCAACGTGCGGTTGAGCGAGAAATCGGCAGCGTCGAGGGTCGCGCGATCGTGCACGAACAACGACCGGTCCACGTTCACGTCGGCCACCGTGATCGGCGCCGGCATCCAGCAGAACTTCGGAGACAGCGGCTTCTCGTCGAACACCAGGTTGCCGAGATCGACGATGCGTTTGCGCTCCAGCGTCGAGAACTTCACGTCGTCATTGAGTGGTTTGAACGTCGTTCCTCCATCGAGTGCCTGCGTGAGTGACGCCGTCGGAGCAGCTTCGTCCTCGGGCATTCCGCAACCAGCAACCGCGCACAACACAGCCAGACAACGCACCGCGCTTCTCACTGCCATGTGTGGTGACCCCCATCCCCCGATGTGAGCGGCGGAGCGTCGAAGATCGTTTCGTGTGTGCACAATTGGGTGAAACATGACGCTCGGGGAATTGCTTAGAAGCCGCGCATGCACTTCATGTTGAGCGTCGTTCTGGCGGCGACTGCGGGTTCGCCGGGAGCACTCGGTAACGAAGAGTTGGCGGCAGTGGTGGTCAAGAAGCAGGCGACGTGGGAGCAGTGCTTCGAGTTCAAGCGCGCCGACGACCCGTTGTTCCTGACGACGTTGCAGGTGCGGCTCACGATCGCGGCGAACGGCGAGGTCACCGGCGCGACCGTAGAGAACGATCAGGTGGGCGGCGACGTGGGCGCCTGCATCGTCGACGGCGTGAAGCAGCTGCGCTTTCCCGCGCGACTGGTACCGACCGAGTCTCCGTACGTGTTCCGCTTCAAGCCGCCGAACCAGAAGGCGTCGTACGAGAAGTCACAGGTGCTCTACCGCGTGTTCTCGTCGATGATGGTGAACTGCCGCGCGACGCCGAACGGGAGCTTCCTCGACACCACCATCACCGTGGAGCCCGATGGCCAGGTCTCGTCGATGGTGACGCACCAGACAGACCTCGATGCGGCGACCGCGAAGTGCGTGGTGGAGCGCGCCGAGGGAATGACGCTGCCGGCCTACAAGGCCCCCGTGATGCGGGAGATGAAGTTGAACCTGAAGTTCGTGCGGTGAGTGATGACGACCTGGGTGCCGGTGGTGTTGGCGGCGAACCCGGTCGATGGCGGGCTGGTCGTCAGTGACGTGGAAGACGTGCTGCAGCTGAACGCGGCGACGCTGGCTCCGTGCTTCGCGAGCAAGAAGCTGCGCCGGTCAAGGCGAGCTTCGAGGTCGACCAGGCGGGTCACGTCGCCGATGTGACGACGGCGAATGCGTGTGTGCGTTCAGCGCTCGAGTCGATCGCGTTCCCGGGCCGACGCGGGTTCGTTCGTGACGTGGACCGTAACGAAGCCGCGCGTGCAGGACGGCGGCGCCGAGGTCGAATTGCCCGCCAGCGACGCCCTCGCGGCGTTCGATGCCGAAGTCACCGCCTGCTCCGAGGCCGCCGGCCCGACCGAGAAGCTGGAAGGCAGCGTTTCGTTGGAAGCGCCGGCGCTGCGATCTGCCGTCATGCGCGACGTGGTGGTCGCCGAGCAGTCGAACGTGTTCGTGAAGACGAACGCCTCGGCCTGCGTGCTCGAGACGTCGAACACGCGGCGGCTGCCGATGGCTCGAGACGCGCGCCGCGTGAGGTTCGGCTGGGGCTTCGCGACCAGCGAGCGCCGCGGCGGGAGCATCTTCGTGCCGTCGGAGCGACGCCGCGAGATCATCGCTGCTGCGTCGCCGAAGCCTGCTGAAGGCCTCGACAAAGGCGTGATCATGGAGGTGATTCGCTCGAATCGGAACGAGATCAAGCGCTGCTACGAGGTCCCGTTGCGGGAGACGCCGACGCTGGCCGGCATGGTGAGCGTCGAGGGACGATCGGCCCGATGGTTCCGCGACGAAGGCAACCAGTCTCGAGAACTCGACGCGGAGCGCGTCGGTCGCTTCCTGCGTCGTCGAGCGCGTGCGCCGGTGGAAGTCCCCCCCGCTGGAGAGAACGGCGACTGATTCAGGCGGGCAGCAACGCCAGGAGCTTCTGCGTCATCGCCTCGACCTCTTCGCGCGTGCCCGAACGCTCGACGATGTCGGCTTCGATGAGCGCGGGCGCGAGCAACGCCGAGAGTTCCTTCGCGTCTGCTTCTTCTGATTCACGCGCGACGTGGGAGAGCTCGATCTGCAGACGACGCACGGCGACCACCGCGCCGTGCAGTGCGCGACGCGCGTGACGATTCTGCCGTCGCTCTTCGGCGTCGACCGGCGTGTGCTCTTCGCGGTGCTGCGCTTCGCGTTGGGCGAGCTGCGCCGCCTCACTCGCCGCGAGGTTCGTCCGCGCGTCGATGCGAATCTCTTCGGCGACGCCCGAGAGCTTGTCGACCGCGCTCACCGACAGCATGCCTTCCACGTCCATCGCGAACGTCACTTCGATCTCGTGCGCCTTGCGCAGCGTCGCCGTGAGATCGCCGAGCACCAGCTCGCACACCCGCGTGCATTCTTCGGCGCGCTTGCCTTCGCCCTGCACCACCGGCACGCGCACCACGGTCTGACCGTCGCGACCGGGGAAGAACACTTCGCTCGCGCGGCACGGGAGCATGGTGTTGCGCGCCAGCACCGGCTTCACCAGCCCGCCGGCCACCTGCACGCCCATCGACGACCCGACGACATCGAGCAGCAGGGTCTTGCCGCGCTTCTCGACCAGCTCCGCGGCGTGAATGGCCGCGCCGAGCGCCACGGCTTCATCAGGGTCGACGCGCGCGTCGGGTTCCTTGCCGAAGTGCTTCGCCACCAGCTGCCGCAGCAACGGCACGCGCGTCATGCCGCCGACGAGCAGCACGGTGTCCACGTCACCGGCGTTGAGGTTCGCCTCGAGCAGCGCCTGCTCGACGATCGACAACGCGTGCTCGGTCTTCGGGCGCACCAACTTCTCGAAGAAGGGCCGCGTGAGCATCGTTTCGATCGGCACGGCGCCGTAGCGGGAGTCGGCCTGCAGCGTGGCGCTGATGCGTGAGAACTCCGCGGTCGACACTTCTCGCTTGGCGCGCTCGGCGAGCGTCTTCAGGTGCTGAACCGTGGCGCGATCGTGCGTGAGCCGCTCCCGCGTCGCCGAGTCGTGCACGTGCGAGAGCAGCCACTGCACGAGCGTGTTGTCGAAATCGTCTCCACCGAAGAACGGGTCGCCGGCAGTGGCGAGCACTTCGAACACACCGTCTTGAATGCGGAGCACCGAAACGTCGAACGTGCCGCCGCCGAGGTCGAACACCAGCGCCGTGCCCTTGAACCCGTTCGCCAGGCCGTACGCCATCGCCGCGGCGGTGGGCTCGTTGAGCAGCCGCAGCACGTTGAGCCCGGCGATCTCAGCGGCCTCGCGCGTGGCCGTGCGTTGTGCGTCGGTGAAGTTCGCAGGAACGGTGATGACCGAGTCGGTCACCTCGACGCCGAAGAGATCTTCAGCGTCGGCGCGGAGCTCGGACAGCAACATGCCGCTGATCTGCGAGACCGGCAGCGTCTGCGGCCCGATGCGAATGCGCACGTCTTCGGTCGGCCCGGCGACGAGCGAGTACGGGTAGAGCAGCCGCGCCTTCGCCGCGAGTTCTGGCGTCCACCGCTGGCCGATGAAGCGCTTGGTCGCCGAGGCAACACGCTCGGGCGAGAGCTCACCGAGCAACCGGGCTTCGTCGCCCACCACGCGAAGCCCGTCGTCCGTGATGCCCACCAGCGAGGGGAGCAGCCGCTGCCCGGTCGCGCGTTCGATGATGCGCGGCGCAGGTCCCGACGCAGTCGCCACTGCGCTGTTCGTCGTACCGAGGTCGATGCCGATCGAGGGACTCAAAGCGCGGGGCTCCGGGACGCGGAGCGTACGTTGACAACCGTTCCTTGAGGAATTCTCCGCCCGGGTGCGACACCGCGCTGCGTCGATTCTTCATTTGTGGACGCCTGACATCCCCTTCTTGCCCGGCGACCAGTAGGCGATGGTGGTGATCTTCCGCAGCCCGAGGTGGGCGGCCTTCACCTCTTTGTACAGGCGCTGAATCGACTGCGATCGTCCCGTGAGCACGAGATCGCGCGCGCCACGGCACGCCTGAACGACCTCGGCGGCTCCACGCTCGACCACCAGCGCCTCGAGGTTCAAGGCGGCCAGCACCTGCTTCATCGCCTCGACGTCATCGGCTTCGAAGACGCACGTCACCCCGTCGAACCCGCCGTCGGTGAAACGGAACGCGGCCGCGGTGCTCACGGAGGTCTCGTCACCGAAGAACACGAGCGGCCGCTGCATCGCCGTGAGGTTGAGCCCCGCGCGCGTCGGCCCAATCGAGATGCGCTCTCCGCCCTTCAAGGTGGCGAACCACTGCGAGGCGATGCCCTGACCGTGAAGCCTTGCCAGGAAGGTGAACTCGCCACGAAGCGCGTCGAACGAGAGCGGCGTGTACGCACGATGTTCCCAGCCGCCGAACGTCAGCTGCACCATGTGGCCCGGTGTCCACCTGCGGTTCCGAAGCGCGGGCGCCGAGAAGGCCAGCAACCGAAAGCCCGGCGCCAGGTCGACGACCGAGGTCACCTCGTGTTCGGCGGTCAGCAGCTTGTTGAGTGTCGCTTCGACGAGCTCCGGTCTGTTCACCACGAATGCGTTCATGGCCCGTCAACCTGCGCTTCCGGCCATCAAGACGTCCAAGACATTGTTCGTCCCGATTTGAGACATGATTCGCATCATGGAACTCAGGCACCTCCGCTACTTCCTCGCCGTCGCTGAAGAGCAGAACTTCCACCGCGCGGCGGAGCGGCTGCACGTCTCTCAATCTCCGCTGAGCCGGCAGGTGCAGGACCTCGAAGACGAACTCGGGGTGGAGTTGCTCGAGCCCCGGGGGCGAGGTGTCACCCTCACCGAAGCGGGGCGGCGCTTCGCCGAACGCGCCAGGACCCTGCTGCGCAACGCGAGCGACGCAGCGACCGAAGCGCGCGACGTGGCCGAAGGGCGGCTGGGTACCGTGAGCATCGGCTTCGAAACCGGCACCGCGCTCGCAGGTCAGTTGATGCACGTGATGCTGCGATTCCGGCAGCGCATGCCCGGCATCAAGGTGCAGCTGGCGCCGATGAGCAGCGCCGAGCAGTGGGAAGCGTTGCGCAGCGGGCAGATCGCCTTCGGCTACGGCTTCTACCCACCGAGCGACGGCGCCCTCGCGCACCAGGAGATCTCGAAAGACCGGCTCGGCGTGGTGATGGCCACGCATCACCGCCTCGCGGGCAAGAAGCGGCTGAGCGTGAGTCAGTTGAAAGATGAACGAGTGCTGCTGCCTCCGCGGCGGCAGTACCCACGGCTGCACGACGACGTGATCAGCGCGACGAGGAAGCACGGCATCGTGCTCGACGTGGTGGGAGAGGTGCTCGACGGCGAAGCGCTGCTCACGTTGGTGGCCATGGGAGACGCGGTGAGCTTCTTCGCCGACACCCGCACGCGCATCATTCTCTCGGCCTTCAGCGAAGGCTTCGTCACCTGGAAGCCCGTCGACTGGGACGTTCACGAGAGCGACGTCTTGATGTGGCGAAAGAACGAGACCGACAGACCGGTGGTGCGCGCGTTGTTGAGCTGCGCGCGGGAGGTCATCAAAGCCCGTCAGTAGTGGGCAGGGCGGGACTCGAACCCGCACGTCTTTCGACACGGGATTCTAAGCCCCGCGCGGCTACCAGTTACGCCACCTGCCCCAAAGCAAAACGGCCGGTGCTCTTTCGAGTCACCGGCCGTTTCGTACTGTGAAAGCGGAAGGAATCGAACCTTCAACCTATGGATTAAGAGTCCATTGCTCTGCCAATTGAGCTACGCTTCCGTGTGCTGCTGGCGGCGCGCCTAATATGTCGTCGCGGCGCCGCTCGTCAAGCGACTTTCTTCAACTCTGTGACTTCGGGTGCCTTTCGCACCAGCAGCCACACACCCACCGCGAACAACCCCATCACCACGTACTGCCCCGGCGTCAGCCCCAGCAGCCGACGGTCGACGAACGACAGGTCTGACGCGCGCAGGAAATCGGTGAAGAAGCGCTGCGCCGAATAGGTGACGGCGAGCACGCCCATCAACCGGCCCTGGCGTGGGCGCCGGGTCGCCAGCGCGTAGAGAATGAGCGAGATGACGGCCAGGGCGATGGCGTCGATGAGCCCGAGGTCGAGCCGCGGCCCGCCGTACTCGCGCACCGGGAAGTTCACCGCGAAGGGCGAGGTCGACAACGCGCCGGGGTGATCGTGCACGAGGAAGCAGCCGATACGCGCGACCGACCAGCCGGGCGCGGCGCCCAGCGCCAACGCGTCGAGGAATGGAGACACCGGCGTCTTGATGCGACGGAAGTAGATGAAGATGCCGAGCAACGCGCCGAGCACGCCGCCCATCGACGACAACCCCTCCCAGAAGCGCACGACGAGGAACGGGTCCTTCATCGTCAGCAATTCGGGGTGGTAGCCGAACAGATGGAGGAAGTGCCCGCCGTAGAGGCCGAAGAGCACCGCCCAGGTCACCACGCCTTTGAGCGGCTCGTCGTCGCCCGGCCAGTACTTCTTCGCGGCTCGGGCTCCGAGCCAGGCGCCGAGCGCGACGCCACCGGCAGACAGCACGCCGAAGAGGTCGATGCGTTGACCGAAGGGAAGATCGAGCGCGGGCGACTGGAAGTACGGAATCACAGCGCGCCCAGAGGGATTCGAACCCCCGACCCTCGGCTTCGAAGGCCGATGCTCTATCCAGCTGAGCTATAGGCGCTTGATTCAAGGGTACGGCGAGGGCGGCTTACCGGGATCGAACCGGTAACCTCAGGAGTCACAGTCCTGCGCTCTAACCAGTTGAGCTAAAGCCGCCGTGTTGCAAAGGCCGGGCGCAAGTACCGAAAGCGTTGCGACCCGTCAAACTCTAAAGAAGCGCGCCCGGCTGGAATCGAACCAGCGACCCTCGGCTTAGAAGGCCGATGCTCTATCCAACTGAGCTACGGGCACCGAACTGCTGCACCTGCTTGAAAATCGGGGCGGCCGGATTCGAACCGACGACCTTCTGCGCCCAAGGCAGACGCGCTACCAGACTGCGCTACGCCCCGTTTTCGTGGTGCGCCTTTTGGACCATGGTGACGGGACGCGCAAGGTTCCCGTGACTGACGAATTCTGGCAGTGTCCGCGTCCGCGTGCGCTTCACGATTCTGCTGATCCTGTCGCTGGCGGTGCTGGGGTGTAAGCCCGGCGTGCCGCCCACTGACCCGCCGCTCCCGCCGACGGAGCCCGACCCTGCTGCGTGCACGCCGACGGTTTCGGTGGGCACCCCGCTCCGCATGCTGACGCGTGCCGAGTACGACCTCACGGTTCGCGACCTGTTGGGCGCCATCGACCGGCCGTCGAAGGACTTCCCGCGCGAGCCGCTGGCGCACGGGCTCGACAACGACGCCACCCTGAATCAGGCCACCGAGTCGCACATCGCGCGCTGGCTCGACGCCGCCGAGTTCCTCTCGAAGGACACGCTGCAGAACCGCCGGGCGAAGGTGCTGCCGTGCGCGACGGAAGATCAGGCCTGCGGCGAGCAGTTCATCGCGTCGTTCGGCCTTCGTGCCTTCCGCCGGCCGCTGACGGCTGATGAGCGCGCGAGCCTCAACGCCATCTTCACCACCTTCAAGTCGACCGAGGGCTTCGACGGCGCCATCGAAGTGACGATGCAGTCGATCCTCCAGTCGCCGCAGTTCCTCTACCGTGACGAGCAGGCGCTGGGGCCCGTGCCCATGCCGGTGGTGAAGCTGGGTGGCTTCGAGCTGGCGTCGCGCCTGTCGTATTTCATCTGGGGCTCGATGCCCGACGACGAGCTGCTCGACGCCGCGGCGACCGGGTTGTTGGACACGCCCGAAGGGCTGAAGGGCCAGGCCGAGCGCATGTTGGCCGACCCGAAGTCGGTCGACGGGCTCATGCGGTTCTTCTCGCTGTGGCTGTACCTCGATGGCGTCGAGAACACCGAGAAGAACACGCAGGTCTACCCGCAGTTCACGCCGACGCTGGCGAAGGCCTGGCGCACGTCGCTCGAGCTGTACGTGAAGGACGTGCTGGCCGGTGAAGGCACGCTGCGCGCGCTGCTGACCTCGAACGTGATGTTCACCAACGACTCGATGTCGATGTACGGCATGAGCGCGCCCAGCGCGTCGTTCGTGCGTCACGCGCTCGAAGGTACGCAGCGCAAAGGCCTGCTGGCCCAGCCCGGGTTCCTCGCGTTCAAGGCGATGCCTGACGGCAGCTCGCCGGTGCGCCGCGGCATCTTCGTGCTCGACAAGTTGATGTGCGAAGCGCCGCCTCCGCCTCCGGCTGACGCCAACATCACCCCGCCAGTGCCTTCGACCAGCAACACCACGCGCGAGCGCTTCGCGAAGCACTCGTCAGACCCCGGCTGCAAGGGCTGCCACCAGTTCATCGACCCCGTCGGCTTCACCTTCGAGAACTACGACGGCATGGGCCAGTGGCGAGACTCCGAGAATGGTCAGACGGTCGACGCGTCGGGCGGCATCATCAACTCGCGAGACCCTGAGCTGATCGGTGACGTCACCGGCGTGGCCGCGTTGGAAGAGCTGCTCGCTGGCAGCTCGCGCGTGCACGGCTGTGTGGCCGAGGAGTTCTACCGCTTTGCGCTCGGCCGCTCGCTGAGCGAGACCGACGCCTGCACGATGGCGCAGATCAACAAGCGCTTCCTCGACTCAGGCGGCAACTTCCGCGCGCTGATGCTGGCGATCGTGGAGTCCGAAGCCTTCCGCAGCAACGCCAACCCGGAGATGACGCCATGAAGTTCTCGCGACGACAGGTGCTTCGCGGGGCTGGCGGTATCGCGGTCGGGCTGCCGTTCCTCGAGGCCCTCGCCCCGAAGCGCGCGGTGGCGCAGGCGATGCCGAAGAAGCGCTTCATCGGCATCTACCACCCCAACGGGGTCTTCACGCCGCAGTGGTTCCCCACGGCCGGTGCCTCCGAGACCGACTTCTCGCTCTCGCCGATTCATCAGGCGCTGGCGCCGTTCAAGTCGAAGTGTCTGTTCACCAGCGGCATCGACATGCAGGTCGCGGTGACGGGCCCGGGCGAGCAGCACCAGCGCGGCGTGGGCGCGATGCTCACCGGCGCGAAGCTCGACATGGGCACGTTCGTCGGCAACGACGGCTCGCGCGCCGGCTACGCGCTCGGCCCGTCGATCGACCAGACGCTGGTGGGCCTCATCGGTCAGGGCACGGTGGTGCCGTCGCTGCAGCTGGGCGTGCACGCGCTGCTGCCGAACGTTGCTGGCGTGGTCAGCTACCGCGGCTCGAACCAGCCGCTGCTGCCGCAGAACGACCCCCGGCTCACGTTCCGCACGTTGTTCCAGGACGTGTCGACGCCGCCCACCGAGCTGGACAAGTTGCGCGCCCGCCGCCGCAGCGTGCTCGACACCGTGCAGTCGCAGCTGGCGTCGCTCAAGAAGCAGGTCAGCAGCAGTGACCAGGCGCGCCTCGACCAGCACCTCACGCTGGTGCGTGAGCTCGAGACGCGGTTGACGGCGCTGCCGCCGGGCACCTGCGGCACGCCGACCGAGCCGGGTCAGATCGAATACCAGCGTGAAGCACAGTTCGGCGTCGTCACCCAGCTGCAGATGGACCTGCTGGCGCTCGCCATTCGCTGCGACCTCACGCGCGTGGCGACGGTGATGTTCAGCGACGCGATGAACCACATCACGCTGCCGCACCTGAACATCAACTCCGACGTGCACAACCTCACGCACTACTCCGACGGTGACCCCACGCGAGCGCAGGTGGGGGTGCGCGACACCTGGCAGACGGGCGTGTTCGCCAACCTGCTGCAGGCGCTCGACGACATCACCGACGTCGACGGCAGCAAGGCGCTCGACAACACGCTGGTCTTCTGGGGCTCCGACGTTTCCCGCGGCAACGTGCACGCGCACGACGACATGCCGTTCGTGCTGGCTGGTGGCGGTGCGGGCTTCCGCATGGGCCGCTTCGTGAAGTGGTCGCACGCGTTCCACAACGACCTGCTGGTGTCGATCGTCAATGGCTTCGGGGGAAGTCTGAACACCTACGGCGCGCAGGAGTTCTGCCGTGGGCCGCTGAGCAACCTCACCTGAAAGTTCCCATGCGACAGTTTGCGATGGTCTGTGCGGCGGCACTGGTGGTGCTGCTGCCCTCGACGAGTCACGCTGCGAAAGAACGGGAGTCACTGCCGATCGCGGTCGGCATCGACCTCGGCGGCGGGTACTGGTTCCTCAACACGGCCCAGTTCGATCTTCACCTGCGCGTCGAGTTCTCGCTGCATCGGGTGGTGGCCATCGGTCTACGGCCGGGGTTGTTGCTGAACGTGCGGCCCTCGGTCGAAGTGGGTCTACCGCTCGATGCGTACGTCCGGTTTCGCGTGAGCCGTGTGTACTTCGACGTGCTCGGCGGCATGGCGATCTTGTTCGGCAACCCGTACCCGATTCGCGCGCACGTCGCCGGCGGCATCGGGGTGTTCGTCATCAAGGGCTTCTCGATCGGCGTCGAAGCGGGCTGGTTGCAGGACGGCGCGCAGATCCTCGCGCGGCTCGCGTTCACGTTCTGAGCGCCACGCGCGGCGCTCTCACCTGCGCTCCGGAAGGACCCTGGCAGCACCCCGCAGGTCCTCCTCGGCACCTTTCCGGAAGTTCAGACGTCCAGCTCCTGCACGTCGGTCGAGTTCTCCATGATGAACTTGAAGCGCGGCGCGACGTCCTTGCCGAAGAGATCGTTGATCGCGCGATCCGTCTCCAGCTCGTTGTCGATGTTCACCTTGAGCGCCAACCGGCGCTTCTTGTCCAGGGTGGTCTGCTTCAGCTCGTCGGGCGTCATCTCGCCCAGCCCTTTGAAGCGCATGATGTTGGGCTTCGAGTTCGCGCGGCCCTTCTCGGCGATGATCTTGTCGCGGTGATCTTCGTCGAGCGCCCAGTACGTCTCCTTGCCGATGTCGACGCGGAAGAGCGGCGGCTGCGCGATGTACACGTGGCCCTGGGTGATGAGCGGCCGCATGTGCCGGTAGAAGAACGTGAGCAGCAGCGTGCTGATGTGGAGCCCGTCTGAGTCGGCGTCCATCAGCAGGATGATCTTCCCGTAGCGCAGGCGCGACACGTCGAGGTCGGCGCCGATGCCGCAGCCGAGCGCCGACGCGATGTCCTGCAGTTCCTTGTTCGACGTCACCTTGTCGGTCGACGCCTGCTCGGCGTTCAACACCTTGCCGCGCAGCGGCAGTATCGCCTGCGTGTTGCGGTCGCGGCCCTGCTTGGCCGAACCGCCTGCGGAGTCACCTTCGACGATGAACAGCTCCGAGTCTTCGGGGTCGGTCGACGAGCAGTCGGCCAGCTTGCCCGGCAGGTTCAGCTTGTGGCTCACCGCCGACTTGCGCGTGACCGCCTGGCTCGCCGCGCGTGACGCTTCACGTGCGCGCGCCGCCAGAATGATGCGCGCGATGATCGCCTCGGCGATCGACTTGTTGTCGTTGAGCCACTTCTCGACCGCCGGCCGCACCACGTTGTCGACCTGCCCCTGCACCTCGGGGTTGTTCAGGCGCTCCTTGGTCTGGCCCTGGAACTGCGGCTCGGTCACGTACGCCGAGAGCACGCACACCATGCCTTCACGAATGTCGTCGGCGGTGAGCGAGACGCCCTTGGGCGTCAGGTCGTGCGTCTCGATGTAGTTGCGCACCGCCTTCACCACGCCCGACTTGAGGCCGTTCTCGTGCGTGCCGCCCGACCTGGTGGGGATGCCGTTGACGTAGCTCTTCACGTACTCGTCGGTGGCTTCGCTCCACGCGAGCGCGATCTCGAGCTTCACGCCGTTCTCGTGCGACTTGTAGAAGGGCGCCGAGCCCGCCGGCACCAGCGCCTTGCCGCGATCCGAGATGAGCTTGGTGATGTACTCGGCGATGCCGCCATCGTGCTTGAAGGTGAACTCCTGCTTGTTCACCTGATCGATGAAGCGAATCTCCATGCCCTTGTGGAGATAGGTCTTCGACTCGAGGCGCTCCTTGACGAGCTCGGGGTCGAACTTCAGCTTCGCGCCGAAGATCTCGGGGTCGGGCGTGAAGGTGATGGTGGTGCCGGTGCCGCGCGCGTTGGCGCCGACCTTCAGCTTCGAGGTGGGCTTGCCGCGAGAGAACGTCATCTCGTGGTGTTTGCCCTCGCGCTTGATCTGCGCGACGAGCTCGGTCGACAGCGCGTTGACCACCGAGCTGCCGACGCCGTGCAGACCGCCCGAGTGGGTGTAGCCCTTCTTCTCGAACTTTCCGCCGGAGTGCAGCGTGGTGAGGATCACCTCGAGCGCCGACTTCTTGTACCTGGGCATCATGCCCACGGGGATGCCGCGGCCGTCGTCGGTGACGGTGGCGGTGGTGCCGTCTTTGTGGAGCGTGACCTCGATCTTCGAGGCGTGGCCGTTCATCACCTCGTCGACGGAGTTGTCGACGATCTCCCACAGCAGGTGGTGGTAGCCGTCGGCACCGGTGCCGCCGATGTACATGCCGGGGCGCAGGCGAACGGGCTCGAGGCCCTCGAGCACCTGAATGTCCTGCTCGTCGTATTTCTTCGTAGCCATTACTTCTTCTCCTTCGCGCTCTCAGGGAGCGTGACGAACTCGAGCGGGCGCGAAATCGACTTCACGGTGTCCTTCTTGGACATCTCGCGACCCTTGCCGCCGCGGCTGGTGACCTCGTAGCGAACCGGCGTGAGCTTCAACGTCTTGCCCTTCGCGGTTTCGATGGTGAGCTCCGCGTCTTTCTTCGACGTGCAGAGGAACGCCATCACCTGATCGTCGTCGGCGGTCTTGATGACGGTCACGCCGCGGCCCGGGCCGGCGAGCTCGTTGACCTCTTCGACCTTGCAGACCAGCGCGTTGGTGTTCTTCGTGACCACCGCGAGCAGGTCCTTCGGGGTGCACGCAGACACGCCGATGATCTCGTCGCCCTGCCCGGCCTTGGCGAAGCGGCGACCGGAGCGCGTCGACTGCTCCTTGAAGGCGTCGAGGTTGAAGCGCATGCCGTAGCCGTCCTTCGACACGCCCACCATCTGCGTGGGAACGGGCAGGCGCGGGTCGAGCGACAGGGCGCCGATGACGCGCTCGCCGTCGTCGAACTTGAACAACTTCTGCACCGGGTCGCCGTAACCGGTCGACGCGGGGATGTCGTTGAAGCGCGTGGTGTACGCCGAGCCCGCGCTCGAGAAGAAGATGAGGGACGACTTGAGCGAGCCCGACACCAGCGACATCAGCTCGTCGCCTTCGCGCATGCGCGTCGACGTGGGGTCCTTCAATTCGCGCACGCGCTTGACCCAACCGTCGCGAGTGACGACCACCTGACAGTCTTCGTCGGCGATGAAGGCCTCTTCGTTGTACTCGACCTCTTCCACCGGGCCCGAGACCTTGCTGCGGCGCTTGTCGCCGTAGAGCGTGACCGCGCCTTCGAGCTCTTCCTTCACGATGGCCCAGCGGGCGCGCTCGGCGGCCTTGCCTTCCTTGAGCAGGTCTTCGAGGCGCCTGGCTTCCGCGCGCTTCTCCTTGAGCTCCTTCTGAATGACGAGGATCTCGAGGCGAGCGAGCTTGTAGAGCTTCATCTCGAGGATCGCGTCGACCTGCTCTTCGGACAGCTTGAAGCGGGCGATGAGCTTCTTCGCCGCGTCGTCCTTGCCGTCGGACTTGCGGATGATGCGGATCATCTCGTCGAGCGCGTCGTAGACCTTCTCGAAGCCCTCGAGGATGTGGAGCCGCGCCTTGAGCTGCTCGAGCTGGAAGGTGAGCCGTTTGGTGACGATCTCGAGCCGGAACTCGAGGAAGTGCCAGAGCATCTCCTTCAAGTTGAGGCGCTTGGGCGTGCCGACCTCCGGGTTCTCGGTGGGCACGAGGCAGGTGAGGTTGACGTTGAAGTTCGTCTGCAGCGGCGTGTGCTTGTAGAGGTACGCCATCACGAGCTCGGCGTCGGAGTCGCGCTTGAGCTCCATGACCACGCGAACTTCGTGCGTCGATTCGTCGCGAATGTCGACCAGCGTGGGCAGCTTCCGCTCGCTGATGATTTCGCCAATGCGCGAGACGAGCGTCGCCTTGTTCACCGTGTAGGGGATCGAGGTGACGACGATGTTCTGACCGCCGCGCGGGCGCTCTTCGAGCTTCCATTCACCGCGCAGTCGAACCGCGCCCTGGCCGGTCTCGTAGATGTCGCGCAGCTCCTTCTTGGAGTTGAGGATCTGCCCACCCGTGGGGAAGTCGGGACCTTTGACGTACTTGAGGAGGTCCTTGGTCTCGAGCGTGCGGTCGGCGATGAGCGCCACACACGCGTCGATGAGCTCGCCCAGGTGATGCGGCGGAATGTTGGTGGCCATGCCGACGGCGATGCCGGTGGTGCCGTTCATCAACAGCTGCGGGATCTTCGACGGGAGCACCGTCGGTTCGGTCTTGGAGCCGTCGTAGGTCGGGCGGAACGCGACGGTCTTCTGCTGCAGCTCGGTCAGCATTTCTTCCGCGAGCCGCGCCAGCCGCGCTTCGGTGTAACGCATGGCGGCGGGGGCATCGCCGTCCATCGAGCCGAAGTTGCCGTGACCGTCGACCAGCGGGTACCGCAGCGAGAAGTCTTGCGCGAGGCGAACCATCGCGTCGTAGATCGAGGTGTCGCCGTGGGGGTGAAACTCACCCATGACGGCGCCGACGACCTTGGCGCTCTTGCGGTACTTCGCGTCGGCGGTGACGTTCTCGTTCCACATGCCGTACAGAATTCGGCGCTGCACGGGCTTGAGGCCGTCGCGCACATCGGGCAACGCACGCGAGGTGATGACGGAAAGCGCGTAGTTGAGGTACCGGCGGCGCGCTTCTTCCGCGAGGTTGATGGGGCGCTCGCCACCACCGCCGGAGCCCGATTCGCCGCCTTTTCCGCGCTTTTTGCCACCCCCGCCGCCCAACATGCTCATCTGTTCAGGGTTCGCCACAAAATCCCTCGTTCTTTTCGGTAATTGCGGGCCATGCAGCAGGTGCTACAGCCCTGATCGCGCGCACCATACCAACGCGATCGATCCCGGCAAGAAACTTGACGCGCTGTGGCCTTGAAAGGCCGCGAAAACACGGTTCATCAACTTCGAGTTCTGTGGGTTACGCTCCGGCCCCGTGCTCCCACTCCTCTTGATTGTTCTGGCTGCTCCGAAGCCGGGTGCGACTGCGCCCGCCAGGCCGCTGCTGCCTTCCAGTGCCGCTGTCTTCGTGTCGTCGCCCGACGAAGCCGAAGCCGCGAAGCACGAAGCCGCGCTGACGAAGGCGCTGGAAAAAGAAGGCGCGCCGCTGGTGAACGTGCCCGCCGAGTTCCCCACGCCGCCGCCCGACGAGAAGGGCATGAAGCTCGCGGCCGAGGCGAAGCAGGCCTACGACGACCTCGACTACGACGCGTCGCTCGCGAAGTGGAACGAGGCGCTCGAGTATTTCGTGCAGCACCCGTCGGCGGCTGATTCGAAGACGCTCGGCGACGCGCATTTCTACGTCGGCGCGCTGGCGATTCAGAACGGCGGCAAGTCGCAGATGAAGAAGGGCACTGAGGAGTTCACCCGCGCCCTGCTCTTCAACCCGGAGCTCACGTGCGACCCGCAGGTGTACGGCGCCGACGTGAAGAAGGCCTTCGACAAGGCGCTGTCTGAAGTGAACGCGCGCGGCACCGGCAAGCTGGCGCTCGAGTCGACGCCTCCGGGCGCGACCGCCAACGTGCACGGCAAGGACATCGGCCTGACGCCCATCGAAGACGGTCCGTCGGTTCCTCCGGGCCGACACCTCGTGTCGTTCAAGAAGCCGGGCTACGAGCCGGTGTCGGTCTTCACCGACGTGTCGAAGGAAGGCGCGACCGCGAAGGCTTCTCTCAAGGCGGCGCCGGGGTACGCAGACGTTCGTGACGCAGCCACCTCGCTGGTGAGCAAGGGCGTGGGCGTGAAGGGCGCGCTTCCCGACGGCAGCAAGAAGCTGGGTGAAGTGGTGAAGGCGCGCTTCCTCGTGCTGTCCGATGGCGCGACCGCCGAGGTGTGGGACGTGGAGACCGGCAGCCGCGTGTCGGGCCTGTCGCTCTCGAGCGAGGAGCTGGCGGCCACGGCGAAGCAGATCAACGAGTTCATCGCCAACCCGGCACCTGCCGCAGTGGCTGAGGTGAAGAGCGGCGGCGAGGAACCGTCTGCAGGCGGTCCGGTGTACACCAGGTGGTGGTTCTGGACGGCCGTGGGTGTGGTGGCAGTCGGCGCGGCGGCGACGGCTGGTGGCGTGGCGGCGGCCAACTCCCGTCCTCCGGGCTTCAACGTGGTGCTCGGAACGCCCTAAGGTCACGACATGAAGCGCGCGCTGCTCCTCTCCATCATCGCGGTTCAGGCCTTCGCCGCCCCGCCGCCGTCCGACAAACGCGTGGCGGCGTTGATTCTCCCGATGGACAAGAGCGCCGAGGCCTTGATGCTCAAGGTCGAATCGTTCGCCAATGAAGCCCTCAACGAGTACGACGGCTTCAAGGTTCGCAGCAGCGACGACATGTTCGGTGTGGCGGTCGACGAAGAGGCGGCGGCGTCGCTCAAGCGCGCGGAGCTCGGGTTCAAGGAGAGCAAGGCGTCGTTCGACGAGCGCAACTACGAAGACGCCGAACGCAAGCTGCGCGCGACCATCAAGGAGTACAGCAAGGCCGTCGCGGCGATGAAGACGTGCGGGAACCTGTGCGAGACCGTCGCCATGTACGCGGCGGTGCTGCAGGCGCGCGGCGACGTGGAAGAGGCGAAGATCGCCATTCTCGACCTCATCGCGCTCGCGCCGACCTACGAATTGGACCGCAAGCGCTACCCGCAGAACTTCCTCGCGTTGAAGGCGCAGGTGGCGACCAGCCGCAACGCGCAGCTGCGCGGCGGCATCGTGGTGAAGACCAGACCGTCGGGCGCGCGGGTGTTCATCAACGGCGAGCTGCAGGGCTATTCGCCGGTGACGGTCTCGACGTTGCCCATCGGCAAGCACCTCGTGCGCATCGAACGGCCGGGCTTCAAGCAGCTCGGTTCGATGGTCGAGATCACGCCTGAAGATCAGGAGATCACGCAGGAGCTCACCGCGACCTCCGGGTACAAGGCCTACGACGGGCTGATGGACCGGCTGGCCGGCGAAGCGCTCAAGGACAAGGGCGGCTCGACCATGACCAGCGTGGCGAACTCGCTGAAGCTGGACCGCGCCGTCATCGGCGTGCTGCGCGACCTCGAGTCGGGCACCACCGAGCTGACCATGAGCTACTACGATCTCAAGAGCGGCAAGCGCATCGCCATGAAGCGCGCGTCGTTCCAGGGCGACGAGTTCGGGCAGCTGCGCGGCGAAGTGGGCCGCATGGTGAACCACCTCGTGAACGCAGCCGATCAGGAGTCGTCGGGCATCAAGTCGTCGGACCCGCTCGAGAACAAGGGCGGCATGGAGGACTGGTCGGGCGACGATCGCGGCGGCAAGAACTCGAAGCGCGACAAGAAGTCGAGCGGCGGAGATCCCCTCGATCGCACCTCGGGCACCGAAGACTGGTGAGCCGTAGTACACGCGGGCCATGCGTTCTCTCGCGTGGCTCGTGGTTCTTCTGGCCGGCGTTTCCTCCGCTCAGACCAGCTCCGTCGGCACCAATGATCTGACGCGCGGCACCAACGTGCTGCCGGGCTCGGCCGCGTGGAGCGATGAGGCCACTTCGCTCGTCTACAACCCCGCCGGTCTGGCGCGCGTCGGCCGCTTCAACGCCTGGTTCATTCACGAGCGCAGCAACACGCGGCAGATGAACAACAACGCGTTGTTCATGGCGACCAGCATCGGCGACTTCGTGGGCCTCGGCGTTTCGTTCCAGTGGCTCAACTCGATGAGCGGCGCGGCGCCCTTCCCGTCGGGCAAGACGTCGCTGGGTTTCTCGGTGGGCCCGCAGCAGCTGTCGGCCGGTGTCGCCATCAACTGGTTCGCGGCGGCGCCGCTGGCGTTCGGAGGGCTCGGCACGGTGCCTCCGCTGCTCAGCTATGACGTGGGCCTGCAGTCGCGCCCCGCGCGCTTCATTTCGTTCGGCGCCACGCTGCGAAACGTGAACTCGCCGACCACCACGTTCCCGGGGCTGATCACCATCGGCCGTGAATGGGGAGTCGCGGTCGGTCTTCGGCCGCTCACCGAGCGCGTCACGCTGGGCATCGACTGGAGCGCGAGAGAGACCCTGCCCATCAACGAGAGCCGCATGCAGTACACGCTGCAGGTGAACGTGGTCAGCGGCGTTCGCGTGCTCGGTGGGTTCAGCCACGCGTTCACCTCGACGCAGCCGTTCTACGTGCACGCCGGCCTGGGCCTCGACCTCGAGAACTTCGGCTACACGCAGGGCGTCTCGTATTCGACCGGTGGCGGCGTGAACCTTCAGTTCGCCGGCCGGGTCTCGATGGACGCGCACGACTCGATCGTCCCCGAGCGCAAGGTGGCGGTGATTTCGCTGGGAGAGCTCGGTGGTTCGCCGGGCGCCACGGTCGGTTCGCTGCTGGGCATCGCCGAAGAAGACAAGTACCTGCGGCTGCTGCGCTTCTTCGAGCGTGCCGCGCAAGACCGTGAGCTCGAGGGCATCGTGCTCAAGGTCGAAGACGCAGACATCGGGCTGGCGCGGGCCGATGAGATCCGCTCGTCGATCGTGAAGCTGCGCAAGGCCGGCAAGAAGGTGTTCGCGTACATCTTGAACGCCAGTGACGTGGAGTACCTGATGGTCTCCGCGTGCGACGGGATCTACGCCGCACCTGAGGCGATGTTCCTCGTCGACGGGCTGCGGTCCGACGTCACCTTCTTTGGCACCGCGGCGCAGCGCTACGGCGTCGACATCGATGTGGCGAGGGTCGGCGAGTACAAGACGTTCCCCGAGCAGTTCACGCGCGCCGACATGAGTGATGCGCAGCGAGAGACGATCAACGCGTACCTCGACACCAACGCGAAGGTCATCGCCCAGCGCGTTCGGGAATCACGCGGCATCGAAGAAGCGGCGTGGACCGCCGGCGTCGACGAGGGTCTGAAGACGACGAAGCGCGCCGTCGAGCTCCGCCAGTTGGACGGGGTGCTGACGCCGCAACAGTTCGACGAGCTGCTGTCCGAGCGGCTGCAGGGCGCGCGCGTCGACCGCAACTACCGCCCCTGGCCCGAGCGCAACACGCGCTGGGGCCGGCAGAACGCCATCGCCGTCATTCCGGTGCTGGGCGCGATTTCAGGCGGCAAGAACTCGGTGTCGCCATTCACCGGCACCACGGCGGGCGCGCAGAGCTTCATTTCTTCGCTGGGCGAAGCCGTCGACGACCCCAACGTGAAGGCCATCGTGCTGCGCGTCGACTCGCCCGGCGGTGATGGGCTCGCCAGCGACCTGATGTACCGCGCGGTGCTCGAAGCGAAGAAGCACAAGCCGGTCATCGCCTCCATGGGCGACGTCGCGGCGAGCGGCGGCTACTACGTGGCCATGGGCGCCGACACCATCGTCGCCTCGCCCAGCACGCTCACCGGCAGCATCGGCGTGTTCTACGTGAAGCCCGCGGTCAAACGCCTCGCCGAGAGCTTTGGCGTCACGCAGAACTCCATTCAGCGCGGCAAGCTGGCGGGCATCACCGACAACTTCGACCCGTGGACCGAAGAGCAGCGCGTGGCCGCCCAGAAGTGGATCGAAGACTTCTACGACTCGTTCATCACCGAGGCGGCGACGTCGCGAAAGATGCCGAAGGAGGCCATCGACAAGCTCGCCCGCGGCCGCGTGTGGAGCGGCGAAGACGCGAAGGCCAACGGGCTGGTCGACGTGAACGGCGGGCTGATGGACGCCATCGCGCTGGCCAGGGAGCGCGCCAAGCTGAACGACGACTACGCCATCGCCATCGTCGAGAGTTCGAGCGGGCTGCTGTCGTCCGTCTTCAGCGCGGCGATCCCCGATGCGCTGTTGAACAGCTCCGTCGAGCAGCAGCCGTTGCCGCCGGGGCTCACCTCGCTCGCGCAGCAGCTGGGCGCCAACGCGTGGATCCTCGAGAAGCCGGGCGTTCAGGCGCGCCTCGAATACGGCATCGACGTGCGCTGAGACTGCTGCTACGAAATCGCTCGCCGGCTCGTTCGGGTCTTGAGGAATTCCTCGCAAGGCCCCGGGACGGTTCAGGGACGCTCTGGCGGCTCTTTCGCCCCGGAAATCGCCCCTGTCCCACAGCGAGAGAAGAGAAGACTGCATGAGCGCAGAAGAATCGACCGATCCGAACGACCCCACGGCCCCTGCTCCCCCCGCGCCGCCTGCTGGCGGTGGCGGTGACGACGGCGACGATGGTGGCGATGACGGTGACGGCGAAGGCGAAGACGACGGCCCAGAAGAAGGTGGCGGTCAGGCGCAAGGTGGACAGCCGGGCCAGCCGGGACAACCCGGTCAGGGCCGCCGCAAGCGTCGGCGCCGTCGTCGCAAGGGCAACCCGGTCTTCTTCGCCGAAGACGGGCAGGCCTTCCGCAAGATCATCCAGCCCGACGGCCAGGTGGTGAACGTCTTCCTCACGCCGCAGGAGTTCGATCAGTACAAGCAGCGCATCGCCCAGCAACAGGCCCAGGCCCAGCAGCAGACGCAGATGCGTCAGCAGCAGAGCGCCGGGCTCCCGGTCACGGTGCCGGTGCAGCAGGTCGAAGGCGTGCTCGACCTCGACGTCAAGGGCATGAACGCTGCGCTGCGCAGCTTGAAGCGCAACCTGATGCCCGGGCCGGACGACGCCGAGATTCCGAAGAACCTGGTGCAGAAGCTCCGGCTGCGCGCCGGCCAGTACCTGGTCGCCAAGGCGCAGATGAAGGGCCTCAAGGGCACCATCGTCAGCGTCGAGAGCGTCGACGGGCAGCCGGTCGAAGTCGCCACGCGCTTGCCGCACTTCGCCGACCTCACGTCGGTCGACCCCATCGATCGCATCAAGCTCGAGAACGGCCACAAGGAGTTCGTGACGCGCGTGCTCGATCTGATCGCGCCGCTCGGCAAGGGCCAGCGCTCGCTCATCGTCGCGCCGCCCAAGACCGGCAAGACGATCATGCTCCAGCGCATCGCGCAGGCGATTCTCAACAATCACCCCGAGATGCACCTGATGGTGGTGCTCATCGACGAGCGCCCCGAAGAAGTGACCGACATGCGCCGCAACATCAAGGCCGAGGTGCTGGCGTCGTCGAGCGATCACAAGACCGCCGATCACCTCCGCGTCGCCGAGCTGGCGATGGAGCGCGCCAAGCGGCTGGTCGAAGCCGGCAAGGACGTCATCGTGCTGCTCGACTCGATCACGCGACTGGCGCGCGCCTACAACAAGGAAGTCGAGTCTTCGGGCCGCACCATGTCGGGCGGCGTCGACTCGCGTGCGCTCGAGAAGCCCAAGCGGCTGTTCGGCGCCGCGCGCGCCACCGAAGAGGCCGGCACCCTGACCATCGTGGGCACCGCGCTCATCGACACCGGCTCGCGCGCCGACGAGGTGATTTTCGAAGAGTTCAAAGGCACCGGTAACTCCGAAGTCACGCTCGATCGCCTGCTGGGCGAGAAGCGCATCTGGCCGGCGATCAACATCGCCCAGTCGGGCACGCGCAAAGAAGAGAAGCTCTTCCAGTTCAAGGAGTACGAGAAGATCCGCAAGCTCCGCGGAATGCTCTTCTCGGCCAAGCCCGTCGAGGCCATGGAAGCGCTGCTCAAACGTCTGGGCCGCTACACCTACAACGACGAGTTCCTCGAAGAACTCTGAGCGTTTCTGCGTAAGCTGGCACCGCCATGTCTCTCGGGTCGGGGCGGTGCCATTACCATCCAGATCGTGCCGGTCTCGGAATCTGCGTCGAGTGCCGGAACGTCATCTGTACCGAGTGCACGACGCAGTTCGAAGGCATCAATCGCTGCGCGAAGTGCCTGGGTGAGCGGCTGGCGAAGGTCCGCAAGCTCGCGGTGCGGCAAGACTGGTCGGCGGGGGGCATCACGCTCGCGCTGCTGGCCGTCGCGATTCTGTTCGGCAGCTTCTACGGCGTCGCAATCACCCTGGCGAAGCTCTGACCGATGGCCGTCGACGCGCTCGAGCTCAAACCCCGGAATTCGGTCGCGCTGTTCGACGCTGCCGTGCGACTGAGCGTCACGTCGGCCGGGCTGTGGGCCATCACCCTGCCCTCCGGTGCGTTCCTCGTCGGCGCGTTGTTCTCGCTCGCCGAGGCCATTCGTCGTGGCGCGAGCCTGCTGCTACCGGTGGCGATGTTCACGCTCGCGTGGATGTTCCGCGCCATCACCCAGGGTGCTGCCTGCCACTACGCGGACCAACAGGTGCTCGGCACCACGCCGCCTTCGGTGCGCGCGAGCTTGAAGGCCGCGTTGAAGCGCGCGCCCGGCCTCATCACCGCGTCGGCGTGGTTGTTCATCGTCAACGGGCTCCTGTGGACCGTCACACTCGGGGTCGGCTTCCTCTTCGTGGGCGCGCACACCGCGGCGTATGCGGTCGTGATGCGCGGCGAAGGCAGCGTGCTCGGGCTGTACGGCACTTCGGCGAAGTTGCTGGGCCCCACCCGCTTCGTGGCGCCGTTCGTGCGCTTGTGCGGGCTGAGCCAGGTGCTGCTCGCGTTGAACCTGCAGACCACGACGATGGTGGTGTTGTCGTTGCTGCGCGGCGTGTTCGGCTTCGACGTCACCTTCGTCGATCGTTTCGCCTCGCTCGACAACCCGGTGTGGCTGGCGACCATCGCGACCGTGACCTTCGCGTTGTTCGAGCCGATTCGTGCAGCCTCGGCGGCGCTGCTGCTGATCGACGGTCGCGTACGTCAGGAAGGTCTCGACCTCATCGCGCAGGTCGAGCAACTGCCGCGACGGGCACGGCCGCGCGGAGTGATGCTGACCCTGGCGTTGGTGCTGCTCTCTGCGTCGAGCGCGCTGGCTGAAAACGCGTTGGTGCTCCGCGCCGAGCGGCTCGTCGACGACTGCGACATGCGAGTCGACCTCACGCCGCTGCGCCGTGGCTGGGCCGATGAAGATCAAAGCTCGCTGTCACGAATACTGACGCGCATCGAGACGCGGCTCGACGTGAACGAAGACTGCGATGCCGCGGAGGCAGACCTCCGCGAGAGCCTTCGGTTGTTCTCCGAGCTGCAGGACGCAGCGCCCGCCATCGACGCGCAGGACACTGCGAAGAAGATCCTCGAGCGGCCCGAATTTCAGGACCCCGCGCCGGTCGTCGAGAACCCGGAAGTCGAAAACGAAGACGACGAGCCCGGCTGGCTGTCGAAGTTGATCCGCGACTTCTTCGAATGGTTGCGCAAACGCGAGCCGCAAGAACGCGACACCCCGAAGATCGACGGGCCGTCCGTGTCGATGGGCGCTGCGAACGCGGTGATGATCGGCGCCATCGTGCTCGTGGTGGCCGTGCTGCTGGTCATTCTCATTCGCTCGGTGAAGTTGAAGGACAAGTCGAACGCCGTGCTCGACGAGAGCAACGGCCTGCAGCAGCAACCACTCGCACACGACGCCATGAGCGCGCTGTCGAAGCCCTCGGAGACCTGGGCCGGGCTCGCCGACGAGCTGGCGGCCAGGGGCGAATACCGCGAGGCGATTCGTCATCTCTATCTGGCGCTGCTCTCGCGACTGCACCGTGATGGCGTCATCGATTACGACCCCACGTTCAGCAACTGGGAGTACCTGTTCGCGTTCAAGGGGAGCTCGAGCGCGAAGACGGCCTTCAAGGAGCTGACGCGACGGTTCGACTTCGCCTGGTACGGGAAGCTCGGCGTCGACGCGCTCGCGTGGACGATGTTCCGTCAGATCACCGAGCCGTTGCTGGCGCCGCCCACCGAGGGAGCGACCACACGTGCGTGATCGTTTCCCCATTCTGGTGGTCGGCGGGCTGTTGCTGGCCGGCGTACTCGGGTGGTTCCTCGTGCAAGGCGCGCGGCGCGGCGGTTTCGCGGACCAGCTCTCGACGTTCAAGAGCGAGCCCGACGGCGCACGCGCGCTCTACCTGCTGCTCTCGGAGACCGGCGTGCCCGTCACGCGCATGCAGCAGGACCTGCAGATCATTCCTCCCAATCGCAGCCTGGTGATGCTCGGCACGCGCTTCGAGCGAGAGCTGGGCTTCGACAAGATCGCCATCGATGGCTCCGACGGCGGCGTCGACGACGAGCGCGACGCGGAAGCCGACGACGCCGAGTTCAAGCAGCGTGGGCTCAACGCGCTTCGCTCGCCGGCGATCACAGAAAAGGAAAGCGACAAGCTGCTCGAGCACATTCGAAACGGCGCCACGCTGGTCTACGTGCCGGCGAGCTATCGCGACCCCAAGCTGCTCGAGGATCTCGACGTGAAGTCGTCGCGCACCTCGACCACGCTCGACGTACGCACGCTCGTTCCCGGCCAGCCCAGCCGCTACACGCAGGGTGTTCAGCGCGTGGTAGTGAAGGTGCGCGCCTTCCTCGAACTGCCCCCCGGCGCGGTGCCGCTGCTGGTCGACGAGAAGCTCGAAGAGCCGGTGGCGGCGCTGCTCCCGTACGGCCAGGGCCGCATCATCATCATCGGCGCGCCGGAGCTGGCGATGAACCGCAACATCGCGACGGCGGACAACGCGGTGTTCTGGCACTCGCTCATCAGCACCGTGGCGTCGAACGGGCCGGTGGCGTTCGACGAGTACCACCACGGCTTCACCGGCGAGCGCTCGATGGGCGAGTTCGCCGCGCGCTACGGCCTTCAGTACGCCGTGGGTCAGGTGATTCTGGGGCTCGCGTTGTGGGCGATGGCGCTGCGGAGGTTCGGCCGACCGAAGGTGCCGAAAGAAGAGCTGCGGGTCGGCAGCACCGACGCGCTCTTCGCCACCAGCCGCCTGTACCGGGAAGGCAAGCACCACGCGCACGCCGCGCAGAGCATCGTGCGGCAGCTCGCCGCCGAGTTCGCCGCCAAGGCCGGCGTCAGCAGCCGCAGTGAGCCAGCGGAGATCGGCGCGGCGCTCGAGGTGCGCGGCCGGAAGGACCTCGCGCGCGCCCTGCTCGACCTGGCGCAAGCCGCTCGCAGCACCAATTCGGAAGCTGACGTCGAACGCGTCGCCACGCTGGCCGCGCTCGCTCGCAAGACGTTGAACCATCACCGCAAGGAACAGATCGCATGACGACCCCGGTTTCTCCTCCCGATGTGGCCGCGACGATGCCCGCGCAGAGCGGCACCGCTGTCACGCTCGCGAATCAACTCCGTGAAGCGAGCCTGAGCGAGGTTCGCAAAGCCGTCGTCGGCCAGGACGAGGCGCTCGAGTTGATGCTCGTTGGCCTCATCGCCGGTGGGCACGTGCTGCTCGAAGGGGTGCCCGGGGTCGCCAAGACGCTCATGGCCAAGGCCTTGGCGCGAAGTGTGAGCGCGGAGTTCAAGCGAATTCAGTTCACGCCCGACCTGATGCCCGCCGACATTCTCGGCACCAGCGTGTTCGACCTGAAGTCGCAGGGCTTCGTGCTGGTGCGCGGGCCGATCTTCACCGACCTGCTGCTGGCCGACGAGATCAACCGCGCGCCCGCCAAGACCCAGTCGGCGCTGCTGGAGGCGATGCAGGAACGCGCGGTGTCGCTCGAGGGGAAACACATTCAGCTCTCGCCGCTGTTCACGGTGATCGCCACCCAGAACCCGGTCGAATCGGAAGGCACGTACCCGCTGCCCGAAGCGCAGCTCGACCGCTTCCTCTTCAAGATCGACGTGGGCTACCCGACCGATGAAGAAGAAGAGGCGATCTTGCGCTCGGTGAACGGCGGCTTCGACGCCGGCAACATCGAACGCGCCGGGGTGCAGTCGGCCATCACGCAGGAGCAGGTCGCGGCAGCGCGCACCTCGCTGGCCGAAGTGCGCATCGAAGCGCCGGTGTTGTCGTACGTGCGCAAGCTGGTGGCGGCGACGCGCAAGTCACCGCGCATTCGCCTGGGCGCGGGTCCTCGTGCCGCGGTGCACCTGTTGCTCGCCTCGAAGGCGCTGGCTGCGTTGCGTGGCCGCGGGTTCGTGACGCCCGACGACATCCGCTACCTCGCGGGGCCGGTGCTCAAGCACCGCCTGTTGCTGTCGCCAGATGCCGAGCTCGATGGCGCGACGCCGGCCGACGTGCTGCGAGAAGTCATCAGCTCCGTCGAGGTCCCGCGCTGACCCGATGATTCCCTCCGGCCGACTCTGGGTGCTGCTGTGTCTGCTCGCGCTGCCGACGATGGCGGCGGGCTTCATCACGGGCATCGGTCCGCTGGTGGCGTTCTTCGACGTGGTGCTGCTGGCCATCGCCGCGGCCGACTTTGCGGTCGCTCGCAAGACACAGCTCAAGGTGTGGCGCGAAATGCCGGTGCGTTTTCAGGTGGGCGTGGCCGCGCCGATCGCCATTCACCTCGTCAACCCCGGCCGCGCGGTGAACATCGAGCTGAGAGACGATTCACCACTCGAGTTCGAGAGCTCACCGGAGCAGCTCTCGTTGTCGTTGGCTGGCGCCACGCGCGGCCGCGTGACCTACACGACCACGCCTTCGAAACGTGGCCGCTTCGAGTTCGGTGATCTTCATGTTCGGGTGCGGGGGCCCCTCGGCTTCACGTGGCACGAACGCGTGATTCCCGCGGCGACATCGGTGAGCGTGTTCCCCGACATGCGTGGCGCCAGCCGATTGCTGCTGTCCGACGCGGCGCTCGACTTCGTGAACCTCGGGCTGCGCCAGCTTCGTCGTGACGGTCGTGGCTCTGAGTTCGCGCGCCTTCGTGACTACGCGCAGGGCGACTCGGTTCGTGACGTCGACTGGAAGGCCACCGCCCGCCGCGGCAAGCCGGTCACGCGCGTCATGGAGTCGGAGCGCAGCCAGACGGTGTTGATCGGCGTCGATGCCGGGCGATCGATGGCAGCGCGGGTCGACGGCCTCACCAAGCTCGACCACGCGGTGAACGCAGCGCTGTTTCTCGCGTTCGTCGCCGTGCGCAACGGAGATCGCGTCGGCCTCGTGGTGTTCGCCGACGGCATCAAGACCTACCTCGCGCCGGCCAACGGTCGACTGCAGTACCGGAAGATCGTCGACGCGCTCTACACGGCGAAACCGCACCTCACCTACGTCGACTACCTCGCGCTCTTCAAAGAGCTGAACGTGCGGCTGGTGAAGCGATCGCTGCTGTGCGTGTTCACCGACTTCATCGACGAAGACCAGGCGCAGACCATGGTCGACCCCATGCGCCGGCTCGCGAAGCGTCATGTGCCGTTGTGTCTTTCGGTGAAAGACGCAGCACTGGGCGAGCTGTTGTCGACGCCCCCGAAAGACCCTGAGCTTGCGTACCAACACGCCGTGGCAAGCGAACTGCTGCTCGAGCGTGAAGCGATGAAACGCAAAGTCGGCCAGGACGGGGTGACGGTCGTCGACGTCGAAGCCGATCAACTGTCTCTGGCGGCCGTGAACCGGTACCTCGAGATCAAAGCAAGAGGCACGCTGTGAAGGTCTTCTGTCCGAACTGTGGCGCTGAGAACAACGGCATGCCGGGTGGCCGGCTCACCTGTCAGGCGTGCACCGCGAGCTTCGAGGTGCCGCGCGAATCAGGTTGGGTCGCGCCGCCGCCGCCCCTGGTGGTGGAGCCGCCGAAGCAGCCAGCCGTCCCGCCCATCGCGCCTCCACCCGCGCCATTGAGCGGTGGGTACCAGGGGCCTCCGCCGGCCGGGTTCACGCGCGGCAATCAGAGCCTGCCGATCAACCAGCTGGCGATCGCGTCGTTCGTGCTGGGCATTCTGTGCTGCATCCCGTTTTCAGGCATCGGAGCGATCGTGACCGGCTTCATCGCGCGGCAGCAGATCGCCGATTCGAACGGTACGCAGCGAGGCAACGAATACGCGCTCATCGGCATGGTGCTGGGCGCGCTCGCGGTGTTGGTGAGCATGGCCAGCATCGTGCTCAACGCGCTGACGCATCACTGAGGTTCAGCGCTCTTCCACAACTGCCGCAGCGCGCCTGACCACAGGTACGCGTACACGCCTGAGCCGACCATCAGCGCGAACGAGATCTTGAAGGCCACCGAGAGCTTCGGCGGGTGGATCTGCGAGATCGTGCCTTCGATGAACCCCGCGAGCACGAAGAGCGCGAGCGTGCCGAGCAGCAGATGCAGCGCGGTGAGCCCTTCGCGCTTGAGTGCTGCGCGGCGGGACAGGCCCCGGGGCGCAATCATGGCGCGCGCCAGCACGAAACCCGCGGCGCCGGCGATGACGATCGCGGAGATCTCGGGGATGCCGTGCGGAAGGATCCACGCCCAGAACCAGCCGGCGAGCCCCTTCGACGTGTAGACCCACGCGAGCGAGCCCAGCATCACGCCGTTGAGGAACATGAGGATCGCGGTGCCGATGCCCGCGGTGAGGCCGAGCGCGAAGGCGAGGAACGCGACCTGAATGTTGTGGGTGAAGAGGAAGCTGGTGAACGCAGCCTGCTCGCCGACGCCCGCCACGTCGCCCTTCGCTTCCTTCTGTGCGCGCTCTTCGGGGTCGAGTGATTGGTGCTGACCGGGCACGAGGTACGGCGCGGCTTCCGGGTCGAACATCATGCCGATCCACCCGAAGCCGAAGCCCGCGACGAAGAGCAGGAATGACGCGACGAACATGCGCCACTCGCGCGCCATGACGTCGGGGAAGCCGAGCGAGAGAAACCGACCGACCGCGCTCCAGCGGAACGGGCGACCGGGGTACGTGATGGCGTACGCGCGGCCGACGAGATCGTTGAGGTAGCCGCTCAGCTCAGCAGCACCGGCACGCGCGCGCACCCACAGCAGATCGGAAGAGGTCGATCGATACAGCCGCGACAGTGCGCGGGCGTCGTCGAGTGACAGCCGTGAAAGCCCGTCGCGCTCCACGGTGTCCAGCAGCCGCTCCAGGGCGCTCCACTTCGGCCGACGCTGCTCGACGAACTCCGACAGTTCCATGAGTGGCCGTGCAGTCTAGACTTGGCGCCTCATCATGGCGACGGCGCTCGACGCACCTGCACGGCTCGACGGTACGCACACGGTCCTCACGCCCGAATACGTCGAGTTCAACTTCGTGCTCGCGGGGCTGATGAGCCGGCTGCTCGCGCTGTTGATCGACACCTTCGTCAGCCTGTTGCTCACCTACGTCGGCTTTCTGGTCATCATGCTGGTGGCGGCGGTGTTCGGCCTCGCCATCGGCAACGGCTCGGCGGTGCTCGGCCTCGGCATGGCGGCCCAGTTCGTCGTCTGGTTCGTCGTCGACTGGGGTTACATGGTGGTGCTCGAGAGCCTCTGGAGCGGCCAGACCGTCGGCAAGCGCGTCATGGGCCTGCGCGTGATTCAGGACACCGGCGTGCGCGTGGGCGTGACCGCTTCGCTGCTGCGAAACCTGGTGCGCCCGCTCGACAAGATGCCGCTGTTCTACCTGGTGGGAGGCGCCACCGCGCTGGTGTCGGAATCTCAGCAGCGGCTCGGTGACATTCTCGCGGGCACCATCGTGGTGCGCGAACGCAAGCTGAAGATCCCCACTGCGCTCGAGCGCCCCGACGGCGACACGTCGCTGCTCGCTGACGCAGATTTCCGCGCGCGGGTCGCGAAGCTCACGGCTGAAGAAGAAGCGGTGTTGTTCTCGGCGTCGTTGCGTCGCGAGGAGCTCGGCATGGAAGCCCGGCTCAATCTCTTCGCGACCCTGTCTCGTCGACTCGAAGAGCAGCTCGGATTCACCAAGCCCGCTCATTTGTCTGACGAGAAGCTGGTGCTGCTGGTCACCGCGGCGCTGGCCGCTCGCAACGCAGCGAAGCGGAAGCAGGTGCCTTCGCGCCGCTTCCTCTCGCGATGATGCGTCAGAAGTACGTCGTCACGTAGCCGCCGCCGCCGATACCGAACAGCGTGACCACGTCTCTGCCGAAGGTGTTGAACGCCAGCGACATGTCGACCACCGCTCGCAAACCGAGCGACACGCTCTCGCCCACGAAGAAGTCGCACCCCACCTGCGTGCCGACGCCCGGGTACGCAGACACCGACGGCTGCGTGTTGAAGACGAGCGCTGCCAGGTGAAGGCCGACGTACGGGCGAATCGACTCTTCGAGGAACAGGTAGCGAACGCCCAGCTGACCACCGCCGCCGATCACGATGCCCCCAGCGGTACCGGGCCCCGTCGCGTTGATCGGCACGCGCGCGAGGAAGAACTGGGGACGGAGGAACACTTCGAAGCCGTTCTCGAGGTACAGACCGCCCTCGAGGGCGATGGGCAGAATCCAGTCGACGGGCTTGATGTCGCCCACCAGGCCGATACCCGAAACGCTGAGGCCGAGGCTGCGGTTCGCGAAGCTCGCCGAGGCGAAGGCCTGCGTCCCGCCGCACAGCACCAACAGCAACATCGAAAGCGTGAGCGTCTTGCGCATGGCGCGGAATCTACCTCCCAAGTCGGGGAAATCAGCCGCGTTTTGCCGATCTGCACGATTGCGACCCATTGATGAGATCTTTACACTCGCCGCCGATGAATCGACTTGGTCTGGCACTCGCTCTGGGCCTGCTCGTCACGGCTTGTTCGACACCCTTCGTGCCGCATCAGCGCGCCATGGAGTGCAACGAGCTGTGCGCTCAGTACATCGCCATGGGCAACCTGCAGGCAGCTGAAGATCAGTGCGATCTCGGGCTGCAGTTTTCTCCGCAGTACGCCGACTTGTGGGTCAACAAGGGCGTCATTGCCTACAACCGCGGCCAGGAAGCCAAGGCCAAGGAGTACCTCATCAAGGCGCTCCGCCTGAACCAGGACCAGGCGCAGGCCTACAACAACCTCGGCATGATCTACATGAAGGAGCAGGGGTACGGGAAAGCGCACGACAACTTCTCGCGCGCGCTCCGGGTGAACCCTGACTACCTCGAGGCCCGCTACAACCTCGCGCTCGCCTTCAAGGCGCTCGGCGAAGAAGAGAAGGCGCGCAAGGAGCTCCGCACCCTGCTCCACGTGAAGCCCGACATCGCCGACGCGTGGGCACAGCTGGGTCAGTTGGACATCGACGACGGCGCCTGGGAAGAGGCGATCGACAACCTCAGCAAGGCCACGCAGCTCGACCCCAAGTTCGTCTCGGCGTGGATGGCGCTCGGCAACGCGAACATGGAAGCCGGCAAGCCGTGCGAAGCGAAGGACGCGTTCTCGTCGTGCATCGAGGCCGACGAGAACTTCCCGCAGTGCCGCAACAACATCATCGTCGCTGAGAAGAAGTGCAAACTGCAGGACAAGGCGCTCGACGACGTGAAGGGTCGCGCAGCCGGCGCCAAGACGCCCGAGGGCGAATACTCGGCAGCGCTGCAGGCCAGGGAACGTGGCGCCGTGAACGACGAAGAGCGCGCCTACAAGCGTTGCCTCAAGTACGACGGCAAGTTCGCGCTGTGCCACTTTGGGCTCTTCGAGATCTTCAAGAACCGCAGCGACGAGAAGAACGCGAGCGTCGCGTGCAAGAACTTCCTCAAGTTCGCCAACGAGTCTGAATTCGGCTCACAGGTGGCGACGTGCAAGCAGTACGTCAGCGACTGACAAGCCCAAATGGGAGTCCGTCTCACCGTCAAAATGAAGAGCGGGAGTGGTGCGGGTCACACCAAGACCGTGCTGCTCGACGACGAGATCATCACCTTCGGGCGTGATCAGTCGTGTCAGGTCGTGCTCGCGCAGCAGGCCGTGTCGCGCAACCACGCGCGCATCTCGCGTGACGGCACCCTCTTCTTCCTCGAAGACCTCGGCAGCTCCTTCGGCACCCAGGTCAACGGCCAGAAGCTGCCCAAAGGTGAAAAGCGGCTGCTGCGAAACGGCGACGTCATCGCCATCGCGCAGTTCGACGTGACCTTCGACCGCGTCGCCGACGTCAGCGAAGACGTGAGCGGCAAGACGAGCTTCCTCTCGCGCAAGCTCGTCAAAGACGTGATGAACGGCCTGGCCGCCGGTGGCGAGAACGCCTACTTCCGCGTGATGAACGGGCCCACCGAGGGCACGCGCATCGAGATCGCCGACGCACAGGAATACGTGTTCGGCCGTGATGCAGCAGAAGCCGACGTGGTGCTCAACGACGACCTCGTCTCTCGCAAGCACGTGAAGGTGCGCCGTGACTGGTCGGGCACGCACGTCGAAGATCTCGGCAGCCGCAACGGCATCAAGCTGAACAAGAAGCGCACGCGGAAGGCGACGCTCAAAGACCGCGACGAAGTCGAGATCGGCGGCGTTCGCCTCCTCTTCATCGACCCGACGGAAGTGCGTGAAGACCCGGTGGTGATGTCGTCGTCTCAAGACGAAGACAGCGGCGAAGGCACGCTGGCCACGCCGGAAGAACCCGACGCGCCGTCAGAGCCGGAACCTCCGGCCGAGCCCGAACCGAAGCCCGAGAAGAAGAGCCGCATCGTTCGCAAGAAGCCGGCGGTTTCCGAAGACGAGCCACCTGCCGACGGCGGTGAAGACCCGCCGGCTGAGGAGCCTCCCGCCGAAGATCCGCCCGCCGACGACCCGCCGCCCGACGAGCCCCCAGCAGAAGAAGAGCCCCTCGACGAGCCGCCGCCGGAAGACGACGGCCCGCGCAAGCTCATCGACTTCAGCAACAAGCAGCACATCATCGCGCTCGCGATCGGCGGCGCGATGGTCGTCATCGGCGTGGTGTTGATCATTCTGCTCTTCGCCGGCGCGTGACCGGCGAGAGCAACCCCCATCAACTCAGCGGGAGCTGATTCGCGCCACGGGCTGAATGTTCAGCTCCGGCGAGAGCTCCTGGTAGCTCACCACCGAGAACGGCGGGTTGAACTCGTACTCGAGCAGCTTCCGCACGTAGCGGCGGATGTCCATCGAGGTGAGGATCACCGGGCGCTGCGCCGTCGGCGGCAGATGGCCGCATTCGCTCTTCACGGCCTGCACGATCTCCTGCGCGATGTCGGGCTCGAGCGCGAGGTGCGTACCCGCCGACGTGCGCTTGATGGAGCTGCGAATGGCGTCTTCGATCTGCGGGTCGAGCAGGTACACGACCAGCGTGTTCGTGCCGCGGGCGTACTTGTGCGAAACGTAGCGACGCAGCGCGCTGCGCACGTGCTCGGTCAGCATCACCGAGTCGGCCTCCAGCTGCCCCTGCTCTGCCAGCGCCTGCAGAATGCCGCGCAGGTCGCGAATGGAGATCTCTTCTTCCACCAGGCGCCCGAGGATGTCGGTCAGCTTGAGCACCGTGACGACCTTCGGCACGACCTCCTTCACGATGGCGGGGAAGGCCTTCTCGAGCTGGTCGAGCATGGTCTGCACTTCCTGCACGCCGACGAACTCCCGCGCGTAGCGGCGCAGCACCGAGGCCACGTGCAGAATGATGTAGCCGGGCACGTCCCAGGTGGTGAGCCCGGCCGACTCGAGCATGTCCTTGTGCTGCTCGGGCACCCACGCCGCGGGCTGACGCGTCGCGGGGTTGATGGCGTCGAAGCCCTCGATGTTCATCAGCCGCAGGCGGTCGACGGTGTCGTTGACGAGAATGTGACCGAGCGTCGCCTGGCCGGTGACCACCGGCACTTCGTTGATCTGAATCTGGTACGCGCCGGGCGGCAGGCCCGGGTTGCCGCGCGCGCGAACGCCGGGGAAGCGAACACCGAGCTCCACGAACAGACCGTCGCGCATGAACGGCACGAGTTCGAAGAGGAACTTGCCGCCGTCCTGCCGGGAGTCGACGAAGGGCACGAGCGCGTCGGACACTTCGAGAACGATCGGCGTGACGACCGGAATGAAGAGCTCCGAGTCGGGGTTGATGGGCTCCTTGGGCGCAGGCTCGGTGGCCTTCTTGACGTCGTCTGCTTCGCTCTGTTCGCCGACCTCGCTGCCGTCTTCGTTGAGTTCACCCGACGCGATCTTCTTCTCGCGCTTGAGCATCATGTACGCGCCGAAGCTGGCCCCGCCGCCCAGGAGCAGGAACGGAATCTTGGGCAGGCCGGGCACCAGACCGAGCAGGAACAACATGCCGCCGGCGATGGCGATGGCGCGCGGGTAGGCAATGAGCTGCGAGCTGACGTCTTTACCCAGGTGCGCGCCTTCTTCTTCGCCGCCGACGCGCGTGACGATGATGCCGGCCGCGGTCGAGATGAGAATCGCGGGGATCATGCCGACCAGGCCGTCACCGATGGTGAGCAGCGCGTACTTCTTGGCCGCCTCACCCGCCGTCATGCCCTTCTGCGCGACGCCGATGGCCAGACCGCCGACGATGTTCACGACGGTGATGATGATGCCGGCGATGGCGTCGCCTTTGACGAACTTCATGGCGCCGTCCATCGCGCCGAACAGCTGACTTTCGCGTTCGAGATCGCGGCGCTTCCGCTTGCCCTCCTCCATCTCGATGGAGCCGGCTCGCAAGTCGGCGTCGATCGACATCTGCTTGCCGGGCATGGCGTCGAGGGTGAAGCGCGCCGCCACCTCTGCAACGCGCTCGGAGCCCTTGGCGATGACGATGAAGTTCACGATCACGAGGATCACGAACACGATGCCACCGACCACGAAGTTGCCGCGCGCGACGAAGTTACCGAACGCGTAGACGACTTCGCCTGCGTCGCCGACCGAGAGAATGAGACGTGTCGTAGAGACGGTCAGCGCCAGCCGGTACATCGTGGTGATCAGCAGCAACGTCGGAAAGATCGACATCTGCAGCGCGCTCGGAATGTAGAGCGAGATCAGCAGGATGATGACCGACAAGCTGATGTTGACCGTCAGCAGGATGTCGAGCAGCAGCGTGGGCAGCGGGACGATCAGCATCCCGATGATCGCCATCACGACCACCGCGAGCACGATGTCGGAATACTTGTTGATGAAGTTCTTGCCGACCGAGGAAGCCATGCGTGGCGGCGGAAACTAGCTCAAAACCGCCTCGTCACGCGGAGCGATTCGCCCTCGCGAGCCCCAACAGCTTCTTGGCGCGCCCGACGAACGGGTCGGACGCAGGCCCCAGCTTCACCGCGCGTTCGAGATCTTCGATCGCCCGCGCGATCTTGCGCTTCGAGAGCCGAATCTCAGCTCGGTACACCAGCGCCGACAACTCGTCGGGCTCGAGCGCCAGCGCGGCTTCGAATTGCTCGAGCGCCGCATCGAGCTCGTGGGCACCGAGCAGAATGGTGCCGAGCATGGTGTGCGCGAACGGCTCGGCGCGGCCCGAACAGACCAGCGACTCGAACACCACGCGCGCTTCGTTGACGCGGCCGGCGCGAAAAGCCTCGTGCCCGAGTCGCATCAATTCCGTGAATGCAGTCTCGGCGGGGTCGAGAACCTCGTCCGTCAGCGTGCGATGGCTGCGCGCGGTGACGGGCTCCGATGACTCCGCCTGGGTGACGACAGTCTCGACCGTCTGAAGGCGCCGGGTGGAACGGCCGGCCGCCTTCTTCGGGTAGTAGTAGATCTCGACCGGCCTGGCCGCGCGACGACTCACTTACTTCTTGGTCGGAGGGCTGCTGGCCGCGTCTTCCTTCTGAACCTTCTCGATCATCTCGAGAGCGGCGGCGGCGAGCACGCGGGCGCGGTTGGTCAGCGGGTCCTTGAACTCAGGGTCGAGCTTCACTGCGGCCGCGAAGTCTTCGGCCGCTTCGAGAATCTTGCCCTCGCGCAGGTTCACTTCGCCACGGTTCACGTACGGAGCGATTTCCTTCGGAGCCAGCGAGATGGCGATGTCGAAGTATGCACGCGCCTGCGGCAGCTCTTCTTCCGACAGGTAAACGGCACCGAGCGCCGTGTAGTAGTAGGCCTCGCGCGGATCGAGCTGGATGAGACCCGAGAACACGGTCTTGGCGTCGGCGTACTTCCCCTGTTCGTACATGCGGAAGCCGATGAGCGCCATGCTGAGCATCTCGGGGCCGCTGAGCGCGTGGTAGTCCTTCAGGCTCATGGCGCCCTTCTCCACCTCGGCCTTGCGCTCGTCGGTGTAGAGCAACTTTTGCCAATCCGGCGTCGGAGCCTTCTTGACTGAAGTTCCGTCGGCCTTGGGTTCGGCAGCCTTCTCGTCTTTCGTTTCGCTCATGGGTCAGGTTCTCGAAGTGGGAGTGGTGCGAAGGAAGGAGCGCGAAAGTGGAACACAGCTCTTTCGGGAAGACACTCCAAAAAAAACAAACTGGCCGGAACAGTGACTGTCCCGGCCAGCGAAAAACTCGTTCTGCGAACTGCCGATTAACGGAAGTTGTTGATGAAGGTCTTCGACGTCGCTTCGTGCGCCTTGAAGACGTTCGAGATCATTTCCCAGTAGCGGTTCATCGCGGAGAGGCGAGCCTGGTAGCTCTGCATCTTGGCGTTGAACTCGTTCTGCTTGCCGATGTCCTCGGCGTCCTTGCCGGTGAGCGGCGCGGGGGGCAGGTCGCTGCCCGAGGCAACCGGGTTCGACGTGTTGAGCGCTGACGTGGCGGCGCTGCTCGACGACGCGACCGGGTTGTTGTTCGCGAGAGCGGCCTGACGGGTCGCCTCGGTCACCGCCGGGAGGGTCACGTTGCCGACGCCCGGGGCGAAGCGCTCAGTGATCGAGCCAGCGAGCTTGTTGACGAGACCTTCGATGCCGTTCGTGGCCAGGTCCTGGAGCTTGGGGAGGACCGCGCCGAGCGCGCCCTTGGCCAGACCAGCGAGAGGACCAGGGAGCTTGTCAGCGAGCTTGCCGAGCGCCGAGCCACCCTTGGTGAAAAGGTCGCCGACGATGCCCGTCAGAGCCTGCGTCGCCGGACCGGCAATCGCCTTGACCGCGGCAGGGACGATGTTCTTGACGGCGCTACCAACCAGATTGCCAACGCTCTTCAGTGCACCACCCATTGTCAGCCTCTTCTTTCGTGTTTTCGGAGAGTTATTTCCCCGAGGTGAAAAGGTTATCGAACCACTGCCCCCGCAGTTGCGAGGAGAATTCTACTTTTTTGAGAGAACCTGCAACATCGCGGAAACCTTGGCATTTTCCGCCGACTCGGGCGCGGAGTATTGCTGCGCACGGCGAAGGTCTTCGATCGCGTGCGCTTTGTTCCCCTGCAACAGCTTCACTTCGGCGCGGCCGAGGTACGCCGTGGCGTCCTGCGGAGCGATCTTGAGCGCGACGTCGTAGGCGGCCACAGCGCCGGCAGGGTTTCCCGCAGCCATTTCGACGACGCCGAGCGCCTTGGCGAAGTACGCGTCGAGCGGGTTGATGGCGTACAGGCCCTGAAAGACCGTGCGCGCTTCGTTCACCTTCCCCTGGTAGTAGAAATAATAACCCGTGCGCGCGATCGAGTAGAGTTCCTCATCGGTGTAGCCGCGCACGTCTTTGAGCGTGCCCTTGCCGTCGGCCCACCGCTGGAGTCGCTGAGCAAGCGCTGCATCGTCGGACATCGTCAGTAGCCCTCGTTGGCCGTCTCTTCGCGGCGCTTTCGCTCGATCTCCGCCATGTCGGTGCTCACGCCGTTCACGAGCGCGAGCATCTGCGCTTCACGCGTCAGCAACGACTTGAGTCGTTCAACGCGATCAGGCGGAGCGCGGAGCGTGGCGAGGCCGCGCTGAATCGATTCCTGATTCTCTTCCGACAGACGTTCCGCCACGGACGTGAGCGGGCCGCGATCCGTGTAGCTCTCGAGATCAGCGTCGTGACCCGCCGGGCCGGGAGGCATCGGCAAACGAAGCTCCTCGGACGAGTGGGCAGGACCGATGAAATCGATGAGGGCAGTCGAGGCGAGCGCTGGGTTCTTCGGGTCGCCCTTCTTGCGAACGTTCTTCTTCTCGAGCTGCGTGCGGTCGACGAGTTTGCCGCGAACTTCTCGCGGGCCGCCCCACGGCCAACTCGGTGCACGGGGCTGTTGCCCTCCTACTTTCGCCATCGGTGCTCTCCTTCAGATGTGGCGGTCAGCGCTTGCGAGCCGCAGCTTCCTGCTGCTGCAGCGCGTACACGAAGTTCAACACCTCTGCGACCGCGTCGTACAACTCTTCGGGGACTTCCTGGCCGACGTCGACCCGGTACAGCGCCCCGGCCAGCGTGGTGTTCTTCATGAAGGGCACGCCAGCGGCCTTGGCGATCTCGCGGATCTTCTCGGCCTTGAGGCGCATGCCCTTGGCGATCACGCGCGGCGCGTTGTCCTTCTCTTTGTCGTACTTGAGCGCGATGGCGATGTCGGGATCTTCGGGCATGGCTACCTCTGCTTCACAGGCCGGACCGGCGGGTTGCGAAGCCACAACCGCAGCTTCGACGTTTCGGTAGAGACGATCTCTTCCGGCGTGAACAACCGATGCACCGGTGCATTCGCGTCGGTCGTCAGGAACAACATGCGGCCAAAGCCGGCCTCGAACAACGCCCGTTGCGCGTGCCGAACCAGCACGCGCGACAACCCTCGCCCACGCACGCGCGGGTCGACCGCCAGCGCCAACAAGGTGGCCGTGCCCTTGGTGCTCGACGCGGCACAGGCGATCACGCCAACGACTTTGCGCTCAAGGAGCACCACGACACACGCGCCAGGAACGGTGGCCCCGTCTTCTCCAGAGAGGAACCGCTCGAAGACCCTTCCGCACTGACGCACGGTCGGCTCGTCAGGCCACGTGCAGTACAGCCCCTCTGCCGAATTGGCGTGCGTCTGCGCGAACAACGAGCGCGCATCGGCGATCGCCGCGCCGCGCAACGGCGCAAGCTCGAGGTCTGGCGCAGGCTCAAAATCGCGCGGAACTTTCGAGAGGTCCTGCGTGAACACCTGCCTCGTCAACTCGCGGAAACCGTTCGCGTCGAGCGTCGGGCCATCGATGTTCACGTCTGCTTCGTTCCACAACAACGCGTCCGAGGACTCGCGCAGGGCGGTGACTGCATCCAGCAGCGCAGGCTGCGCACCGCGACCAAGAACCACCTGACGCCACGCGCCGCGCTCCTGCAGCACGAGCGCAACCGCACCGTGCGGCGTTGCAACGGTCTGCGCGCGCAAGTCGCCGTTCTCGAGACGTTCGTACAGCTCGCTGACCTCAAGAATGGAAACGCCGTGTGCGCGAAGAGAAGCGCACACGGCGTCGAGTTGAACGGAGTCGACCTTCGCGCTCATCGGGGCATTGAAACGATGGCCCGCGAACGTGTCAATTCAGCCGCCCGTCGGCATGTCCTTCTTCAGAGCCGCGCGCACCGCCTCGGCGATCGAGTTCATCAGCGCCTGCGTGCCGAGCTTCACCTGCTGGGCCTGGAGCGCCTTCTCGATCGCAGCGGCCTGGTCCGACGACAGGCTGCCGCGCAGTGACTCGAGATCCTTCTTCGCCTGCTCGAGCCCACTCTTGGTCGGGTACTTCGAAAGGAAGTCCTTGAGTGAGCCGCCACCCTCCACGTCCTTGAGCGCCTTCGTGCCCTCACCGATCAGCGCCGGGAAGGTGTTGGGGACGTTCGCGCTCGGCTCGTAGGTGCTGGCGGCAGAACTCGATGAAAGCGTCGTCGCGGCCGCCTTACTGCTGCGGGGAGCAGGCGTGGACGCCGAGGACGACGACACGGTGGCAGCAGGACGGTTTCGCGAGATTGAAGTCATGGCGAGATTCTCGCACACCGAGAGAAAGAGTTGCGCCCGGGCAAACCCGAGCAGTTACGCGGCCTTCTGACGCAATTGGTAGACGAAGTTCAACACCTCGGCGACCGCGTCGTAGAGCTCCTCGGGCACTTCTTCGTTCACGTCGATTCGCAGCAGCGCGTGAGCGAGCGGCACGTTGCGCATCATCGGCACGTCGTACTGCCTGGCGAGCTCCCGAATGCTGGCCGCGCGCGCTTCGATGCCCTTGGCGATGATCCGCGGCGCGGCGTCTTTGTCTTTGTCGTACTTGAGCGCGATCGACACGTGTTCGGGGTTGGTGACGATGACGTCGGCGCCCTTCACCGCGTCCATCTGGGCGCTCTCGAGCAGTTCGTGCGCGAGCTCTTTGCGTTTGGCCTTGTGGTGCGGGTCGCCTTCGGACTCCTTGTATTCCTTCTTCACGTCGTCCTTCGACATCATCTGGTCCTTCATGTAGCTCTTGTGCTGCCACCAGACGTCGAAGATCGCGAAGGCCACGAAGAGCAGAATCACCTTCTGGCAGATGCGGTAGACGAGCTCGCCCATCACCGACATCGTGAGCGCGGCGTCACCGTCGATGGTGGCCACCACGATGCCCATCGAATCGCGCATCACGCCCCAGACGACGTAGCCGGTGACCGCGAGCTTGAACATCGACTTGAGCAGCTCGACGACCTGCTTCTTGCCGAACATGTTCTTGAGGCCGTTGATGGGGTTGAGCTTGTCGAACTTCGGCATCAACGCCTTGAGCGCGAGCAACGCGCCGACCTGCAGGAACTCCATCAGCGAACCAGCCACGGCGGCCGAGAACGCGACCGGAATGCACAGCAGGAACATGGCCTGCAGCGCGAGGAACATCAGTTGCGAGGTGGCCAGCCCCATCGCTTCGGGGTGCGCGATGTGTTCGATCGCAAAATAGAAGAGCTCTTTGATGCGGGTCTCGAAGCCATCCCAGGTCGCCTTGACCACCGACATCGAGACCGCGAACGCGACCACGCTCGAGAGGTCTTTGCTCTTCCAGACGTTGCCCTCTTTCCGGGCGTCGTCGAGCTTCTTTTGCGACGGCTCCTCGGTCTTGTCGCCACCCTCAGACATGAAGGACCTCCGTCAGGAGAGCAGCGTCAGCACCTGGCGCAACCAGCGGAACATCACGCCGTATTCGCCCACGATGCGTTCGAGGATGAGGTGGATGGAGGTGAAGACGATCAACACCGTGACCACCGGCTTGATCTGCATCGACACGAAGAAGACCTGAACCTGCGGCGCCACCCGGTTGATCATGCCCAGGCCGAGATCGACCATGAACGTCGCCAACAGCACCGGTGACGCCAGCGCGAGCGCGATGCGAACCAGATCGCCGAAGACGCGCAACACGGTCTCGAAGAACGCCCATTGCCCGTGGCTGAAGCGGGGGTATTGATCCAACGGGATCATGTAGAGGCTGTCGCCGAGCGTCTCGATGACGATGTGGTGGCCGCCGAGCGCGAGGAAGAGCACCACCGTCATCTGCAGCTGCATGTTCGAGAACAGCGAGGCCTGCTGGCCAATCTGCGGCACGAAGAGCTGCGCCTGGTTGGTGCCGCCCATGGTGTCGAGCAGGTTACCGGCAGAGTTCGCCGCGTCGAACACCAGCCCGACCACGAAGCTGATGCTCAAGCCTATGAAGAGCTCTTTGAGCATCAGGGCGATGAAGAGGAACGCCGAGATGGGGATGTCGCGAACCTGCGCGATGATCACCGGGTAGAGCACCATGCCGAGCATCACGCCCAGGCCGAGCTTCACTTCCTGCGGGACCGACTCTCCGCCGAGGAAGGGCGTCAAGATGATCACCGGCAGCACGCGCGCCATCAACAGCGCGAACGCCAACAGCAACTGCGTGAAGCCGACCTGAAGGCCGAGCTCCTGGCGCAGCGTGTTGACCAGTTCCTGTGCTTCGGCCGAGCCCATGGGACGTCAGTGGCCGATGAGCGCGGGGAAGCGGTCGTAGATGTTGAAGGTGAAGCGCAGCAGGGTCGTTCCCATCCACGGGCCGGCGAGGCCGAGGATGCCGAAGATGACCACCAGTTTCGGAGCAAACGACAGGGTCTGCTCCTGGATCTGCGTCGCGGCCTGGAAGACCGAGATGCCGAAGCCGATGATGAGCGCCATCACGATGGGCGGCCCGGAGATCACCAGCACCATCACCAGCGCCTGCTGAATCACGTACGTGAGCTGATGCATGAGTTCGCTCCTTTCAGAGGTAGCCGACGACGAGGCCCTTGGCGATCAGGTACCAGCCGTCGACCAGCACGAAGAGTAGAAGTTTGAAGGGCATGGAGATGGTCGTCGGCGACAGCATCTGCATGCCGAGCGCGAGCAAGATGTTCGCGACGACCATGTCGATCACCAGAAATGGCACGAAGAGCAGGAAGCCGATCTGAAAAGCCTCCTTGAGCTCCGAGACCACGAAGCTGGGCGTGAGCACGAGGAAGTCGCGCTCGGTGATGCCCACGCGGTCTTCCGGCTTCCGCAGCTTGAGCGCGAGCGAATAGAAGAGCGTGCGATCTTTGAGCGTGACCTTCTTGAGGAGGAAATCGCGCAGCGGTTCTTTGCCGCGATTGGCCGCCTTGATCAGCGTGTCGACGTTCTTGGCCTGAAGCAGGTCGCCCTGCTCGGTGATGTCGCCCGCGTCGGCGGCCTTGAACATCGCCTGGCCGACCGGCGCCATGATGTACACGGTGAGGATCACCGCGAGGCCGGTGATCACCTGCGTCGGAGGGATCTGCTGTGTGCCGAGTGCGGACCGCACGATCGACAGCACCACCGAGATCTTCACGAAGCTGGTGACCATCAGCAGCACGAACGGCGCGAGGCCGAGCGCTGCCAACGCGATCATCAGCACCAGCGGGCGGTTGGCAAACGAGTCGGAACCGTCGATGGGACCGCCGCCCATCACGTCACCGCCGCCCTTCCCGGCCTTCTTCTGCGCGAAGGCGAGGGCCGGCGTCAGCAGCATCGCCAGGGTGAAGAGCCACAGGCGGGCGCGCATCCACGTGGAGAGACGAGGGGTCACGGGCGTTCCTTCCAACGACAGTTCACGAAGCGGGCGGCGGAGGCGGAGGCGCCTCTTTGCGGCCCAGGAGTTTCTGGAGAAAAGGACTCAGCTGGACGCCAGCGGGTTGCTGCGCTGCACGCTGCTTGTCGATCTCGGCGCGATCGAGCCTGGTGATGAGCGAGAGCGAGCCTTCGCCGCCGCCAACCAGCAGCACTTCACCGCCGGCTTCGACCACGAACAGCGCGCGCTTCTGATCCAGCGTCACCCGCTGCAGCACGGTCACGACGGAACTACCAACCGCCGGCTTGATGCCGAGCAGCCGGCGCAGACCGACGTTGAGCGTCAGCCACGCGAGCGCCACCACCATGCCCAGCACCATCACGGTGCGGAACAGGGTCCACCCGAGGTCGAGCTCCTGACCGATGAGCTCCGGTGGCTCACTCTTCGGAATCTCGGGCTCCGCCAGACGCGCACCGTCATTCGTCGGGACCGCGTCGGCGGGCTGCGTCAACGCCGGCGCGGGCTGCAACGTCGGCTCCTGCGCGAGCACGGGGCTCGTCAGCAGCGCAATCGAGAGGAGAACCGGGCGAAACACGCGGCGCACGGTATCCGACACCGCGCGCACCGTCACCCTGCGAGCGAGAGGATGCGCACGCCGAGGTTTCCGTCGATCTCGACGAGCTCGCCACGCGCGACGATCTTGCCGTTGACCGACAGGTCGAGCGGCTCGCCGGCCACGCGATTGAGGTCGAAGACGTGACCGACCTTGAGCGCCACCACTTCTTCTGCAGTCGTCGAGACGCGGCCGAGCTCCACCGCGATCTGCAACGGAATGTCATTCATCAGGTCGGCGCCACCTGCGCCCTGAGCGTCGTCCAAGTCGTCTCTCCCTCTGATGGAACCGGGTGTCGTTGATTCGTCGTCGTCGTCGGAGCCGGCTGCTGGCGCGGCCTCGGTTGGCACAGCTTCGTCGCCTTCTCCGGGCGGAGGCGGCGCGCCGATGGTCACGCCGGTGACCTTCGCCTGGTACCTGCCGTCTTCGAGAACGATGTCTGCGTCGAGGTGGCCCGTGCGCCCAAGACCGACGCGCAGCTTCGCGGTGCCGCCCTCGCCCTGATCCGGCCGGCAGCTGAGCGCGTCGACCAGCACCACGTCGCGCTCACGCAGCTGCGCGAGGTCTGCCGAGCCGATCTCGACACGACCGATTTCTGCGCGAACCGTGGTCTTCACATTGCGCAGCCGCGAGAGGTGCTCGTCGGCATCGGCGGAGCGCCGCGCCCGCCGCACGTTCGCATCGGTCGGTGGGTTCGCGGTGCTGAGCACGTCTTCCGGAATCACGAGGCGCACGTAGCCGCTGGAGCTCCCGAACACCGCCTTGAGCTGAACCACGGTCAGATGCTCGTGCTCGGGAATGAGGCCACGAATGGCGTCGAAGCCACTGACCACGCCTTCGATGCGCAACCTGGGCAACGACGGGTCGAGCGTGGGCGAGAGCGCCTTGAGCGTCTCGATGATGACGTAGGTCATCACGCCCTCTTCGATGTCGGTGAGCGGGCGCAACGCGACGGTGTCACCGGCACCGCCGAGCAAAAGGTCGATGGCGTGGTGCGCGAGCCCGAGCTCCACTTCGAGCAGGCCGCGCGTCTTGTTGGGCTGCGGCGCCAGCACCGCCAGAAAGGTGGTCTCGCCGACGTAGTGCTGCAGTTGCGACATCGGCACCACGTGCACGTACTCGGCCTGTAGCGAGACCTGCTCCTCGAGCATTTCGCCGAGCCGCTTCGAGACCGTGGCCGAGACCTCGCCGGTCGCGCGCACGCCGGGCAGCAGCCACTCGAGGTTCTTCACCAACTGCACATGGCGCTTGCTCACGTGCTCGAGGTTGCTGAACACGAACTTCTTCCACGTGCGAGGAGGCGGAGCACCACCGCCCCCGCCCGAGCCCATCGACGGCGTGGGGCTGTGCGCAGGCGCCTGCCTGGTGCCGGGCCTGGCGATCGGCACTTTGATCAGCATCGTGTGTTCCGGTCGCCCGGAGGTGGTGCGAGAGCTCACGTCAACGCGCCTCGATCTTCAGATCTTCGAGGGTCAAGCCACGAGCACCAAGCGCCGCCTTCAGCGCTTCACTCTGCTCTTCGATCATCTTGAGCACGTCCTTGTCGGCACCCTGGAACACCGCCTTGATCTTGCCGTTGTGAGCCGAGACCTTGAGCGAGAGCCCCGAGAGCACGTCGCTCTTGAGGTCGACCTGGAACTCCATCTTGCCGGCGGCGTTGGTGCCGACGCGCACGCGCTCGACGATCTTCTGAGCGAGCTCGTTGGCGACCTTGCGCAGGCGATCTGAACCGCTGGCCTCCTTGGTCTTCGCGACCGTCACCGGCGCCATCAACGCGGGGTTGAAGCGGAAGCTCGGGTTGGCCGCCGGCGCGTTGTCCTTGCCGTCCTTCTGACCCTGCTGACCGCCACCCTTGTCGGCATCGGCCTTGATGTCGCCCTTCTCTCGGCTCGCGCCGCCCACGCCGCCACCCTGCGACGACTTGCCGCTCTCGCTGGCCTCTTTGCGCTCGTCGAGCTTCTCGTTCGAGATCCTGGCGTCGGCCTTTCGGCTGTCGGCGCCCTTCAACGTACCGGCTTGATCGCTCTGCCGCGCGTTGGCGGTCTGCGCCGTGCCCTGCTCCGTCTGCTCCTTGACGTGTTGGCTCTGCTCGCCTGCCGACCGGGTGTTGGAGTGAATGCGCTGCTCGCGGCCCTGCGTCCCGAGCTTCGACTTGAACGCGCTCTCCTGCTGCGTGCTCTCGGCGCCGTGCTCGGCGAGATGTCTGGCCTCGTCAGCGGAGTGCGATTCGGCGGCCTCGAGCAGCTGCGCCAGGGTCGACTTGGCGGTGGCCTGCTCTTGACGAACCTGGGCTTCCTTCTTCTGGCCCTGAACGAGCTTCGAGAACGCATTGCCCTCGGCGGCCTTCTTGTTCTTCTGCGCCTCTTCGTTGCGCTTGGCCTCGGCCAGACGCGCGGCCACTCGCGCTGCGTCGCGATCGTCGTCGACTCGGCTCATTTGTTCTTCTCCGCGCGCATGCGCTGAAGGTGGAGCGTGTTGCCGATCTCTTCCTGATTCAGCTCTTCCTTCGCCATGCGCTCGGTGCGCACCTGCTTGAGGAAGGCTTCCTTGTTCTTCTCGATGGCCTTCTTTTCCTTCGCGGCTTCGGCCATCTCTTCGCGGCGTTGTTCGACCAGCTTGTCGGCCTGAACGACGGCCTCTTTCTGCCGCTCGACCTCGAGCGCCTGCTGCGCTTCTTCGTCTTTCAGGCGGGCCTCGAAACGACCCATCTGCTGAAAGCCGTTGATGCCGCCGCCCCTGGCCGTCATCTCCTCGAGAAAGGCCTGCACCTTCGCCTTGCGCTCGACCTTCATGCGCTCGAGCGTCTGCTGCAGCGTCACCAGCTGTTTCTTCTCTTTTTCCGCGGCCTTGACGGCTTGAGAGAACGCTTCTTTGGCGTCGTCTTCGGCCTTGGTGCGGATGTCGAGCAGCGCTTGGAGTCGATACGGAGGCATGCCGCCGCCGAGCTTACACGTTCATCACCCTTCGGCGTCGGCGAACATGTCCACCAGTCGCTGCACGGTCTCTTCGAAGGGAGAGTTCTCGAAGGTGTCCTGCTTCAGGAAATTGATGATCGTGTCGTACTTGTCGATCGCGTAGTCGACGCGCGGGTCGGTACCGTACTGGTAGGCACCGAGCAGAATGAGGTCGCGCTGCTTTTCGTAGGTCGACAGGGTCTCGCGGAGCTTGCCGGCCGCTTTCTTGTGCTCCTTCGAGACGATCTGACTCATCACGCGGCTCAGTGACGCCAGCACGTCCATCGCGGGCCACTGGTTTCGCTCACCGAGGGCACGATTGAGAATGAAGTGACCGTCGAGAATACCGCGCACTTCGTCGGCGATGGGCTCTTCCATGTCACCGCCGGCCACCAAGCACGTGTAGATGGCGGTGCACTTGCCCTTCTCTGAATTGCCGGTGCGCTCGAGCATGCGCGGCAACATCGAGAACACCGACGGCGGGTAGCCCTGACGTGCCGGGGGCTCACCGATGGCCAGACCGATCTCACGCTGCGCACGCGCCAGACGCGTGACCGTGTCGAGCATGAAGAGCACGTTGCCTCCACGCTCCCGGAAGTACTCGGCGATGGCCGTGGCGACGTACCCGGCGCGCAGACGAACGAGCGACGGCTGGTCTGAAGTCGCGCAGACCACCACCGAACGCTTCATGCCCTCGTGCCCGAGCGCGTCTTCGATGAACTCCAGCACTTCGCGACCACGCTCGCCGATGAGCGCGATGACCGAGAGCTCCGCCGACGTCTGCCGGGCGATCTGGCCCATCAACGTCGACTTGCCGACGCCGGAGCCTGCGAACAGACCGATGCGCTGACCTTCGCCGACGGTGAGCAACCCGTCGATGCAGCGAACACCGAGCGAGAGCGGCCGCGTGATGCGTTGACGCTTGAACGGGTCGGGGCAGTCGCGGTCGACGGCCCACGGCATCATGGTGTCGGTCGGCAGCGGCTTGCCGTCGATGGGTTCACCCAGGCCGTTGAGTACGCGTCCGAGCAGCCCGTCGCCGGCCCAGATGGTGAGCGGGCGGCCGGTGGGAATGACCTCCGAATCGGGACCGATGCCCGACAGTTCGCCCAGCGGCATCAGCATCACGGTGTCGCCCTGAAAGCCGACGACCTCCGAGCGAACTTCGTCGCGGCCACGGCGAATGAGGCACACCTCGCCCATGCGCACGTTCGGCACCGCCGCCTTGATGACGAGGCCGGTGAGTTCGACCACGCGACCACGCACGCGCACGGTCTGCGTGCTCTTGATCAGCTCGGAATACCGGCGGAGATCGATCGCCACCTACTTCACTTCCTTCTTCACTTCGGTCGGCGTCAGCACGTTGCGAAGCATGTCGAACTGGGTGCGGATCAAGCCGTCGATGGTGCCGTATTCCGTCTGAATGATGCAGCCGCCGCGTTCGACTTCCGCGTCGTCACGAACCGAGATGTCGAGCTGGCGACCGACGAGCTCCATGAAGCGCGGCTTCTTCTCGCGCAGGATCTTCCCGTCTTCCGGGTGCACCTTGATGATCATCGCCTTCGCGCTGCGCGCCGCCTCGGTGCAGTTGGCGACGATCTCCATCACCAGGTCCGGTTCACGCTCGAGATCGCGGCCGAGGATCTTCGCCGCGATCTTCAGGGCAAGTTCGAGCAGGTCCTTCTCGCTGTCGGCGAGCACCTGACCTGCCTGCAACTTCGCGCGCGCGATCTCTTCAGCGGCGCGCGCCTGAACGTCGGCCTTCGCCTCTTCGCGCGCCTTCGCGAACACCTCTTCCTTGAAGCGCAGCGCCTCGGCCTTGATCTCTTCGGCGCGGGCCTGCGCGTCAGCGATGATCTGCTTGGCCACGGTTTTCGCTTCGTACTCCTCGGCGTTGAGAACACCTGGACGGCGCGGAGGCGGTGGCAACGCGGGCTTCTCCTGAAGCGGGAGCTCGGTGGCACCGTCGCCACCCTTGATGACCTTGCCAATCACTCGAGAAGACCCACTGACTACCGGCCTTCTTTCATCGCGCGAACCGTCGTCCATCGTGCGCGAAGTTTAACGCGAACCGCCGTTCGGTCCACGCCCGGGGCCCTTGACCACCGGCGATCGGCTGGGGTTGGTCTGCGAGTTGCGATTCGCCGACGGGTCCTTCCTCTTCGGAATGGCCTGAACCGGAGACGTGCTGCTGCGCTGTGGAGGTCGGGTCTCGAGCGCGTCGTTGCGTTCGAGTGGCTTACCGTCACGAAGCACGCGCTGGCGCGCCTGCGAATCGAGCGGGTTGGCGGCGAGCGCCGGTCGCGACGCAGCGACGCCAGCGCGACGTGCCTCACGCGCGGCGATCGGATCGCGCCGAGGCGAACTCGGCGCGGCGGGCGCTCGCGGCGGTGAGCGCGGTTGCTGCTGCGCGGGCGGCTGCGGAGGAATTGCGCCCGTGGGCCGACGAGCCGGCGGCGAGACCAGCACCTTCGAGTGTGGGTCCGAGGGAGATGTACGCCGTGATGGCGGCGCGGGTGGCGCCACGGGAACGGGCTGCAACACGGGCGGAGGCTTCACTGGAGGGGGCAGCCGCATCGGCCGATCGACGACACCTTTTTGCGCGAGCCGCTCGAGCTGCTCGACGATGTCCATTCGACCACCGTCGCCCTTCACCGGTTTGCCCTTCTCTTCCCGGAACCAGCGCACGAGCAACTTGCCGAGATCGCCCTGATGGCGCTCCGCGAAGGTCTTCGCGAACTCGGGCGACTGGGCGAGCGCGGCGCGCATGATGCGCTGAGCACCCGCGCTGCGCATGCCGAGCGACGGGTTCTCGAGCGCACCATGCATGTCGAGCACCAGCCTGGCGTCTTTCTCGGTGAGCCGACGCGCGGCCCCGGCTTCGGCAGCCTTCGATGCGAGCACGCGCTGGTCGGGCGGCAACTTCGCGAGGAACGCGGGCATCTCGTCGCCCAGGCCCGCCACCGCGGTGGCCAGCACGCGCGCCCCCATGCGATCGGCGACCGCGAGGAGCTCGCGCTGCTGCAGCGTCATCACGTCGGTGAAACGGAAACTGCCCACCTGCGCGACGCCAGCGCGCAGCGAGTCTTCGATCTTCCAACGAACGATCGAGAGCACTTCGGGCTTCACGTCGCGGAGCAACTTCACCGCCGGCGGGTTGCCCATTTCGGCGCGCACGGCGGCGGCGAGGTCGGCGGGCAACGCGTTGAGCACCACTTCCACCATCGCGCTGCGCTCGTTCTTCAGCAGCGCCGCCAGCCGCTTCGGCTCGGCGCTCGCGAGTTGCCGACGCCGCTGGGTGACGATGCGCTTGATCTCCTGCACCAGCAGGGGAATGCGCTTGTCCCGAGGAATCTGCCGGAGACCTTCGGCGCGATGCTTGAGCAGTTCCTCTTCGGCGGGGTCGAGATGCTCGTACGCCTCGACGGCCTCCGACCCACCGAAGGCCAGCGACGTCAGCAACAGCATCGTCTGGCGCTTCGAGAGCGAGGTGAAGAACTGCTCCACAGGTCACCAACTCGAGAAGGCGATCAGCCTTCCTGAGCCTTCACGCGGGTCGACGTGCCACGCGTCGGAGCCGGTTTACGCAAGAGGAGGAACGCCGTCGCACCCGCCATCACGATGAAGAGCAAGGCGAACACGCCGATCAATGCCTTGAACGCACCGGCGCTCGTCTTGCCCACTTCGATGCCGAAGATGCGCTGCGTGCGCGGCTCTTCGCTGACCTCGGTGACGAACTTCGCTTCGGTCATCATCACCTTCACGTTCTCGCGCTTGAGTTCGGGAACGGCGTTGGCGACGAACCCCTGGACGTCTTCGATGGCCACCGGTGCCTTGCCTTCCGGCGCCATGTACTTGATGAGCACCGACGCGGACGGCTGCGGCTTCTTGTCGGGTTGCGTGAGGTCGTTGACCTCGGGAATCATGACGATGGTGCGCGCTTCGAGCACGCCGGGAATGCGATTGAGCGCATTGCTGACTTCGCCACCGAGCGCCTCGATGAACATCGCGCGCTCCTCGGTCTGCGTGGGAATCATGCCCTTGGTCATCTTGAAGATGGCGAGGCCGTCAGACTTGGGGCGTGGCAGCGAGTGCTCACGCAGCAACTGAGCCGCGGTGGCGACGTCGGCCTTCGGCACCGAAATGACGTAGCGGGCTTCTTTGCCTTCGCCCTCCTTCAGCTTGGTGGCGTCGATGCCCTTCTTCTGAAGGAGAACGTAGATGTCATTGGCGTCATCTTCAGTGAGGTCGTGCTGCAGGTTGACCGAGCAACCAGACACGACGAGAGCGGTGAAGACGAAGATCGCGGAGCGGAAGTACCGGCTCATGAGGTGCGCGACCATACTACGGAAACGAAAAAAGGCGGCCCCAACTCTGGGACCGCCTCCTGGGAGCGACAGGTGTCGCAGCTGCTCAGACGTTGGTCTTGAGCGTGTCCTTCAGACCCGACGTCGCCTTCTCGACGACCTTCGAGCAGAGGTCGAGCTCCTGCGTGTACTTGTACATGCCGGCCTGCATCTGGAGCAGTTCCTGGTTCGACATCGGCTTGGCACCCGAGATGCCGCCGTTGATGAGCTTGTCGATGTTCGCGCCGCCCTTCTCGAGGTTCGACATCATCGACATGACCATTGAGCTCGACTTGCCGACCTCGGCCTTCTGGGTCACCGGGTCCATGCCCTTGCCGGTGACGTTCTTGTCGAGCTTGTTGAGGTCGGCCTTGTTCGTCTTGGCGACCTGATCGATCTGCTTTGCCTGATCGATCTTCTGAACGTTCTGGGCGTGCTGAACGTGGGAGGTCTTGTCGACCTGACCCGCGCCCTGCGACTTCATCGACTGGTCGAACTTGCTCGCGCCAGTCTTATTGGCCTGCTGTGCGGCCTGGTCGGGCAGCTTCTGCTGTGCGATCTGAGCTGCCGAAATTCCTGCCAGTGGTCCGGCCATGGTCGTTCCTCCGCTGCTGGTCTGAACTGTTATCGTCGTCTTCTTCGAGGAGTTGCTTCAGGGTTTCAACGGCACGGGCATGGAGTCGGCTGGCCCAGCTCTTGGACTGACCGATCTCCGCTCCGGCCTCTTCCAGCGTCTTGTTCTGAAAGTAATAACCCTGCAGAAGCTTTCGCTCTTTTTCCGGGAGCTTCTCGATGGCTGCACGAACCCGACGCCGCATCTGTTCGAGCTGAATACGCTCATCGGCGGGCAACTGTTCGTCGGTGACTTGTAAACCTTCGGTACCTTCGAGCGACGTCGCGAACACCATCGCGAGGCCGGTGACGGCATTGCTGATCTCACGAACGTCGTCGTCGACCGAGGTGCCGCCGCCACCACGGTCGGACAGGTTGGTCATGTAGGCGTTGGCGCGCTCCGAAGCCGCAGCGCCGCCCTTCAACACGCCCATTTTGCGCAGACCGTCGTAGATCGCGCCCTTGATGCGGTAGTGCGCGAACGTCAGGAAGTTCGCGCCGACGCGCGCATCGAAACGATCGGCCGCTTCCAGCAGCCCGATCTGACCCCAGGCGATGAGTTCATCCATCTCGAACTGCGAGTTGAACTGCTTGCGCACCTGTGCCGCCAACGAGCGCACGTAGGGCCCGTACTTCTCGAGGATCTGCGGTTTGGTCTCGCCGAGCGCCACGCGAGCCCCTTACTCCTCCTCGGCGCGGCTCCAGAGCCGCTCGAGGGTCTGAGTGAGTCGCGGATCTTCCTTCAACTGCTCGAAGATCTTGTCGGTCAGCTTCTTGGACTGCGTGTTGATCTTCTCGCGAAGAATGTCAGCCACCAGCGCCTTTGTGGCCTCGTCGCGGCTCTTCAGCTCGCCGGACTTCAGTTGGCGAACGAGGTCCATCGCCTGAGCGGTGACCGGATCAGTCGGCCCGACGTTGCCGACGTTGCTCGAGCCAGCCGCACCGCTCGGACCGACGAGCGACTCGGCCTTGTCGACTTTGGCTCCGAAAGCGCCGCCGGCCTTGGAGGCCGCACCAGCGCCCGAAGCGCCTCGCGCTCCTCCGGCTTTGCCTCCTCGACCGACGCCTCTGACGGACATTGCGACTCCTTGAAGTTACTTCTTGGCCTGCTTGTTGGGTGGAGGAAGTGCACCCGCTTCTTTCGCCGCGATGAGCGCCTCGGCGAACTTCGCGCCGTCGCTCCCGGGCTCGAGGTCGAGCGCCGACTTGAGTTCCTTCATCGCTTCATTGACCTTGCCCATGAACAACAGCGTCTCGCCGCAGTGCGCGCGGGGGAGCGACGCCTTGGGAGCCAACTGCTGCGCGCGACGGAACACCTGCAACGCCTTGTCGTGGTTGCCCTGATTGAACTCGAGGGTACCGAGCGCGATCTGCGGCACTTCGCTCCTGGGCATCAGCACCGACGCGCCACCCAGTAGTTCACGGGCATTGTCGAACTTGCCCAGGTCCATCCACAGGTACGCCGACTCCAGCATCAGCATCGCCTGCTGCTTGCTCATCGGCACCAGACTGCCGGCGATGTCTGACTTTGCTTCCGTCATGAGCCCGTCTTCCTTTCGCGCTGCGATTGAGATTGCTCAGGCGACACTAACACGAAGGGCGGCCACCTGGGCCGCCCTCCGATGGGTGAAACTGTGAGTTCAGCGAATCAGCGGATGTTGCCGACCGAGTTCTTCGCCGTGTCGTGCTTGGTCTTCAGCACGTTCGAGATCGACGAGAACATCGTGTTTTCGCGCTGCATCGCGATCTGGACGTTCAACATCTGCGCGTTCTGCGCCGACATGTCGGCGATGGAATTCGTCGCCGCGCCACCGATGCCCGCGTTCGCGCCGGCGAGGAGGTTCGTGCCCGTGCCCGCGTTACCAACCGTCAGACCGCCGGTGCCCGTGCCCGACATGCCCGCGTTGCCGCCGCCCTGCAGACCGATGACGCCCGAGGCCGCGTACGAGGCCGCCGCTGCGCCGCCGCCGCTGTTCGCCAGCGCGCCGACCGACGAGACCGCCGCCGAAACAACTCCGGCGCCCGGCATCACGCTGCCGACCAACGACGCGCCCTGACCCACGAGATTACCAGCCGCCTGAAGGCCGCCCGCCATCGACTCGCCGAACGTCTTGCCCTGGGTCTGCTTGGGCGTCGTGACGTTCATCGAGATACGGCTCGGCATCATGCTGCCCTGATCGATCTTCATGCTCATGTGAATCCTCCAGAAGAGAACTGCGAGAAATTGCCCGGGTTCCGTTCCCCCAACCCCTGTTGGAGGCGCCCAGTGATCCAGTTATCGCCGGCTGAGAAGGCGAGTTGCGTGACGCTCCTTGATCAATTTCTTTACTTGCGACCCCCGCCCTTACCCTTGCGATCTGACTCGAGTTTTTCCTTCACCTGCATCAGGTAGGACAACAGCTCCTCTGTACGTTCGATGGCCTTGCCGACCTTTTTGGCCTGTTCGGCGCGCGGGCCCTTGAGCGTCGCCAACTGGTCCTTGAGGTTCTGGAAAGTCTCGCCGATATCGGCCGCCGATCTGGTCTCGATGAAGCCCTCGATGGCGGGGTAGCTCGGCGAGGAGATTTCGGGCTGCTGCGCTTCCTGCTGCTTCTTGGCGGTCGCCATGTCGATCAGATTTCCTTCGTTCGAAACGTCAGTTGGAGTTGAGGTGTTACTGAAGATCGTCGATTGCCGGTGGCGGCGCTTTCGGCCCTGTGCTCTTCGTTCACGCGCGCCCTCCCGACTCGAGGGCCGCGACGGTAGAGGAATCACCGCACGGCGGCAACGAATGTGCGCACTCGCGATTCCGTGTGCCGCGCGGCGTCGAGTGAGCTACCAAGCCGCCACCCATGAGCGCGATCATCACCATCCAGGACGTGGTCAAGGAGTACAGCCTCGGAGCAACGGTCGTGCAGGCGCTTCGCGGCGTTTCACTCACCGTCGACAAGGGCGAGTTCATTTCGATCGCTGGCCCGTCGGGCTCGGGCAAGACCACGCTGCTCAACCTCATCGGCTGCGTGGACGTCGCCACGCGCGGCATCGTGAAGGTCGCCGATCGCAACACCTCGGAGCTCTCGGAGCGGGAGCTCACCGACCTCCGCCTCAACACCATCGGCTTCATCTTCCAGTCGTTCAACCTGGTGTCGGTGCTGTCGGTGTACCAGAACGTGGAGTTCCCCCTGCTTCTGCAGAACAAGCTGAGCAGCAAGGAGCGCAAGGCGCGCGTCGAAGGTCTGCTCGAGCAGGTCGGCCTTCAGTCGCACATGAAGCACCGACCCAACGAGCTGTCGGGCGGCCAGCGTCAGCGTGTCGCCATCGCCCGCGCGCTGGTGACCGACCCGCTCATCGTGCTCGCTGACGAGCCCACCGCGAACCTCGATTCCGAGACGGGTGAAGCGATTCTCGACGTGATGAAGCAGCTCAATCAGCAGAAGGGCACCACGTTCATCTTCTCGACGCACGACCACAAGGTGATGCGCCACGCGAACGCGGTCATTCGCCTCGCCGACGGCAAGGTGCTGGGGCGCGAAAAACCTGAAGACGCCGTGGCCCACGCCGTCGGTCTCGATCACCTGCCCACCACTTCGAACGCGAGCACTACGCCATGAAAAACCTCTTCGTCGTCGCGCTGTCGCTGACCCTCGCTGCGCCTGCACTGGCCGACATGTCGAAGGAGGACATGCACAAGCTCCTCACCGAGATCGACACGCGGCAGCGCAACGGTGGCGACTACAAGGCGCTCGCGTACCTCGAGCAGAAGGAAAAGGACAAAGCCGACGTGGTGCGCGAGCTGCTGATCTACCGCCGCGACGCCGACGACAAGCTGATGCTGCTCTTCACCAAGCCGAAGAGCGAAGAAGGCAAAGGCTACCTGCGCCTCGACAAGAACCTCTGGAGCTACGACCCGGGCACCGGAAAGTGGGAGCGCACGACGGAGCGTGAGCGCATCGGCGGCACCAACTCACGCCGCAGCGACTTCGACGAGTCGCGCCTCGCCGAAGAGTACGAACCCTCGTTCGACGGCGAAGAGAAGCTCGGCAAGTTCGACACGTTGAAGCTGACGCTCAAGGTGAAGGACGGAGTCGACGTCGCGTACCCGATCGTGAAGCTGTGGGTCGACAAGGCCAACCAGAACATCTTGAAGCGCCAGGAGTTCGCGCTGTCGGGCCGCCTGATGCGCACCGCGTACTACCCCAAGTGGCAGAAGCTCTATTCGGAGTCGAAGAAGGCGGAAGTCTGGTTCCCCGGGGAGATGCGCTTCTTCGACGAAGTCGAGAAGTCGAACTCGACGCTGGTGCTGATCAAGACGGTCGACCTCTCGAACCTCGACCAGAACATGTTCACCAAGGCCTGGCTCGAGTCGAAGAGCCGCTGAGGTTCGCCATGAAACTGATTTTCTTCGCAGCGCTGTTCCCCGCGCTGGCGCTGGCACAGACACGCCCGTCGGAAGACGACATGTTCGGCAGCGACTCGCCGACCGTCGAAGACGCGGGCGCGACCATCTCTCGTGACGAGTCGTCGATGTTCGGTGACGACGTGCCCGACGCCGGAGACATCGCGGCGACGACTCCCGGCGACGATCGCGACGTCGCGCAGCTCTCGTCGGGGCCGGTGCAGTCGAAGTTCGACACCGCGGAGATGGTGAGCGACCCGCTGAAGATCGGCGGCAACCTCTTGATGTTCGGCCAGGGCTACTTTCAGGAGGGCCGGCCATTTCTCGAGGGCTCGTTCTCGGCGCCGATGATCCTCGACATGTACATCGACGGGCGGCCGAACGATCGCCTGCGCGCGTACGCCGTCGGGCGCCTGCAGTTCGATCCCACGCGGCCGGTCGGCACTGGCAACAGCACGGGGCCCGCGGGCACCGGCGGTTCACTCGTTGGTCTCACGCCGGCGACCAGCGCGAACCCGTCGGTGTTTCTCGACCAGCTGTGGTTGCGCTTCGACATCTTGCGCACGGTGTACCTCACCATCGGCCGCCAGAAGGTGCGCTGGGGCGTGTCGCGCATCTGGTACCCGACGGACTTCCTCAACTCGCAGCCGCGTGACGCGTTCAACCCGTTCGACGTTCGTCTCGGCGTGAACATGATCAAGGCGCATGTGCCGATCGAATCGCTCGGGTGGAACTTCTACGCCTACGGTCTGCTCGACGCGGTGAACGTGACGGCGTCGGGCGTGCAGTTGAAGCAGCTCGGCGGCGCCGTGCGCGGTGAGTTCGTGCTGGGGCCTGCAGAAATCGGGCTGGGTGGCGTGTGGCAGGACGGCAGACGCCCGCGCTACGCCGTCGACGTGAGCACCGCGCTGGGGCCCTTCGACGTGTACGCCGAGGCCGCGTTCCGCGATGCGCGTGACTTCGTTCGCTACGACTACCCCACCGAGCTCACGCCCGAGAACCTCGTACAGAACGGCATCGAGGGGAACATCACCTCGCGGCGCGACGAAGGGGTGATCGTTCAGGTCAGCGGCGGCGCGAGCTTCCAGTTCAACTACACCGACAAGAACATGGCCGTGATCTCCGCCGAGTATTTCTACAACCCGGCTGGCTACGAGAAGCCCATCGGCTATCTGGTGCAGACCTTCGCGCCGCAGTTCACGGCCGATCAGCTCGACCCGATTCAGCGCACGCCGCTCTACCAGGGCAAACACAACGTGGGCCTCACCATCGCCGCGCCCGGCATTCCCGGCGCCGACTGGATCACGGTGTCGCTCTCGAACGTGGTGATCATCAGCGACCCCTCGGCGCTCACGCGTCTCGACGTGATCTTCCGCGTACTGAACTTCTTGAGCGTGCAGGCCTTCGGCAGCGTGTTCTACGGCCAGACCGGCGGCCAGTTGCGGTTCAACCTCCCCGCGAAGACCATCAGCGACGTGGCGAACCTGTCGGAGGCGTTCAACCCGGGGTCGGGAGATGCCATCCGCTCACAGCTCCGCCCGCTCCTCTACCCGCCCATCGTCCAGGCGGGCGTGTTGCTGCGCTTGTCCATCTGAAGGCGGCTTCCCCTTCCAGCGCCGGTGCAGCCACAGCCACTGCTCCGGCGCCTCGCGGATCTTCGCCTCGATGATTCGCGAGAGCTCCGTGGTGTGCGCGGCGATGCGTTGTTCTTTCGTGCCTTCGCTGGGGAGCGACACCGGGCCCTCGACGGACATCTTCAGCGCAGCACCGTTGCGAACCGCCGTGACCACGTAGGTCGGCGCGCCGGTGTGCAACGCCGCCATCGACACGGCGGGAGTCGTGGACGCAAGGCGACCGAAGAACGGAACCCACAACGCTTGCGGGCTCGGCAGGGCCTGGTCGATCAACTGCACGACCGCGCGACCCCGCTTCAACGCGGCGAGCATCTTCCGCAACGCTCCGCGCTGAAGAATCAGTTCGACGCCAGCGCGCTTGCGGTTCTCGACCACCCACTCGTTGAACGCACCGGTCAGCGGCCGGACCACCGCAGAGAACACGTGCCCGCGACGCGCCATCACTTCGGCGAAGAGCTCCCAGCTGCCGAGGTGCGCAGACGCGATGAGCACCGGCTGGCGATTGGCGAGCAGCACATCGAGGCCCTTCCACTCGACGACCGACACCGCCGCGTCGAGGGCAGCGTCGGGCATGAGGTCGGAGGTGATCGACTCCAGCGCCGCCAACGCCATCGACTCGTACGAACCGCGCGCGATGCGCAGCCGTTCGCCTTCACTCTTTTCCGGCAACGCGCGACGCACGTTGTCCACGGCGACACGGCGACGAATTCGCACCGTCCACGCGAAGGTCGCGACCGCCGCGGCGATCCTCCGACGCGACAATTCCGACAACCAGCGAACCCACCGCACCGCGAGCCCGACGAAGAACCGCGCGAGCACCGCTCACTCCATCGTGGTGTCGACGGTGCCGCGGCGACATTCGGCGACGCCATCGAGCGCGTCCTTCACCTTGCCGTTGAGCTCGAGCACCGACTTGTAGATCGGCAGCGCCTGATCACAGTGCCCGCCCCCACGCAGCCCACGCGCGCTCTTCAACTTCTCGCGAATCAGCTCGATCTTCGACAGCAGCACGCGCGCTTCGACCGATGACGAAGACTCCTCCGGCACCGACTTCAAATAGGTCTCGGCTTCGTCCAGCTTGGCGACTTCGAACTCGGTCTTGCCCTTGCCGAGGCTCATGCGCGCGTTCTCTTCACGCAGAAGCTTCATGGCATCGAGGTTCGGGTCGACGCGCGGCTGCTCGGGCACCACGGGAGGCGCGTCGTTCTTCACCACGACGGGCGGGGTCACCACGACCGGCGGGGTGGGCTTCACGTCATCGCCCGGGCGCGTGGCGAACCACACGGCTCCCGCGATCACCGCGAGCACTACCAGCGCACCGACCACCATCGGCGCCCTGGAAGTCGGCGCGACGGGCGGGAGCGAGGCGTTTCCGGGAGGTGTGCGGCTGTGGTCGAGCTCGGTGGCTCCCAGCGGCTGCGTGAGCTGCAGCGGCGCGTGCTGGCCCGTCTCGCCGGTGCGCATCACGGTTCGATCGATCGACGACGCGTCGGCGTCGGACCCCGGCAGCGCGATGCCCGTGGTGCTGTTCGGCAGCGGCGTGGCCATCGGCACCACGGCGTGCATGCCGGTGCGCTGCAAGGGAGGCAGCGACATGTGCGCCTGCGTGGGGATCGACTGAGACAACGCGCTCGCGAACGAGAGCATGTCGGGCCAGCGATCCGAAATGCGCTTGGCGCACGCCTTCTGGACCACGGCCTCGAGCTCGGGAATGTCGAGGTCGGGCGCGTACGTGGTCAGCGGCGGCAACGGGTCGAGCACCTGCTTGCGCAGGATCTCGGAGATGGTCGTGCCATCGAACGGCTGACGGCCGGTGAGCGTCTCGAACAGCACCACGCCCAGCGAATAGATGTCGGCGCGGAGATCGACCTCCTTGCCTTCGACCTGCTCGGGCGACATGTACCGCGGCGTACCGGCGATGGCGCCAGCGACGGTGAGCTTGGTCCCCGCGTCCATCAAACGCGCGATGCCGAAGTCGAGCACCTTGGCGTGCACACCGCGGATACCGCGGCGAATCATGATGTTCTCGGGCTTGAGGTCGCGGTGAATGACGCCCTTCTCGTGGGCGTTGGCGAGCACGTCGGCCACCTGAAGCACGACCTCGATCGCCTCGATCATCGGCAGGCGACCGGTCTCAGCGAGCGTCTTCTTGAGGTCGACGCCTTCGCAGTACTCCATGGCGATGAAGAGGTTGCCTTCATCGTCTTGACCGAAGTCGTGGAACGTGACCGCGTTGGGGTGCGCCACGCGCGCGTACGACTTGGCTTCGTTCAGAAAGCGGCGGGCGATCTCCGCGTCGGTCGAGAACTCAGACTTGAGGAACTTGAGCGCGACGCGGTGCCCGATGCCGAGCTGCTCGCCCAGGTACACGGCGCCCATGCCGCCCTGCCCCAGCTTGCGAACGATCTTGTACTTCCCCTTGATGACGCGATCGACCATGCGATCGGTCGACGGCGCGAGGCGGATCGTCTCTGAAGTCCCGCAGTTGGGGCACTTGCCGCCCCAGCTCGAGTGCTCCTGACCGCAACCCTGGCAGATGAAGACAGCCACTCTCGCGCTCGCTCACTTCTCCGGCGGGTTTCGTGTGGAGAACAGCAACTTCTCGAGTTCGTTGGCGCCGGTCTCCGGAGACTCGCTCACCGAGAGCGAAGCGCGCAACACAACCGTTCGGGGGTCGTCCTTCAGGTCGGCTTCGAGCACCTTGAGCGCGTGCGCCTTGTCGCCGGCCTGGTAGAGCGCGAGGCCCTTGTAGAAGACGTACTCACGATTGGCGGGGTCGCTCTTCGCCGCTTCGCTGAAGTGCGCCTCGGCCTTCTTCCACGACTTGTCGTTCAGCTCGGCGAGGCCGTCGAGGAACGCCATCTTGCCCTTCGCTTCAGATGACGTCGCCCCGACGTCAGCGGCCAGCTGGTAGAGCGGGCGCGCCGAACGCAGCGTCTCGGGGGGCAGCTTTTCTCCCGACAACGCGCGCGCGTGAACGGCTTCGGCCTCGGCCGTCGCTGCGGTCCCGAGCTTCTGCGCCATCTCGCCGAGCTCCGGCCCGAGGAACCCGCCGTGCACGAGCGACTTGAGCGTCTCCGCCGCCGAGCCGGCGCCGAGCAGCTGCCTGGCGTCCAACGCGGTGAAGAAGGCCGCGCGCGAATCGACGAACCCCTTCGTGGGATCCTCCGGGAGCTTCCGGGCGGCCTTCACCTGACGCTCGCACTGATCGCTCTCGGCCGAGGCCTTCTTGCGGTCGGGAGAATCAGGCACGGACTTCAGGTACACGCGGTACGCGTAGCAGGCGCGCTGAAGATCCTTCGCGAGCATCTCGGCGCGCGCGAGCTGCACGTAGGTCTGCGCGTTCGCCGGGTTGGCGCGCGTTGCCTTCAGGAAGTTGTCGGCTGCCTTGGCGTACTGCTTCTTGTTGAACAGCTTGCTGCCTTCGGAGACGAGCGTGTCGGCATTGCCGACGCCCGGCCCGACGAGCGCCTCGGCGTGCGCGACGCCCGCGATCGCCAACGACATCATCAGAACGCGGAGTTCAGAACGCATAGCCAACTCCCACATTGAAACCTGCCGAGCTCGCCTGGAACGCGTTGTACTTCGCGCCGCTGTCGTCGGTGGAATCCCAGCCGAAGAGCGCCTGCGTGTAGTTGCCCTGCAGGTGAACGAAGAGACCGTCGACGATGTAGAAGCGAACGTTCAGGCGCGCCGACGCGAGCAGATCGAGCGCCATGAAGCCGTCGTCATACGTGGTGGTCGCCGGGTCGCCCGGGTCGTGACCGATGATCTGCGCGACACGGCCTTCGAGACCGAGCTGCACGCCGAACTGGAAGCGCCACACCACGAAGCGGAACTGGGGCTGCAACAACCGCAGGTGCGCCATGTGAATGCGAACGTTCTCGATGCCGGTTGGGCCGCACACGCCGTTGTGCAACTCGCAGCCGCCATTCGCCTCGCCCGCAGGCGCCGTGTAGCCCACGTTCATGTTGAACGAGTCGACGTTGGTCAAATACGCGAGGCCGAACACGCTGACGCCGAAGTACTTGCCGCCGGTGCCGTATTCGATGCCGCCGCCGATGAGCGACGGTGAACGACCCGCGAAGGTGGTGGTGCGGCCGGGCGCGTTGTCGAAGCGGCGGCCGATGAAGTTCCGGCCGGTGAACGACGCGAACTCGAACGACGCGTGGAAGTACGAACGGCGCTCGTAGATGGTGTCTTCGAGCGTCGGTGGCGGTTTCGGAGGACCGCTCGCGATGGCCGCGCCACCGACGACGACCGTACCGGGCAGCGGCTCGAGCGACTTGTCGAGCGCGAACTGCTGGTCGGGCTTCACCGAGATCGTCTGCTCGAAGGCCTTGAACTTGTCAGCGACGAGCCGCACGGTGTGATCGCCCGGAGCGATGCCACGATCGACCTTGTCTTTGCCGACCGCGACACCGTCGAGGAAGATCTCGGTGCCGGCGGGCGCTGCGGTGATGACGATACGCGCCGCGACCTTCTCGAGGTTCTTCTCGAGCGTGGCCGCGCCACGAATGGGGATGACGATCGACTCTTCGACGGGCTGGTGCAGCTTGAGGTCGAGCCGCACCACGCGCTCGCCGGGCAGCACCTGCGTGTTGAGCGGCGTGAGCCCGACCTTCACGTCGTCGATGTAGACGGTCGCGCCGGCGGGCGTGCTCTTCACCTCGAGCGTCGAAGCCGCAGGCACCACCTTGGCGACGGCGCCCAGCAGCGCCTTCTCGAGGATCGCGTTGCTGGAGGTCGCAGGGTTGCTCTTGCCCGTCTTCGGGTCGTAGCTGACGACGCGGTACTTGAAGCCCGCTTCGTCCTGACCGCCCTGAATCAGCACCACGCGCTCGAAGCCGAACGACGCGATGAACGGGTCGATGGGGTCAGCGCAGCGGTTCTCGACACCGAAGCACGGGAGCTCCGCGACGGGCGCGCCCTTGAGCGCTGCGGCGAGCTCCTTCTTGCCGATGATGGAGCTCTTGCGCGCCTCACCGGGCATCAACTTGTCGAGCGCCTTCTCTGTGCGATCGACCAGCGTGTCCTGCCCCGGGTAGAGCGGGCGAACGAGCCAGACCGTCTTCTCTTCTGCGCGCGCGGTCATCGCAACGCAGAGCGTCGCGACAAGCGCCAGCGACCCACGACCAAGAATACGCAAGTCCATAATTTCGTTGGCCTTCCTACCTCGCGCTCCCACGTGAGGCTACATATTCATCGAGCTCTTCAAGGGTCGCCGGCCAGTCTTCCTTGAGGAGTCGCGAGAGCGATCTGTCAGCGAGCAGCTTGCCCCCGGTCTGGCAACGCGCGCAGTAATTCGTCTCATTATCTGCGTGAACGATGCGCTGTACCGGAGAACCGCACACCGGGCACGGCTGCTTGTGCTTTCCGTGCACGGCCATTTCGGGGCGAAACGCCGTGACCTTCTCGGGCCAGTCGTCGCCGGTCTCGGCCTTGAGCCGGTCTCTCCACTCGGCGAGCACGTGCGTGGTGGCGTCGAAGAGGCGGGAGATCTCCTCGCCGGTCATGGTCTTCGTCTGCTTCACCGGCGACAACTTCGCGCGGTGCAGGATCTCGTCGGAGTACGCGTTGCCGATGCCCGAAAACAGCCGCGGATCGGTCAGCGTGCGCTTGAGCGTGTGATTCTCGAGCCGCACGCGCGCCGCGAAATCGTCGAGGTGGGCAGTCATCACTTCGAGGCCACCGCGATCGAACTGCCGCAGCCCGAGCTCACCCGCGACGACGTGAATCGACGCGCGCTTCTTCGTCGAGACTTCCGTCAGCAGCAGCGTGCCGTTGGGGAAGTCGAACGCCGCGAGGCCCACGCGGGCCGCGAGTTTGGCGCCCGCCGGCTTCCACTGAAATCGGCCGGCGATCATCAGATGAACGACGATGAAGAGCTCGCCTTCGAGTTCGAAGACGATGCGTTTCCCCATGCGTCGCAGGCCGACGACCTTGCGGCCCGCGGTGCTCGCGATCGGCGGTTCGACGCTGCGAAGCACGAACGGGCTTCCGAGGCGCACGCGCTCGAGCGGCTGACCTGCGACGCGCTTCTCGAGTGAGCTCAGGTACAGCTCGATGTCGGGGTATTCCGGCACGGTTCGCGGAGTGTGCCACGTGATGGCCTCGTGGCGACCAACGTCACCAGTCGACGACGATCTTCCCCGCGGCGTGACCTGCGGCGCTGTGCGCCCACGCCTGCGCCAGCTGCTCGGCCTGGTAGCGAGCGTCGATCACCGCGCGGAGCAGGCCGCGCACCGCCAGCTCGTCGAGCACGCCGAGATCGTACGGACGCACCGAGAGCAGCACGGGTCGAACACGTCTGGCGCGCAGGGGGTTCAACGCTGCGTGCGCGAACACCGCGGGCATCGGCAGACACGAGGCGAAGACGCCGCGCCTGGTGAGCTTGCTCAGGTAGTCACCCGGTGAAGAGCCGACGGTGTCGAAGATGCAGTCGAAGGGTTGCGTGACCCCGCTCCACGGGTTCGACGATTTGTAGTCGACGACCTCATGCGCCCCGAGGGAGCGAACGAGCTCGACGTTGCGCGTGCTGCAGACACCGGTGACGTGCGCGCCGGTCGACCGCGCGATCTGCACGGCGAAGTGCCCGACGCCACCGGAAGCGCCGACGATCAACACCCGTTGCGAAGCACCCGACGTCGGCAGTTCGCAGGCGTCGCGCAGCCCCTGCAGCGCGGTCATGCCCGCCAGCGGGAGCGCCGCGCCCTGCGCAAAGTCGAGCGCGTCCGGGAGCGGCACGAGCTCGTCGACGGGGACGACCACCAGCTCCGCGTTGGCGCCGCCCTGTGTACCCGACAGGCGCACGTGCACACGTTGATCGAGCTTGAACTTCGTCACGCCGGAGCCGAGCGACTCGACGATGCCCGCGACGTCGTAGCCGGGAACGAAGTTGGGAAACTTCGCGCGAAGAATCGGCCGGCCCTTGCCGCTGCCCTGCTTCCAGTCGATCGGGTTCACGCTCGTTGCCTTCACGCGCACCAGCACCTCGTTCGCTCCCGGTTTCGGAGCGGGAAGTTCAACCAACTTCGGGGCCATGCCGTACGCATCGAGCACCATTGAGCGCATGACGTCGACGTATCGAGACGGGCGTCTTCAGGCGAGGACGGAGTCGAAACGGCAACCCGGCGAATCCTGACGAAAGGCCTTTGGCATCGCCGCTGAACAGCGGCGGGACCGCAAAGCCAACCCCTCTCAACGGAGATTCGTCATGAAGAAGACCCTGATCGTCGTCGCGTTGTGCAGCCTGTTCTCGTGCGGCGCTGACGTTTCGTATTCCGGCCGCCTGCACGAAGCGGTCGTCGCCGGTGAAGCCAGCTCGCGCAGTTCGCGATCGGCCGGTGTGTCGTTCGATTCGGTGCAGCAGACCCTTCACATCGAAGGGCTCGAGGCCGCGCTCGCGACGGTAAAAGAAAATGAAGGCGGCGCGTTCAACTTCGCGCAGCAAGGCGACGTGCTGGGCGGCCTGGGCACGGTCACGCCGACCAGGCTCTCGTTCTCGATTTCGCTCGTTCGCCGCACGTGGCCGTACGGCTTTTCGACCATCACCTTCGACGGCGTTCGCAGCGAGCAGGCGAGCGAAGAACCGCCGACCTTCGTGCCGATGTTCACAGAAGCGCCAGCAACGCGTTAGCCCACGCGGTGTAGGCCTTCGAATTCGGGTGAAGGCCGTCGGGAGCGATGAGCCCGGCCTTCGCCTGCTCCACGAATTGCGGAAACAGATCGACGTACTGAGCACCCGCGGTCTTCGCTTCTTCAGCGAGGATCGCGTTGTACTTTTCGATGCGCGCGCGAATGACGGCGCGATCGCCGAAGCCCTCCGAGACCGGTGACTGCGACCAGTCGGGCTGCGGCAGCACCAGCACCGTGCGCGGCTTCACGTCGTTGATGGCCTTGAAGATGCGCTTCAGGTTCCGGCGATATGCGGCTTCGTCGTCGTGACGGACGATGTCGTTGGCACCGACGGCGAGCGTGACCAGGTCAGGTTTGAAGCGCGTCAGCGCTGCGAGTTCTTCGTCGATTACTTCGCGCGTCGAGTACCCGTTGACCGCGACGTTCTCGAGCCGCAGGTCGACGCCGCGCTTCATCGCGAAGCGCTTGAGTTGTGCGGGAAACGCGAGGTCCGGCGGGCCACCAGTACCGATGGTGAAGCTGTCTCCGAGCGCGAGGTAGCGCACCGTGCGCACACCTGCGTCTTGCGCGTACGTTGGCGATGACGCAGTGAATAGAATGACCGAAAGGACCGTACATAGACTCAACACGCGTCTTCGCGCGTTGGAGGGCATCGTGAACTTTCGGTCCGTCATCGTGTTCATGGTCGTGCTGCAGGCGGGCGTGGCCCAGGCGCGGTTCGGCAAGTCGAACAGCGGCGGCGTGGTCGGTGAGCGCTCCAACCGCTCGTCGTCTCCTTCGTCTTCTTCCTCGAGTTCGAATACGCACGCCGCGGTGCCGGTGGATGCGCCGAGTTCCTACGGCGGCAGCGCTTACGACTCAGGCGGTTCGTATTCGCGGCCGTGGTCTCGCGGGTACTACAGCGGCGCGTTCGTGCCGGTCTTCGGGTACGGGTACGGTTACTACGCGACGCCCGGAGTCATCGTCACCGACACCCAGCCCGCTCTGGAGCCCGCGAACATCCGCGTCACCGCCAACGCAGAGCTCGGCGCGCTGCTGGTTCGCGGCGCCAGCGGCGTGACGCTGGGCGTGAACGGCACCTTCGAAGGCGAGCGCTTCGGTGTGGTGCTGAACGGCCAGACCATCGTGGTCGGCGCTGACGACGGCTCCGACGAGACCGACGCGATTCATCAGTTCACCGGCAAGCTCACGTTCGCGTTCCTCACCGGTCGCTATGGGCGTCTGCGCGCAGAGCTCGGCACCGACGTGATCTTCGCGGCCGACGCGGCGTTCCTCGGCGCGAGCCTCGGTGTGTCCGGCCAGGTGTGGCTCGCCGACTCCCTCGCCTTCGAAGCAGGCGCGTGGGGCACCGTGTATCCGTTCTGGCAGCTCGATGGGCGAGCCGGGCTCGTCTACGGCATCGGTCCGGTCGGCCTGAAGCTGGGCATTCGCGCGCAGATGCTCGACGATCGCGGGCTGGTCGACGGCCAGATTCACCGCGACTTCTTCGTCGGCCCGTACGCGGGGGTCGGCGTGGCGTTCTAAGCAGCGGTCTGAATGCCGACGCGCTGCGCGAGCTCCGGTTTGCGCAGCTTCCAGATCACGCCGTCGACCCAGTAATGCGAGAGCGTCAGGCTCACCCAGATGACGCCGGCCCAGGTGAAGAAGCTCCACGAGGTGACGAGCGAGAGCGCGAACACCACGACGTACACCGCGCCCGCCAACGCCATCAGCATCGCCCAATAGAGGAAGCCGCGTGACCACCCGGGCTGAGAGAGCCACGAGATGATCTTCGCGCGCTCGTTGACGCCACCCTTCCAGGTGTTGCGGTTGTAGTGGCGCATCATTCCCAGGTACTGAAAGCCGTGCCAACACGCGGCCGCCGCGAAGGCGCTGGTGCTGTCTTCGGTGATCAAGATGAAGGGCACGAAGAAGCCCATGAACGAGCACCCGATGAACGCCAGCCGCAGCCACGCCCCCTTCGCCCACGGCTGGTTCCGTTCACGAATGCGCGTCACCAGAATGAAGCCGAGCAGCACCGCGATGGGCGCCAGCAGCGCGAGGATCGCCGCGTACGGAACCTTCGCGTAGTAGACCTCGACGCCGAACAAGGTGCGCGGGCCCGTGTAGAGCCGATGCAGCACGCAGAAGAGCACTGAGACCAGCAGCAGCGGCTTCTCGAGCTTGAGCGCGGTGGCCTCGAGCGATTCGCCCGACTTGCGCTGGTAGATGCGGAGAATTCCCCAGTTCTGCGCGACGAAGTGCCACGTCGCCCAATACAGAATCGCGGAGTTCAGGATGCGCGGGCCGTACTCGGCGAGCTTCCAATTGAGCAGCAGCACGAACACGAAGATGACGATCGGGATGACGACGGTGGTGAGCTTGCGCGACTGCCACTCGTGCGGATCGAAGTACACGCGCGTCCACGTGCTGACGAGGTGTGGGCCGTTCGACGCCACGGCCACGGTCGCCAGAATGATGTCGCCGCGCACGTGCAGCACCGACGACGCGAACCACGCCAGCAACACCACCGTGGCCGACAGGTAGAAGAACAGGAAGTCTTTGACCGGAGAGATGATCGCCAGTGACGGGGCCGGAGCCGCAGCGCTGCTCATGAACGCGCGCTCTTAGCGCCAGTTGGCGTAAAGGAGCAGCCCCCATGGCCCCGCCTCGCCTCGTCCTTCTCCGCCCTCGCAATGCCGACAACCTGGGCGCCATCGCGCGCGCGATGAAGAACTTCGGGCTCAAGGACTGGGTGGTCGTTTCGCCGAACCCCGAGCTGCTCGAAGGCCCGGGAATGAACCGCCTGGCCGTGAAATCGGGCGACCTGCTCGAGAGCGTGCGGCGCGTCGATTCATTCGAAGAGGCGATCGCCGACTGCACGTGGGTGGTGGGCACCACCATGCGGTACATCGAAGGTCGCAAGCGCCTGACGCCCCGTGAGCTCGCCACGCAGGTCGAAGAGCGCAGCGACGAGAAGTGGGCGTTGGTGTTCGGCGACGAGCGCCACGGCCTTCGCAACGAAGACCTCGACCAGTGCCATGCGCTCTCGTTCATTCCGTCTTCCGACGAGCAACCCTCGCTCAACCTCGCGCAGGCGGTGATCGTCTACGGCTACGAGCTGGCGATGGCGCGCCGTGGAGACGTGCAGACCAATGGCCCTGCGCTCGCCGATGACGCGACGCTTCGTCAGTTGAAGTCATCGCTCGAAGCGGGGCTGACGTCGGTGGGTTTCCTCCGTCAGAACGCCGACGATCGGCACGCCGTCGAAGATCTGCTGCAGTCGCTGATTCGCGGCCGGCTCACGAAGAAGGAAGCCGGTTTGTGGATCGCCGCGTGGCGCGTGGCTGCGAAGAACGCACGGTGACGCCAGCCCTGGGCCTGGCGGCGGCGCTTCGCGAGCCCTGACTTTTCTTCTCGGATTCCCACGCACTCGGCTCCCGGGACGCGGCTCTCGTGGCAATGTCACGCGCGTGTCACGACGTCTCTTTCTCGTATTTCTGTGTACGTCACTCGCGAGCTGTACGTGCGGCGGCGGTGGCGAACCCGACGGCAGCGTTCCTTTCGACGGCGGCACGGAGCCTTTCGACGCCGGCACGCCGAGTGGCCGCTGCGAGCTCGATCTTTCACCGTACGTGGAGCAGAGCGGCGAAGCGCAGCTGGTGAAGGTCGAGAGCGCGTCGCAGCTCATCGCCGGGCCCAACGCCCACGGAGCCATCGGCGACTACCTCTTCAGCAACGATCGGATTCGCGTGGTCGTTCAGGGCGCGGGTCGCGCGTTCGGGCCTCAGCCGTTCGGCGGCAACATCATCGACGCCGATCTCGTCGACGCGCCGGCCGGCGATCAGTTCGGTGAGATAGGCCTGCTCTACAACTTCGGCCGCACGGTGAACCCCACGCAGTTCGACGTGCTCCGAGATGGAAGTGCAGGCGGCGCGGTGGTGCTCGCCGCTTCCGGCGACGACACGGCGAACGACTATCTGTCGATCCGCAATCAGCTCCAGGGCGCGCTCGGTCGCGTGCCCTACGCCGACCCGTACGTGCCGCAGCCGCTGCGGATCACCACGTATTTCATCCTCAACCCCGGAGAACAGCGGCTTCAGCAGGTCACCGCGTTCTGCAACACCGATCGCCGCAACTTCGCTGGCCTCGCGGTCGGAGACCTCGTCGACCCCGGCTATGTGCTCGAGCTGTTCAACCCGCGTTCGTGCACCAACGGCTTCGGCTTCGGAGGTCTGTGCTTCGGCCTCGATCGCCTGCCGTGGTTTGGCTACCAGGGCGCGGGCATCGCGTACGGCTACGCGCCGTACAAGGCGGGGAGTCCGCGTGTGCCCGAAGGTCAGAACGCGTCGCTGTCGGTGGCCGGCATCACCGGCGTCATCATCGGCGCGAACGGAATTCTCGGACTCGGAGAGTGGGTGAAGGAGTCGACGACGACGCCTCGGCCCGGAGAGATCCGCATTCCGCCGCTGGGCTACTCGGTCGCCGCGCGTGACTTCTGGGTCGCCAGGAACATCGGTGAGATCTCCAACCTCATCGAGACCTCGCGTGCGAGCGCTGGCGCGTTGCTCGGCACCTTCTCGGGGACCGTGACCGAGGCCGGCCAGCCCGCCGCCGGGGCGCGCGTGATCTTCGAAGGCGCCGACAGTCGCGCGGCGTTCGTCACCGACGCCAACGGCACCTTCTCGGGAACGTTGCCGCGCGCGGCGTACCAGGTGTCGGCGTGGAAGCACGGGCGCAACCCGACGGCGAAGCAGCAGCTCACGTTGAGCACCACCCCCGCGACGTTGACCTTCTCGCTCGCCTCGCCGCAGGTGCTCACGGTGAACGTCCGGGAAGCCAACGGTGGGCCGATGCCCGCCAGGGTCACGGTCTTCTGTTCGACAGGGACCTGTCAAACGCCGCACAAGTCGCTGGTGCTGTTCACCGACACGCCCAAAGACCCCATGCCCGACGACATCGCGCTCATCGGCTACGTCGGAGCCTCGGGCTCCCAGACCTTCGAGTTGCCCGCGGGCCAGTACGTGGTGCTCGTCAGCCGCGGGCCGGAGTACTCCATTCACCCCAACGACTTCCCCGCTTCGCCGGGTGAAGCGGTCGACCTGCGCACGGCTGGCAAGACGGTGAACGCAGTGCTGGCGCGCGTCGTCGACACCACCGGCTGGGTGAGCGCCGATATGCACGTGCATGCGGTGAATTCACCCGACTCGATCATCGACAACGCGAAGCGCGCGCTCACGTTCGCGGCCGATGGCGTCGACGTGCTGGTGGCCACCGATCACGACTACGTGACCGACTACGCGCCGGTCATCGCGCAGACGGGGCTGGCTCCGTTCCTTTCGTCCGTCGTGGGCGAAGAAGTGAGCCCGATGGAGTGGGGCCACTACAACCTCTTCCCGCTCCCGCCTGACGCGAACAACAAGGTCAACGGAGGCGCGCTCGACTGGGCCGGTGGGCTGGGGCCCACGCTCACCGTCGGCCAGATCTTCCTCGAGGGCCGGCGCATGGGCGCACGCACCGTGCAGGTCAACCACGCGCGCGGTCTCCTCGGAGGCTTCACGGCGTTGAAGCTCGATACCGACACCTTCGCCACGCACACCGACCCGGCGCTCTTCCGCATGGAGCCGCAGGTCGGCCACACGCCCGACGACTCGAAGCTCATCAACACCGACTTCGACGCGTTCGAAATTCTGAACCCGGGCGACGACGAGTACGACGGCACGTCGGTCCTCGCGCGCGCGAAGTTCAACGACTGGTTCACGCTGCTCTCGCGCGGCAACCTGGTCGCCGGCACCGGCGTGTCTGACACCCACTACGGCAACCTCGCCACCGGTTGGCGCACGTGGGTGCAGACCGGCAGCGACGCGCCCGCCAACTTCAGCGACGTCACCTTCAGCGATCGCCTCAATGCGCTGCAGGCCACCACCTCGAACGGCCCCTTCGTGACGCTGAACGCCTACCGCGTCAACGGCGCCGGCACGCAGGTGACGCCCGCGGTCGGCATCGGCGGCACGGTGGCGGCCGACACGCAGGACCTCGGCGTCACCGTGGACATCCAGGTCCCCGCGTACCTTGATGTCACCCGCGTCGAGCTCTACATGCACCGGCCCAGCGACGACGCCACCTGCCCCATCGACCCACAGAGCCCGCAGGCCGCGACCACCCGCGTGTCGTGCAACGGCATCACCAACGCCAACTGGCCCGCGAGCAGCGTCGCCGCCTCGCAGAACGTGATGCTCACCGCGGGCGACCTCGAGACGGCGGTGACCGAGGGCCCGGTGAACTTCCGCCGCTACCGCAAGCGCGTGAACTTCCGCCTCACCGCGCCCTCCACCGACAACTGGGTGGTGGCGATGGTGTACGGCAACCGCTCGCTGTCGCCGCTCCTCATTCCCTACGGCGGAGGCAGCGCCAGACCGTTCGCCTTCACCAACCCCGTGCTCATCGACGCGGACGGCAACGGCTACGACCACCCGCCCTTCACGCGGTGATTCGCCACGGCGGGCGGTGTGCTACGTCGCCCCACGTGACAGGTGGACGGACCAACGACCAGCTCGTCGACGCCGCCATCTGGCTGCTCGTACAAGGTGACAAGCCCGGAGCCGAAGAGCTCCTGGCGCGCGTGTTGCGAGACGACCCGACGCACGAGCGCGCACGGCAGGCCATGAAGTCGGCGGCGCCGCAGACCGCCCCCAACGCTCCGATGCCGCAGGCGCCGATTCCCAACGCGACGCAGCCCATGGTGCCTCCTGGCGCCTTCCGGAGCGCGGAGACGCCGCTGCCGCAACCGCCGGGCCTCAATCGCAAGACGAGCGCAGGTGGCTTCGCGAGCCCGTTCGCGGCGGCTCCGTCGACGCCGGAGCGGAAGACGAGCTCCGGGTTGGTGAGCAGCCCCTTCGCGCCCACGCCGTCGTCGGAGCGGCGCCCTGCGTCGGGCGTGGTCGCCAGCCCCTACGGTTCGACGCCCAGCGCCATCGAGCGGCACTTCGCGAACACCGCGCCAGCGTCGCTCACGTCGACGATGACGGACCCCCGGCCCGTGGGTGCAGACCCCACGCTGGCCAGGAGCTGGTCGCTCGAGGTGCTGACCGGGCCGCACGCCGGCACCAGTGTTCCGCTGGCCAAGCGCGCGCTGCTCGTCGGCCGTGGCCTGGGCGTGCTCGACGTGGACGAAGATCCCTTCATGGCCGCGGCTCACGCCTCGTTCTTCCAGCGCAACAACGAGCTGTGGGTGAGCGACGGTGGCAGCGCGTCGGGCACGTGGGTCAGCTTCGATGGCCCGCAGCGGCTCAACCCCGGTGACTCATTTTCCGTCGGGCTGCAGCGGCTGCGCTACCTGGGCCCGCTGGACACCGCGCCCGTCGATTCTCCGTGGCCGTATGGCGCGCCGCGCCCCGCCGCATCGTGGCGACTGGAGCACGTGCTGTTGGGAAATCGGGCCTGTCGCACCTGGGTGATGCGAGGCGTGGTGACGCTGGGCCGCGACGGGTGCCAGCTCAACTTCGAAGACGACGAGTCGCTCGAGGCGTTCCACGCCGAGCTGCGGCCCGCCGGTTCGGCGCTCGAGCTGGTCGACCGTTCGAAGTCGCGCGGCACCTTCGTGGCGCTCCCGCAGGCGTCGGAGCGGCGGCTGCTCGAGGGCACGCGGGTTCGCCTCGGCAGCACGCTCTTCCGCGTCACGTCGCGATGAGTTGTTGCGATCGCCCTCGCGCCTGTGTCATGCGCGTGCCCGATTTTGAGATTCGGAAAAGGAGGTGACACATGACCACCATCAAGTTGAAGGACGGCGAGTCGATCGAAGGCGCTCTCAAGCGCTTCAAGAAGGCGACTGAAAAGGCCGGCATCCTTTCCGAGATCCGCAAGCGCGAGCACTACGAGAAGCCCTCCGTGAAGCGGAAGAAGAAGGCCATCGCGGCGAAGAAGCGCGCGGTGAAGAAGAAGCGCAGCTACTGATCCTCCGCGGTCAGGAAACACGAGGAGGTTGGCGACGCTCTTTCCGAGGTGGCCAACCTCCGTTTCGTTTTTCAAAGCAGCACCAGCACTCTTTGAAGGAGCACGCACATGGCGACGGTTCGTGAACGGCTCGACGCAGATCTGAAGGACGCGATGCGCGCGAAGGACGAGGTCAAACTGACCACCATTCGCGCCCTGAAGAGCGCCATCAAGTACAAGGAAGTCGAAGGCGAGAACAAGGTGCTCGACGAGACCGCGATCATCAGCGTGATCACCACGCAGGTGAAGCAGCGCCGCGACGCCGCCGCCGAGTACAAGGCCGCCAACCGCGCCGATCTCGCCGAGAAGGAAGAGAAGGAGATCGTCATTCTCCAGGCCTACCTGCCCGCGCAGTTGTCGGCTGAGCAGCTCGCCGCGGAGATCACCAAAGCCATCGCCGAGGCCGACGCGAAGTCGGTGAAGGACCTCGGCGCGGTGATGAAGATCGTCACCCCCCGCTTGAAGGGTCAGGCTGAAGGCAAGGCGATCAGTGAAGAGGTCAAGTTGCAGCTGAGCAAACTCGGCTAATGCTAACGCCGAGTTTCTCGGCCGACTGTCTCTCTACGAGCAGGAATCGACACTGCACGAATGCACATCTCCGACGCCAAGCTGCAGGAAGTTCGCGAGCGAGCAGACCTCGTCGCGCTCGTGCAGCGTCATGGCGTAGAACTGAAGAAGGCCGGGCGCGCGTATCGCGGCCTCTGCCCTTTTCACGGAGAGAAGTCCCCGTCCTTCCATGTGTGGCCGGACGGGCACTTCTTCTGCTTTGGCTGCCAAGCGAGCGGTGACGCGATCGGATTTGTGCAGCGCCTCTTAGGCAAGCCGTTCTTGGAGACCGTCCGGGATCTGGCGGCGGAGTTGGGAATCGAACTCGACCAAGTCGCCGATCCCGCGTTCGTCGAACGGCAACAGGTCAAAGACGCGACTGACTTCGCCCAACAGCACTTCGTCGAACGACTCTGGGACCCGATAATCGGCAGGGCCGCACGCGACTACCTCCACGGTCGTGGCCTGACAGACGATATTATTCGTACCTTCGGCTTGGGTTGGGCGCCTCTGGCATGGACCGAACTGGCTGACAAACTGCGTGAGCGAGGCCTTCTCTCCTTTGGCGAACGAGCAGGACTCGTCTCACCACGACAAAAAGGCGAGGGGTACTACGACATGTTTCGAGGTCGCGTGATGATCCCAATTCGCGCTCCGGAGGGGAGAGTCATCGCGTTCGGCGGTCGGCTTCTACTGGGTGAGGACGGCCCCAAATACCTGAATTCAAAGGAAAACAGGCTCTACAACAAGTCGGACACTCTCTACGGCACCGATGTGGCCCGTGACGAGATTCGAAAGAGAAAATCCGCTGTTCTCTGCGAGGGCTATTTCGACGCAATCGGAATGCACCACGCCGGCGTGAAGAACGCCGTGGCGCTCTGCTCGACCGCGCTCACTCCAGGTCATCTCGCGCTGTTGCATCGATTAGACGCCAAAGAGTTGGTTCTGCTTTTGGACGGCGACGAGGCGGGTCGCAAAGCCGTGGAACGCCTCGCTGGTGTGATTCTGGCTGCCGGCGTGCCAGCGCGAGTGGCGGCCCTCCCTGACGGCCACGATCCCGACACTTGGGCGAGAGAGGTCGGCGAAGAGATTGTGCACACCACGCTCCGACAAGCGCCGTCTCTTACGAACTACCTGTTCACGACGCTGCTTCCGAAGGGTGCCCTGTCGGATTTCGAAGAAAAAATGGCAGCACTAGATCGGATGAGACCGATCGCGGCCCAGCTTCAAGTCGGCTTGGCGAGAGCCGCATTTGTGGGCTCTTTGGCGAAGTGGTTCGGTTTGCCCGGCTCGACGCTTGAACTGGAGCTTAAAGGTCGAGCGGCGGCGCCAGTAAAGCCCCAGCCAAAAATCGTCCGTCGAAGCCCACGAGAAGTCCTTGAATTTAAGTGGGTGTCTCTGATTCTTCGTCGTCCAGAACTCCTAAAAGCCGACAACCTGCGAGCGGTCGACGAGATCAGCCACGCAGGGCTTCGTCGACTGGTCGGAGGCCTCCAGTTTGGAAGGCCAGTCGCCGACGCGGTGTTCGACGCGCCGGAAGACATGAAGTTGGAGTTCGACCGTTGGCGACCCGACGTGAACCGCCTCACGGACGAACAAGCGGAACAAGCATTCGCCACAAAGTCGCTCGAACTTAAGAGAGCGGCGCTGGATGAACGTCTTGAGCAGATCCGTGTCGCGCTTGAGAACGTTCCGGGCGGAAACGTCGATCTCACACCTGAGTCCACTGCCCTTTTGGCCGAACGCTCCGCGTTGACGGCTGCGAAGGAAAAGCTGAAGTCACAGAAATGAAGTGAGCAGCGTTTATTGAAGGACGCCCGGGATTTGGCTAAGGGCGGCCGATTCAGTTTTACGGGAATTCAAGTAGCCGGAGACCACCTCGCATGGCGACGAAGCAGTCCACTCCCAAGCCGACGAAGAAGGCAGCAGTCGACCCGAAGAAGAAGGACAAGAAGGTCGACGAGAAGCCCAAGGAGAAGAAGCTCAAGGGCGCCAAAGCTGCTGCGGCGGCTGCTGCTGCTCAGGCGGCTGACGCCACTGCGCTCGCCAAAGAGAAGCTCAAGAAGCGCGGCCGTGGCCTCACCGAGGTCGAGGACGAAGAAGTCGAAGAGTCAGCCATCGAGATGATGGGTGGCGCGGAGGTCGACGCCGACGCCCAGAAGGACGACGACGGCGAAGAGAGCGTGGGTGAGCGCCCTGAAGTGAAGGAGCTCCTCGCGCAGGGCAAGCAGAAGGGCTTCGTCACCTTCGACGAGGTCAACGACGCGCTGCCCGGCGGTGACGCCGTCTCGCCCGAGCAGATCGACGACGTGATGTCGATGTTCGGCGACAATGACGTGGAGGTCGTCGACGCGCAGAAGAACAGCGAAGGCCAGGTCGAAGTGAAGCCGACCGTGGCCGCCGAAGAAGACTCGGCCGAGGAAGAAGAAGACGACGACGATGACGAGAAGCCCGCGGTCGTCGCCGCCACGCCCGGTGCGCCTGCGGCCAAGGCCGACGACGCCGGCACCAAGTCGAACGACCCCGTGCGCCTCTACCTGCGCAACATGGGCTCGGTCGCGCTGCTGACCCGCGAAGGCGAAGTTGAAATCGCCAAGCGCATCGAAGACGGCGAGAAGGACGTGATGCGCGCGCTCCTCGACTGCAAGGTGGCAGTCAACGAGATGCTCGACATCGGCCCGCGCCTGAAGACCGGCAAGCTGCGCGTGCGCGAGGTGTTCAAGGACGCTCCCGAAGAGCCGCAGCGCGAGGAAGAGGAAGAGAGCGAGTTCGAGCCCGAGGCGGAAGGTGACGCCGGCGGCGAGAAGGAAGTGCAGCTCAACGCCTCCGAGCTCAACCGCATCGAGAACCTCAGCAAGCAGCTCGAGAAGCTCAAGAAGCTCTGGAAGGACGTCGAGGCCATCTCGGAAGACCTCGACGGCCGCAAGAAGCTCTCGGAGGTCAAGAAGAAGGAGCTCAAGCAGGAAGAGAAGGACCTGCGCGACAAGATGATGGAGCAGGTCGAGGAGATGCGCCTGTCGAAGAAGGCGGTCGACCGCATCGTCCAGCACGTCAAGGGCATGATCGAGACCGTCGATCGCTCCGAAGACGAGATGCGCGACATGGAGCGCCAGTACGGCATTCCGATCAACGACCTGAAGGTCGGCTTGAAGGAGTCGGTGGGCAACCCCGTCGCCGCCAAGCGCCTGCAGAAGCGCCTCAACATCACCGAAGAGCACATGGAGTCGCTCGACCGTGACGTGCGTACGTCGCTGCGCCGCATCAAGAAGGTCGAAGAAGACGCGGGCATGGAAATCGACGTGCTGCGCGTGAAGTTCGAGGCGATTCGCATCGGCGAGCGCCGCGCGGAGTTCGCCAAGAGCGAGTTGGTCAAGGCCAACCTTCGCCTCGTGGTGTCGATCGCCAAGAAGTACACGAACCGTGGCCTTCAGTTCCTCGACCTGATCCAGGAAGGCAACATCGGCCTCATGAAGGCCGTCGACAAGTTCGAGTACAAGCGCGGCTACAAGTTCTCCACGTACGCCACGTGGTGGATCCGCCAGGCCATCACCCGCGCCATCGCCGATCAGGCCCGCACCATCCGCATTCCGGTGCACATGATCGAGACGATCAACAAGCTCATCCGCACCTCGCGCTACCTCGTGCAGGAGATCGGCCGTGAGCCGACGCCTGAAGAGATCGCCGAGAAGATGGAGCTGCCGCTCGACAAGGTCCGCAAGGTCCTCAAGATCGCCAAGGAGCCCATCTCGCTCGAGACGCCCATCGGTGAGGAAGAAGACTCTCACCTCGGCGACTTCATCGAAGACAAGGCCCACGTGAAGCCCGACGAGGCCGTGATGAACATGAACCTCGCGGAGCAGACCCGCAAGGTGCTCGCCACGCTCACGCCGCGCGAAGAGAAGGTGCTCCGCATGCGCTTCGGCATCGGCGAGAAGAGCGATCACACCCTCGAAGAAGTCGGCCAGGACTTCGAGGTCACCCGTGAGCGCATTCGTCAGATCGAGGCCAAGGCGCTGCGCAAGCTGCGCCACCCGTCGCGCAGCAAGCGCCTGCGCAGCTTCGTCGAAGGCCAGTAAGCCCTTCGTCAGCCTCGAGAAATGAAAGGGGGGGAGCTCGTCGCGGGCTCCCTCTTCTTCTTTTCGGAGGCCGCACCGCTGCCCCGGCGCGCCATCAGCTCCCGAGCGATTTTCGAGGCAGCAGGCCGCCCACCGTGACCACCAGCCAGAAGAGCGCGGCGACCAGACTCACGATGGGCCAGATGAGGCTGGGTGACGTGGGGGCTTCGCTCGACGCTTCGAGCCTCACCTGGGAGCACGGAGACCGGCGCCGAGAACTGCACGCGCTGCAGCACGCCCCAGCCTCCGTACACGCCGCAGACGAGCGTGAGCCCGACGGAGAAGAGAATGGTGCGCAGCCGCTGCATGCCGGCGACGTAGCGCGGGAAACATCAGGGCCCTCGCTTCCGCGTGAGAAGAGAGGGCCCATGTGCACTTCACGTGACGTTCAGCGGCGGGCGAAGCGATCGTCGCGGCGGCCACCACGCAGATCGCGCTCGGCGATGTTCACCGCCTCAGCGAGCAGCGAGCGCCTGGTGTTCACCGAGCGCACGTCGAAGCGGCCGTACAAGCGCGAGAGCCTGTTCTGCAGGTTCGTCAGCTGGCGAACGGTGCCGTTCTCGCGGCGATCGAAGCGGCCTTCACCGCGCGACTCGTTGAGTTCGGCGGTGATGAAGTTGGCGATCTGCCCGTCGAGGTTCACCAGCGCACGCATGTCGCGACGAGCGGCGGCGTGATCGTAGCTGCGCAACAGCGCATGGCCCTGCTGCACGTCGAACACGTCGCCACGAACGCCATTGCCGCCACCGTGCATCACCGGGGCAGGCGGAGGCACACGGACCGGCGCAGCGCCATGCATGGGACCTGCGAAAGCGAACGAAGAGACAGTGAGTGCAGCGCCGACGAGAAGCTTCTTGAACACGGTGTTTCCTCCTTTGGAGCGAAGGCATCGTTGCCTCGCGTGGAGAGAGACCGGCCCTTCGCCGATTGATTCTGCGAAGGAGTGTGAAGCCGCAAGCACTTGATGTTGCAAGTCATTCGGGCGAGTTCTGCACCACGGCATTCCGCGTATTTCGCGGCCGTGAAGCGACGAGGCGGTTGAGCTGCGCGAGCACCTGGTCGGCGAGCTTCGACTGCGCTTCGGCGACCATCTCCTGGTGCATGTCGCGCCACCGTTGTTCCACGGCGGGCGGAGGTGAGAGCCCTTCGCGTGACACGCGTTCGTAGACGGTGAAGAGGATGGTGCCGGTCTTCACGTCGAAGAGCGTGGCTTCGAGCACACCCGACGACTCGACGGTGGTGCCGGGCACGACGAACGCGCCGAGGATGGTCACGTAGAACGCGGCGAGCGGGTTGCCGTGAGCGGCGTCGCTGAAGCGGTGGCGGTACAGCAGCAGATATTCGGTGCGGTAACGCGCGGCGAGCTCGCGCAGACCTCCGATGCCGGCGGTGATGGGAAAGTCGGAAGACAACTCCGACGACTGCGCGAACAGGCCGCTGCCATCGAGCGCGGCGGCGAGTGCAGCGGGCACCTTTTCAACCGGCACTTCGAATTCAGGCGCGTAGCCGTTGCTGACGGGCAGCACGCCGATGCGCGCGTTCTCTTCGAGGAAGATCGGCGCGGCGAGAATTTCGCGCAGGTGGTCTTCGCCCATCGCGACCCTGTCTCGCGTGAAGTGGTTCTCTTCGAGCACCGGCGCCTCGGAGACGGCAAACGGTCGGAGCGTGGGCATGGAGGCGCGTGAGGCGGCGCAGCCGGTGAGCGTGAGAAGCGCGAAGACGAGGTGACGCACGGTGGGTTCCTCCTTGAGGGGTGTGGAGAAACTCTGCGATGTCGCGCGCGTCGTTGCGGCACCCCACCCTCACCGGAACTTCACGATTTCCTCATGACGACGAAGACACCGTGGTTGCTGGCGGTCGAGCGCGCAGTGAAGGCGATCCCCAAGGGGCAGACGGCGAGCTATTCGCGCGTGGCGTTGATGGCGGGAAAGCCGGGCGCTGCACGTGCGGTCGTGCGTGCGCTGCATTCGCTGAAGGACATTCCGTGGTGGCGCGTGCACCGCAGCGACGGAACGCTGGCTCCACAGGTGGCGGTGCAGCAGGCCAAGAAGCTGAAGGCGGAAGGCGTGGTGGTCGAAGGTCGACGCGTGAAGCCGAAGAAGTGAATGTAGGCGCGCTCCCCACTGAACACCTGTCTGCACCGTATTCCTGTGGGGTCGTGCTCGGCGAGCGGCCCTGAGGGGGCATGTGGATTTCGCCAGCGACGCGACGTTCAGGCCTGGTGACGTCTACAGACGATGACGGCGTCGCCGAAGTGGGTCGGTCCTCTCGCAAGTGTACGAAACGAAAGTGACGTTCAGCGCTACGTCACCGCGTGAACAAGCCGTCGTCGATCGTCGTGGGTGCTGGAGCCGGTGGTCTGGTGGCCGCGCTGTATCTGCAGAAGGCTGGTCACGACGTCCTGCTGCTCGAGGCGAAGTCGCGTGTGGGTGGCTGCGCGTCGGCGTTCCCCATCAAGGACTTCAGGTTCCTCGCCGGTGCGACCACGTTGATGGGTCTCGAAGGCGACATGCCGCTGGCGATCGTGCTTCGTGAACTCGACGTTCCGCCGGTCGAAGAGAAGCCGACGATCGCCACGAAGAACATCACCGTGCGCCACGGCGAGCGCAGCTTCACGCTCACGCAGCATCGCGACGACAACGAAGCCCAGCTGCGTGCGTTGTACGGCCAGCGGTTCACCGACTTCTGGCGTGCATCGACAGAGCTCGGCGCCGAGGCGTGGTCGCTCATCACGCAGATTCACTTTCCTCCACGTGGGCCTGCGGATCTGCTCGGTGCAGCGACGAACTCGCGCGCGTGGAAGTTGTTGCCTGCGCTGCTCACCAGCACGCGCTCACGGCTGGGCACGGAGAACACGGTGCTCGACGAGTTGCTGCTGGTCTCGACCCAGGCGACCTCGGCGAACACGCCGTGGCTCTTCGGTGCGCTCGGCATCGAGTACCTGCAGCGGCCGCTCACGTTGTTGAACGGTGGACTTCCGTCGCTGCTCGAGCACCTCGCGAACGTGTTCGTCGAACGTGGAGGCTCGCTGAAGTTCACGCCCCCGTCGCGTCGTTCGCGAAGCGCGGCGGTGGCTTTTCAGTCGGTGAACATCAAGCGGAGCACCTGGTGCTGAACCTCACGCACTGGGACGCGCACCGACTCGCGTCGCCTGAATTGAAGCGTGCGTTCGCCGGTACCGTGAACCGCCATCGCGAGGCCTGGGCCACGTGCACGCTGTATCTCGGCATCGAAGATGTCTTCGGTGATGACGTCGCGCCGTATCACCAGCTCGTCGTCGATGAACCGCTCCGTGGCATCGGCGCCCATTCCACCTTCGCGACGCTGGGCGCGGGACCGCAAGGCTTCCGCGCGGTCACCATGTCGACCCACGCGCGCAGCGACGTGAACGTCGACAAGCACGTCGTCAGCCAGACGCTGATTGATGCACTCACCGCGCTGTTTCCTGCGGCGCGCGACGCGAAGAAGCCCGTCGTCATGCCTGGCACTCCCACCACCTGGCAGAACTTCACCGGGCGCAGCGGCGGCCGGGTTGGCGGGTTGCCGTTCGACTTCGCGACCTTGCGACGTGGGTTCCCGACGGGGCGAACGGGCGTGAAGGGCCTGGTGCGGGTGGGCGACACCGTGTTTCCGGGTCAGAGCGTGCCTGCGTGCGCGTGGGGCGCCCGCCGGGTGGTCCGTGAGCTGATCGACTCGGCACCCTGACCTCGCAGGAACTCTTCCACGAGAGGCCACAGGCTCGACGCGAACTTCTCGCGGAAGAACCCGAAGTGGCCGACCGCTTTCTCGGTGAGATGCACCCGCTCGACCTGCGCGCGTGAATAGATCGAGTGGAGTTGATCGACCGCCGCCTTCGGCGCGTACCCGTCGTCACCGAAAGACAGGCTCAGCATCGGCACCCTCACCCGCTCGTAGCCCTCGCGCGCGATGCCGTGACCCAGGAAGTAGTCGTCGTGCCGGCACCAGCTGGCCCACTCGAGCGCCACTTCGCGCGGCAGGTCGGCGCCGATTCCCAACTGCCCGGGGAAGTAGCCCATCACCCGGGTCAGGCCCGGCATCAGCCCGTACCACAGCCCCGCGAACGCCCACTTCGAGGCGCCGGGCCACAACCGCCACGAGCCCACCTGCGAGGCCACGGTCAACACGCGCGCGATGTCGCCGTTGCTCGCCGCCATGCCGATGAGCTGCCCGCCGACGCTGTGACCGACCACCACCACTTCACGCCCGGCGAACGACTGCTTCACCCACCGCAACACGCCTTCGAAGTCGTGCTCGCCCCAGTCGCGCATGCGGCCCTGAAACCCCTTGAGCCGGTGGGGCCGTGACGCGCCGATGCCGCGGTAGTCGTAGGTCACCACCGTGGCGCCGAGCTCCACCAGCCATTGCGCGAAGTGCGCGTAGTAGCGCTGTCGCACGCCGGTCGCGCCGTTGATCACCACCACCGGCCCGCGTTGGTCGCGCCCGAACAGCGTGCCCACCAGCCCGTACCCGTCCGTCGCCGTGATTCGCAGTGGCTCACCCATGAAAATGTCTCCACTGGAGACATAACCACCAAACATTCCGTCAGCACAGACCCACATGCACCTTCAGAGTGCGCGGAGCCCCGCCACGAAGGGCGCGACGATCTGCCGGACGTACGGCTCGACCAGCACGCGCTTGACCTTGATGCGGCGAACCAGCGCCAGCGACGCGAAGCCATGCGCCAGAGACCAGAAGCTGAAGACCAGCTCACGCCGTGGGCGGCTGACGAAGGCGCCTGCCTCCACGCCGCTGGCGATCTCCTGCTCGATGAGCGTGTACGCCTCCTGCACCAGCTCTTCGAGCACCGGGAAGCGGTCGTCTTCGTTCAAGCGCCGCCCGAACATGATGCGGTAGTGCGCGGAGTGATCGATCGCGAAGCCTACGTAGGCCGTGGCCATCGCCTCCATGCGTTTGTCGGGCGGCGAGCGGCGCGCGCTCTCGAGGGCGGCGCGCAGCGTCTCGAGGAGCTGCCGGTAGCCCTGCTCTGCGACCGCGGCCAGCAGGGCCGTCAGGTCCTTGAAGTGCCGGTACACCGCGCGGTGATTCACGCCCACGCGGCGGCTCACTTCGCGGAGCGTGATCTGCTCCGAGTTGCCCTTGCTGATGAGCTCGATGGCAGCCCCGACCAGCGCACGGCTGAGATCACCGTGGTGGTACGTCTCACGCTTCTTCCGAGATCGGGTGGGCACGGTTGTCTGGTAGGAGGGCCGTCGTTCGTCGAGGCGAAACGGGCCTATAGCTCAACGGTTAGAGCTGGCGGCTCATAACCGCTTGGTTCCAGGTTCGAATCCTGGTGGGCCCACTTCCTTCGACTCCCGGCAGGCGGTTCATCGACGGACCTGAACGGTCACGGGAGCTCGATGAGCCCCCGCTTGAGCGAGAGCGTCACCGCCGCGGTGCGGTCGTCGACGTCGAGCTTGGCGAAGATGTTGCTCACGTGAATGCGCACCGTGCCGTCTGACAGCCCGAGCTGCTGCGCGATCTCCTTGTTCGACGCGCCGGTCGCCAGCGCCCGCAGCACTTCGAACTCACGGGGCGACAGCGCGGGCCGCAGCGACGCATCGCGGAACAACTCCCGCTGCGCCGGAGACCACACCGCGCGGCGGGCCGCGACGTCACGAATGTGGCGCAGCAGGGTCTCGGGCGGCGTGTCCTTGGTGACGAAGCCGTACGCCCCCAGCGCGCGCGCCTGCGTCACGTAGTCTTCGTTCGCCTGCGCCGAGAGGAACAGCGCCGGAACGCGACAGCCCTGCTCGTCGAGCGCCGCGAGCACGTCGAGGCCGGTGAGGTCTGGCAACTTGAGATCGAGCACCGCGACGTCGGGCCGCAGCTCGAGGATCTTCGACAACGCGCTCTTCCCGTCGACACACTCGGCGACCAGCACCAGCTCCGGCGCGCTCGCCAGCACGGCGCGCAGGCCCATGCGGGTGACGGGATGATCGTCTGCGAGCACCACGCGCAGCGTCATGCTTCGGCCTCCGGACGGCCCGGCGCGGCGGCGGCGCGCAGGCGGTTGAGGTCACGCTCTCGGGCACCACGCAGGCGGGGCAGCAGCACCAGCACGTCTTCCTCCGTCGCGCAGAGCGCCGCAACCTCCGTCGCACCGGCGAACCCTGCGCTGCCCTTGAGCTCGTGGAGCAGCCTCGCAATCTCGTTCGCGTCGCGGCGTGCGTGCGCCGAGACGATCGCGTCGAGCTCCCGACCGCTCGACTCGGCGAAGGCCTCGGTGACCTCGGGGAACAACGGCCGCGAGACGGTCGGTGACCACTTCATGAAGCGATCGAGGATCGCGCGCAGCGCCTCGGCCTGGAACGGTTTGGGCAGCACGCCCTGGGCGTCACTGGCGCCGGGAAACGAGCCGAGCACGTCGGCGGTGAGCCACACGATGGGCGTGTCGACGCCGCTGGCGCGAAGGCGCCTGAAGACCTCGGGCCCATCGACGTCGGGCATGCGCACGTCGAGAAACACCAACGCGTAGCGACCCGGTTGCACCATCGCGAGCGCCTCTTCGCCTGAAGCCGCGAGCTCCACGCGGCAGCCTTCGCGCTCGAGCATCGCGCGAGAGATGGTGCGGCCCACGAGGTGGTCGTCGACCACCAGCACCACCCCGTCGCGGACACCCGCCGTGCGATGGGCCTCGACCGTCGGTGCATGCCCCTCTTCGAGCGCCAGCTGCACCGAGAACGTGGAGCCCTTCCCCACTTCGCTGTGCAGCGAGAGCGTGCCGCCGAGCGCCTCGACCAGCCCGCGCGCGATGGACAGGCCGAGCCCGGTGCCTCCGTATTTGCGCGCGACGGTGTCGTCTGCCTGCGCGAAGGCCTCGAAGATGCGCGCCTGCGCGTCGGGGGCGATGCCACAGCCGGTGTCGCGCACCGCCAGCTTCACCGCGCAGCGCCCCGTGTCGGTCCGCTTCACGTGGACGCTCAACACCACTTCGCCGACGTCGGTGAACTTGAGCGCGTTCGAGAGGAGGTTCGTCAACACCTGACGCACGCGCAGCCCGTCACTGCGAAGCCAGCGCGTGTCGGCGTCGATCTCGGCGCGCAGGGTGACGTTCCGCGCGCGCGCGACGCCGAGAAATATCGTCAGCAGGTCGTCGACCAGCAGCAGGAGATCGAAGTCGGTCACCGATGCGCGCACCTGCCGCGCGTCGAGCTTCGAGAAGTCGAGGATCTCGTCGACCACGCTCACCAGCGCACTGCCGCTGCGCTGCACCGCCTTGAGCAGTTCCCGCGCGCGCTGATCCAGCGGGCGATCGAGCGCCAGCTCGGCGGCGCCGAGAATTCCATAGAGCGGCGTGCGCACCTCGTGGCTCATGCGCGCGAGGAAGTCGGTGCGGGCCTTCGCCAGCGCCGCAGCTTCCTGCGCGGCCCGCCGTTGCGCTGCGTCGGCGGCGGCGCGGTCCGTCACGTCCCGGAAGACGAGCACCTGCGTGCCCTCCGACAACCAGCTGCGACCGACGGAGTAGGTGCGACCATGCCGCTCGAGCTCGTCGGAGGTCAGCGCCTCGCCGAGGCCGAACGAAGAGAGGGTGTGGCCGGGCAGTTCGGCGAGCACCTCGTCGGCGAGGCGCGAGAACGCCTCGTTGCCGTCGAGGAAACGCGCCTGGGTGTCGAGCACCACCACGGGGTCGACGAGGCGGTCGAAGACCAGATTTCGCGCAGCGGGGACGAGCTCCGTCATGCGCGCGCGCGTGATGGCGACGGCCCACAGCACCGCGGTGACGGTGTAGCCGAAGACCGTCAGATCGAGCGCGGGGTCGGGCGCCCAGCCCTTCAAGAAGATGACGTTGGTGCTCCACGGCACCATCGTGCCCATCAACAACAGCACCGCGTGGCGACGGCCGAGCGGCGAGCCGTAGAGCACCTCGAAGCCGTAGATGATCGCGACGAGGAGCACCTGCAGGTACGCCCACGCGACGAACAGCCAGAAGGCACCGCCCGCCACCGTATGGCGCATGAAGAAGCCGTCTCGCGGCGACAGCTCGTTCGACACTTCGACGGCGTGGTGGAGATCGTTGGTGAGGAACGCGAGCAGCAACGCGAGGCCCGGCGACAACAACAGCCAGAAGACCCGCGGCGTCATCCACGTGCGGCCGGTGTTGGTGAGCGCGAACCGCAGCGCGGTGGTGGGCACGAAGATGAAGCCCACGTACTGAATGAAGACGCCCACGTGCTTGAGCGGCAACGTCGCCGCCGAAAGATCGATGAGCAGGCCGAGGCCCTCCACCATCAACGCGCCCGCGGTGAGCACGAAGTCGATGGATGCCTTGGACGACGACCGCCGCCATACCCACCACGCCATCGCCCCGCAGATGATCACCGTGAGTGCGGCCCACGGCGCGTATGGGTTCCACTGCCACATGTGGGTCTCAACCTAGCGCGGCGGCGCTGAATCGAGCCCGCGGAGATCCAGACCGGGCGTCGTTCGTTTCCGTGGTGTCATGCGCGCCTACACCGAGGGGAACCCCACATGAAGCTGACCTGCGCTGCGTTCGCGCTGCTGCTGGCCGCACCCGCGTCTGCGACTTCTTTCGACGACGCCAATCGCTCGTGGCTCGAGCGTTCGTACTCGCGGGCGTGCGACGCCTTCACCGACGTGTCGAAGGCCGAGCCCGGCAACCGCGAAGCAGCGGTGAAGCGCTCCGCGGCCTGCTACCGCGCGGGCAAGAACGGCGCTGAAGACCTCGCGAAGTTCGCCGACGGGAAAGAGAACGACTTCGCCCGGGCCGTCGCGCTGGCTGCGTTGTTCGACCGCGGCCACCGTCCGTTCGACGCCGTCGCTCCCGCGCTCGAGGCGGCGCTGAAAGACGAAGGGCGCCGCGGCAAGGAAGCGCGCTCGCTGTACGACGCGGCAGTCATCCTCGAGCTCGACGGCAACAGCTGGAATGCCGCGCGTGCTGACAAGGTCGTCGCCGCTGCGTTGAACACCAACCCCGGTGCAGAAACCGCCGCCGCCATTCGCTTCCGTCGCGCGCGTACACGGTTGAACTCGGGTCAGAAGGTGCAGGAAGCCGAGGCCGAGCTGCTCGACGTCGGCAAGGGCAACACCGACGTCGCCGACGACGCGCTCTTCACGCTCGGTCAGCGCCGCGAGAGCGAAGGCAAGTACGTCCCGGCGCTCGAGCTCTACGACCAGGTCAGCAAGCGCTTCAGCAGCACCACCAGCAACATGAAGGCGAACGCCGACAGCGCTGCCGCCAACATCCGCCGGGCGACACTCTCGCTCTCGGTGCCGAACAACGAGTTGCCCGGCGTGCGCCCGCAGGTGTTCGTGAGCTTCCGCAACCTCAGCACCACGAAATTCACCTTGAAGCGCGTCGACCCGTTCAAGGTCCCCGAGAACACGTACCCCAACGACCCGTCGGACCTGCCCGGTGACGTCGTGAAGACCTGGTCGACCGACTTGAAGGAGCCCTCGAAGCACGCGCCGGGTTCGCTCAACTTTCAGCTCGAAGACGTGGGCCCCGGCCTCTTCTCGATCCACGCGCAGAGCGGCTCCGAATCGGCGCGTACCTGGGCGCTGGTGACGCAGCTCTCAGTGGTGACCAAGACCGACTTCAAGCGCGCGCTGGTGGCGGTGTTCGACGTCGAGACCGGTCAGGCGCAACCCGACGCCGAGGTGATCATCTTCGAGCATCGTGGCGATGGCCGGCACGCGCGGCAGCTCGGAAGAACCGATGCCAACGGCCTCGTCAGCTTCAAGTACGAGAAGAACGACGACTCGAAGCTGGTCTACGTGCGCAAGGGCAACCAGCTCGCGTGGGCCGGCGCCGACGGCTCGTGGTGGAGCTCGTACAACCGCGAAAACCTCGCGTACGTGATGACCGATCGCCCGCTCTACAAGCCGGGTGAGACCGTGGGGCTCAAGGTGTTCCTGCGTTCACGTGAAGGCGGGCCGTCGACGCCCGTGGCGAACAAGAACGCCATCGTCCGCGTGTACGACCCGATGGGGAAGGAACTCATCAGGAGGGACGTCGTCAGCAACGCCTTCGGCACCGCGCATTTCACGCTCGCGCTCGCGAAGAACGCCGCGCTCGGTCAGTACCGAATGGCCGTCGAGAACATCAACGGCGACTCCTGGCAGCAGCCGCAGCTCGACTTCCGCGTCGAGGAATACAAGGCGCCTGAATACAGCGTGAGCCTCGAGCCCATCGGCCAGCCGAAGCCCGGTGAGGTCGTGCGCTTCAAAGTGAAGGCCTCGTACTACTCGGGCGGTCCGGTCTCGAACGCGAATGGCCGGGCGCTGGTTTCGGTGCGCAACTGGTCGCACAGCTTTGGGCCCTGGCCCGACGATCCGACCGAAGAGAACCAGTACGGCTACGACTACGACGACGACTACTCGTATCGGCGCTCCCGCGGTTACCGCGGCTATTACGGCAACGTCGCGCAGCACACCGTGCAGTTCAAAACCGGCACCGATGGCACCGCTGAAGTCGAAGTGCCCGCGACGCCCATGCCCGAGCAGAGCCTCGAGTACGCCGTGCAACTGCTGGTGACCGACAGCTCGCGGCGTGAAATTTCGGGGACCGGTTCGATCAAGTTGTCGCCGGTGCCGATGTTCGTCGACGCGAAGACGAACCACCTCCTCTACCGGCCCGGTGAGCGCGTGACGGTTTCGCTGCGCGCGGAAGATGCGAACAGCCGCCCGGTCGATGCCGACGTCGTGGTCCGGCTGATGCGGCTCGATGACAAGGGCGCTGCGAATCGGGTGACGGAGGTGCGCACGAAGCTCAGCCGCGGTTTCGGCAAGGCGATGCTCGACGCAGACGTCGTCGGTCGCGCACGCGTCGACGTGCTCGACGCAACGGTGAATGACGAACGCGTGCTCGCGACGACCGAGCTGTGGCTCACCAGCGACACCAAACCCATCGTTCCCGGCCCCGGGTTTCAGCTGCTGGTCGATCGCGCGCCGCTGAACGTCGGGCAGCCGTTGCGGGTGCTGGTAGCCGGCAATCGGCCTGGCGGTCACGCGCTCCTCACGCTCGAAGCCGAGACGATTGCTTTCGAGCAGATGGTCGAGCTCAAGGGCCGCGCCCGCTTCGTCGAGCTCAAGGTGCCCGCCGAGGTCTCGCCCAATGGCTGGTTGTCGGTGGTGCGCGTGGAAGATCTCTACGCGCAACAGCGCATGCTCCCGATTCGCGTGCGCGGCAGCGAAGTGGAGTTCCCGGTGTCGGTCGACTTCGGCCGCGCGTCGTCGGAGCCGGGCACCAGCATCACCGCGAGCATCAAGGCCAACGGGCCGGAGGGTCTCGCAAGCGAAACGTCGCTCACCGTGGTGGACGAATCGATCTTCGCCATCTCGCCCGAGAAGACCGACTTCCTCACCTTCTTCGGTCGCGTGCGTCGCAATCAGGCCGTGCGTACGCAGACCTCGCAGAACTACCGCGCCCATCGCCCGCGCCCGGTGACGAAGCAGCCCGAGGTCAGTGCGCAGAATGATTCGCCGAAAGATCTGGCCGCATCGGGCGCCGCTGGTCCCTCACCTGCGTCTCCTGCTCCGGAATCGATGGCGCGACGCGCACAGGAGTCGGACGACGCGTCACCCGTCGAAGAGAAGGCCAAGAAGTCGGCCGACGCAGAAGCACCGAGGCGCGAAGGGGCCGACAAGCAGGGCTCGAAAGACGAGCCGGTGAAGATGCGCACCGACTTCAGCACTTCAGCCGGTTGGTTCCCGCAACTCGACTCGAAGGTCGGCGCGACCTTCACGCAAGCGGTGAAGTTGAAGGACTCCCTGACCTCGTGGAAGGCCGTCGCCACCGTCGTCACCGAGAAGGCCAACCTGGGTCAGGGCTCGACGAAGGTGAAGACCGCGAAGCCGTTGATGGTGCGACTGCAGGCGCCACGCTTCTTTGTCGAAGGCGACGAGGTCGTCATCTCGGCGCTCGTCGAAAGTCACCTGCCGAAGACCGCCGACGTCGAAGTGAACATCAGCGCCGGCGGCTTCAAGGAGCTGTCGCCGGGAAAGGTGACGGTGCGCGTCGAGCCTGAATCGATCACTCGCGTCGACACCAAATTCAAGGTCGTCGCGCTCGGAGATCGCGCCATTCGCGCCACCGTGCGCAGCGGCAGCAGCACCGACGGCATGGAATGGAAGCTGCCCGCCTTCGTGCACGGATCGGCGCAGCGGCAGTTCTTCAGTGGCCGCGTGAAGGACAAGCAGACCTTCGAGTTCGACTTGCCCGAGAAGCGGAAGCCAGCGCTCACGCAGCTCGAGCTGAGCCTGTCGCCGACGCTGTTGTCGGTGATGTTCGACGGCCTGCCGTACCTCGCGCAGTACCCGTACGGCTGTGTCGAGCAGACGTTGTCGCGCTTCGTGCCCGCGACCATCGCGCGGCGCGCGGTGAAGGACCTGAATCTGCCGTCGACCCGCGTGCCGGCGAACCTCGACGACATGACGCAAAAGGGCCTCGAGCGGCTCTACGGGTTCCAGCATTCGGACGGCGGCTGGGGCTGGTGGCAGACCGACAACACCAACATGTGGATGACGGCGTACGTGGTGTCGTCGCTGTCGCTCGCGAAGTCTGCGGGGCTCGAGGTGCGCGCCGATGTGATTGCGCGTGGCCGTGAGTACCTGACGAAGAACCTGGGTTCCGCGCTCGACGCACCCGAGACCCATGCGTACGCGGTGTATGCACTGGCGAGTACCGGCGGGGCTCCGAAGGCAGCGATCGACACCGTGTATTCGCGGCGCACGAAATTGACGCCGCGGGCGCGGGCGCAACTGGCGCTGTCGCTGCTGCACATGAAAGACGCGCGTGCCCGTGTGGCGGTGGAGAACCTCGATGACGTGGTGAAGGTCGCGCAGTCGCGTGCCGACGCCGCGGTGGGCGATGCCAACGATGCCTGGAGCACGTCGGCGGCGATCGAAGCGACCGCGTTCACGTTGATGGCGTATGCGCGCTACGACTTGAAGTCGCCGCTCATCGCGCCGTTGACCGACTTCCTGGTGCTGCGGCGCAACGGCGGCAAGTGGCGCAACACGCGTGACACGGCCTTCGCGATCTATGCGCTGGCCGATCTCGCGCGTCGCGAGAACGCGGGTTCACGCTCGGGCACGTTCATCGTGTCGGTGAACGGCAAAGAGGTGAAGCGCGTGCCGTACACGAAGGGCGGGCTCGACCTGACGGCGCCGGTGCTGCTCGATGATTCGGCGTTCAAGGCCGGCAAGAACGTGGTGACCGTGAGCCACGACGGCGGCGGAGCGACTGGCTACTTCGGCGCGCAGGTCGACGTGTTCAACATGAACGACTTCATTCGCGGCGTGGGCGGCGACGTGAAGGTGAAGCGCACGTACACGATGCTGGGCAAGCCGAGCACCGATCAGAAGATCCCCATCGGCGCGGAATACGGAATGCCCGTCGAGTCGGGCGTTCGCGTGCGGGTCGATCTCGAGATCACCGCGAACAAGGCCGTGGAGTTCGTGATGCTCGAAGACCTGAAGCCGGCGGGCTTCGAAGCGGTGAAGCTCACGTCGGGACCTGCGGTGTGCAACTACGCGTGCGCGCATGCAGAGCTGCGCACGGATCGCGTCGCGATGTTCCTGCAGGCGATCCCGGTCGGAACCACGAAGCTCAGCTACGAGCTGCGCGCCGAAGTGCCGGGCCGGTTCGCTGCACTGCCCGCGCGCTTCGAAGCGATGTACGCGCCGGAGATCCAGGCGACGGCCGACGAGATGCGGTTCGAAGTGCGCGACCCGCCGCCGGCAAACGCAGCAAAATGAGCGCGACGTCCCTCGCGCTCGGGACGCGGCGTGGCGAAGCGTTCAGCGTTGGTGCTCGTCCTCGCGCGCTGGGCACCACCCTCGCGAGCGACGACGAAGCACCACCACCGCCAACACGGCGAGCACCGCTTCGCCACCGCCGACACAACCGCACCCGGCTGGTCTGGCCACCAGGCTCACCCAGATGTTGTTGGTGATCGTGCGTGGCTCGCCACCGACGTGAACCTCCGCGCGGTAGCGACCCGAAGTCATCAACGCCTCGCGATGCACGAACTCCGCACCGCTCACCGGCACCCGCGCGTGCTCGGTGCCGTCACGAAGAATGATCAACTCCGCGCCATCGCCACCGGTGACCGTGGCGACGATCTCACCCTCGCTCACCAACACCTCGTCACCCACCATGCCGTCACCGATCCGCAGATCGACCATGGGATCCGACGGCCCCTGCAGCTTCACCACCGTGTGGCCCAGGCGCACGCCTTCCACGATGTTCGCCACCGCCAGCCCGTTCGCGAACACCATCGTCGTGGGGCTCCCGATCGGGCTGTAGAACGCACCTGATCCCGCGCCGCCTTCGTGATCATCGCTGCCACCGATCGGCGCCGGTCGCAGGCCCTGACTCACGATCCGCTCCCACCACGCGATGGTGTCCCTGGTGAAGAACACCCCGGTCTTGTCCCAGCCGCCGGTCGCGATCTCCACCGCCTGGAGATCGCGCGGCACCCGGTGCTCCCACTTGCAGCCGATGCAGCTGTCACCGAGGTCGAGCAACGGGTGGTTCAATGACACCACCGCGCCCTGCTCCTTCAACGCCGCGAAGGCCGTGTCGATGGTCACGCCATCGAGCCCGAGCCGGTGATCGACGTACTTCGTCGCGCCGATTCCGTTCGCGTGACCCTTGTACGTCGTGAACTCCACACCGGGAATGAAGAGGAAGTTCGTGAGCCGGCGTTGCGCGTCGTCGATGAGCCCGTAGTGCGCGTTGGTGTTGTGCTCGCTCAGCTCCACGAAATCGAGCCCGCGCGAGCTCGCGAAGGCGGCGATCTCCTCGAACGTCGGCTTCGCATCGCCGCTCTGGCGTGAATGGACGTGGAAGTCGCCCGCATACCAGCGCGCCTCGGTGGACAATGACGACGGCAACAACTCTGCGCGGCGCTGCGCGGCCAGCGTCTGCGTCGTACGCAGCGTCACCTCGAGCCGGAAGCGCGGCGGCTTCATGGGCACCTTCGCCTTGCCGATCATCACCGCCCACGTGCCCGGAACGATGCTCCCGGGCAGATAGCTGCGCGTGGCGCCCGTCACGCTCACCCCGAACCCCTCGCTGTTGCCGCCGCCGTAGCCACGAAAACCCGTGGGGTCCCACAGGCCGTAGTCGAGGACGTTCTCAGACTGCTGCGAGGGGTGCTCGATGAAGACCTCCGCTGTGCCCGCCGGCACCTGGAACGGAATCATTTCGAAGTCGCCGCCGCCGTCGAGCTGCCCTTCGATGACCTCCGTCTGGGCTCTGGCGATGCCCGCAACCACCATCAACCACAGAGGAATTCGCCGCATGGCCGCGCACTGTAGGCGAGCCCGCTTTGTTTGCACTCGCGTGACCGAGGCCGTGTCTCAACGCTCACCATGCGGAACTCGCTCCTCGTCGCGCTGCTCTTCACCACCGGCTGTGCCCACGTGTCTCGCGAAGAGGCGATGGCCGTGACGGCGTACGACGTGATGAGCGACGCCGAGATCGCCGAAGCCGCGGTGAAGGAGGCGCTCGGCGAACTGCACCAGGTGCGCGCGATCGACGAGAACGGCGTGGTCACCTCGGGTCGCCCGGCCTTCGAGTCGCGTGACGAGCGCCTCGCGTTCGAGCGCCGCGTCGACGGGCTGCTGCGCAAGAAGATCTACGGTCAGGGCCCCACCCTCGAGCTCGTGCGCATTCACTGCGAGCTGCAGCAGAAGGCCGGCTGGGCGTCGTGGCCCGGTGACACCGCACACGTGCGGAACGCGTGCTCGTACGGCGACTCGGTGGTGACGCTGCACTCGCTGTTCAAGAAGCCGATGCTCCAGCGCGCGTACGTCGATGCACTGCTGGCGGTCGCTGATGATCCGGTGCTCACCTGGCACGCCCAGCGGCGCATGAGCGACCTGGAGCGCACGGGCGTCGAGCCGTACCTCTTCATCGTCGGCAACTGGGAGCGCGTCGAAGGCTTCCGTCCCCGCGGCTGAACGACTTCTCGAGCGGGCAACAGCGCGCAGGGGGCAGACACTGCGGAGTTCAGCCCGACCGGCGACGCCACACGGCACTTCGAGTGCGCATTTCACGGTGGCTTCGTGGTGCTGAGCGTTCGTGTCTATGAAAACCACAGCCCGCTGTGGTTCCAGTCACCACGAAGCTCGGAACTGAATTCGCCACGCGCTGAGGGCCTGCGCGAGTCGCGTGATGCCGCCGCTCTGAAACTGAGCCACCCGCCGGTCTGAAACTGATCCACCCCTCAACAGGGCGCGCTTGCCGG
>QFQP01000112.1 GCA_003243425.1 Archangium gephyra | reverse complement strand
GGTGGCAAGCACTGCCTTCTCCCTCTCCCCTCCGGGGAGGGGGCGGGGGAGAGGGGGTGGGATGGGTTCATGTCACCTCCGTGCGCCGGTCAAAACCGGCGAGATGTTGTGAATGAAAGAGTCATACGTTGAAGGGCTAGCCACCTACGACGGCCCCGAGTCATGCGTGTGCGTTCGCGAGGGCGTGCGCGAAGCGTTGACAGGGGTACGTGCAGGCCGGGTATTGAGCCGCGTAATCCATGCCCCGTGGCGCGAGCTGCGGGCTGTCCGGGGTGCCGAGGCTGTGGAGGTAAGCCGAAGGCCACACCGATGCTGCCGCTTTGGCGAGGCAGTGCCGGACCCCGCGCGGTCACAGACCCCGCGCATGCGCGGACACATCTCGCACGGGAACCGGGAGGTCCCGCGTCCTGCTGCGGCCCGTCGGGAGACGTTTGCCGCAGCGCGCATCGTGAAGCCTGCGGGCGTACGGCGATGAGTCAGGGGCGCGGGAAGTCGGACTGCTGCGTAGTACCGCAGAAGCGGGCGAACAAAGCTGCGGGTGCAACCCCTGCGGCGGCGGAGCCGGTGGAGGGAAGGCCGCGAGCCTAGGGAAATGCTGTTGCAGCGCGCATGTCCCGGCGATCGAGCCGCTTCTATGACGTGGGAACTGCGCTCGACGGCATACGACAGACGGCCAGAGGCCGACGCAGTGCGAAGTTCAACACGCTGATGCATCACATCTACGCGGTCGAGCGGCTGCGGCAGGCGTATCAGGCGCTCAAGCGCGATGCGGCGGCCGGGGTCGACGGCCAGACTTGGCAGTCGTACGGACAGAATCTGGAAGCGAACCTGCTGGAGCTGTCCGACCGGCTGGCCCGCGGGGGCTATCGGCCCCAGCCTGTGAGAAGGGCGTACATCGACAAACCCGACGGCTCCAAGCGACCGCTGGGGGTGCCCGCGCTGGAAGACAAGCTCGTCCAGCGCGCCACCGTCGAGGTTCTGAACGCCATCTACGAGCAGGACTTCTGCGGGTTCAGCTACGGCTTCCGGCCGGGCAGGAGTGCGCACAACGCGCTCGATGCCGTGAGCGTGGGGGTGAGCACCCGGCGGGTGAACTGGATCCTCGATGCCGACATCGCCCAGTTCTTCGACACCATCGAACACGACTGGCTGGTGCGCTTCATCGAACACCGCGTGGCCGATGCGCGCGTGGTGCGGCTGATCAAGCAGTGGCTGCACGCGGGCGTACTGGAGGATGGCAGGCTCAGGCGCAGTGAACTGGGTACGGTGCAAGGCGGCAGCATCAGTCCGCTGCTGGCCAACATCTACCTGCACTATGCGTTGGACCTGTGGGTGCAGCAGTGGCGGCGCCGCCATGCTCGGGGCGAGGTGATCATCGTGCGTTACGCCGATGATTGGATCGCCGGGTTCCAGTTGCGTGAGGATGCCGCGCGGTTCGAACGCGCGGTGACTGAGCGGCTGGGCCGCTTCGGGCTGGCGCTGCACGCCGAGAAGACGCGGCTGATCGAGTTCGGACGCTTTGCGCGCCAGAACCGGCACCGCCGGGGACAGACCAAACCGCAGACCTTCGACTTCCTGGGCTTCACGCACTGCTGCGGCAAGACCAGGATGGGCAAGTTCATGGTCTTGCGGCTCACCAGTGCCAAGCGGTTGCGCAGCAAACTGCACGCCGTCAAAGACGAACTGCGAAGGCGCATGCATCGACCCATTGCCGAGCAGGGGCAGTACCTGCGCGCGGTGGTGACCGGGCATACGCGCTACTTCGGCGTGCCGTGCAACGGCGCGCGCATCGGCAGCTTCCGCCTGCAGGTCGGCCGACTGTGGCATCGCACGCTGTGCCGCCGCAGCCAGGCCAAACACCTGAGTTGGAAGCGCATGCAGCGGATCGTTGCTCACTGGTTGCCATCCCCACGCATCTGCCACCCCTATCCGAACCAGCGTCTGCTCGTCACGACCCGAGGCAAGAGCCGTATGCGGTAGCCCCGCACGTACGGATCTGTGGAGGGGGTGCTGGGTGACCGGCATTCCTACTCCGACTTGTTGTGGTGCGGGATGTCGCTAGTCGGCGGAGCCGGTCGCTGCCGGCGCATACGCCGAAGCGATCTCCAGGATCGCCGCGACGATCGGCGTGTAGCCGGTG
>QFQP01000111.1 GCA_003243425.1 Archangium gephyra | reverse complement strand
CGCCGCCGTCGTCTTCGCACTCACCCGCAACGACGCAGACGGGTGGCGCGACTGATGGTACGCCGACCCGTACGCGACCGCCCTGCCAAGACTGCCGCCGAACTGCACCGCGTCTGGCTCGAACTCGTCGACACCGAAGGCCCGTTCCTCGCCATCCCGCCGCTTAAGCGAGTCTGGCCCGAAGGGATGCCACAGCTCGCCGAGGCGCGTAAGTCCGCCCTCTCGGACGCCCGCAAGGACTTCGAGTCCGCCTGGGAGCGCTATGACCGCAGCCCCGGGTCCGACATCGCACTAGACACGTATCGCGCGGCCCGCGACAAGTGGGTCGAGACCGTGCTGCGCGACGTCGCAGGCTGGGCCGAGTCACTCACGTGGGGTGACGTCCCGGGTATCGCCGCACAGTCACCAAATCGCGCGGTAACCGTCCGCGCGCAGGCGGCTCTCGACGGAGACGACGGGATCGGCGCCATCGTGCATACGATCGACCCGGTCGACTCCCTGCGCGAAGTCCCGGGGGACCTGTGGGCGGCCAACCCCGTCGATCGTGTCGAGGCGATGCTGCGCGAGAGCAGGGTGCCGATCGGCATCGTCACCGACGGCCGATGGTGGGGGCTCGTCTGCGCACGCGAGAACGCGATGGTCGCCTCCGGCGTCGTCGACGCGCTCACGTGGACAGAGGAACCGCGCACCCGCGATGCGTTCCTGGCCCTGATCGGACGCCAGTACCTCATCGGAGGCGACCCCGCCGAGCGACTTCCGGTGCTCTTCGAAGAGTCCGTCGCCGCTGCCGAGGAGATCACCGAGGCGCTGGGCGCCCAGGTGCGCCGTGCGGTCGAGCTACTCATCCAGTCCTTCTCCGAGTCCGCGGCCGACGCGAAGCGGCGCAGCCTCCCCGACCCTCTCCCGCGCCGCCCGCACGACAGCTACGAGGCTGCCGTCACGGTGATGATGCGCGTCGTCTTCTTGCTCTTTGCCGAAGAGCGCGGGCTGTTGCCGCAGGGTGAGCTGTTCGACCAGGGCTACGGCATCGCCGGCGAACTCGACCAGCTCATCGCCCGCGAGTCGGCCGAGAGCGAGGAGGCCCTCGACGCCACCTCCCTCACCTGGCACCGGCTGCTGGCGACCAGCAACGCCCTCTACCGCGGTGCGACCTTCGAGAACCTGCGAATGCCCGCCTACGGCGGCTCGCTGTTCGACCCGGCGCGGTTCCCCTTTCTGACCGCGACGAGCGAGGTCGGAACCCTCGGCGTGACCGTCTCCGATCGTGTCATGTTGCATGTCCTCCGCGCGGTGCAGATTGCCCAGATCAAGGGCGAGGCGCGTCACATTTCGTTCCGCGACATCGACGTCGAGCAGATCGGCTACATGTACGAGGGCCTGCTCGGGTACACCGCAACGGTCGCCCCCGAAGTGGTGCTCGGCGTACTCGGCACCCGCGGCGAGGAACCCGAGATTCCCTTGGCGAAGCTGGAGGAACTCGCCGCCACGCACAATGACCGCAAGCAGCTCGCCAAGGCGATCCGCGAGTGGATCGGGACCGACCAACCATCGGCGAAGCCGTCGTCCGAGGCCGCCATCGCCAAGGCCATCGACGCCGCGGTCGACCCAGGAATCGTCAGTGCCCTCACCCAGGCTGTCGGCGACGACCCTGACTTACGTGAACGCGTCAAGCCCTGGCTCGGGCTCGTACGGCTTGACCTGCGCAATCGACCGTTTGTTGTCCTCGAAGGTGCGCTCCTAGTCACGGAGACGCCGTCGCGGAAGAATGCCGGAGCGCACTACACGCCAAAGTCGCTCGCCGAAGACGTGGTCAAGTACGCACTGGAGCCGCTCGTGTACGCCCCCGGTCCGCATCAAACGGTAAGCCGTGAGGAGTGGAAGCTCAAGACCCCCTCGGACATCCTCAACCTCAAGGTGGCGGACATCGCCTGCGGTTCGGGTGCGTTCCTCGTGGCGGCGGCACGCTTTCTCGCCGACCGGCTCGTTGAGGCATGGGTCGCGGACAACGCCCTGTGGACCGGCCGCAAGGACCTGCGGACCCTTGCAATCCGCGAGGTCGTCGCCAAGTGCCTCTACGGTGCCGACATCAATGAGATGGCGATCGAGATGTGCAAGCTCTCACTCTGGCTCGTCTCCCTCGACCGCGACCT
>QFQP01000110.1 GCA_003243425.1 Archangium gephyra | reverse complement strand
CGGGCCTGCGGCTCAGTTTCGCTCGCCAGAGCCTTGCGGAATTCGGCCTTGGAGGATTCAGGGATACGGCGCAGCGACCAATCATAGAGATTGGCGGTGACCTCCTTGACCAATTCGTAGGTGATCGCCATGCGCCCCGTCCGTTCGACGGCCTGAAACTAGTCGAATGACAGAAGCCGGCTGGGCGCCCCGCGCAGCGTTTCGCGAAGTGAAATCGAGGCCGCGCCCCTCCCCGCCTCGAAGCTTCGCTTTATTGAGCAAGCGAGCGCAAATGCGCCGAAGGACAGGACGAGCGATCATGAGCCATGTCGACATCACCGGCTTCGACCACGTCTTCATCCACTACGCCGACGGCAGGACCGTGCCCGGGCCGTCCGTCGCTAACAGCGACGCCGAGCTCATGCAGGAAATCCAGTTCCTAGCGAGCCGCGGCGGGGAGTCGGGCCGGTCGTTCACCGCGGCGAACCCGATCCTCGACATGGACCTGCCCGGAGGCGCGCGCCTCGCGGCGGTGGCCCCACCAGTGGCGCAGCGCATCAAGATCGTGATCCGCGTGCACCGCTACGTCGACATCTCCCTCGAGGACATGGTCTTCCAGCAGGGCACCCTGACCGTGAACGCCGCGAAGCTGCTCAAGGCTGCAGTACTCGCCGGCCTGTCGATCGTCACCTCCGGTGCCCCCGGGAGTGGGAAGACGACGCTGACGCGAGCTCTGTGCGGGTGCATCGACCCGCTCGAACCGATCGTGACGATCGAGAAGGAGCGCGAGCTCTACCTCGACCGCATGGGCGATCGACACCTGATCGTCACCGCGCTGCAGTACCGCCGCGGCACGGGAGAACGTGCCGCCGACGGAACGCAGCCGGGCGAGGTCACCCTCGTCGAGCTGCTCGAGGAGGCCCTGCGGCTGAACGCGCAGCGGATCGTCGTCGGTGAGGTCCGAGGCGGTGAGATCGACGCGATGTTCCAGGCGATGCAGGCCGGCGTCGGTTCGTTCAGCACCCTTCACGCGAACTCCGCCAGCGAGGCCATCGACCGCATGACGACGCTGACCACGAAGAACCTCGGCGCCAGCGACACCTACGCCTACCGGCAGATCGCCCAGCACATCGACATGATCGTGCAGATCAGCATCACGCGCGACTCGCAAGGCATCCGCCGGCGGCGGGTCACGGAGATCGCCGAGGTCGTGCCCGGAGAAGAGGGTCGCCCCATCGCCAAGACGATCTTCCGCCTCGATCAGACGACGGAACAGCTGGTGTTTGAAGAGCGGCCGACCACAAAGACGCTCGAGGCCCTCGTCTACCAGGGGCTCGACCCCGCGATCTTCCAGGGGGTGGAGTGATGCCCGCCACTGTCGCCGCCGCCGTGACGACCGGCCTGCTGGGCGTGCTCGTGATCGTGATCGGCTTCCTGCCGGCGCAGAGCCGGGCAGACAAGCCGACCAGTCGCCTCACCGATGCGTTCTACGTCTGGCGCGGGCAGTTCACCCGGCAACGGCAGTTGATCGCGCTCGGCGGCCTGGCACTCGGTGTCGTGCTCTGGCTCGTCAGCGGGTGGATCGTCCCCCTGTTCGCCGCCCCGGCGGCGGCGATCGGCATCCCGCTGCTGCTGGGACGCACCAACGATGTCGAGCGCATCGGTCGACTGGAAGCGCTCGAGCAGTGGATGCGCAGCCTCTCGGGGCTCATCGTCGGCGGGGTGAGCCTCGAGAACGCGATCATCGCTTCCCAGCGCAGCGCGCCCGAGGCGATCGCGCCGAACATCACGCGCCTGTCGGCGCGCCTCAGCGCAAGGTGGCTCACGGCCGATGCACTGCAGGCGTTCGCGGACGAGCTCGAGGACTCCACCGCAGATCTGGTCGTCGCCCATCTCACCCTCGCCGCCGAGCAAGGAGGGCCGGGCGTCGCAGCGTCGCTCGAGGACCTCGCGACGGACGTGTTCGGCGAGGTGAAAGCCCGGCGACAGATCGAAGCCGACCGAGCCAAGCCGAGGCAGACGATCCGACTCATTACGGGCATCACCCTCGCGGTGCTGGCTGCGATCCCATTCTCTGGGCAGTTCTTCGAGCCGTACGGCACACCCTTCGGGCAACTGCTGCTCGTCGGATGGCTCATCATCTACGTCCTCGTGCTGCTGTGGATGAAGTCGATGG
>QFQP01000109.1 GCA_003243425.1 Archangium gephyra | reverse complement strand
GTCTCTTTAATCCCGGTTTTGGCTTCGTACTGCGCCGCAACGGCCTCTTTCACCGCTGGCACCAGCGCTTCCGGCACCAGCGCGACCACGCAGCCGCCGAAACCGCCGCCGGTCATGCGCACCCCGCCTTTGTCGCCGATGGTGCTCTTCACAATCTCCACCAGGGTGTCGATGTGCGGCACGGTGATTTCAAAATCGTCACGCATGGAGGCATGCGATTCCGCCATCAGGACGCCCATTCGCTGCAGGTCGCCTTTTTCCAGTGCGTCGGCGGCCTCCACGGTCCGCGCATTTTCAGTCAGCACATGGCGGACGCGCCGGGCAACCACCGGATCCAGTTCGTGCGCGACGGCATTGAACTGATCGATATTCACGTCACGCAGCGCTTTTTGCTGGAAGAAACGCGCCCCGGTTTCACACTGTTCGCGACGGGTGTTGTACTCGCTGCCCACCAGGGTGCGTTTAAAGTTACTGTTGATGATGACGATGGCGACGCCCTCCGGCATGGAGACCGCTTTGCTGCCCAGCGAGCGACAGTCGATCAGCAGTGCGCTGCCTTTTTTACCCAGCGCCGAGATGAGCTGGTCCATGATGCCGCAGTTACAGCCGACAAACTGGTTTTCCGCTTCCTGGCCGTTCAGGGCGATTTGCGTGCCGTCGAGCGGCAGGTGGTACAGCTGCTGAAACACGGTGCCGACCGCCACTTCCAGCGACGCGGACGAGCTCAGGCCCGCACCCTGCGGCACGTTGCCGCTGATGACGAGGTCCGCGCCGCCAAACGTGTTGTCACGGTTTTGCAGATGTTTCACCACGCCACGCACATAGTTTGACCACTGTTGCGAAGGATGGGTCACGATGGGGGCGTCCAGCGAGAATTCATCCTGCTGGCCGTCGTAGTCGGCGGCGATAACGCGCACGGTACGATCCGTCCGCGTGGCGCAGCTGATGACGGTCTGGTAATCAATGGCGCAGGGCAGCACAAACCCGTCGTTATAATCGGTATGTTCGCCGATCAGGTTTACGCGCCCCGGCGCCTGAATGGTATGCGTGGCAGGGTAGCCAAATTTTTCAGCAAACAGGGACTGTGTTTTTTCTTTCAGACTCATGGTTAAACTCCGGATTCGCGGAAATGAACAGCGCTGACCGCGCGCAGGCGTTCAGCCGCCTGTTCTGCCGTCAGGTCACGCTGTGTCTCGGCCAGCATTTCATAACCGACCATAAACTTACGTACCGTGGCGGAGCGTAATAATGGCGGGTAAAAATGCGCATGCAACTGCCAGTGGCTGTGATCCTGTTGCGTGAAGGGCGCCCCGTGCCAGCCCATCGAGTAGGGGAAGGAGCACTGAAACAGGTTATCGTAGCGGCTGGTCAGCTGCTTGAGGGCCAGCGCCAGGTCGCCACGCTGCGCGTCGGTTAATTCGGTGATCCGCCGGATATGCGCTTTGAGTAACAGCAGCGTCTCAAACGGCCAGGCCGCCCAGTAGGGCACCACGGCCAGCCAGTGTTCGGTTTCCACGACGGTACGGCTGCCGTCCCTGCGCTCACGTTCGGCGTAATCCACCAGCATGGGGGAGCCGTACTGGCGGAAATAATCACTCTGCAGGCGGTCTTCGCGTTCGGCTTCATTGGGCAGAAAACTGTTGGCCCACACCTGGCCATGCGGGTGCGGGTTCGAACAGCCCATTGCCGCGCCTTTATTCTCAAAGACCTGAACCCATGGATACGTCCGGCCCAGATCGGCGGTCTGTTCCTGCCAGGTTTTCACCACCTCTTCCAGTGCGCTCAGGCTCAGTTCCGGCAGGGTTTTGCTGTGATCCGGCGAGAAGCAGATAACACGGCTGGTGCCGCGCGCGCTCTGGCTGCGCATCAGCGGATCGCTGCTTTCCGGCGCGTCCGGCGTGTCGGTCATCAGTGCCGCAAAGTCATTGGTAAAGACATACGTACCGGGGTAATCGGGGTTTTTATCGCCGGTGACACGGGTGTTGCCCGGACATAAAAAACAGTCGGGATCGTGGGACGGCAGGGTCTGTTTCGCCGGGGTTTCCTGGGCGCCCTGCCAGGGGCGTTTGGCCCGGTGCGGCGATACCAGAATCCATTGCCCTGTCAGCGGGTTATAACGGCGATGCGGATGATCGACCGGGTTAAATTGCGTCATGA
>QFQP01000108.1 GCA_003243425.1 Archangium gephyra | reverse complement strand
CTGCCGCTCGCGAGGGCCAGCCTGCGGTCACGGCCTCGCGCGAAGTGCTGTCCGGCCAGATACTCCTGAAAATATCGGTGCGAGAACCGGAAGCGATTCGGCCCGGTCTCCAGAAGTAGGCCGTGGCTGTTCTCGAGTTGCTGGCTCAATGCTTCGGGACTCGGCGTCGCCCTCCCGGCTCCGTCCTGCCGAAGGCTGTCTACGATTTTCGTCGCCTCATCGAGGATGACTTCGTGAGTCAGCCACTCATTGCCACTAGTTGGTGACTCTTCAGCGAGGTGCCCGCGAAACGCGACTTCAACCGCGAGGCGGATCATCGGTCCGGAGGCCTCGCTTGATGAACCGGGGTCGCGCTCCCGCCATGGAGGCGTTTCTGCAAGCATGAACTTGATGGCCTGATCGCACACCACCGAGCGCGAGTCGGGCAACTCTTGCCGTGAATGGATCAGGGTGAGTAGTGCGAGCAAGAGGGGCAGTCCGGCCATATCAGTGATCACCGGACTGCTCAGGATCTCCTGATGCAACGCATCGCGGAGTTTCTCGGCCAACTCGAGTCGAAACCCCCCGGCTCTTGCGGCTGATTCATACCATCGCGTCACATAGTCGAGCTTTTCCTGGGTGCTGAGTGGCAAAATCTCCAACTCGCGCTTGACAGGGAGTTTTCTCGGAGGATTCTCGTGGCGGTAGTCGAAGGTTCTGCAGGTGATCAGCACCTTTGACCCATTTCGTTGAGCCAGGATCGTGGTGATGGCCTCGCGAACCGTGGTGATGCTGAAGTCTTTTACCTCGTCAAGGCCGTCGAGCAGCAGGAGAGCGCTGCCTTGCGAGATCGTCGTCTCCAGGGCCTGCGCGAGATCGACGCCTGCATGCTCTCCCTGACGCGCAATCGCCAAGTCGACTTCTGGAACACCGGAGAGCAAGATTTTCTCGGCCGACCATCGCGGGTTCGCAATGATGGTTCCGAGGTTGACCCAGATGGGCACTAGTCGCTCGCCGCTCATCGCCCCCCGTGCTGCCCTCGCCGCAAGCATCGCGGCCGAGGTCGACTTGCCGCTCCCAGGATCGCCAAGAATCACGAGGGGCTCAGCCGTCGAGTCGGCGAGACCTATCAAGTCGGCCCCGGTGTCGCGTTCGGTCATCGACTCGTGTGTTCCAGCATTGCCCGCTCGTTGCTGCGAGTCGGCGACGCGAAGGGGCGTCCATAGGTCATCGAGGGTCACGAGGTCTTCGTTCGTCTCATCAGACGCCCATGACGACGGATTCCCGAAGGCGAGTGTCATGCCGCGTCTTAGAACATCCCGCAGGTATGTCCCGAGTTGAGATACACCGATTCCCGTGATTCGTTCCGGTTCCGGATGAGTTGGGGCGGTGTTCTCGAGCGACGCCGTCAATTGCACAAGCTCGTCATGACGATTCATGAACCGCGTGAGGAGCTCACTGATCGGGGCGTTGCCGAAGTGCGCGGATGGGCTGTACTGCCACCGTGCAAGGATGTTGCGGCATCGCTCCAGCAGTTCGGCCTTTTGCTCGTTCGTCAGCTTTGCTTTCGACTCCTTCAGGAGGCCCGCTGCGTCCCGGTCGAACACCAATAGGTCGACGTCGTCCTCGCTGACATCGCTCAACTTGTAGCGCGAGTATCCGCCTTCGGTCTTGGTCTCGATGGCCCAGCCGGAGCTTCGTAGCCTCGAGACGGCCGTCGCCAACCCGGTGGTGCGGACGCCGTCCGGTCGTATTCCTTCGTACTCGTCGTCGTGCGGGTCCCAGACCGCTTGGCGTAGCGTCGTACTCCCCACCGCCTGGCCTGCGTTCAGCAGCAAGGCGACGAGGATGTGGAGCTGTTTCGCTTGACTCGGCAACTTACGGTCGTCCGCCTCGAACTCGGGGCGCAGGAAGCGGAACGCAGGCGGTCGATCAGCCACTCGAAACCTCCCCGTACCTCGCCGTGCCTGCTCCGGTCTTCCGGCAACTGGTCGCGAACAGCCTACCGAGAGGCTGCAGCCTTCAACGTGACTGGGTCAGACCGACGTACGCCTCGGCTACCATGCGCCGCGCCAGCAGACGGACCGAGTCGTGTCCTAGGCCGAAGTCGAAGTCCGTGCAAGCCTCGAGGACCGGGATGTCGCCATAGACTTCGCGAGCCGGGGCGATGATCTGCGATTC
>QFQP01000066.1 GCA_003243425.1 Archangium gephyra | reverse complement strand
TTGACCGCCTTCGCTCTACGAACGACCACAAGTTGGCTCACGCGGCTGAGGAGCTGAGGGGCCAGCCTGCGACGAGCACCGCGTGGAGTCTTCGCCGCACTGCCTCCATTCAGGCCGCTCAGGTTTGGCAGTTGAAGCGGCGACCCTGCTCCGTAAGACCCACGCGAGAACTGGCGGCGGTCGAGAAATTGATCAGCGAGGGGGACGTCGCACACGCGCTCTCGCATCTGGCGGGGAGCGCTCGCGTTGTCGCCGAACGAAGAGCGCATTTACGCCAGCGTCGAAGCCATCGCCGCGAAGCATGTTTTCGTCACCACGAACGGTACGGCTCCCCGAATTGAGTCGACGTGCGACGTGCAGCGGGCCTGCGTCGTGATGCGCAGGGCCTGAAGCCATCGACACTGTCTCCCCTGTCGAGCTGTCGAACACCCGGAGCTTCGTGGTGACCGGGACCACTGCGCCTGAAGGGAGGCGGTGTCTGATGGACTCTGGCGTGCTCGACCCCGAGCAGGCCCTCAGCGCGCGGCGAGTTCCACTCAACTCACGACGTCGGCCGTTCGTGGTGACCTGAACCACAGCGGGCTGTGGTTTTCATAGACACGAACGCTCACGACCACGAAGCGCAGTGAACTGAACCCCCGAAAGGCCCGAGGCGAGGGGCCGCACGCGTCGAAACGAGCGCTCGCTGCACCCGAACCCCATCGCCTTCAAGGCCATCAGTGCTGCGGCGCGGGCTCAGTGTTCGGAAGCGCATCGCTCTCGACGACGGACGCAGAATTCCGGGGAACACCGCGAGCATCAGCTCCGTCACGCCGACGATGACCACCGTCGTGTGGTCTTCGTCACCACGAACGGTACGGCTCCCTCCATTGAGTCGACGGGCAGCGGGCCTGCGTCGCAATGCGCAGGGCCTGAACCCATCGACACCGCCCCCCGTCGGCGCTGTTGCTCCGCGCAACTCGCTGACCGGCCCCGCTTCACCTGGAGAGGGCGTAGGTTCCGCGCCATGCCCGACGTCTACGTCATCGGAACCGCAACGACCGCCTTCAAGCGCTGGCCCGAAACCACCCACCGCGTGCTCACGCAATGGGTCCTCGACGCGCTCGAACGAGACGCCGGCCTTCCGCTCGCGCGCACCGAAGGCATCTGGTTCGGCAACTGCGCCCTGCACGTGTTCGGTCAGGCGACGTCGCGCGGTCAGGTGCTGCTCTCGCAGCCGATGGCCAGTGGTCAGCTCGACGCCTCGACCTCCATCGTGAACGTCGAAGCCGGCTGCGCCACCGGGAGCCTCGCCTTCCACGGCGCGGCGCAGGCCATCGCCGCCGGGCACGCCAACCTCACGCTCGCCATCGGCGTCGAGAAGGTCTTTCTGCCGCAGGCGCTCGAGAAGACCAGGGAGCTGTTCGACGGCGCGATGGATCAGCTGACGCCCGAGGTGCCGACACACTTCTACGAGCACGCCGCGAAGGCGCACGACCTCGACTACGCGCCCCGCCCCGACCGCATCGCGCTGCTCGACGTCTGCGCGCTGCAGGCGAAGTGGCACATGAACACCTTCGGCACGACCGTCGAGCAGCTCGCCGCGTCGGCCGCGAAGAACCACACGCACGGCGCGCTCAACCCCAACGCGCAGTACCAGAAGGCGATGTCCGTCGCGGAGGTGCTGGCCGACAAGGCGGTGCTGGCGCCGCTGACCCGCGCGATGTGCGCGCCGATTTCAGACGGCGCGGCGGCGGCGCTCCTGTGCTCGGGCGAGGCCCTGAAGACGCTCCCTGCGCCGGTTCGTGACCGCGCGGTGAAGCTGGTGGGCGTGGAGCTGGCCAGCGGCCGCTACCGCGCGCTCGGTGAACCCTCGGTGACCCAGGTCTGCGCGCAGAAGTTGTATCGCCGCACCCACGTAGAGCCGTCGGCCATCGACCTGGTCGAGCTGCACGACGCGACGAGCTTCTCTGAAATCGCGAACCTCGAAGCGCTGGGCTTCTGCGCCTGGGGTCAGGGTGGTGCGTACGTCGCCAGCGGGGCCGCTTCGCTCGGTGGCGAGCGGCCGGTGAACCTGTCGGGTGGGCTGGTTTCGAAGGGTCACCCCCTGGCAGCCAGCGGCCTGGCGATGGTTCACGAGCTCACCACGCAGCTCCGCGGCGAAGCGGGCCCGCGGCAGGCGAAGAACGTGAAGACCGCGCTCTGGCAGAACGCGGGCGGCCTCACCGGGTTCGACGAAGCCGCCTGCGCCGTGGGCATTCTCACGCGGTGATCAGCTCGGCGCAGACTCGTGCAGGCCGACGAGGTTGCCTTCGGAGTCGTTGATCATCGCCACGAAGCCCATGGGGCCGATCGACTCCTTGCCCGAGACGATTTTCCCACCGGCCTGCTCGACGCGCGCGAGCACCGCGTCGAGCTTCCCGTCGCAGTTCATGTAGAGCAGCACGCCCTCGGCGCTCGGCGTGCGGCCCTTGCGAACGATGAGACAACCGCCGCCATTTCCGCTCTCGAACAGCGCGTTGAGCTCGCCGCCGAACTCCTTGAGCTCGAGTTTGATGCGCAGCGTCTCTTCGTAGAACTTCACGGCGCGCGGCATGTCGGTGACGAAGATCTCGAACCAGTTGATGGTCTTCATGGGGTGCCCTCTGGCGACGGAGCGGTTCATTCCGCTCGTGACACCACCGTAGGGACCGCCGCTGTCAGCGCTGTGTCAGGAGCCGGGGGCCCGGCGTCAGCAGGCGACGCGCGCATGACCCACCGCGTGCACGACGGTCGTCGCGCTGACGGCGCGCCGGAGTGCAGCCCGGCCGCACCGCTCGTCACGCACGCGTCGACACCACCTTCATTTGCGGTCAATCGGCGCTGAATGAAGGCGGTCGTTGAGTGGTCTCGTTCGAGCACGACGCGCGCAGGCCCTTCGGCCCGAAACGAGTTCATGGAAACTGATTCTGGTGAGAACCGTGGGCGTGGGAACGACCATCTGGCTCACCAGCACGACTTCACTTCTGCTTCGCGATCAAGTCGTCGAGGTAGCGGGCGATCGCCAGCTCACTGCGCACGTCGAGCTCCGTGAAGCGCAGGTGGAAGTCGATGCCCACGCCCGCGGCCTTGACCCGCAGAATCTCGCCGCGCGCCCGCACTTCTTTGGGCACCATCGGCAGGCGGAACCGCACGTCGACCTCGGTGCCGTGAGGCGCGGTCTTGCCCTTCCACGAAATTCCACCGAGCGAGAGGTCGCCTTCGCGCTCTTCCCACTCGCCGTCGCGCAGGCCCACGTCGCGCACCAGGAACTTCATCGGCACGCGCGGGCTGTCGCGGCGCTCGTCATCCAACTTCCGCTTCTTGTCTGCCATGTGCCGCCGAAGAAATCAGACCGTCCTGGCCACGTCGTCGAGAAAGCGCGCCAGCAGCCGGGTGAACTTGTCCTTCACCTGGTTGGCGACCTCCGAGACCTCGGCGTGCGACAACTTTTCCCGGCTGATGCCCGCGGCGAGGTTGGTCACGCACGACACGCCCGTCACCTTCACGCCCATGTGCGAGGCCACGATGACCTCGGGCACCGTCGACATGCCGACCGCGTCACCACCGAGCGTGCGCAGCATGCGGATCTCCGCCGGCGTCTCGTACGACGGGCCCGACAACGCCACGTACACGCCTTCACGAATCGCCACGCCCGTCGCCGCGCTCGCCTCGCGCAGAATGTTCAGCGCCGCCGGGTCATAGGCGTGCGTCATGTCGGGGAAGCGCGGGCCCAGCCCCTCTTCGTTGTGACCGATGAGCGGGTTGAAGCCGGCGAGGTTGAGGTGATCCGTAATCGCCATCAGGTCGCCGACCTTGAAGCCGAGGTTGATGCCACCGGCGGCGTTGGTCACCGTGAGGTGCTTGATGCCCAGCCGGCACAACACGCGCGCGGGGAAGGTGACCTGCCACGGCGCGTAGCCCTCGTAGAAGTGCACGCGGCCCTGCATGGCGACGACGGGCGTCGTGCCGCGGTACCCCAGCACCAGGCGCCCCGCGTGACCCGACACCGACGACGTGGGGAAATCGGGCAGCTCCGAGTAGTCGATGGACACCGCGTTCTCGAGCGTGTCGGCGAACGCGCCCAGACCACTGCCGAGAATGATGCCGAGTTTCGGGGTGAAGCCGGGCGCCTTCTTGCGAATGGCGTCTGCGCAGGCGTCGATACGGGGAAGCAGGGGTTGCGACATGCGCGGAACCCAAACACACCGGCGCGGCGGGCCACCAGCATTGATGTCTGCGAAGCGCTAGCGTGACGACGCGATGCGGCGCGTGTGGTGCTCGATGGTGTTCGCAGTGCTCTCGGCCTGCCCGGCGACGAGCGGCTCCGATGCGGGCCCCGTCGACGACGCCGGCATGGGCCAGCTGCTGCTCGTGTTCGACGGCGACTTCGGTGAGGTCGAGCGCTTTCACGTCGCCGAGAGCCCCGCGCGCTTCATCAACGTGGGCAAGGTGCCTGCGTCGGTGTCGCGGCTGTCGGTCGAAGGCGAAGGCTTCTCAATCGGTACGTCCGACGGCTCGCCCATCGCGCCCGGTGCTTCGCGCGACGTGCCGGTGAACTTCCGCCCCACGCGCAACGGCGCCCACCGCGCGCGCATTTCGTTTCAGGCCACCACGCTGCCGGTGCTGGCGCACTTCTCGATGGTGGGCACGGGCGTGGGCGCGCTGGTGAAGGTACCTGACGAGCTCGACCTCGGCTCGCAGGTGATCAGCGACTTCCAGACGCTGCGGGTCGACGGCACGCTCCGCGTCGAGAACGTGGGCGACCGCTGGCTGTATTTCCCTTCGGCGCGGCCGTGGGTGGTGAGCCCCGCCGAAGAGCTGTGCCTCGGTGACGTCGACCGCTCGACCGGCGCGTGCCTGGGCACGGTGCAGAACGTCGACGTGACGGCGGGTGTGGCGCCGGGGCGCACGCTCGAGTTGCCGGTGCACTTCGTGTCGACGGTGCCGGGCCGGCGCGCCTGGACCATCACCCTTGAGACCACGCTGCCCGACGCGCCGGTGGTCACGGTGCCGGTGCGCATCGACGTGCGGCCGTTGCCGACGTGCCGATTGGTGATGGAAGAGAGCGGCGTCGACTTCGGTGACCTCGAGCCGATGCACGCGGTCGACCGCACGTTCACGCTGCGCAACGACGGAACGGTGAGCTGCACCGGCGTGATTCCACGCGTGATGCGCGGCCTCGAACACTTCGCGGTGGTCGAGCCGCGCGACTGGCCGCGCAACCTGCGGGCGGGCGAGCGGCTCCCGGTGACGGTGCGCGCCCTGCCGGCCGTCGAGCGCGACGTGGTGACGGGCTCGGTGATGGTGGGCGGCAGGGTGCTCGACCTGAGCGCCAACGTGCTGGCGACGCCGTGCGTGGCGGTGACGGCGCCCCCGAGCCTCGGCACGTGGAGCCCGGGCTGCGCACCACCCGCGCGCACGGTGGTGCTGACCAACCGGTGTGCGCAGGCGGTGCAGTTGACGCGCTTGAGTGCGGCGCCCGAGCCATTCATGGCGTCGCCCGGCTCGTTGCCGCGCACCATCGCCGCGAACGCGTCGGTCGGGTTTCAGCTCTCGACCACCGCGCTGCCTGCCGGTGAGCACCGCGCGACGTGGACCGCGGAGGTGCAGACCGACTTCGGGCCTGAAGTGCATCGCCGCGAAGTGAGCGCGCGGGTGGCTGACGGCGGGCGGGAAGTGCAGCGGGCGTTGGAGAAGGTCGATGTGCTGGTGGTGTTCGACCAGTTCGCGCCGGCCGCGAGCGCCGCGCAGACCGGGTTGGCGTCGCTGTATTCGCTGTTGTCGAACACCGGCGTCGACTTCCACCTCGGTCTGGTGATCAGCAATCAAGACGATGGCGTGTTGAGCTTCACGCCCGTAGGAACGCCGTGGTTGTCGCGCGACGCAGGCTCCGATGTCGCGTGGCAGACGGTGCTCGCGAACGGCGGCGGCAGTCAGCCGGGTCAGGGTCTCGGTTCGCTGATCAAGGCGCTGTCGGACCCCACCATCAATCGCGGCTTCTTCAGGGCCGATGCGTCGTCGGTGGTGGTGATGATCGGCAGCTCCGCGGACCATGGTGAGCCGGGGCTCGACACGCAGGTGCTGGCGTTCAGGCCCGGCGTGCGTGACCTGGTGGTGTTCGCGGTCGAGTGCGGCGCGGCGGCGTCGGCGATGCAGCAGCGGCTGGTGACGGCGACCGGGGGCACGATGACGAGCTGCGCGGGCTCGTGGCCGACGCTGTTGAACGACGTCACCGCCGCGGTGAACGGCGCGCGCTCGCGCATGTTGATCAGCTCCGACGTGGCCCCGGGCACGATGTCGGTGACCGGGCTGAACACCTCGGCGTGGGCCTACGCCGCACCGTGGCTCACGATTCCAGAGGGACGGGTGAACATCGAAGCGACGTTCACGCCGGTGTGCCGTTGATCACATGTCGCCGTCGAAGCTGAACGACTCGGTCATCATCGCCGGCTGATCCGGTGGCGGTGAGCGGACCATCGGCGTGTGCTTACCGTCGGCGTCGTCGCCGCTCTTCGCGTCACGGTAGATGGTGATGGAGTTGGTGCGATTGCCCATGCCGCGCGTCTCGTCGGGCGGCGTTGACGCGGTGAAATCAGTCGAACCGTCGATGCCGGTGTGATTTCGGTGCTGATCGGTTCCGGCTGCTTCCCGACCGGTCGCGGCGTGATGCGCGTCGACGCGGGCATGATGTCGGCACTGATCAATTCCGACTGCCTTTCAAGCGGTCGCGGCGCGATGCGCGGCGACACCAGCACAGCGTCGGCGCTAATTGGTTCCGCCTGTTTCTCGAACGGCCGCGGCGCATTCGCGTCGACACCGGCGCAGCATCGGCGCTGATCAATTCCGACTGCTTCTCGAACGGCCGCGGGGTGATGCGCATCGGCGCCGGCATATCTGCATACTGATCAATCCCGTTACTTCTCGAGCGGTCGCGGCGCGGTGCGCGGCGACACCAGCACAGCGTCGGCGCTAATTGATTCCGACTGTTTCTCGAACGGCCACGGAGCGTTGTGCGTCGACACCGGCGCAGCATCGGCGCCGATCAATTCCGACTACTTCTCGAATGGCGGCGAGGAGATGTGCATCGGCGCCGGCATGTCTGCATACTGATCAGTCTCGCTACTTCTCGAGCGGTCGCGACGCGGTGCGCGGCAACACCCAAGCAGCGTCGGCACTAATCAGTTGTGACTGCTTCTCGAACGGCCGCGGCACCATGCGGGTCAACACCGGTGTATTCCGCGTGCCAACCAAGCCGGGCTGTTCTCGAGCAGCCGCGGCGCATTGCGCGTCGACACCGGCGCCGATCAATTCCGACTGCTTCTCGAACGGCCGCGGGGTGATGTGCATCGGCGCCGGCATGTCTGCATACGGATCAATCCCAGCTACTTCTCGAGCGGTCGCGGCGCGGGGCAACACCCAAGCAGCGTCGGCACTGATCCGTTGTGACTGCTTCTCGAACGGCCGCGGCACCATGCGCGTCAACACCGGTGTATTCCGCGTGCCAAGCAAGCCTGGCTGTTTCTCGAGCGATCGCGGCGCGATGCGTGGCGACACCAGCACAGCGTCGGCGCGAATCAGTTCCGACTGTTTCGCGAGCAGCCGCGGCGCGGTGCGCGTCGACACCGGCGCTGATCAATTCCGACTACTTCTCGAACGGCCGCGAGGTGATGCGCATCGGCGCTGATCAGTTCAGGCTGCTTCTTGAGCGGTCTCAGCACAATGCGCGTCGACACCGGCGTTGGTCAGTGCTGATCAATTCCGGCTGCGCGTTGCGGTGACGGTTTCGTTCACGCCGTCGATCACCACCGGCTGTCGTCGCCGTTGTGGACCACGCTCCGCGGTTTGTCGGGAACAGCAGTGCTTCCCGACGACGATCTTGTTGGCGTCCTCGAGCCCGTTCGCCTCCTCGCCCTGGCCGACGGTGTGCGGCTCCGAACATGCGGGGACATCAACCCAGCGATTTCAAGGTCTTACCTGAGCACAAAGCCCATCCCGGCCGGCAGCCTCGGCGGCGGTTTGGGCGCGTGCGTCACGTCATCCAGCGCCAGCGCCTCTCTGGCGTGCGCGCGCAGCCGCAAGAACCCGCCGACCACCACCACCACCGGAATCGGCAGCAGGAGCAACACCAACAACCTCTCGGGCCCGGTGCTCTTCCCGAGCTCCGCGCAGAGGAACAGCGCCGCGTCGTACGCGCCATGCAGCGCGATGGCGATGAGCAGCCCGCCCGCGAGCCCCGGACCCTTCGCATCGAACCGGCGCCGCGCGGTCCAGTAGCCCATGAACCCCGCGTAGATGGCGTGCCCCGGCACCGCGAGGACCGCGCGCATCACGAAGATGCCGAGGAACCCGCTGATGCTCTCGGCGCCCATCAGGTAGCCGACGTTCTCCACCAGCGCGAAGCCCAGGCCGGCGCGCGTCGCGTACACGATGCCGTCGAGGCGCTCGTCGAACGAAGGGTGTCTCCACACCGCGAAGTACAGCGCGAGGGCCTTCGACGTCTCTTCGGTCACCGCGGCGACGATGAACGCCGTGTAGATGGCCCCGGAGTAGCCGCCGGGGTTCAGCTTCTCGAGCAACAGCTGCAGCCCGATGACGGGCAACGTGACCAGCCCCCCGAAGAGCGTCACCAGCCACAGTTGCTTGCGCGGCTCGGGGCGCTTGGCGTCGAAGCGGGCCACGAAGGCCATCAGCGCCATCGCCGGCAGCACGCCCGACAGCGCCAACAGGGCTCCCATGCGCGCAACTGTAGTAGACGAAGAAGTCCGTGCCCCGCCTTCTTCTTGCTCTCGTCTTTCTGCCTGCGTTCGCACATGCGCAGGCGCTCGTGGCTGCCGTCGTCGACGCCACCAACGTGTCTGACGCCAACGTTCGCCGTGTGCAGCGCGCGACGGAAAGTGCGCTCAAGCAGGTCTCTTCACTCGCCGTCGGTGAAGGCCCCGCGTTCAAGAAGGGCGCGCCGCGGCGCTGCAGTGACGACTGTGCACAGCAACTCGTGTCGTCGCTCAACGCGGCCGGGGTGGTGGTGCTCGAGCTCCGCGCGCTCGACAAGTCGGGTGAGAAGCTGGCGGTCGAGGCGCAGCTGTGGCTCGACGGTGAGAAGGTCGGCGCCAAGCGAGGTGAAGGCAGTGTCGACGGGTTCGACGTGTCGGTGCGGCCGGCGCTCGAGGCGTTGCTGCCCGCGTGGGCGCGCAAGGGCTACGGAGGTCTTCGCCTGCAGGTCGAGCCCGGCACCGTGGTGAAGGTCGACGGGCGCGTGGCGAGCGGCAAGGCGGGTGAAGTCGTGGCCGTGCCGGCGGGCGTGCATCAGGTCGACGTGATTTTCCCCGAAGGTCACGCGGTGCTGCAGCGGCTCGAAGTGGGTGAAGGCAGCCGCGTGAAGGTCGAAGCACAGTCGCCGGAAGAAGCGGTGTCGGGCAAGGCGCCGAAGCGCATGAGCGCGTTGCGCGCGGTGAGCTACGGCACGTTCGTGGCGGGCGCGGCGGTGCTGGCGGGCGGGCTGATTGCGGGCGCGGTCGGCCGTGGTACCGCGGCGGGGCTCTCGTCGTGCAGCGGTGACGTGCGTGACTGCGCGACGCTGGTCGAAGTGCAGCGCCGCCAGGCGGAATCTGAGAGCTACGCGACGACCGGGAACGTGCTGGTGGGCGTGGGCAGTGGGCTCGCGGCGACTGGCGTCGCGTTGTTCATCATCGACGCGGTGACGGACTGATGTGGCCCGGAGCGCTCGCAGGGACTCTGGCCGAAGGCCAGACGAGACGAGCTCGCAGCGCAGCGGAGAGATCGGCCGCCGAGAACGCGACCAGAACTCCCGGAGCGCTCGCAGGGACTCTGGCCGAAGGCCACACGAGACGAGCTCGCAGCGCAGCGGAGAGATCGGCCGCCGAGAACGCGACCAGAAAAGCAGCCCTGTTGATCATCGCGCTGATCAGCTCGGGCTGTTTCAAACCGTGGGACGTCGGCGGCCCGTGGGCCTGCAGCGAAGGCAACACCTGCCCCGAGGGCTTCTCGTGCGACGAAGGCGTGTGCTGCGTCGAAGGCTCCGACCTGGCCATCAACGCGTGCCCCACCCTGCCCTTCCGAGGCAAGTGCACCGACGGTGGCCTGCCCACCGACTACTTCCAGGATCTCGACGGTGACGGTCAGGGCAACCAGAACGTCTTCATCGCCCGCTGCCGCCAGCCGAAGAATCCCCAGTGGGTGCTCTCGGCCGAAGACTGTGACGACACCCGCGCCGAGGTGAACCGCACCACGCGCGAGCTGTGCGACGGCCTCGACAACAACTGCGACGGCGTCATCGACGACGGGCTCAACAACACGCTCTTCCACCGCGACGAAGACGGTGACGACTTCGGCTCGGAAACCGTCTCGGTGCCTGCCTGCATCGCCCCGCCCGGCTACGTGAACAACGCCCTCGACTGTGACGACTTCAACCCGGGCCGGAACCCCGACACGCGCGAGCTCTGCAACAACTTCGACGACAACTGCGACCGCCAGGCAGATCAACCCAACATGAGCTTCGCCGACACCGACGACGTCGGCTCCAGCGCCATCAACTTCCCATGCCTGGTGTCCGGTGCGTACGGCGTGTGTCAGGCCGGCGCGTTCCGCTGCATGCCCGACGGTGACGGTGGCGTGCAGCGTGAGTGCCGCTCCATCAACTCCGCCAGCCAGGAGATCTGCGACGGGCTCGACAACGACTGCAACAACACCACCAACAGCGCGGCCTTCATCGACGAGCGGCCCGGCTGTGGTGGCCCGACGTCGCTGCTCAACCTGCCCAACGCCGTGTACCGCGCGCGCCGGCTGCCGGCCCCGGTGAGCGGTGGTGAGCTGAACAGCCGCTGCCACGCCACCCGCGCCAACACCGACGTGGAGGTCGGTACCGCGTCAGGGCTCTGGCAGGCAGGAACGGGAAACGGGCGGTTCTACCATGTGTGGAGCGTCGAGGCCGCGCCCAACACCTTCTGGGACCTGAGCCGCCTCGACAACGAGCTGCGCATCGCCTTCCAGGTCACCAACTTTGCCCCCGGCGGCGGCGCCGATGGCATCTGGGGCTCGCCCGGCGCCGTGCTGCACCCCGTCATCTTCCTCTGTGGCGATACCGACGATCAGTACATGCGCTACCGGCTCGACGTGTCGTCGCTGACGCTGAGCGGAAATCAGACGGCCTTCGACCAGGTGCTGCCGCTCAACGTGCGAGACCCGCGGTGGATCATCGGCATCGGCAGCGGCTTCGACACCTCGAAGGTCCGCCGCATCGAGCTTCAGGTGTTCTCGAACTCGACCGACTTCACCATTCAGTTCGCGAATGAAACGGGGTTCCGCTGATGCGCGCGTGGCTCTGCGCCGTGGCGCTGCTGCTGACCGGCTGCCTCTCGGGCTGGAAGTCTGACGGGCCGTGGGCCTGTGAAGCCGGCAACGTGTGCCCCGACGGTTTCACCTGCGACGACGGCGTGTGCTGCAAACCCGGCGGCACGCCCGCCTGCCCCACGCTGCCCTTCGAGAACACCTGCCCGGAACGGCGCGAGGCGAAGCTCTACTTCAGCGACGCCGACGGCGACGGCGTGGGCTGGAGCGAGTCAGGCCGGCCGTTCTGCCGCGCCCCGCAGCAGGGTGGCTGGGTCGAGCTCGGCGGCGACTGCAACGACGCCGACGCCACCGTGGGCCCGCGCGCCAACGAGCGCTGCAACGCGCAAGACGACGACTGTGACGGCGTCATCGACAACGGGTTGGTGAACCTGCGCTGGTTCCGCGACGCCGACGGTGACGGCTTCGGAGGCAACTGCGCCACCTGCGCCCTCGACGCCTGCGTGCAACCCGAAGGCTACGTGGCGCGCGCCGGTGACTGCGACGACGGCAACGCCGACAAGCACCCCGGCGCCCTCGAGCTCTGCAACAACGAAGACGACAACTGCAACAACCAGGTCGACGAAGCGCCCTACCGCGACGTCGAGAACCCGTCAGACCCCGACACCACGCCGCGCCCCTGCAACACCGGCCGGCCCGGGGAGTGCGCCGCCGGCGGCATGCAGTGCGTGTACTCGGCAGCGCTGCGCCATTTCGAGCCGACGTGCGTGCCGCGCAACCCGCCGCGCACCGACATCTGTGGTGACGGCCTCGACAACGACTGTGACGGCCAGGCAGACCAACCGCCGGGCTGCGGTGGCCCGCGTGAGCTGTGGAGCTCTCCCGGCGTGGTCATCGGCGCCTTCGTGCAGCGCGACGCGGGGCTCACCCTGAAGCCCACGCCGACCTGCGGCGACGCCCAGAAGACCGAGTCGATGGCCTGGCTGCGGCCGACGTGGGTGGGCACCGGCGTGGGCGAGCACGTGCTCTTCGCCGAAGCCGCGCTGCCCTGGGACCTCTCGACGGCGGGCTCGCTGCGCATCGAGGTGAATACCCGGGCGGTCGGTGGCGCCAACCCCGCTGACGGCGGCGTTGCTCCGCTGTGGAACGACGATGGCTCCACGCACGAAGCCGGCCCGCGCGCGCCGAGCCTGGTGATTCAGCTGTGCGGCGGTGACGGCAGCTCGGTGCGCCGCTACGTGCCGACGGCGGCCACGCGCCTGGCTTCGGGGCAGATGTCGCTGGTGTTGCCGCTGGGCACCGCGGCAGGGTGGACGACCGAAACGCAGGGCGCGTTCTCGTTGTCGTCGGTGAAGCGCGTGGAGCTGCTGGTCTCTCCACGCAACTTCGTCGATGTGACGTTCACCAACCGCTTCGCAGCAGACGGTGGCGGTCTGGGCTTCTTCCCCTGACTACTTCTTGTCGGCCGGCGCCGGCGCGGCGGCGTCGGTCGACTCGGTGGCGGGCTTTTCCTTCTTCGTGCCCGTGCCCTTTTTGGTGGCCGTCGACGCGCCTTCCGTGGGCGGAGCCTCGGCCTTGCCGGGCGCAGGCTGCGGCGCGGGGGCCGGAGCCGACTGCGCGAACGCGGCGAACGAGAGGAGCGACGAGAGGAGGAGCGTGCGTTTCATGGGAACCCTTTCGGTGAGAGGTAACGCGGTCGACGCAGTGTACGTGCCGCGCATTCAGTCGTGAGAGGCTTTGCGGCATGCAATGGCTGCTGCGGGTCGGAGTGGTAGCGCTGGCGGTGCTGGCAGGCTTCTTCCTCGCCACCGCGGTGGGCGCGTCGTTGCTGCCGCACCCGCCTGATCCACCGGCGCTGGTCGAGAAGATCCGTGAAGTCGCGCGCCTCGAGACCCTCGAAGTGCGGCTCTACAAGCGCGTGTCGTTCGCACCCGAGCCCACCCCGGCCGCGAGCGTGTGGGGTGACGTGCTCAACTTCATCAAGCAGAGCCTCAACGCGAAGGAAGGCCGGGCGCTGGTGTTCGCCGACGTGTCGCTGGGGCTCGACTTGTCGAAGGTCACGGCTGATCAACTCCGCGTGCGGGGCCGGCGGGTCGAAGTGGCGTTGCCTCCGTTGAAGGCCCAGGTGTCGCTGCGGCCGGAAGAGACGGAGATCATCGATTCGAATCTCGACTCGGCGCAGACGGCGAAGTTGTTCGAGCTGGCGAAGGACGCGTTCGAACGGGAAGTCGAAGGTGATTCACGGCTGCAGGAGCGCGCGCGGCTCTCGGCAGAACGTCAGGTGCGCGCGTTGTTGATCAGCGCGGGGTTTCACGACGTGGTGTTCGTGCCGTACCCGATGACGAACAGCGGTTCGTAACCCCTCGCCCTGCGACGCGGCCAGAGGGGCCGACCTGGCGACGCCGTTGATCAATGGCGGGTGGTGAGCGCGTCGGCGCGGCGGAGCAACAACGCACGCTCCCGCTCGTTCTGCGTCAACTCTGCGGCCGCGAGGAACGCGTCCCGCGCGTCATCGTACCGCCCCAACTTCGAGAGCAGGTCACCCCGCACCGCGGGGAGCAGGTGGTACTGCTGGAGCGCCTTCGCTTCCCGGAGCTGATCCACCAGCTTGAGCCCGGCGTCCGGGCCGAAGGCCATCGACACCTCCACCGCGCGGTTGAGCTCGATGACCGGCGAGGGGATCAACGTCACCAACTCCGTGTACGTCTGCGCGATGCGCCGCCAGTCGGTCTCGTCCGCGGTCCTGGCGCGCGCATGACACGCGGCGATCTCTGCCTGCAGCAGGTACGGCCCCCGCGCGCGCTGCAGCTCGAGCGCCTTCTGCAGCGCCTGCAGCCCGCGGCGAATCGCCAGCTGGTCCCACTCGCCGCGGTTCTGCTCGAGCAGCAGCACGGGCTCACCTTCGGGCCCGGTGCGCGCGTGTGTGCGCGACGCCTGAAGCTCCATGAGCGCCACCAGCGCGTGCACCTCGGGGTCCTTCGGCTGCAACCCGGCGAGGACACGCCCCAGGCGCAGCGCGTCTTCACACAGCGCGGGGCGCATCCAATCGTCGCCGGCGGTCGCGGAGTAGCCCTCGTTGAACACCAGGTAGAGCACCTCGAGCACCGACGCCACGCGGCCTTCGAGCTCGTCACCGCGCGGCACTTCGAAGGCCACGCCCGCATCACTCAGCGTCTTCTTCGCGCGCACGATGCGCTGCGCGACGGTGGGCTCGGGCACCAGAAACGCACGGGCGATTTCGTCGGTGGTCAGCCCTCCCAGCAGGCGCAGGGTGAGCGCCACGCGCGCCTCCGATGGGAGCAGCGGGTGACACGACACCAGCATCAGCCGCAGCAGGTCATCACCGACGTGGTCATCGAGCTTCTCGATGAGGTCGGGCGCGCGCTCCTGATGCGCCGCCTCGAGCTCGCGAGACACGTCGTCGGTCTTCTCGGTGAAGCGCTGCCGCCGACGTACCGAATCGACCGCGCGGTGCTTCGCGGTCTGCATCAACCACGCGCCCGGGTTCTCGGGCACTCCATCGCGCGGCCATTGCTCGAGCGCGGCGACGAGCGCGTCTTGCGCGAGCTCTTCGGCAGCGCCGACGTCACGGGTGATGCGCATGAGCCCGGCGATCAACTTCGCCGACTCGATTCGCCACACGGCGTTGATGGTCTTGTTGATGTCGGCAGGCACGGCGCACGTTCATATCTCCCGAGACATGCGCAAGGTGACCTGGTCGATGGGTGTTTCGCTCGACGGCTACGTCGTCGGGCCCGACGGCGAGTTCAAATGGGCCGAGCCCGGACCCGACATGTTCCGCTTCTGTATCGAAGAGCTGAAGAAGGTCGAGGTGCCTGCTCGGCCGCAAGCTCTACGAGACGATGGTGTACTGGGAGACGGCTGATCAGGACCCCTCGCTCGACGCAGACGCGCTCGAGTGGACGCGGGCCTGGAAGGCGCTCGACAAGGTCGTGTTCTCGAAGACGCTGAAGGACGTGAAGGGCCGGAGCCGGTTGCTCACCGGCGGCTTCCTCGAGGAGCTGCAGCGCCTGAAGAACGAACCGGGCGATGGAGAGATCGCCATTGGCGGCGCGTCGCTGGCGGCGCAGGGCGCGAAGGCCGGCCTCATCGACGAGTACCAGCTGCAGCAGCACCCGGTGCTGGTGGGCGGCGGCGTTCCGTTCTTCGCGCACGACCAGCAGCACGTGAAGCTCGAGCTGATCGAGACGCGCACCTTCAAGGCCAGCGTGGCGTTCCTCAGGTACCGCGTGCCCGTTGATCAATCGTACGACTCGAGGTGCAGTTGGTGACGCTCGAGCCCCGCGTGCGTCTTCAACAGCTCGCGCACCTCGGTGAGCATCTTCTTGACCCCGCAGATGTAGACGTGCGGCGTTCCATGCAGTGACAGCTCGTTCCACAGCTCGAGCACGTGCTTCTGCACGTACCCCGTGCGCCCCGCCCACGCGTCGTTCGCCCTCGACAGCGTGGGTATGAACCTCACGTACGCGTGCTGCTGCTGCAGCGCCTCGAACTCGCGCAGGTAGAGCGCGTCGTCGACGGTGCGCACGCCGAACAGCACCCACAGTGGCTCCGTCCTCCCCGCCTTCAACGCGTCATGAACGAAGCCCCGAAACGGCGCCACGCCGGTTCCCGTGGCGACGAACAGCGAAGGCCCCGCGTCGAGGTCACGCGCGAACGTGCCCTGCGGGCCCTTCACGTCGAGCACCGTGCCTGGCGGCGCCTGGTGCAGCCACGCGCTGGCCGCGCCATCGTCGACGCGGGTAATCAACAGCTCGAAGCGAGACGAATCACCGGGCACCGACGCGAGCGAATACGAGCGCCGCAGCGGCCGGTCGCGCGCGTCGAGCAGCGGCAACACCAGCGACACCCACTGCCCCGACTTGAAGGTGAACGGCGCCCCATCGAGCCGTTCGAACACGAACTCCCGAACGCGCGGCGTGACGTCATGCGCCTCGACCAACTTCGCCTGGAACGTCTCGACCCTCGGCAGCAGCACGGCTTGCGTCATGCGCGCTCGAATACACGGCGCCGACCGCGCACCTGCACTTCGCGCCAACCCGTTGGCCGCATGCCAATACGTCAGCCAAAGCGACGACAGATTGGCGGGCACACGGCAGGAGTGTGGCCATGAACTTCACGCTCAAGCCCCTGCCCTACGCGAAGAACGCGCTGTCTCCTCACATGTCGGAGGAGACCTTCAGCTACCACTACGACAAGCACCACGCGGCCTACCTCACCAACCTCAAGGGACTCATCGAGGGCACGCCCGAGGCCGAGAAATCGCTGGAAGAAATCGTGAAGACCGGCAGCGGCAAGGTCTTCAACAACGCCGCCCAGGTGTGGAACCACGACTTCTTCTGGGAGTCGATGAAGCCCCATGGCGGCGGTGAACCCACGGGCCCCATCGCGGCGTTCAAGAAGGCCTTCACCGATGCCGCCGTGGGTCAGTTCGGTTCGGGCTGGGCCTGGCTGGTGAAAGACGGAGACGCGCTGAAGATCGTCACCACCAGCAACGCCGAAACACCGCTCACCAGGGGCGTGACGCCGCTCGTCACCTGCGACGTGTGGGAGCACGCGTACTACGTCGACTACCGCAACCTGCGCGCGAAGTTCGTCGACGTGTTCCTCACGTCGTTGATCAACTGGGACTTCGCGACGAAGAACCTCGGCTGATCATGGCCGCCAACTTCACGACCGAGAAGGTGCTCTCGGTGCGTCATTTCTCCGACCGGCTGTTCTCGCTGGTGTGCACGCGCGACGGCGGGCTGCGCTTCGAGAACGGTCAGTTCGTGATGCTGGGCCTCGAGGTCGACGGCCGGCCGCTGGTGCGCGCGTACTCCATGGCCAGCGCCAACTACGAAGACGCGCTGGAGTTCTATTCCATCAAGCTGCCTGACGGCCCGCTGACGTCTCGCCTGCAGAAGGTGAAGGTCGGTGATTCGGTGCTGGTCGGTACCCGGGCCGTGGGCACGCTCACGGTCGCCAACCTCAAGCCCGGAAAGCACCTGTGGATGCTCGCGACCGGCACCGGGCTCGCGCCGTTCCTGGCGATGGTGAAAGACCCCGAGACCTGGGAGCGCTTCGAGCGCGTCACCGTCGTTCACGGCGTGCGTCACGTCGCTGACCTCTCCTTCAGCGCGTTCTTCGAGCACACGCTGCCCGGGCACGAGTACCTCGGCGAGGTGGTGCGCGCGAAACTGACGTACCACCCGACCGTCACGCGCGAGCCGTTCAGGAATCAGGGGCGCATCACCGGGCTCTTGAGAGCCAGGCCGCTGTCACCCGCGACCGACCGGGTCGTCATCTGCGGCAGCGAGGCGATGATCAAGGAGACCTCGGCGATGCTCGACGGCTTCGGCTTTCAGGAAGGCGACTCCCACGAGCGCGGCGAGTATCTCATCGAGAAGGCGTTCGTGACGCGGTGAGGCCTTGAGGGAGGCGGTGCACCGGGTCTTCCACTGCGTGCACGTCGCAGGCTGGCCTCGCGACTTCAAGCGAAGGGGCCAACTTGTCGTCGATTTTTGAGCG
>QFQP01000065.1 GCA_003243425.1 Archangium gephyra | reverse complement strand
GTCCCCGTCACGCGGCGTGAGGGCCCTGGGGGGGGAATGGTTTTGAGAAGCCGGGGTCCCATCCCTCTGAGAGCCGACAGTCAGAAGGGCACGTGTTCCGCTTCGAACGAAGGGCACGTATTGAGCGCGCAGAAGGGCACCCATCCGTGGCCCCTTGTGCCTCGCTAAGTGATCGAAATTACGAAGCGAGAGGCCGCTGAAAAGCACCCCTCAGACTCCCCATGTACTTTCTCCCTCATAGAGGATCGATTCTCTCTCCTCTCCTGAGGTCGTTTCGAACAAGGACCTCTCGCCCACTCGAGTTCCTCGGTCACCAGATCGCTTCGCGTTCAGGGACCTCACCTCCCGTCGAACTTCGTTCTCCTCCGGTCTTCGTCTGACAGCTCAGACCTGTCCGCCGCGCTTCGCTTCGGCGGGGCACAGCGCTGTGATGTAGCTGACCTGCAGGTGGACGGAGTCGATGTGATGAGCGACGACGAAGAGAACTGACCTGATGACCTTCATCGCGTGGTCGACGGTGATCTCTCTGAGGTCACAACTCGAGAACCACTTCTCTGGATGCAACAGTCATCTCTGGAGCTGTAAGGAGCAGCGAGTCTCTGAAGTCTTCACGTCATGAACGACTCAACTCAGTCCTGTGGCGGAAGTTGTTTGTGCCCGATGAAGACACTCGACGCGAAGGGCTGTTGCTGCGGAGAAACGTGTAGCTGCGGTCCGAACTGCAAGTGTGGTCTCGCATGCGGCTGTCCCAAGAAGTGAAGCCACGCAGTTCTTCATGCTCTCGAAGAACGCCGAGACGAGGTTCCAACATTCGCCTCTGAAGGCGAGAGTTGTTGCAGTCGGTTCTCCGAGAACTGGGAACTGTAGACTCGCAGCATGGCTCTCTCGATTCGCACCATGGTGTCGTTCGGCGAGTGGGTGCACGAGTACATCGAGTCGTTGGCCGGCCGTGACGACAAGTGCATGCGATGCGGGAATGCAATCAAGCACGTGCACGTGTTGCGACATCAAGGCCAGCAGCACCGCATCGGAAGCTGCTGCGGTCCGCTGCTCGTCGATCTGAGTGAGAGTGTGTAGGGTGCGAAGACGCGAGACGGTGAGAAGCGCCAAGAGATCGCGAGGAGGATCTCGATCATGGGCGTCTCCGCCAACCCGGTATTCCAACAGAAGTGGGAGGGGCTTCGCGACGGAACGCTTTCGCAGCGCAGCCTTCAGCACCTTTCGATGGTGACGACGTCGATGTGGAAGAAGCGGTGACGCAGCGACCGAGCGCTACGCCACCACGACGTTCACCAACGTCGCATCCGCTTCGCCACTCCGCTTGGTGCGCTGCCGCTTAGCCCCGGAATTCCCAGTGCCACGGTTCGCGCGGGATCGTGCGGAAGCCGAAGCGTGAGGCGTTCTGCTGGAGCCAACGAGACGCACCGGGGCTCGCCTCGAGGTTGACGTCGACGGCGCGGCCGAGACCGTGATTGCTCGTACCGGGGCGGGCCGCGAGACCAAGGCGACCGTTCGGCTGGCGCACACCGTAGATGCCCTTGCGACGCGCGACATCGACCTGCGCGGCGTACGAGCGATAGCTGTCGGTGAGACGAATGTTCACGCCATCGCGGCGCGCGGCATCACGCATCTGCGTGTACGCGCGGGCCGCGTCTCCGTACATGCGGTGGCCGTTGCCGACGCTGGTGAGCGCGTTGCTCGGGATGCGACCATTTCGGTAGGGGACCTGTTCGGCAGCTCGACTCGAGGTGCTCTGTGGGGCGGTGCGCGTGTTGCCAGTCGGGCGCGTCGTGGTCGCCGCTGAACTGTTGGTAGCCGTGCGGCGTGCAGGTGAAGCGTCGAACGAGTCGCGCTGCAACGCCTGCATCGTGCGCGTGCCGGCCTTGCCATCGACCTGAAGTTGGTTGGCGCGCTGGAAGGCACGCACCGCAGCGTCAGTGCGTGCGCCGAACTTTCCGTCGACGCCGCCGGGGTTGAAGCCGGCGGTGCGGAGCCGCTGCTGGAGTTGACGAACCTGACTGCCGCTGGAGCCGATGGAGAGGGACATGGATGATCCTGTGCGGTGGAGCTGTGGGTTGTTGTCGGGACTTCGCTTCGTTGTGTTGCGGAAAGGTTGTCGGCGCGATGCGTCGAACTGCGCTGATGCCGAGGCTGGACCAACACGGCCGTGAGGAAGTTCGGCGAGGACGCAGATGGCGACTTCGAACGTCGGCACGTCGGTCGCCCAGTGCTTGGCTCCGGCGATTCGTAGGATGGAGGTTGCGACGCTTCCCTCTCCTTCGAGCCGGCGATGCTGTCCTGCCGGGACGTCGAGCAAGATCTACAATCGGAAACATCGACCCTCCGCCACCTCTGCGTTGCCACGCTTGACGACTGTCTCGATGCGTTCCCGGAAGGTCGACTCGACTTCGCGTCGTCCGATCTCCGTCGCTTCGAGCGTGCGTGAGCGCCCAGACGCGGCACTCGAGTTCACGGCGCTCCATTTCGGAATAGTGGTTCCAAACGTTCGCTCGCTGAACGCCGGACCAGCCGCCACCGTGACGCTTTGTCCGTCCTCGAGCGTGGCGCAAAACGCTGCGACTCTCGGTGCACCACCGTATTCGTCGTGCCAGACGAAGAGTGTCTGCTCTCCTGGCATCACGGTCACTCGCAGCGACTCTCCCGGTCCGACGTCGCCCACAACGTTGCCGTTGGCATCGGCAATCCGAACGAAGACGCCTATCCGTGCTTCTCGCAGTCCCTCTCGGAAATCTCTCCCAACGATGGTGAGCCGCGCTGTCCCCGGAACGATGGGCGCGTCGTTCTCGGCCACTCGGGTCGACCGGGTCGTTGAGCAAGCGAACAGCGCCAGCGCGGTGACCAGTGCGAAACGTCGAGAGAGAGACATGGTTGATCCCGCGGAGTGGAGCCGTGCTTTGGAGATGCTGCCGGTGCGATGCGTCAGAACTGCCCGCTGATGCCGAGGCCGTTGGGCATCGGGCTGAGGCGCGCGGTCACTGGTCCAACGCGGCCGTGGAGGAATTTCGGCAAGAGAATGCCGACTGCGACGCCGAACGCGCTGCCGACCAGCACATCGGTCGCCCAGTGCTTGTCGCCGGCAATTCGCAGCACGGAGGTCGCGGTCGCGAGCGGCAGGCCCACGAGCCACATCAGCCAGGCCAATCGGTACCCACGCAGCGTCGCCACGGTGGCCGCGGACGAGACGAGCACGAACGCGTAGTTCGCGTGGCCGCTGAAGAACGACAGGTTGTTGTCCGGCGGATCTCGACCAGTCGCGAGGAGTTCGGGTGACGCACCGACGGTGTACGGGCGGCCGCGACCCACAGCGAACTTCACGACCTGATTCACCGACAGCGAGACGAACGTCGCTTCGAGGATCAACAGGACGTCCACGAGGAACGTGTCGGCCCTTCCTCCATCTCTCCACGTGAAGAGCGCATCAAGGCCAATGAGCGCCACCGGCAGCACGCCGAACCCGATGACGTTGCTCGCCACATCAGGCCCTGAAATCCCGCTCGCGCTCGGCTGCATCGAAGGAACGAAGAGCCCGCGAACTGCGACGTCGAACCCATTCGTCTCGCACCATCGACACGTCGGCGGTCCGAGGTCCTTCTTGAATGCCAACTCCGACAACAGCCAGCCCGTGACGAGCGCGCCCGTGACCGGGATGTCGACGCGTGGGTCCCAGCGCAGCTCCTGCGGTGGCGGTGCGGTCTGACTCAGTGAAAGCGCGACGAGAACAGCGAGCATGGAATGCGGCGAAACCTCTGTGGTTGGACAACTACTATTGTTGGTAGTAGTTGATTCTCGTAAGGACCGGTCATGACGTTTCGTCTTCGTTCAGGAAAGAAAGGTCTGGAGCTTCGGCTCCACGAACTGGAGGCCGCAGTCATGGATGTCGTGTGGAGCAAACAGCTCCAGGAGTTCGCGGTCTCGGATGTGCTCGTCGAACTCGAGCGCTCTCGGACGATTGCCTACACGACGGTCATGACCACGGTCGCGCGCCTGTACGACAAGGGTCTGTTGAAACGGGTCCGCGACGGGAAGCGCTACCTCTACTCGTCGAAGCTCACGCGGGAAGAGTTCCTCAACGCTACGGCCCGCGAGGTGCTCGACGGTGCCGTTGGCGGGCAGCAAGCGGTCGCGATGTTGGCCGAGAAGCTGTCGATCGCGTCAGAGGCCGACCTCGATGAACTCGAAGAGCTGATTCGTCGCCGCCGCGCGGAGTTGAAGCGATGACCGAGGCAGCGTTCCCACTTCTCGGCGCGGCGTTCATCGTGCTCATCGTCCTGCCTGCGTGCGCGTTGCTCGCGAAGCTGGGCCTGGTGCTCATCGAACGTCGCCAGCAGGGCGGGGTGCTTCGCGGTCTCAACCGTCGCTTCTTGTTGGTCACGGGTTCGAGCGCGCTGCCGCTCGCCTGGTTCTTCTCAGCTGGTCTCCACCAAACGGAAGCCGGCGCGTCGGCGCTCGTCTGCCTTCTCTCGCACGATGACGCCGCACTGTGCTTCGAGCCCGGCTTCTTCTCGTTGCTGCTCGCCATTGGCGTCGGAGTCGGTTGGGCCCGTGCGGTGCGCAGCGCTGGTCGTGTGGATGTGTCGGTGTCGTCGTCAGGTCGACAGCTCGCCGCGCGGATCGAACGACTTGTGGCTGAGTCGCCCGCTCTGAACGCGCTCGTTGGGCGAGTGGTCGTGACGGACGACGCTTCCTTCGCCATCGGCACGCGTGGCTTCTTGAAGGCGCGTGTCTTCGTCGGTGTCGAGTTCGCTCGCGCGATGAGTGACGAAATGTTGGTCGGCGCGCTGCACCACGAATGTGAGCACGTGGAGTCTCGAGATCCGCTCCGCTACCTGCTGCTGGAACTCGCGCTGACTGTGAATCCGTTCGGTCGGTTCCTCCTCGAGCCACACGTCGCGCGTTGGAAGGCAGCGCGTGAAGCGCACTGCGATCGTGAAGCCGTTCTCAACGGCGCCGCGCCGCTCGCGCTTGCTGACGCCATCGTGCGTGCTGCGCGGCCCTCGCCGCGAGAGACCGCCGCGCTTGGCTACTCCGACGTCGCGGTACTCAAGCTGCGCGTCTCATTCCTCCTCGCCTTTGCGGAGCGCACGCCTGAGCGATGCTGCGACGAAGGCCGCGTCGCGATTCCAATGGTCGCGCTTCTCCTCCTCGTCACGTTGCTGCTTCCGCATCAGGCCGGCACCGATGCGCTCGATGCCGTGCACCTGACCGCCGAGCACATGCTCGCGTACCTGTCTCGCTGAGGTTCACCCGTGTTCACGTTCATCAGCACTCGTTCGGTCTTAACTACTATCGCCAGTAGTAGATTGATGACCCTCGTCGTTGGCCTCACGTGCGTGGCTGCGTGGGCGGAGCCGACAGACGTCTCTCTCGAGCAGATGCTCGCGTACGCGGACGCGAACTCGCCTGTGTTGTCAGCCGCGCGGAGTACCCGCTCGCGCGCTGAAGCTGCACGTGTCGCAGCGTCGATTCTCCTGCCGACGAACCCTGAGCTGTCGGTCGCAGTTGGCCCGCGTCTCGGCATCTCTGGAGTCGGCCTCGACGTCGAAGCGTCGCTGATGCAGCAGATTCAGATCGCCGGTGAACGAGGCGCTCGAAAGAACGCAGCGGAGCGCTTCGCGGAGCTGACCGAGGCGGACATCGAACAACTGCGTTGGGCTGTTCACTGCGATGTTCACGCGGCGTTTCACCGCGCGCTCGTCGAGAACAAGCGGCTCGCGCTGGCAGAACGCGTCGTCTCGTTTCAGCAAGATGTTCTGCGCGTCGTTGAGCGGCAGATCTCCGCAGGTGAGACCGCGCCGCTGACGTTGCGGTTGGCGAAGGCGGAGGTCGCGCAAGCTCAGCAGGTGCTCGTGGGGGCTCGGCAGGCCTTCTACGCGTCACGTGTTCGCCTGGCGTTGTTGTCGGGCTGGCCGGTTGACTCGCTCCCTACGCCGGGCGGCGAAGTCGACGACCCTCGTGAGCCTCCGCCTGCGGCCTCGTTGGGTCCGATTGCGCGAGAGAAGCTGCCGAGTCTCCGCGCCGCCACAGCACGCCTGCGCGAGGCAGAGGCGCGCGTGACGGTTGCGAACCGCGAAGGCTGGCCGCGTCCGTCGATTGGCGTTCAGTACCGCCACGAGGGCAACCCTTCGACGGAGGGCTTTTACGACATCTTCATGGGCGCGGTTTCGGTGCCCATCCCCACGTTTCAGGTGAACCAGGGCGAGCGTGCGAAAGCCCGTGCGGACCTGACGGTCGCGACCGCTGAGTTGGATGCAGCGCTGAAGCTCCTCGAAGGGCAGATCGCCGAGGCGCGCAGCGAAGTGGCGGCTGCGGCTGAACGTACCCAGGCTTACGGCACCGAGATTGTCCCGCGCCTCGAAGAGAACCTGTCGCTGCTGCGGCGTTCGTTCGAGCTGGGTGAGATCGACATCCTCGCGTTGTCCTCGGGGCGCGAGCGCTTCCTGCGGATTCAGAGCGACTCGCTCTCGGCACAGCAGGACTACTTCGTCGCATTGGCGACCCTCGAGCGCGTGGTGGGCGTCGACCTCTGGCGCGACGAACACGGTGACGCAGGAGTTTCACAATGAGAATCGCGGTTGGTGGCTTGGCGCTGCTTCTTGCCTTCGGGTGCTCGAAGAAGAGTGAGTCTGCTGAGAAAGAACACCCGCCTGAAGGCGAGCACGAGTCTGAAGTGCGGCTCTCGGCTGAGGCAATCGCGCGCGCAGGAATTCGGGTCGCGCCTGTTGAACGCCGCGCACTCACTGGCGGCACGGCGATCCCCGCAGAAGTTCAGTTCGAGCCGACCAGCACCGCGCACGTGGGTCCGCTCGTCCCCGGCCGCATCACCAAGGTGCTCGTCGCCCTTGGAGAGAAGGTCAAGGAAGGCCAGGTGCTCGGTGTCGTGGCGTCGAGCGACGTCTCCGCCGCGCGTTCACGATTCGACCAGGCGCGTGCACGTCTGGCAGCCGCTGAGTCCACGTTTCGACGGCAACAGCAGCTCTCGACCGAGGGCATCGGCGCACAGCGCGCCCTCATCGAAGCCGAGGCGCAGGTGACTGAGTTGCGCGCCGAGGTCGAAGGCGTGCGACGTCAGCTCTCGGTTTTTGGGTCTGGGAGCACAGGTGAGCTTTCACTCACGGCGCCAATGAACGGCGTGGTGGTGGCTGTTCACGCCACGCTCGGTGAGACGGTCACACCGGACCAGCCGACCTTCATCGTGACGGACCCAACGAAGATCTGGGTTCGCGGCAATGTGCCCGAACTCGAATTGGCCAGAGTTCAGGCGGGCTCGGCGACGGTCGTTCGACTGCACGCGTTCCCTGACGTCGCGATGCCAGGGACCATCACCTACGTCGCGCCGTCGCTGGACGAGCGCACGCGGTCGCTACCGATACGGGTGTCGTTGCAGGTTCCGGATGAGCGTCTGCGAAGCGGGTTGTTCGGCAGTATCGAGCTCGTCGGAGGCGCCATCGATGAGCGCGTCGTCGTCGTGCCTGCCGATGCCGTGGCAACACTCGACGGCCAGAACGTCGTGTTCGTCCCGGGTGATGAAGCGAACTCGTTCCGACCGGTGCCGGTGACGTTGGGTCGACGAGCCGGTGGCTTCTTCGAGGTGCAGGACGGTCTCAAAGAGGGCGCTCCCATCGCGACCAGCGGCTCCTTCACGCTGAAGAGCGCCGTGAAGAGCGGCGAACTCGCTGAAGGCCACACGGACTGAGGCGGCCATGAAGCGACTTCTCGAGTTCTGTCTGCAATGGAGACCGCTGGTCTTCGCCTTCGTCGTCATCGTCGCCGCCATCGGCGTTCGAAGTGCGTTGCAGCTGCCGATCGACGCGGTGCCTGACATCACGAACGTCCAGGTGCAGGTGCTGACCAACGTGCCGGCGCTCGGGCCGGTCGACGTCGAGCGGACCATTACGTTCCCAGTCGAGTCGTCGATGAGCGGCCTGCCTGGTGTGACGCAGATTCGCAGCGTCTCGCGCTTCGGGCTCTCGGCCGTCACCATCGTTTTCGAGGAAGACACTGACCTTCTTCGTGCGCGTCAGCTCATCTCGGAACGTCTGACGCAGGCGCGTGAGCGAATGCCTCCGGGCGTGTCGCCGGAGCTCGGGCCGCTCAGCACAGGTCTTGGTGAGATCTTCCAGTTCGAGGTTCGTGCGGACCGCATGTGCGGCGCTGATGAGCCCGACACCGAGCAGTGCTTCACACCGATGGAGCTGCGCACCACGCTTGATTGGTTCATCGCGTACGAACTCCGCGCCGTACCTGGCGTCGTCGAGGTCAACGCGTTCGGCGGCGAACTCAAGACCTACGAGATTGAAGTGCTGCCCGACCGCCTGCGCGCGCTCGAGGTCTCGCTCAATCAGCTGTTCGAAGCAGTCGAGGCGAACAACGCGACAGCCGGTGGCGGCTACCTCGTTCGTTCTGGTGAGCAGCTGTTGGTGCGCGGGGAAGGGCGCATTCAGAGCATCGATGAGATCGGCGACGTGCTCATCGAGACGCGCGCTGAAGGTGTGCCAGTGCGCGTGCGCGACGTGGCCCGCGTGCACCTGGCGCCGATGATTCGTCAGGGCGCGGTGACACGCGATGGTCGAGGCGAAGTCGTCACTGGCATCGTGATGATGCTCGTCGGCGCGAACGGCCGTGAGGTCGTCGAGAACGTGAAGGCGAAGATCTCTCAGCTGTCGTCTTCGCTGCCGCCCGGCGTTCGCATCGAGCCGTTCTACGACCGCGCAGATCTCGTCAATCGCACCATTCGCACGGTCGCGAAGAACCTCGCGGAGGGTGCGCTCTTCGTCATCGCGGTGTTGTTCCTGCTGCTCGGCAGTGTCCGAGGCGGCCTCATCGTCGCGGCGGCGATCCCCTTCGCGATGCTCGTCGCGTTCACCGCGATGAAGGCGCTCGGTCTGAGCGGCAACCTCATGAGCCTCGGCGCGATCGACTTCGGCATCGTGGTCGACGGTTCCATCATCGTCGTCGAGAACGCGGTCGTTCATTTGGCCGCAGCTGCGCGTGGTCAGTCACGTCCGCTGACGTACCGCGAGGCGTCGGAAGTGGTGTTGAACTCGACGCTCGATGTTCGCAAGGCGGCGCTGTTCGGCGAAGCCATTATCGTCATCGTCTACGTGCCGATCCTCACGCTCGCGGGTGTCGAGGGGAAGATGTTCAAGCCGATGGCGATTGCCGTGCTGTTCGCGCTGCTCGGCGCGTTCATCGCCTCGCTCACCTTCGTGCCGGTGCTCGTCGCGACCTTCATGGGCAAGCACACGGAAGAGAAAGAGCCGTTCCTCGTTCGGCTGCTGCACCGCATCTACCCACGAATGCTCGACAAGTTGATGCACTGGCCCAAGCGCATCGTCGCGGTCGCGTTGATGTTGCTGGTTGTCGCCGGCGTGGTCGCGTCGCAGATGGGCGCAGAGTTCGTTCCTCGGCTCGACGAAGGCGCGATGGCCATTCAGGTGCTTCGGCTACCAAGCGTGTCTCTCGAAGAGAGCGTGCGGAGCGCGACGCGCTTTGAACAGGTGCTCAAGGAGTTCCCGGAAGTCGTCACGGTCGTCTCGAAGACTGGGCGCGCCGAGATCGCCACCGACCCCATGGGTGTCGAGCTGTCGGACTGCATCGTGATGCTGAAGCCGCAAGACGAGTGGACGACGGCGCCGACACGCGAAGAACTCGTCGAGAAGATCTCGGCGCGGCTGACCGACACGTTGCCAGGGCTCGGCTTCTCGTTCTCACAGCCCATCGAACTCCGTATGGCTGAGTTGATCAGCGGAACTCGGTCTGACGTCGCGGTCACCATCTATGGCGATGACCTCGCGACGCTCGAGCGGTTGAGCCTCGCGGTTCAGCGGACCTTGAAAAGCGTGCAGGGCGCTTCTGACGTTCGCGGTGAGCAACTCGCTGGCTTACCGACCGTCGAGGTCACCGTCGATCGCGCCGCCGCATCTCGCTATGGCGTTTCGGTACGCGATGCGCTCGACGCCATCGAAGCCATCGGTGGACGCAACGTCGGCGAAGTCTACGAAGGCGAACGCCGATTCCGTCTGCAGGTTCGAATTCCGAGTTCGCTGCGTGACGACATCGACCAGGTGCGCAACCTGCCGGTGAGCGGTCAGAGCGGGCCCCTGATTCCACTCGGACAGATCGCCAGTATTCAAATCGTCGATTCGCCGGCGAGCGTGAGCCGCGAAGCCGTCCGTCGTCGCACCAACGTCGAAGCGAACGTTCGTGGTCGAGACCTCGCGTCGTTCGTGAACGAAGCGCAAACCCGAGTCCGCGACTCCGTGTCGATGCCGCCTGGCTACGTCGTGAAGTGGGGTGGCCAGTTCGAAAACCTCAGCGCCGCGACCGGCCGACTCGCCATCGCAGTGCCCCTCGCGCTCGCGCTCATCTTTGTCCTTCTCTACATGGCTTTCGGTCAGCTCAAGCCGGCGCTGCTCATCTACCTGAACGTGCCCTTCGCGGCGGTTGGTGGCGTGTTCCTGCTGGCTGTGCGCGGCATGCCGTTTTCCATCAGCGCGGCGATCGGCTTCATCGCGTTGTTCGGAATCGCCGTGCTCAACGGCGTCGTGCTTCTGACGACGGTCAAGAAGCTCCGCGCGCAGGGGAAGTCCGCTTTCGACGCAGCACGTGAAGGCGCAGAGTCGCGGCTTCGCGCGGTGGTGATGACTGCGACCGTCGCGGCGCTCGGCTTCATTCCAATGGCGCTCTCTTCGAGTGCAGGCGCGGAAGTGCAGCGCCCGCTCGCCACCGTCGTCATTGGAGGACTCGTGAGCGCCACGTTCCTCACGTTGTTCGTTCTCCCGACCGTCTACGCGTTCGTTTACCGACGCGACGATGAACCGGCTGCGGATGGCGCTCTCCCACCTGCCACTCCGGAGGCCTCATGAAGAAGCACAAGCTGAACCTCGCGCTCGTTCTGCCTGGCGACGCACACGCGTGCGAAGTGTGTGTGAAGCGACTGGTCGAAAGTCTTCAGGGCCGACCGGGCATCGTCGAGGCGCACGTCGACCGCACTGACGCGACAAACCCCGTGCTCTGCCTTCACTACGACTCGACCGCCATTCGGGTGAAGGACATCGAGGCGCGTGTTGCGGCGACGGGTGCATCGCTGAAGTCGCGTTACGAGCACCTCTCGATCGAGGTGAAGGGCGTCGGTCACGAGAGACAGGCACGCCTTGTCGAAGAAGCGCTCGCCGCGACGCCTGGCGTTCTTCACTCAGCTGTCGCGGTCGGGAGCGGTCGCGCGTACCTCGAGTTCGACCCCTCGCTGACCAACCGAGAGATGCTGGTGGCCACGCTCGAGCGCGTCGGGGTGAGCCCAGTGCGTGAAAAAGCTGCGCCGAAGGGCGACGAGCATGGTGACGACGACGGCCACGACCACGGTCACGGTGGTCCGTTTGGTGAACGCTCGGAACTCATCTTCAGCATCGGCTGTGGCGTCCTGACGCTTACTGGCTGGATTCTCGAGAAGGTGTCGGTGCCTGCCGCGATTCCCGTCGCGCTCTTCGTCATCGCCTACGTGCTCGGCGGCTGGTTCACGGTGAAGGAGGTCGTTGCCGCGCTTCGCGCGAAGAAGTTCGAGATCGACTTCCTGATGCTGTTGGCCGCCATCGGTGCGGCGTTACTCGGCGAGTGGTTCGAGGGCGCGCTGCTGTTGTTTCTCTTCACTATCGGGCATGCGCTCGAGGGCTATGCGATGCGGCGTGCGCGCAACGCCATCGCAGCGCTGGCGAAGCTGGTGCCGGAGACCGCAGTTCGCGTCGCACCAGATGGTGTCGAGACCGAGGTGCCAGTCGGCGACCTCGTGGTGGGCGACAGGCTGCTGGTGCGACCCAACACGCGCGTGCCCGCAGACGGCTTCGTCGTCGACGGCACCTCGAGCGTGAATCAGGCGCCCATCACCGGCGAGAGCGTCCCAGTCGACAAGCGACCGGTGCCCGATGACAAGGCTGCCCTCAACGCCCCTGATTCTGTCGACGCAGCTCACAGAGTCTTCGCTGGTTCCATCAACGGTGCGTCTGCGCTGGTCACTGTTGTCACGAAGGCCGCTGCCGACAGCACGCTCGCCCGAGTTGTGAAGCTCGTTGAAGAGGCAGAGACGCAGAAGTCACCGACGCAGCAGTTCACGGACCGCTTCGAACGAATCTTCGTGCCGGCCATCATCGTCGCGGTCGTCATCCTGCTCTTCGCGTGGGTGGTCATCGACGAGCCGGTCTCGAAGAGCTTCTACCGGGCGATGGCTGTGCTCGTGGCCGCCAGCCCGTGTGCGCTCGCCATCGCGACGCCGAGCGCGGTGTTGTCAGGCGTCGCGCGTGCAGCGCGCTCGGGTGTGTTGGTGAAGGGCGGCGCGCACCTCGAGTCACTAGGCCTCGTGCGTGCCATCGCGTTCGATAAGACGGGCACGCTGACGGAGGGCAAGCCGAAGCTCACCGATGTTTCGGTCATGCTCGGCGTCGATGAACTCGATCTGCTTCGCGTGAGCGTCGCGGTCGAGAAGCGCTCCGACCATCCACTCGCCTCGGCAATCGTCGACGGTGGCGTTCCTCGGTTGCAGGGCGTCACGGTACCGGATGCGAAGAACGTCGAAGCCGTCATCGGGTACGGTGTTCGCGGCGAGGTCGGGGGCCAGCCGGTGTCCATCGGCAAGCCTGGGCTCTTCACTCGTGAGGGCGCGTTGCCGCCGGACGTCGCGACCGCAGTCGAGAAGCTGCAAGTCGAAGGGCGCACAGTGATGGTGGTGCGGAGGGGCACCACTTTCCTGGGCGTGCTCGGGGTGATGGACACGCCTCGCGAAAGTGCGCGCGAAGTCATCGCGCGACTTCATGAACTCGGCATCGAGCAGACCATCATGCTCACCGGCGACAATCAGCGCGTCGCCGACGCGGTGGCCAAGCAGGTCGGCATTCGTGTTGCGCGCGGCGACCTGCTTCCAGAACAGAAGGTCGAAGCCATCAGCGAGTTGGCGCGTTCGAAGTCTCGCGTCGCCATGGTGGGTGACGGCGTGAACGATGCGCCAGCGATGGCGAACGCCACTGTCGGCATCGCGATGGGGGCGGGCGGCTCGGACGTCGCACTCGAGACAGCCGACGTGGCGCTCATGGCGGACGACCTCCGCGCGCTTCCATTCGCCGTCGGCCTGAGCCGCGCGGCGCGTCGGATCATTCAACAGAACCTCTGGGCGAGCCTCGGCATGGTGGCGTTCCTCGTGCCTGCGACCATCGTGGGCTTCGCAGGCATCGGCGCCGCAGTCGCGCTGCACGAGGGCTCCACGCTGCTCGTGGTCGCCAACGCGCTTCGGCTCCTCGCCTACTCGAAGAACAAGTGACCCACCGCGAATGAACGCGGCGTCGTTTCAACGCGTCGGGGCCGGCCGGCGCGGCAGTGCAGCAGTCAGGAAGGTACTCATGCGTCTCCTCTCTCTCGGTCTTTCTCTTTGGCTCGTCGGCTGCGCCTCGTCGGCGACGTTCGTGCGCACAGACTCCGCACATCAAGAATCTCCGTCTGCGGGCGCACCAGATGTCTGCACGAAGCAGCGACCCACGCTGCCGTACCGCGTGGTTGGTGAGATCCGCGTTCGCCTCGATCCCGAAGTATCGACGGACCTCGACTACGCCGCAGAGGCGATGAGGAAGGCAGCAGAGGTTGGCTGCGATGCCGTCATCGACTCTCGGCTCGCGCGGTCGTCGGCGTTGGACCTCCCGACGTTTTTCCGACTCGCGCACGGCGGTGACGAAGGTAGCGGTTCGACGCCTGGTTCAGGCCAGGGCGGTCGCTCGGCGAATACGGCTGCTTCGAGAGAGTTCGAGTGCGTCGTCTACATCCACGAACCGCACGCATCCGTCTCGGCACTTGAACATGGGTCCGCGTGGCTGCTGTCGATGGTGTCGCAGTGAAGCGCGGTCACCTGGCGCTCTCAATCGTCGCGCTGGGCATCAGCGCTTGTGAGTCGCAGCGAGGCATCGACCTCTCGAACGTGACGAGTCGTGAGCGTTCGGCTTCTCAGGAGGAATCGATTCAGGGCGGCACGCTCGACACCACGTCAAGCAACGTCGTCGCGATCCTCATCGGCGCGGGGCAGGGTGGCATCTGCACCGGTTCACTCATCGCGCCGAACCTGGTGTTGACCGCGCGGCACTGCGTCGGAAGCACGCAAGGGAACCTCGGCAGTTGCTCGGGCACTCCCTTCGGCAGCTCGCCGTACCCCGCGAGCAGCTTCCGCATCACCACGAGCCCGAATGCTGCGGCTGCGGTGTTCACCGGTCAGGCGCAATGGCCGACCGCGAACAACACGACGTGGTTCACGGGCTCGCAGGTCCTCTTTCCTCCGACGCCGGGCAACACCATCTGCGGCGGTGACATCGCGCTCATTCGCTTGTCGGCCAACATCGACAACGTCTGTCCCATGATTCCTCGCGTCGACTCCGCAGTGCCGACGAACGATGGCTACACGGCGATCGGTTACGGCATCACGTCGCCGAACGGCCAACTCGCCGGCATCCGCTACCAGGTCTCCGGAATGACGGTGTTGTGCTCGGGCAACTGCAACGAAGCCGGCATCAGCGACACCTACGAGTGGGTTGGCGGCGCGCAGACCCAGAAGGGCACGTGCGAAGGCGACAGCGGTGGTCCGTCGCTCGACTCACTCGGCCGCGTCACCGGCGCGTTGTCTCGAGGCAGCGCCGATGCGTGCAACCTGTCGGTGTACAGCGGCGTGTTCGGCCACGCGCAGTGGATCAAAGACCAGACGGTACAGGCAGCGACTGCCGGTGGATTCACGGCGCCCGCGTGGGCGACGGGCGGTTCGACGACTGTGAACCCATGTGCGTCGACTGACGGTGGCGCAGGCGGCGGCACCGGTGCTGGAGGTGGAACAGCAACCGGAGGTGGCGGTGGTTCGTCATCTTCGTGCGGAAGCGGCGAGTACTGCGCAGCGCTCGGCAGTGGCGGTGAGAGCGCGTGCGTCACCACGTCGAACGGAATTCCTCCGGGCTCGCCGAGTTGCTCAAGCTCTTCGCCGTGCTCGCCAGGCTTGTCGTGCTGGGGAAACGGCGGCGCTACGGGCGTGTGCCTGCGTGACTGCACCGACGGTGTCGTGCCGATGGGCGGAGGCAGCGGTTCTACTGGCGGAGGCACCGGCGCGACCGAAACGTGCCCGGCTGGGCAGTACTGCGTCAACGCCTCTGGCGACGGTGACTACGCGTGCGTGACGACCTCCAACGCGATCCCCACGGACGCGCCGGACTGCACGAACAACGGTGTTTGCGCGGTGGGGTACTCGTGTTGGCGCGTGAGTCAGACGCGCGGCGCGTGTCTGGCGGACTGTGGCACCAACTCCCACGCTGATGCCGGCACAGGAGGCGGTGGCGGTAGCTCGGAAGGAGACGCTGGCGTCGCGGATGCTGGTGTCGACGTCATCGACGCGGGCACGGGCGGTTCAGGTGGCGATGGTGGTGGCATTCCGTTCCCGCCGCTTGGTGGTGGCGGAGACACTCCTCCGAAGCCTGGCTGCGGTTGCAATGCGCTCGACCCGTCGCTCCTCGCCTTCGGGTTGCTTGGTCTCCTGCGACGTCGCCGGAACAAAGACGGGAGCGTGACGCCATGAACGCACTCACACGAAGCGTTGCAGTCATCGCGCTGCTGCTCACGTCGTGCGGGTCACCGACGGTGCTCGAGGCCAGGGACTACGACCAGTCGTGCGAGCGCGGCTCGGAGTGTGTCGCGGTGTTCCTCGGGGACGTCTGCAACCCCTGTCGCTGCAACAACGCTGCAATCGTCGCGACGCAGGCGGAGATCTTCGAAGCGGATGCGACATCAGCCCGACGGTCTTGCGGTCGGGTTGAGCCGGTCGAGTGTGCGCCCTGCGAGTCGCGAACGGTCGTGTGCGAGAGCCAGAAGTGCGCGCTCAGCGCTCCCTGACAATGAAGGTCGTCTTCGTTGGCGCTGCGCTCGTTGTGTTGACTGGTCTCGCGCTGTGGCTCCTCACCCGTGCAGGCGCTTTCGGGCCGGCGGGTGAGGAACTCCGTGTGCTCGTCCAACGCGAGTTCGTCTCGGTCGAGGTGACGGACATCGACTCCGTCAGGCGTCGCCCGTTCTGCTCGCAGCGAGGGTGCGGCAGTTGGCAACTCGACGTGAGCGGGCGCGGGACGCTGCGTGCCGACACATTCACCAACGTACCGTCGACTGAGTGGTTGGTTCGCTGCGGGTTGCCAGCAGACGCAGCGGTGCCGCGAGTGAAGAACTCCGATGGGGAGTTCGCTGATCGCGTCGTGATGCGAAGCAAACGCGACAGAGGCCGCGTGATGGCGTTCGACGTGAACATGGTCCTCCATCAGACCGATGGCGGCACTTGGGAGGTGGGCCGAGACCGAGTCGACAGGCTCGAGCCGCTCGACAATCAAGACGACAAGCTCGGAACCGGTTCCGGAGTGGACATGGACAGCATCGCTTTCCAGGCGCTCTGCCAGGACGCGCGCGCTCTTTCGGCGCCTGCAGGTGTCGGCTGGTACTGCTTCGCCGGCGAGATCACGAACCGGTCCATCTTCAGCGTGTGCGTCCGAGATGCCGTGCGCTGCGAGAGGCTGCGCGCCAGCGGCTACTCTCACGTCGTTCACGTCGGCGCGGAATACACCTTCGACCCGCGCTGCACGGCGATCGAGCAGGCGTTCGGCTTCATGTCTCACGGCGGCAGTCGCGATGACTGGCAGTGGCGCGTGTCGCGCAACCGAGACGAGTGCGAGCAGCTTCGCGGAGACCTGGGCGACGTGTGGCGCACCTCGTGTCGTCCGTTGCCGTAAGCGACGTATCGTGTGTGACCGGAAGAGGAGCAACGCGTGAGATCGTTTGGAGAGAGAATCCGGCCTGCTGTTGACCGCGAACTGCGACTTGCAGCCATGTCGGCTTCGTCTCGTGAAGCGTTCAGGCACCTCGAGCGCGCCCACGTTCTTGGGCAGGCGTCGACCTTCCAACACGTTCGCGTGCATTGACGCATGCTCGTCTGGGGTTTCACGCAGCGTGATGCTCGGGAGATCTTCGGCCAACTGCTGCGCATCATCGGTGCTGCGACGAAGACCGCCTTCGGACTGGTGCCGACGGGCAACACTGGCGGCAGCGACATCAGCCCGTTCAAGCCACTGCCGATTCCCGGTGACCTGAAGCGAGAGCTGGAGACAGCACTGGCTAAATGACTCTCAGGTCGCATGATTCCAGTGGCCAGAGCACGTGTGGCAGTCAGGGGAGTCGGCGACACGCTAGTGAGGGCTGCGAGACCCCCGGTGTTCAGAAGGGCAACTGCGACTCGTACCAGACGTTGCAGCCAGAACTGTGCACGCGGGAGTCCTCGTCCCACGTGACGCTGACAACTGCGTCTCCGCGTGCTGGCCGCCCCAGCTTGCTGCCCTCAGGTGACTTCAGCTCTGAGAAGACGATTTCGTAAGTCGCGGTGTCGTTCTCCGGTACCGCGCAGGTCGCGTACAGAGTGGGGAACGGACGCGAAAAGTCCTGCGCCGTGGTTGAGAACAGCTCTGCAGACGAACGGCAGGACAACGCTGCGAGCGACGTGCGCGCTTCGAATATGCGCTCGATCTGGTCAGATTCCGCCCGCACTTCTTCACTGAAGTCGACGGCAAAGCTGTACTCCTGATCCCGTCGGCCAGCGCTTCCGCCGGCCTGGTGCCCGCTGGAAGGAAGAGAGTGGTCAAGAGATCCTCGACCTCCGCGCGCTGGCGCTCAGCGACAGGTTTCACGAAGCCATCGACCTCACGCTCGCACCGCTTCGCCGAGAGGTACGTGCGGCATGATCAGGATGGGAGCCACACCCCCTTCTGCCTTCTGCCCTGATGCGCGGCGTGGAGGGGTTCGGGTGTTGATGCAAATTACGACCATCGGGGCGGTCGAGGCCGGCATGTCTGGTCTGAACCA
>QFQP01000064.1 GCA_003243425.1 Archangium gephyra | reverse complement strand
GTGGTCAGATGACCCGGTCAGGACCGTAGTATCTGACCGCCGAACGCCGAGCTTCACGAAGCTTCGTGAGCCGGGTCACGAGGTGCTCGACTTCCCGAGCGGCAACTTCTCGGTCGCGTTGCGTGACATGCATGAGCTGACCCGCGACGTGCACCGGTTCATCAGCCGCTACGACCAGACCGCGGACACCCGCGACGGCCTCGCGCGGACCTCTCCCCACACGCAGGAAGAGGAACCGGCCGTCGATCTCTGATCAACTCCCGCGCGCAGAGAGAGACGTGCGGTCACGCCGTGAAGCGACGACGGCGCAACAACGCACCCAGCGCCATCAACGCCCACAACGCGCCACCGCTCGACGTCGTGCAACCACAGCCGCTGGGCTGATCAGGCATCTGATCAACCCCTGCGTCGGCTCCCGGCTGCTGTGTCCCCGCGTCGACCGTGACACCGGCATCAGCGACGACGCCCGCGTCGACCTCGACGCCCGCATCGACATCGACACCCGCATCCATCTCCACCCCGGCGTCCAACTCGACACCCGCGTCCGCCAGCACGAACTCACACGGCGCGGCGCCGACACACACCCTCCGTTCCAGCTCCGCCGACTGACCGGCGGTATCGAACACCTTCATCTTCACCAGGTGCGCGCCCGCCGAGAGCCCCGTGGAGTCCCACCGGTTGTGCTCACCGAACGCGTGGTAGTGCCCGCCGGTGTTGACGTCGGTGCTGATCAACGCGCCGTCGACGAAGAACTCCGCGCGCGTGCAGCCCACGTCGTCGAAGCAGTCACCGTAGAACTCGCCCATCGTCGACGTACCGACCACCTCTTCGAGCGTCGGTCGCGTCAGCGCAATCGTCGGAGCCTGATCCGCGCTCACCACCACGTCGAACATCTGCGTGGCGTTCGGCATCACGCCGTTGGCCGCGGTGACCACGAAGTTCTGCGTACCGACGCTCGCCGGCGTCCACGAAATGAGCCCCGTCGCGCCGTCGATGCTCGCGCTCGCGGGGCCCGTCAACGTGAAGGTGACTGCGGGCCGGCCGGCCGCCTCGACGTCGTAGGTCCACGGCGCGCCGACCACCGCCGTCAGCGTGGGCATCGAGGTGATGAGCGGCGCCACCGGCTCATCATCGAGCACCGTCACCGCGACGTTCCGCGCGTCGGCGCCGGGCGCGGTCACCGTCACCGTCGCCGTCTCGTCCACGTTGTTCGCGTCGTTGCCCGCACTCAGGGTCACCGTCTGCGGCGTCATCCAGTTCGAGGTGTTGAACGTCAGCGTTCCACCGGTCGTCACCGTCACCGCGTTCGAACCGGCGGTGCGCGCCACGTTCACCGTCAGCGTTCCACCGGGCGCCTTCGACAACGCGACCGTGAAGTCCTGCGTGCCACCTTCCGGCACCGACACCGTGGCGCTCGACAGCACCAGCCGCACGCCGTTGTTGTCGATGGACCGCGCGGTGACCTGCTCCGCGCCGTAGCCCGTCGCCGCCACCGTGAAGAGCGTCGTCTCTGAATCGGTGTTCGCGTCGTCGGCCGCGGTGAGCTCGACCACCTGCGGCACGGCCCAGTTGCCGGTCGTGAAGTTCAGCGTCGCGCCGCTGCTCAACGTCGGTCCCACGCCCGCAGGCGCCGAGACGTTCACCGTCACGTCGGCCGTCGGCGCTTCGGACAGCGCCACCGTGAACCGCGCGCGACCGCCCTCGACCACGCGCACGTTGCGGTTCGAGACCACCAGCTTCGCGCCCGGCATCGTGGGCTTGATGCGCTTGATGGAGCCGCTCGTCACGCCGATGACGTAGAGCGCGCCATCGGGGCCGACCTCCACGTCCACCGCCGACGAGAAGCCCGTGCCCCACTCGTCGACGCTCTCGACGCCGCCGTCACTCGCGATGAGCGCGCGCGACAATTGCCCCGAGTTGTAGTCGCCCCAGAAGAACGCTCCGCGGTTGGGCGCGTCGAGCAACGAGGCGTCGTAGAACGTGCCGCCGGTGATGGAGCCGCCGAGCGCCTTCGTGGTGGCGCTGCCGTTGCCGCTGCTGGCCGCAGCGCCCGTGCCCTGCGCGGTCCACGTGGTGGCGCTCGGCGTGGACGTCACGGTGTACGTGCCGTTGAAGCTGGCGTCGGCCACGCCCGCCACGGTGATGCGCTCTCCGACGCGGAAGCCGTGCACGCCGGTGGTGGTGAAGGTGAGCGCGCCGCTCGCGCTGCGCTCGGCGCCCGTGGCCGTCAGCGAGCGCGCGTCGGTGCCGTTGGTGCGGTACTTGATGAGCGGCGTGATGAAGCCCGCGGGCTGGTTGTTCTCGTAGTCGTTGTAGCCGGCGTGGTCGCCGCGCCGCACCGCGAACACCTGCTCGTACCCGGTGCCCACGCAGTTGACCCACAGCACGCCGTCTTCGGGGCGGAAGGTGAAGGTGAACGGGTTCCGGAAGCCGCGCGCCCACACGTATTCGTTGTTGGGGCCCACGCCGTCGAAGAACGGGTTGTCGTTGTCAGGCGTGCCGTCGAGGTTGGCGCGGCCGACCTTCGCTGCCAGCGACGTGAGGTCTGCGTCGACGCCGGTGCCGTTGCCGAGGTCTCCGATGGCCCAGTACAGCTTGCCGTCGGGCCCGAAGCCGGTGGCGCCGCCGACGTGGTTCTGACCCGCGGTGGGGAGGTTGGGCACGATGACGGTGCGCGCGGTGCCCACGCCGTCGACGTCGGTGTAGCGGACGATTTGCTGCTGCGAGGGCGAGACGCTGACGAAGAAGTAGACGAAGTGGTTCGACACGAAGTTGGGGTCGAAGCTCACGCTGAGCAGCCCGCCTTCGCTGTTGGTGTGCACGTTGGGTTCGGTGGCGAAGGTCGAGAGCACCAGCGTGCTGCCGGTGCTGGTCTCGAGCGCGCCGTTCACCAGCTTCGCGATGCGAACGGTGCCGTTCTTGTTGGTGATGAAGAGCCGCCCCGTGCCGTCGGGTGCCCACGCGAAGCTGGTGGCGGGCGTGAGCTGGTTCGAGGTGTAGGTGCTTTCGACGAAGCCGGTGGGAACTGCGGCGCTCGCCGCGCCGGAGATGAGCAACGCGCACAGGAGGTTCTTCATGCGCGCGAAGCTACCGCGCCCTGCGAAGCGCAGAGACGAAGAGCGTTCAGCAGCCGCCGCGCATCTCGAGCGCACGCCCCAGCGCCCCCACCAACAACCCCGGCGACACCGCCGACAACGCGCTGCAACACGGGTCTTGCGTCTCGATGAGGCGCCACGAGCCGTCGTCCAGCTGACCCACGTCGACGCACAGCCAGGGCACCCGGGTCTTCACGGCCGCGTGGTGCGCGAGCTCGTGAATCTCGCGCAGCTCCCGCTCGCTCAACGCGCCGAAGGGGTCTGGGCCGGGCCAGTAGAACCCCAGCGCCAGAATGTCGGCGTCGAGCACGAACAACCGGTACTCGCGCGACAGCGGAAAGTTCTCGACCGTCTGGTCAATGCGCCGCAGCGGCAGCACCTCGCGCAACAACACCCGCGAGCGCGACTGCGAGGGCATCGACAACAGCTGCGTCACCCGCGCTTCGGCGTCTTCCACCGTCTGCGCGACGCAGGCGTTCCACCCGAACCACTTCCGCGACTGCACCGCGCCCTTGATGAACACCGGCAGCGGCAACCGGGTGAGCGCCGCGCGCACGTCCTCCACGCGGCTCACCACTTCGGTCCTGGCGGTCGACCCGCCGAGCGCACCGACCACCCGGTCGAGCTCCATCGCGTCGGCGTGCTGCATCACGTCGTTCAACAGCGTCACGTTCTTGCTGCGCGCCGCTTCGTGCAGCGCCTGGTAGCGCTCGAGTGAGGGCGTGTCGCCGTACAGCACGCCCCACTCGAACCCGCCGACGTCCATCGGGAGCACGCTCGCTCCCGTCGCCAGCTCCACCACGCGGTGACCGAGGGCCCGCGCCGCGTTGGCGACGCCGAGCCGGTCTCCCTCCAACGGACCTTCTACGAGCAGCAACATGAGGCGCGGACCTTAGCGCCCCCGCTGCGCGTCACAGCCCTCGCGTCACGGCAGGCACTGCACCTGGTAGGTGATTTTGAGCACGTCGCCGCGGCTGGGCGCGTACAGCGGCTGGAACACCACCGAGTTGGTGACCGGGTCGTACTCCCACACCACCGAACCCAGGCTCGGGTCGATGGGCGCGATCTCGTGGTCGTTGACTTCGACCTTGAGGCCCACCGACGCCGAGAGGTCCGGCTGCGCGGTGAGGAAGAAGTTGAGCCGGTACCCGAAGGCCGCCTTGCTGATGCGCTCCAGGCCCGCGCTCCAGTCCGCGGAGCAGATCTCCTCCATCACGCCGTTGGTCTGCGCGACCATGAACTCGTGGCGGCCGTCGTTGGGGTCGTCGTAGTCGCAGCTCGACGGCGGGTTGACGAGGAACGGGCCGATGACGTTGTAGGTGAACGCGCCGGGCCGCTGCGCGCCTTTGATGGCCTGCAGGGCGTTCAAATACACGCTGGTGGGCAACGGGCCTTGATCCGCTGCGTCGGTCACGCACACCACCGACAACACCGCGTCATTGCGCAGGAAGCCGCCGTTGGCCGAGGGGTCGTTGATGAGCGGGTTGGTCAACGCCCGGCGCGAGGCCTCGAGGCACGACTCTGAGCCGCCCGCGAGCGGCACCTGAACGATGCTGCGGTACTCGGGCCCCGCGTTGGGCGTGTTGTTGGTGAGGAACCGGTGCCCGCTGGTCGACACGTTGAACTTGCCCAGGTCGGTGTCGGTCAGCTCGGTGTTGGTGGCCGCGAGGTGGAAGTCGATGCCGTTGACCCGCGCGAACTGCAGGAAGACGTCGAGGTTCGAGGCGAGGCGGTCCTGCTCGACGCCCATGGAGCCCGACTTGTCGATGGCCAGCAGGATGTCGGCCTTGGGGTCGTTGGCGTCGCGGAACACGTCGGTGTTGAGGCCCTGGGTGTCGCCCGCGCCGCGCAGCGTGACCACGTAGTCGAGCGCCTGGCCGTTCTGCGTCACGTTGATGATGAACGCGCCCGAGTCGGGCCCGAGGTTGATGGGCCGGTAGCGGAGCTGGAAGGTGACCGGCGTGGTCGAGCCTGCGGGAATGGTGGTGTTGCCCGCGAGGCCCGCCACCACGTGGAACTCGGGGCACGGCGCGTTGCCCGGGCAGTTGGGGCCACCGGGCCCTTCACCTGCGGGCGTGGCCATGGTGCCGCCGTTGATGACCACCGGCGACCCACACGAGTTGTAGATCTGGAAGTTGCGCGTGGCCGACGCGCAGCCCTGCTGCACGGTGCCGAAGTCGAGGTCGCTGGGCGAAATGGTGAGGCAGCTGTTGGCCAGCGTGGCCGTGAGCCCCACTTCGCGCAGCGCCGCGACGCGATGCGACACGTTGAACTGCACGCGCCCGGTGACCTGCGTGGGCGAAGCGGGCACCTGACCCGTCGGCGACGCGCGCACCGCGAACTGGCGCGTCTCTCCGGGCTGCAGCTCGAGCTCGCTCAGCTCTCCTGCGGGCAGCGAGAAGAGCGGCGGCGCGCCGGCCGGCGTTCCCACTTCGGCGCCGAGACGAACGTTGGTGAGCAGACAGGTGCCGCCGGGGGTGAGGTTCAGGTTGCGCACCGAGAACGCCGAGTCGCGCACCTGCGGCGCGGTGACGATGCCGAAGGGCACCACCAGCGGCTTGACCTCCACGTTGCACTCCGGGAGCTCGAGCGAGTTGGCGCTGACCCGCAGGGTGACCGTGGGCTCGTCGCCGTCGTTGCTGAAGAGCTGCACGTCGAACTCGCGGAGCCCGAGGCCGTTGGGCGTGATGCGCACCGGCACCGTCACCGCCGCGCCCGCCGTGAGGCCGAGGTTCTCGTCGTACTGGAGCGGCCGCTCGTCGCAGCTGCCGGGGCCGCCGTAGATGCCGACGCAGATCTCCTCCTGAACGGCGCCGTTGAGCGGCACCACGCGCCAGTACGGCCGGCCACGCACGCCGGCGCCATCGAGCGCACCGAGCTTCAGGTTGCCGTCGGGGTCGGTGGTCGACGTGCCCACGTTCTGAATGCGCAGCGACGACTCGCCGAACGAGGCGGGCATGGCGTCGCTGAAGTACGCGATGCGGCCGAGCGACAGCACCGCGCCGGGGCGCACGTCGATGTCGGGGCCGCCACCCACGCCCTTCATCGGCACCTGCAACGTCGGCTGGCTGCGCAGCGTGGTGGTGGCGCCGAGGCTGCCGCGACGGGGCCCCAGCGTGTTGGGCTTGAAGCTCAGCTTCAGCGTGGCGAGGCCGGGGCGCAGCATGCCGTCGACGTCGCGCGAAGCCGCCGGCAGCTCGATCGCGTCGAGGCCATCGACCACCTTGAAGGTGCTGCTGACCGCGTTGCCGGGCACGTCGCTGGCCTTCAGGCCGCTCAACGTCACCGGCGTGATGGCGAAGTTCGAGAACACCACCTCACGCTCCACGGTGCTCTGCGGCGGCACGTAGCCGAAGTTCACCTCTGCCGGCGCCCAGGTGATGACCGAGTTCACGCCCAGGCCCGTGAGGCGCACCACGCGCTCGGGGCAGTTGGCGGCGCGGCGCACGCGCACGGTGGCGAGGTATTCGCTCATCTGCGTGGGCTTGAAGGTGAAGGTCGCGGTGCGCGTGGTGTTGGCGCCGACCACGAACTCTCCGCGCGGCGACTCGGCCGAGGCCGTGAAGCTGGCGCCCTGGGCCGACTCCACGGGCCCCAGGTAGGCCTGCGCTTCGACCTCGCGCACGTTCTGGAAGTCGAGCGTGCGCGCGAAGGTGTCACCGACGGCGACGGCGCCGAAGTCGAGGCGCTCCGGCACCTGGCACTCACCGGTCACGGCCTCGGCCAGCAACGTGAGCGTCGACGCGGCGACCGCGGGGTCGTGCCCTTCGGTGGTGGCCTCCAGCACCACGCGGTACGCGATGGAGGGGACCTCGTCGATGACCGGGGGCGCGAAAGTGACCTGCAGCTCGACGCTGTCTCCTACGGGCAACTGCACGGGTTCATCAATCGCCACGATGAAGACGGGGTTCTCGTCCTGCTGCGTGGGGCCTGCGCTGGTCGGCGCCTGGCTCGCGTCGTTCTTCACGAAGCCACGCAGTGACATCGGCCGCGTGCCGAGGTTGATCAACGTCACCGGGAGCGTCTTGCGCTCGCCCATGGTGAGCGCCTTGAAGTCGACGACCCCATCGGTGGTGTTGCTCACGCCATCGTCGGTGACGATGAAACGGAGCTGACCTCCACCCGTGGGTTCGACGTCGGGGTCGCAACCACGACACCCCTGGAGAAATACAGACAACGAAAGACCGGCCAAGAACAGCGCGCGAGTCGAACGCATACACCCCTCACCCGTAGACGGCCGGCCACCGTCGCGAACGAGACGGTGGCACTCTTCGACGCCGCGCGTAAAGCCCTCGGGGGTTTCGTGGTTCGTTTGTAAAGCAATTGATCTGCATCGTTGAATTGGTGAAGCCGCGCACCAGCCGATGACGAGACATGAAGCTGCTCCGCACCGCGCCTGCGCTCGCCAGACCCGCTCCCAGCAAGCCGCCGCTTCCCGTGCCGAAGCCGCCAGCGGCCACGGCGACGGGGTTCGTGAAGCCGCCGAAACCGGGGCTGGTGCTCTCGCCGTTCAAGCCGAAGGTGACGCAGGCCGACGCGGTGGCCTCGGCGCGCGCGCTGTTGTCTGGCGCCCCGAGGAAAGACGAGCAGAGCGGGCACATCATCATCAGCGACCCCGCCGACGCGAATGACGTGAGCGACGAGTTCGGTGACCGCGCGGCGGCGGCGAACGCGCAGCTGGCACGCAACGGCGAGCTCGAGACCGAGGCGCTGGCGCGGCTCTCGACCACCGAACGCAGTCAGTACCTGCGCGTGCAGCGGCAGCTGTCGGCCGACCCGGTGGCGAAGCTCGCGCTGCAGACGCTGCTGTTCGAAGGCAAGTTGCCCGGCGGTGCGCTGCTCAAGAACCTCTCGAAGCTGACGACGCAGTCGCTGGGTGAAGGCGTCGACCGCGCGCGGTTGATCGCCGACGTGGTGCAGGAGGTCGCCACGCCCACGTGCATCAATCAGCAGGACAAGAACACCTGCGTGGCGACGGCGGCGACCATTCAACTCGTGCTGCAGAACCCCGCGGAGTACGTGCGGTTGATCAGCGGCCTGGCCTCACCCGAGGCGACGGTGACCACGCTGGGCGGCGACGTGTTGAAGGTCGAAGGCACGCCTGATTCCGCGTCGCGCCGCACGCTGTCTGCGCAGCTGCTGACGCCCGCGTTGATGGAGCTGGGGAACGGCATCTTCAACTACGACGAAGCCAGCGACACCACGCAGTACGGCCCCTTCGGCGCGCCGGGCCTGCTGGCGTTCGGAGCCGACCTCGTCGCGGCCTCCATCACCGGCAAGGACTACACGTGGGCGCCGGCGGTGGCTCCGCTCAAGGGCGTGACGATGGACGCCATCGTCGCGCAGCTCGAGAAGGGAAACACGGTGCTCGCGGGCATCGACTACCAGGGACTGGGTGGTCACGAGCTGCTGGTCACCGGGCTCGAGACGCACGATGGCTGCGAGTACGTGCGCGTCATCAACCCGTGGGGCCGCGAAGAGCTCATTCCCCGGGACGAGTTTCAGGAAGACCTGATGGCGATGGCCCACGAGTCCTGATGCCCGCAGCGCCGCGCGGCCATTCGGGAAGTCGTGTCGCATTCGTGCGCGTTGGCGAACGCGTGACGTGATGTGGTGGGCGCCATGAAGGCGCTCTGGCTGGTGGTGCTGGTGTCGTGCTGGGTAGTCGCCGCTCCGAAGAGAACGGTGCTGCACGCGGCGCGCGCGGTGCTCCCGGAGAGTGGCAAGGTGATCAGCCCGGCGTGGTTGAGCATCGAGAACCATCGCATCGCCTCGTTGTCGTCGACGCAGCCCGAAGGCGAGGTCACCGAGCTGGGTGAGGTGACGCTGGTGCCCGGCTTCATCGATGCGCACTCGCACCTGCTGTACGTGGAAGCAGCGACCGCCGACGCCATGGTGGGTGAAGCCACCAGCCTCGACGAGACCGACCGCGCGTTGCGTGCGGTGATGCTGGGGAAGCAGGCGCTGCGCGCGGGGTTCACGACGGTGCGCGACCTCGGCAATTCGGGCCGCAGCGGCGATGTCGGGCTGCGACGTGCGATTGCCGCGGGCTGGGTCGAAGGGCCGCGGGTGTTGGCGTCGACGCGCGCGCTCGCGCCGCCGATGGGGCAGTTCTACCGATTGGCGCCGCAGCACCTCGCGCTGGCCGAGCAGGAATACGCGGTGGTGCGCACACCGGAGCAGGCCACGGCCGCGGTGGTCGACGCGCTCGCCGAAGGCGCGGACTGCATCAAGGTCATCGTCGACGCGGGGCGAAATCGCGAGGTCGACGCCGCCACGCTCGCGGCCATCGTGACCCGGGCGCACCAGGCGAAGGTGAAGGTCGCCGCGCACGCCACGACGAGCGAAGCGGCCCAGCGCGCGGTAGCGGCGGGCGTCGATTCCATCGAGCACGGCTACGAGTTGAACGACGCGACGCTCGCGCAGATGGCGAAGAAGAACATCGCGCTGGTGCCGACGGACTACCCCATCGCGTTCTACGAGGCGTTCTCGGCGAATGAGCCGCCGGAGGCGCAGGCCGCGGCGCGTGCGCAGTTCGCCGTGTTCCGTGCGACCTCGAAGCGCCGGTTGCAGCGCGCGGTAAAGGCGAAGGTGCCGATCGTCTACGGCTCGGACGCGTACATGAAGACGGCGCTCGGCGACCGTGGCCGCGAGATGCAGTGGGTGTTCGAGGCGTATGCCGAAGCAGGCATGAGCTCGCTCGAGATTCTGCGCGCGCTGACGAGCACCGCGGCCAGGCAGCTCGGCATCGACGGCGCCTCGCTCGCGGCCGGTGAACGCGCAGACATCGTCGCCCTCGAGGGGGACCCCACGAAGGACGTGAAGTCGCTGAGCCGGGTGAAGGCGGTGTTCAAGAACGGCGAGCGGGTGTCGAACGATTGAGCGTTCGCCGGGTCAACGCCTCGAGGATGTCCTCTCTGTCCGCATGGAGTTCGGCGACATCGAGCCGGCGGAGCCACGCTTCTTCCAGCGCCTCCGCCGCCTGCTCCACGGTCGACCGCTGACCGCGTGTGACGTAACCAGCGCCACTCGGCTCGACGCCGCACGTCGGACCCTCACCGTCTGTCAGCGCGCTGCCACACACACCTCGAGCACCAGAGCGCTTCGGCCCACAGCTGCGCCTGAGAGTCAGACAGCGCGCCGCGCTTCAACTGCGCCGCCACCGCCTTGTCGTCACGCGTCGCGCACGCAGGCCAGACGCGGCATCGGCCGCACGGACCGTGTCGACGTTCCGCGAGGAGGCGCGCGCCTCCAACAACCGCACGTGCCAATGGAACGAGGTCCTTCAACGCACGAGCAGGTCAGCGCCGCCGGCGAAGCAGCCACGCGGCACCCAACAGCAACACACCGCCCGGTACTTCGGTGCAGCCGCCGGTCCTCTTCTTCTCTTCCACCAGCGTGAACGTGGGTGACCCGCAGTACGCGTTGTCGAGGTTGCAGCCCGCGTGCACGGTGAGCCAGCGCTCGAGCACCAGCTCCACCGACCGGCGGTCACGCGTGCGCCAATATTCGACCGTCGCCGCCATCAGCTCGGCCGACGCCCGGGTGGCGGCGGCCACCGCCTTCTCGTTCTCGGGCGCGGTGCACTGGTCGAGAAACGAGCTGTGCAGTGGGCCCGACGTGCGCTCGACCCACGCCGGGCTGAAGCCGCCCAGGTAGGTGAGCACCACGTTCACCTGCGCGACGTCGTCGCCGCGGTAGGTGTGTGAAAACGAGTCCTGCAGCGCGTGGAGCGCCTGCGCGAGCAGGTACACCGCTTCCACCAGCGGCACCGTCACGTCGGGGTAGTGCTCGATCCACGTGGGTACGTTCACCAGCTCGCCCCCGAGCTCGTACGAGATGCGCGAGCTCTCGATGAGCGACAGCATGTACGCCCGGCTCTTCGCGGCGGCGCTGACGTTGCCGGCTTCGTCGAGGTCGGTGTCGCTGCGCAGAAAATGTGCGCTCTGGCCGTCGAGGTCGAGCTGCAGGGACCGGATGCTCGCGAGGTCGCGCAGCTGCCAGCCTTCGACGTCGGGGTGACGCACGCCGATGAGCAGGGAATTGAGCACGCGCTCGTCGGCCGCCGGCTGTTCGATGCTCGCTTCGCCGAGCCGTTCACGCAGCCAGCCCGCGAGCCGCCTTTCGCTCTCGAGAATCGGAGGCCGCCGGTCGTCGGTGTCGCTCAGGTCGATGGACACGCTGCCGAGCGCAGCCGCGGTGATCCGCTCATGACAGGGGTCTGAGAAGGCCGAGCCGATGGTGTACGCGTGCGCAGCGGTGGCGCTGATCAGGCTGATGAGCAGCGCCCGGCTCACCATTCGAAGCCCACCGACGTTCTGAACTGCGCGGCCACCAGCGGAATGGCGTCGAGCGACGGCGCCACGATGGCCATCGAGAGCGGCGCGAAGCGCAGATGAAACGCGCCCACCGGCACGCGGATGACCGTGGGCTGCACGTAGAAGAACAGCCCGGTGTGCCCCGGCTGGTCGAAGGCCGAGCGGAACAGCAGTACCGAGATGCCCACCATCGCCACCGAGGCCAGCCGCTCGTCGAACCAGCGCAGCTCCACGCCGGCGCCGACGTTGACCACGCCGGGCTGAATGCCGTCGCGCGTCTGCAGAGAGATCCACGGGTTCCATTCGGCGCGCAGCACGATGCGCGGCACACCAACGCGCACGCCGCCTTCCACGCCGACGTGAAGTGACGGCTCGAGCAACGAGCCACCGACGTCGACCGAACCGTGGAGGCGTTCGGCGAACGTCGCGGGTTCCGCCGCCAGCACAGACAGGAGCAGCGCCGCGCTCAACACGTCAAATACCCACTCGTGGGGTCGGCACGAGGTCGTAGCGATTCACCTCGTAGGTCCCGGTGGCCGTCTGCACCGTGCACAGGTCGCCGCGCATGGCGACGACGGTACCGAGGTGCGTCCGCAGCTCGCGCATGAACTTCACGTCGACGCCCACCTTCACCGGAGAACGGCCGAGCCGGCGATACGCGAGCGGCAGCCAGATGCCGCCGACGATCAACAGCGTGAGCCCGAGGCCGTGCGCCCACGTCGCCTCGACGCGGTGACCCGAGTCGAGCCAGAAGGTGATCACCGCGGCGATGATCAACGACAGAGGTGGAGTGACCGCGAGGACGCGCCGCATGAGCCACGAATAAGAACGAGGTCCACCTCACGACCTCTGCGGCGCTTTCGAAACGCTCGTCACGCTTCGCGAGTGACGGCCACGATGCGCTGCCGCTTCACGACCACGTCGGCGTCTTCGAGGTGCACCGTGCAGTCATCGCCGTCGACCGCGACGACCTTGCCGGTCTCCATGCGCGCGCCAGACGGAAACGCGACCTCGTCACCCACGGAAATCGTCAGTGGATTGAGCAGGTGCTGCAGACCGAGCCGCAGTGACAGCCTGTTCATCGCCCCCGAGCTCCAGCGCTCGCCCTTCGGCTTCTTCGGGTCGAAGAAGTACGACGGCGCCTGACCGCTCAACCACTTGCGGAAGAAGCTCACGGCTTCTTCACGAGAGAAACGATGGCGTACCGATTCACCAGAAAGTCGCCGTGCGCACCGTGCACTGCTCGCCTTCCATCTTCACCACGCTGCCGGCGATGGCGTCACGTTCACCGAGCATGATGACCACCTCGACGCCCACGGCGATCGGCAGCGGCTTCACCACCCGGTACACCGCGAACGGCAACCAGACGACGGCGATGAACCCGAACAACCACATCGCCCCTTCGGCCTTGCTCGAGTGCCAGCGGCCGAAGTGATTCAGGCCGTACAACAGCGCCGAGCACGCCAGCAGCATCAGCGGGAAACCGAGCGGGCGGAGCCGATTCACGAGCGCACCCGCAGCAGGTCGTGACGATTCACCGCGACCTCACCTCGCTCGGTGGCGACCTGGTAGCCGTCGTCGTTGAGCGCGGTGACCACGCCTTCGCGGGTGTCGAGGCCCACCAGCACCGCGACCGCGTCACCGACGTTCGCCTTCAGCGGGTTGAGCTGGCGGTACACGGCCAACGGCAACACCAGCAACCCGACCCCCAGGCCCAGCCACAGAATCAGGCGGTCGACGAACAACAGCATCGCGCCGCTCAGCGAAACCAGCACCACACCCATGAGGATGAATCGGTATCGCCTCATCGCGCTCTGGAGACACACGACCCGTCACCGGGTGTGCAACTCGCGCTCGACGAAATCGGTCTTCTCGTCGGGCACCACCTCACGCGCGAAGTGAAGGACCTTCAGCGTGCCGTCGCGCCAGCGGCCTTCGACCCACACCGTGCAGGTCTTCTGCTCGGCGCACGCCATGCGCACGCGCTCGGCCAGTGAAATGCCCAGCGCGCTGTCGTCGAGGTCGACGCGCAAGGTGCCGATGCGCGCGTCGACCGACGGAGCCGCCTGCGTCACCGTCAACGGCACGCGCACCACGCTGTCGCCGCCCTCGTCCAGCCACGCCTTGAGCGCCTCGACAGGCTCCAGCGCCGGCCCTTTTTCTTTCGGCTTTTCAGCGTACGGAACCAGCGGCTGCGCGGCCGGCTGCACCGGCGCTGTCGCACACCCGCCAAGGAGCGCCAAAAGCACAAGAATTCTCAAGTGTTAGACCCCCGCGAAAGGCACCTTTTACAGGTTGAAACATGGTAGACGCTTTTCAGTCTTTTCGCGCGTTTGAAGCGCGCGAGGCACACGAGGAAAAAGCCACTTCATGGATACCCCGACGCCGACCCCCGAAGCGCCCAAGCCGGTTGAATACAACGCCGCCAGCATCACCGTTCTCGAAGGTCTCGAGGCCGTTCGCAAGCGCCCCGGCATGTACATCGGCGACACGTTCTTCCGCGGGCTTCATCACCTCGTCTACGAGGTGGTCGACAACTCGGTCGACGAGGCGCTCGCGGGCTTCGCGACGCAGGTCAACGTCTTCATTCACGTCGACAACTCCATCAGCGTGGTCGACGACGGCCGCGGCATTCCCGTGGGTCCGCACCCCAGCGTTCCGGGAATGGACACGCTGGACGTGGTGATGACCAAGCTGCACGCCGGCGGCAAGTTCGAGAACTCGGCGTACAAGGTGTCAGGCGGTCTGCACGGCGTCGGCGTGTCGTGCGTCAACGCGTTGAGCGACTGGCTCAAGGTCGAGGTGCAGCGCAACGGTAAGGTCTACCAACAGGACTACGCGCGCGGCGTGCCCCAGCACCAGGTCACTGAAATCGGCGTGACCGACAAGCGCGGCACCAAGGTCTCGTTCCACCCCGACCCCACCATCTTCGAGGTGAAGGACTACGACTTCGACACGCTCTCGGCGCGCCTGCGCGAGCTGGCCTTCTTGAACGCCGGCCTGCACATCACCATCACCGACGAGCGCTCGGGCAAGAGCCACGACTTCAAGTTCGAGGGCGGCATCGCCAGCTTCGTCGAGTACATCAACTCGTCGAAGACGCGGCTGCACGACAAGCCCATCACCTTCAAGGGCGAGAAAGACCAGGTTCAGGTCGAGATCGCGATGCAGTGGAACGAAGGGTACGACGAGAAGATCTTCACCTTCGCCAACAACATCAACACGCCCGAAGGCGGCACCCACCTGTCGGGCTTCAAGGCCGCGCTGACCAAGAGCATCAACGGCTACGCCGAGCGCACCGGCCTGTGGAAGGACCTCAAGGAGCAGCCCACCGGCGACGACGCGCGCGAAGGGCTGGCCACGGTCATCTCGGTCAAGATTCCGCAGCCGCAGTTCGAAGGGCAGACCAAGCAGAAGCTCGGCAACTCCGAGGTCAAGGGTCTGGTCGAGAGCATCGTCAACGAGAAGCTGCAGGCGTGGCTCGACGAGAACCCGCAGAACGCCAAGAAGATCATCGGCAAGATCGGCGACGCCGCGCGCGCGCGCATCGCCGCTCGCAAGGCGCGTGAAACGGTGCGCCGCAAGGGCGTGCTCGACGGCCTGTCGTTGCCGGGCAAGCTGGCCGACTGCCGCAGCAAGGACCCCAGCGAGTCGGAGCTCTTCATCGTCGAGGGTGACTCCGCAGGCGGCTCGGCCAAGCAGGGTCGCGACCCGCAGTTCCAGGCCATTCTTCCCCTGCGCGGTAAGATTCTGAACGTCGAGAAGGCGCGCATCGAGAAGATGCTGTCGAGCGAGCTCATCGTGACGCTGATCACCGCGCTGGGAACTGGCGTGCGCGCGGGCAGCAACACCGATGACTACAAGCCCGACGACATTCGCTACCACCGCATCGTGCTGATGACCGATGCCGACGTCGACGGCTCGCACATTCGTACGCTGCTGCTGACGTTCTTCTTCCGGCAGATGCCGGAGATCATCGAGAAGGGCTACGTCTACATCGCGCAGCCGCCGCTCTTCAAAATCACGCGCGGCAAGCGCGAGCTGTACTTGAAGGACGAAGACGCGAAGGACCAGTTCCTCCTGAGCATCGCGGGCGAGCGCACGAAGCTGGTCCGCGCCGACAAGACCGAGCTGTCGGGCGAAGAGCTGATGGGGCTGCTCTCGAAGGTCATCAAGTACCAGAAGCGCCTGGAGCGCATGTCGCTGCGCAAGGACTCGCGCGTGGTCGACGCCATCATTCAATCGACGACGCTCACGCCCGAGATGCTGAAGGAGGACGAGAAGGCGGTCGAGCAGCTGAACAACATGCTCGAGTACCTCGAGACGCGTCACCCGGAGCTCGTGGAGTGGCTCGCGAAGAACGAGACCAAGCGCGTCGCCGACCCCGAGCACTCCGCCAAGAAGTACATCATCGCCACCGAGCTCAACGGCTCGCCGCGCGACACCGTCATCGACGTGCCCTTCCTCACCTCGCCCGAGTTCCGTGAGCTCGCGACGCTCAAGGAGAGCTTCAAGGCCTTCGGTGCCGCGCCGTACGAGCTGCACATCGGCGAGGCGAAGTTCACCGCGAACACGTACCAGGAGGTGCTCAAGTACGCGCTCGACGACGCTTCGCACGGCGTGCAGATGCAGCGCTACAAAGGTCTGGGCGAGATGAACCCCGAGCAGCTGCAGGAAACGACGATGGACCCCAAGGTCCGCACCATGCTGCAGGTGAAGATTTCAGACGCCGTCGAGGCCGAACGGATGTTCGCGCTGTTGATGGGTGACGAAGTCGAGCCGCGCCGTCAGTTCATCGAAGAGAACGCGCTCAACGCCACGCTCGACCTCTGACGCCGGCTCCCTGCGACAGCGGGAAGAAGGCTGGGGAGAGGGCCCGGAGTCGACCCTCTCCCGGCCTGCGGCCGACCTCTCTCCCCGCTTCGCATCGAGCGGTATTTCGGGAACGCCATGCCCCTCCTGCACGCCCGCTTCATGGAACCCGAGGCCCTGCGCGAACACCTGCGCGCTTCGGGTGACCCCGCGCTCGACAAGACCACCGACACCGGCGCGCTCGACGACGAAGCCGCGCGCGCGCTCATTCGCGTCATCACCGCCAAAGGTGAAGACGGCGGCACGCTCGACATCGACCCCGGGGCCGACGTGCTCTCGGCCGCCGCGAAGGTGCTGGGCGGTGACGAGCTCGCCGCGCAGCTGCTCGAGGGTGGCTGGCTGGACCGCCGCGGCATCGGCGCGTTGGCCTTCGGCTCGCTTCCCCTGCGCGTGCTGCAACGCGAAGTCATTCCCGCGCGGCTGCGCGCCGCCAAGGCCGAGGTCGCCAGCGGCTGGGAATCGGAGCTCATCAACCTGCTGGAGAGCAGCGCCATGCGCGCCGGCCGGGCGCCCGAAGCACACCTCGTGCTCGTGCCCGCGGTTTCGCGGCTGGCCGTCGTTCCACGCGTGGAGCCCGACGTGCCCGAGCTGCAGGCCGCCGAAGTGCCCAGCGCCACCCGCGTGCTCAACGCCTTCATCGAGAAGCTGCGCTCGTCGTCGGCCAGCGACCTCACCCTGCGCGCCGGTGAGCCGCCGGCCCTGCACACGCCTGCCGGCCTCGAGCCGCTGGGCAACGTTCCGCTCTCTTCGTCCGACGTGCGCTCGCTCATCGACGCAGCCCGACCTCCGATGTCGGGCGGTCGCGACGTGTGGGCTGCCGAACACCTCCGCTTCGTGGTCTCGAACGAGCTCGAAGGGCCCGCGCTCTCGCTGCGAAAGCTGGCGCGCGAAGTGCCCTCGCTCGAGTCGCTGGGCGTCTCGCCGTTGGTGCAGTCGCCGCTGCTCAAGCTCAAGCGCGGGCTGGTGCTGCTCTCGGGTGAACCGGGCAGCGCGCGCACCACCTTGTATTCCGCGCTGCTCGCGCGCTTCGCCGCCGAGGGCCGTCGCGTGGCGTCGCTCGAAGAGCCGCTGGGCTTTGCGCTGCCCGGCGTGCGGCAGGCGGTGGCCGGTGAACACACCACCGTCGACAACTTCGTGCGCACTGCGCGCCTGCAGCCGCTCGACGTGCTGGGCTTCGACCTGCTCGACGATGCGCGCGCGCTCGACCTCGCGCTCGACCTCGCGCTCGACGCCGCGCTCGACGGCCGGCTCGCCGTCTGTGTGTTTCGCGCGCCCAACGTGGCCACCGCTGCGCATCGGGCTGCGGTCGTCGACGCACGCTTTCATCGCCGGCGCGTGGCTGATCATCTCGCCGCCATCAGCTTTCAGCGGCTGGCGCGCTACGACGTGGTGGCGTCACTCGAGCTCGACTTCCACCTGCCGTCGGTCGCGTTGCGCCGGCACCTGCGCTCGCAGGAAACGCCGCCGCCGCCCGTCGCGTTCGAGAACGAGCACCAGACCGACTGATCAGCGGGAGGTCTCATGTGCACCACCTTCTTCAGCACGCACGGCTTTGACTCGCGGCTCACCGAGAACAGCGTGGCGCTCGCCTGAGCGTTGGAGGACACATGCGCGCGGCTTCGAGCGTGACGCGTTCAACACCGCCAACGCGCAGTTCAACCACGTGCTGCACCACCTCGACTCGCGGCTCACCGAGAACACTGTGGCGCTCGCCTGAGCGCCGGGAGAACACATGCGCATCGCCTTCTTCAG
>QFQP01000063.1 GCA_003243425.1 Archangium gephyra | reverse complement strand
GCCGCCGCCCGTCGCGGAGCCGCCGCCCGTCGCCGTGCCGCCGCCCGTTGCCGTGCCGCCGCCCGTCGCCGTGCCGCCGCCCGTCGCCGTGCCGCCGCCCGTCGCCGTGCCGCCGCCCGTTGCCGTGCCGCCGCCCGTCGCAGTGCCGCCGCCCGAACCACCCGAGCCGCCGGAACCGCCAACGTTCATGCAGATGCCGAGGTTGCAGGTCTGACCCAGCTGGCACGAGACGCAGGCGTTGCCGAGCTGGCCGCAGGTCGACTGACCGGCCGACTGACACGAGCCGCTCGAATCACAGCAGCCCGTGGGGCACGAGCTGGCGTTACACGGAGGTTTGCCGCAGCCCGTGGCGGGAACACCGAAGGCGAGCGCGACCGTTGCAGCGACGAAGAAAGTTCGGAGATTGATCATGTGGGGGGCTGACACCGTACCAGCCCCGCGCGCGCACTCAACTCAGCGCTTGGACTTCATCGGCGGCTGCACGTCGTCGCGCACGAACAGGCGCACGTCCCACAGGCAGTCCTTCGCGGGCGCTTCGACCACCGTGTACTCACCGAACCAGGGGGCGTCGGCGAGGTCGGCCTTGAGCAGCTCGAGGCCCTTCTTCGCCTTCTCGAGGTCACGCCCGCACAACTCGACGCGCGACTTCGCGGTGTCCGAGTCGGGGCGCTGGCCGATGTAGACGACCGTCGCATCGCGGCCACGGTTCTTGCCGATGAGGTGGTCTTCCACGGCGTGCAACGACTTCAGGTTCGCGCTCTTCGACAGAATCTCGGTGCCGATGCGCGGCTCACAGCCGAGGTAGTGACAGTAATACGCGCCCGACTGCAGCAGCGGCCTGGGCGCCGTCGAGTCGAGCAGCATCGCGCGCGGTGCCACCACGCTGACCTTCGCGGTCCAGTCCTTCTTCTGCTCCTTGCACAGCGGGCCCTTGCAGCCGCTGACCTTCACCTCGAGCGTGTCGTCTTTGATGGACCACTTGCCGGTGGTGACGGTGTTGCCCTTCGCCTTGTCGATGCTGGTGCCTTCGTACACGCCGTGACTGCGGAGCTGGACGGACTGAAACGCGTCGCCGCTCTCGGAGTTGTCGAGGAAGTCGTTGGCCGTCGGCAGCTGCGTGAGGGTCAGCGTGAGAAGCGCAGTGAGCATGGGTGCCGTGAACTCTACCTGAGTAGGGTGCGCGCTCCATGAACGAGCAGATCGAGGTTCGTCAGTGCGCCGGCTGCGCCCACGCGGCGGTGGTGCTCGTCAACGAATGGCAGCACACGCGCGGCTCGGCACCGACGGGTGAGGTCACGCGCGAGTACCGCTGCCAGGCGTGCGGCAGGTGGTTCGTGCAGCGCTCGAAGATGACGGTGCTCGCGTACTGGATCGCCGGCGTGCTGCTGCTCCCGGCGATGGGCCTCGGGCTGCCCGTGTTGTTCTTCGCGTGGCGCAGCGGCGGGTTTGACGCCCGCGTGCCGGTGATGAGCGGCGCCCTCGCTCCGGCGATGAAGTTCCCGGGTGGGCCCCCGAGGCGCATTCACGCGGGGTGCGGTGGCGAATCGCGCGCCATCGAAATCATCCGCCACACCAACCGCGGCATGCCCACCGGCACCGAGTACACGTACGAGTGCACGAAGTGTCAGGAGCAGTTCTCCACCGAGAGCTGGTGGGGCCACGTGACGTCGCTCCTGTTGTCGCTGGTGGCGGTGGGCTTCATGCTCGGGTTCCTGCTGGGCGCCGACTCGCCGTGGTGGAAGTGGGGCGGCACGGTGCTGATGGCGGTGATGACGGTGGTGGTGAGCTGGAACGCGGTGGCGATGTTCATCAACCGCTTCCGGCACAAGGTCGTTCCGCGGTGAGCGCGCCGCTGGTGGTGCTGGTGCGGCCCCGCAACCACGACAACCTGCTGGCCATCGCCGCCGCGATGAAGACCTTCGGCCTCAGCGAGTGGGTGGCGGTCATTCCCCGCGAACACTTCACGCGCATGAAGCAACTGGCGCACATGAAGAACGGCGCCGACGTCGCGCGCACGCTCGAGTCGTTGCGGCGGGTCGAGACGCTCGAAGAAGCGGTGCACGGGCACGAGGTCGTCGTCGGTACCACGATGCGTGAATTGCCGGCGAAGCTGCGGTTCACCTCGCGCGAGCTGGCGCACTGCACCGCGCACAGTGACGTGAAGTGGGCGCTGGTGTTCGGCGCCGAGGCCAACGGGCTGACCGACGCCGACTTGAAGCCCTGCCATGCGCTCGCGTTCCTGCCCACGTTGCCGGAGCAGCCGTCGGTGAACCTGTCGCAGGCGGTGGTGTTGTTCGCGTACGAGCTGCACGCCGCGAAGTCGTCGGCGCCGGCGTTCGTCGACGTGCGCGGGCTCCGAGAGCTGCGAGACGTGCTGGCTGATCAGTGCAAGGCCAACGGCTTGCCGCGGCGTGAGGCTGATCAGTTGATCGCCCCCGTCATCCGCGGCGCTGCGTCGTGATCAAAAGCGCAGGTGGTAGTTCTGCCCGTAGTTCGAGTCCCACTGCGTGCAGCCGCCGATGTCCGACGCGTAGAACCAGACCTCCGCGCTGTGCGCACCGTCGGGAATGTCGAAGTTCGCCGGCGCCGCCAGCCGCTGTTGGCCAATCTGCCGCGTGGTCACCGTGCTCTGCACCGGGCCGCCGTCGAAGCGCACGTACGCGAGGATCTCCCACGCCGCGAAGCCGCGGTACCACGCCCGGCAGTTCGGCAGCCGCTCGAGCGCGTAGTCGATGCTCAACACCTTCGCGGCCCTGATTGAGGGCGGGGGTTCAATTCTCACCATCGAGTCGTCGCCCACGAGCCCCGCGACTTCGATGCCGCCGGAGCACGACTGGCCCCTGGTTTGGGAGCGCAACCGGCCCAAACAAGGGGCCGGAACGACTCTCGCTCACGTTGTGTCGTGCGGAGGGCCTGCTGCGCGACGAGCGCCGCCGAGAACCTCGCGCTGCTGCCTTCTTGAAGCGCTTCAGCGCATCGCCTCGATGCCCTCACAGAAGTCGTCCACGGTCTTCGCCTTCTTGAGCGGCCGGTACACGCGCTCGTCTTCCAGCACGCCCATCACGGCCAGCGAGCTCTTCAACTTCGAAAGCACGTTGGCTTCAGCGCCGAACAGCGCTCCGTATTGCCGGGTGAGCGCGCGGAGAAAATGTTGATGCGCTTCCACCATCGAGAGGTCTGGCGCACGACCGCGCAGCCGCTCGAACAACAACGGGTCCCGCATCGCCCCGCGGCCCATCATCAACCCCGCAGCGCCGGTCTCGTGCAGCACCCGGCGCGCGACCTCGACCGAATTGAGATCTCCATTGGCGATGACCGGCAGTGAAGTCGCCTTCACCACGCGCGCCGTCACCGAATGATCCGCTTCACCGTCGTAGCGCTGCACCACCGTGCGCGCGTGCAACGCGATGAAGTCCACGCCCGCGTCTTCGAACACTGGCAGCAACGAGAAGATCTGCTCGGGGTCCGAATACCCGCTGCGCACCTTCACCGAGAACGTGCCCACGATGGCCGCGCGCAGCGCACCGAGAATGTCGGGCAGGGCCTCGGGCCGCTCCAACATGCCGCCGCCACAGCCAACGTTCATGCGGCCATACGGGCACCCCAGGTTGAGGTTGAGGTGCACCGCGCCCGCGGCCTGCGCTTCGTGCGCACCTTCGACGAGCGGCTCGAGGTCACGCCCGATGAGCTGAACGATGAGCGGCACCCCTTTACCGTGCGGCTTCGCGTCGAGCAGATCTCCCTGCGAGAGCCGCTGCGCACCTTCCGCGTGTTTCACGCGCATGAACTCGCTGAACACCACGTCGGGGCGAACCCAGTCGACGAACACCTGACGCACGGCCCGGTTGGTCACGCCCTGCATCGGCGCGAGCATCAACGGCACCGTGCCCTGCGCCCACGGCAACATCAGAACCTGGGGTTGAACACCGCGAGCACCGAGACGTTGTGCAGTAGCCGGTCGTTCGCGCGGTCGAGGTACACGAACAAATACCCGGCTTCGATGCGCGCCCACGGCATCAGCTGAAAGAACGGACCGACGAACAATCGGTTCTGGTCGATGCCCGCCGGCTGTCCCCACACCGTGGAGTTCAACCCGATGAACAACTCGTCGGACACCAGCGCCCCGATGGGCACGTCGACGCTCGGCCGCCACGACACGCGGAAGAACTGACGGAGCCGCACGCCCACCTCACCGCCGCGCTCGTGAAAACGCTCTTCGACGCGGGTGCGCGACTGCAGGTTGAGCCGGAAGGACGTCTCGGTCTGCAGCAACACCTGTTGCCAGGCGCGGTGCTCGTTCACCACGTCGTCGACGCCGTCGGCCATGGTGGGAACCCACGCGTAACCGCCCCACACCGACAGCCACGGCAGCACCTGCACGCCCACGCCGGGGCGGACAATCAGCACCGTGTTGTCGGGGCCGCGCCGCGCGTGCCCGTCGAACCACAGCGAAAACGCGGGCGTGTCTTTGCCGAGCTGCGGCGTGGCCATCACCGCGTTCCACAGCTGGAACTCCGACGTGGCGGTCTGCGCGAAGACGGTGGAAGCTGCGAGAATCGAGAGCAGCGCGAGGCGTTTCACGGGAACGCTCCGACTACCGACGCGCCGCTCGTGACACAAGACTACGGCTGGCCGCGCGCGGCTTTTTCGACGGCGTCGCGGTTCGCTTCGATGAACGCGTCGACGTCCGAGTCTTCGATGCCGAGGTCGCGCAGCACACCCGGGTAGATGCCCTTGAACGCGGGCGAGTCGAGCGCACCGCGGAGCTGGAAACTCGTCTTCAACACCGCCGCTCCGAACAACTTCTGCTCACGCGTCTTCGCCATCGCGAGGTCATTCAACCCGTCATCCCGCGTGAAGACGAGCACGGAGTGTCACCCGAACATCTGCTCCTGCCACGCGTTGAGCATGCGGCCAGACGGGTCGAACTGCCTGCGCACGTCCTGGAACTTCCCGAAGCCCGGCAGCGTGGCGTTCAAGCGCGCCTTCGAGTCGAAGCCCTCCGGCGCGAGCTGCCCGAAGTGGAACCGCACGTCATTGCCGAACTTCGCGGCGAGCGCCTTGGTGTACGCGGCCGTCAACGCCTTCGCGTGCGCCTGATCAGCCTTGTCGTTGCCCGAGAAGATGATCTCGAACTTGCACACGTCGACGGGGTCACCCAGCAGCGCCTTGCTGCCCTTCACGAAGCGCAGCGAGATGGGGCCGGTCTGATACTGGCCGTGCTCCGCGGCGTACTGCTTGGCGGTCTGGCGCAAGACGTCCATCGCCTCGAGGTACTGGTCGTGCGCGATGGGCACCGAAATCGTGGCCGACTGCGCGGGCAGCTGGTTGGCGCCATCACCGATGTTGAACACCGTGTAGCTGCGGCCGATGAAGCCGCCGGGGTCGGGCATCATCTCGAGCAGGCGGTCGACCTGCTTCGGCGCCTGCGAAGGGAACAGCTCGTTCGACACGTCGTTGACGGTGCCGACCACCGCATGCAGCTCGTCGAAGAGCGCCACCGCCCAGCGCGGCCGGCCGAACTCCTCGGGCACCGTGAGCGTGCGGAACAAGTCGCGCGAGGGCCGCGCATCGTCGCCCGCAGTACCGCGCAGCTTTTCAGACGCGCCTTCTGGCAACGGCTGCCGCGAGGTGACCACCAGCTTGTCGCTGTGCGGGTTCCACAGGAGTTCGAGGTGGTACGCGCGGTCGGGGTGGCCGGGGAACTTCGCGGTCGGCTCGCCGGTGTCGTCGGTCTGCATCAACTTCGTGAGGTTCCCGCCGCGCAGAATGCGCTCGGCCTCGGCGCCGGTGGTGAGCGTGCGCACCTCCTTCATGTGGAAGCGCGGCACCGGCGCCAGCACGTAGCTGTGCACGACGCCGAAGGTGCCCACGTTGATCAGCCCTGCGTTGAAGGCGTCGTCGCTCTTGATCAACTTCCAGCCGGGGTTGCTCCTGGCGAACGCGGCGGCGTCGGTGATGCCATTCGACGGCTCGAGGCGAACCTTCTCTCCTGCCGGCGTGACGAGGTCGATGCTGCGCACCAGCTCTTCGGCGAGCGAAGCGCGCGACAGCACCGAGCCGTGGGTGCCCGTCGGCAACACGCCGCCCACCGTCTGACCGTCGAACCCGCCCAGCACCGGCAACGACTGACCGCGCTGCCACAGCGTCTGATTGAGGTCGCGGACGCGCGTGCCCGAGCCGACGCGCAGCAGCTCGGGGTGACCTTCCACCGCCTCGGTGAACTCGAGGCCCTCGGGGTGAATGAGCACGCCATCGGTCGCGGCGGCGGGGCTCCACGCGTGACGAGCGCCGACGGCCTTGACCTTCACGTCAGGCGGCAGCGTGTGCTGCACCCACTTCATGACGTCGACGAGCTGCTCGATGTCGCGGCCGGGCCGGAACGCGAAGCGTGGCGTCCACGTCACGTTGCGGCCGTGATTGACCTGCTTCTCGGCGGGCACCGACGGCAGCTTGCGGCCACCGGTGACGGCGGCGGGTTGAAAGAAGTCGCGCTCGGTCGACTTCACGAAGCGCGAGTTGGCGAGCTTGTGCAGCGCGCCGGTGGCGTCGAGCAGCCAGGTCTCGGCCTTCTGCGGGCCTTCGAAGCGCAGCTCGTGCCCGTCGACGTGCGTGCGCGCGTTCTCGCCGTAGCGGTGAACGGTGAAGCCTTCGGGGCCGTGCTCGATGAGGAAGGTGACCGCGTCGTTCTTGCGCGCGGCGGTCGCGGCCTGAAGCGCAGCCCCGCGCGTGGTGAAGGGGCTGCCGGAAATCGGGCCGTCGGCTCTCAGCGGGCGCGCGTCACGCGCCAGCCCGGGGTGCCAGATGAGGTTCGGAGAACGAAGCGCGGATGGCATGGCGGGAGATGTACGACGCGGGAGCCGTTCCAGATGCCTCGGATTTCGGGGTTCACCGCTTCCCCATCAGGTCGCGCTCGAACGAGGTGTCTGCGCGGGGCAGGTCGACCGTCTGACCGACCTCCGGCAGCGCGAACGGCGCGAAGATGCTCCCGTCCCACCGGACGAAGCGGAACGCCTCGGGCGCGTCGAGCAGCTCGATGTGAATCGCCGTGGGCGCGCCGTCTCTCACTTCGGTGACGGAAATCACCTGCCCGTCGATGCGCCGGCTGAAGCCCACCGCCAGCGGGTGCGTGGTGGTCTGCCGGAAGTTCTGCTCGAACACCGAGTCAATCATGCGGCCGTCGACGGTCTCCAAATCGAACCCGCGTTCGCTCACCCGGGTGAGCCGGTGCGCGAGCGGCGCCATCGACCACACGTTCCAGCTCCGCGGCAGCGGCAACTGCAGCTCGGTCAACACCCCGGGCCCATAGACGACCGGCGCGAACTCGCTGGCGCTGACGATGACGACACGGTCGCCGGCCTTCGCGTTGACCGCCTTCGCCGCGTCTTGCGTCAGCTTCGAGACGAACTTGAACGTGCCGGGCATGCCCAGCCACAGCGACAGCGGTTGCAGCATGAACGCCAGGCCCAGCCAACAGAGCCCCAGCACGCGGCGGAAGCCCGCGTCGCGCCACGCGCCCAGCACCATCGCCGCCACCACGGGAATCAGCCCGAGCGACGGGGCGATCATCAGCCGCACCGACGGGAACGTGGCCAGCGGTGGAAGCAGCGCCAGGAACGCGCCCAGCGCCAGCCACTTCAACTTCGTGCGCAGCGCGTCGTCGGCCGGGGCCCAGCGCTTCCACGCCAGCGGCCAGATGATCAACGCCACCACGCCGGTGCTGATCAACGCGGGCCGCAGCGCCGGCAGGAACAACCACGCGTCGGTCGGGAAGCCGGTGCTCTGACCTCCGAAGTTGGCGAGGAAGCGCACCGGCGCGTTGATGAGGAACTGCAGCGGTTCGGCGCCCGGGTCGATGTACGTCGCCGAGTTCGCCGAGCCCATGCCCAGCACGCGGTAGAGCAACGAGAAGCCGACCACCAGCGCCGCTGCCGGCACCAGCGCCATGACGCGCACCTTCAACGCGTCGCGACGGCCGAGCCACTCGTACGCCACCAGGTACCCGAGCGCGGCGATGGCGGTCTCACCCGCGAGCAACGCGAGCACGTACGCCGCCACCGACAGCGGCAGGCCGGCACGCCACTGCGCTTCGCGCCAGCGCAGGTGGGCCCACAGCCCCAGCCACGCGAACGTCACCGCCACCACCGAGTTGCGGTTCGCCAGCCAGATGACCGGCATGGCGTGCCCGTCGTCGATGGCGAACAGCAGGCCCGCGAGCAGCGCCAGCGAGGGAAACAGCCGCCGGTACAGCGCCGACACCACCGCCACCAGCGCCACGTACCAGAGCACCGAGTGCAGGTGCGCGAGCCACACCGCGTCTTTGAAGACCAGCGTGTCGAACGCCAGCAGCGCCGAGCTCAAGGGGCGAAAGAAGTGCAGCTTCACGCCGGGCAGCGAGAACCACGGGAAGGGCCCGTGTTCGACGACCCACTCGGCCTCGGGGCCTTCACCGGGCACCAGGTTGTAGAGGTCCCACCACGGGCGGGACAGCGGCTCGCCCTTCACGAAGGCGCGCTGCGCGAAGTCGTCGAGCATCAGCCCGGTGGGCAACGCCGGCACCGCGATCAGGAAGGCCACCACTGCGGGCGCCAGCTTCTTCAGCATGCGGCGAACTGTCGGGGCAACGCGCGACGACCGCGACACAAATTCACCTCATCGACACGTACACAGAAACTCACGAGCGCGAACCGGGCCCGGCCGCGTTACGCTGTCGCTCCGCTCGTGAGTGCCACCGTCTCATTTCAGGGAATCGGAGCCAGCCCCGGCGTCGCCGTCGGCCATGCGTACGTCATTGACACGCGCAAGGTCCGCACGCCGAAGGTCAAGCTGACCGCTGCCGAGGTCGAGAGCGAGGTCTTGCGCTTCAAGACCGCCATCGAGCTGTCAGACCGGCAGTTCGAAGACCTGCGACAGAAGCTGGGCGCCGAGGGTGAAGAGCACAACCTCATTCTCGAAGCGCACCGCTTGATGCTGCACGACCCCATGTTCATCGTGGAGGTCACGCGGCTCATCAAGGAAGACTTCATCAACGCCGAGTGGGCCGTGCGCCGCGTGGGCAAGCGCCTGCGTCATCAGTTCGACAACCTCGACGACGAGTATTTCCGCGAGCGCAAGTCGGACATCGAGTTCGTCGCCGACCGCCTGGTGCGCAACCTGATGGGCGAGGTCGTCGACCAGGAGCTCGAGGTGCCGCCGCACGCCATCGTGTGTGCGCACGACATCTCGCCGGCCGACGCGGCGATGCTGGTGCGCTCGGGCTCCATCGGCGCGTTCGTCACCGACCTCGGTGGTCACACCAGCCACACCGCCATCGTGGCGCGCGCGCGTGAGGTGCCCGCGGTGGTGGGCCTGGGCAAGGCCTGCGAGTCGATTCGCAATGGCGACATGATCGCCGTCGACGGCAAGCGCGGGCTGGTGCTGGTCAACCCCAGCGAAGAGCAGCTCGCGTTGTTCCGCGAGACCATGCGGCGGCAGCTGCAGAGCGAGCAGGCCGCGCTCAAGACCGCCGAGCTCCCGGCGCTCACTGCCGACGGCTTCCGCATTCGGCTCAACGGCAACATGGAGTTCCCGGAGGAGATCCCCTCGCTGCTCGCGCACGGCGCCGAAGGCATCGGCCTGTATCGCACCGAGTTCCTCTTCTTGAACCGCGCCACGCCGCCGAGCGAAGAGGAGCACTTCGAGTCGTACAAGCAGGTGCTGCAGGCGATGGGCGACCGGCCCGTCACCATTCGCACGCTCGACCTCGGTGGCGACAAGGTGCCGGGCAAGAAGCCCGAAAAGGAGATCAACCCCGCCATGGGGCTGCGCGCCATCCGCTACTGCCTCGCGCACCGCGAGCTGTTCCGCGTGCAGCTGCGCGCGCTGTTGCGGGCCTCGGCGTTCGGGAACCTGCGCGTGATGTTCCCGCTGGTGTCGAGCATCTCGGAGCTGCGTGAAGCGCGCTCGGAGCTCGAGGCCTGCCGCAGCGAACTGACGCGTCAGGGCGTGCCGGTCGGCAAGCGCTTCCCCATCGGCATCATGGTGGAGACGCCTTCGGCCGCGTGGATCGCAGATCGCCTCGCGCAGGAGGCCGACTTCTTCAGCATCGGCACCAACGACCTCATTCAGTACTCGTTGGCCATCGACCGCCAGAACCGCGACGTCGCCTACCTGTACCGGCCGCTGCACCTGGCGATTCTGCGGAGCCTCGACGCCATCATCAGCGCGGCGAAGCGGGCGCGCATTCCCGTCGCCATGTGCGGCGAGATGGCCGGTGACGCGACCTTGACCATCGTGTTGCTGGCGCTGGGGCTCGACGAGTTCTCGATGACCGCGGGCCAGATTCCCTCGGTGAAGAACGTGATTCGCCAGGTGAGCCGCACCGAGGCGGTGCAGTTGCTCAATCAGGCGATGGCGTTCTCTTCGGCCGAAGAAATCGAGCGCTTCATCAAGGCCGAGGTCGACCGCCGGTTCCACACGGGCGACCTGCTCAACGGAACTGGCAGCGAGTCGTCGGGCAGCTGAGGCTCACCGCAGCACGTCGAGCCTTCAACACCTCGTGTGAGTTCAACGCGCTGGGCAGACTCAACATCGCCTCGAACACGCGCCGGCCCGCCGCCACGTCGCGCTCGTAGGACACCTGGCTCCGCTTCACGTTCAGCTTCTCGAGCGCGTCCGTCGCCGACGCGAGCCCGACCAGCGCGTGGGTGCGAAGCCCGGCGGGGCGGCCGTGCAGGTCACGCTCGTAGCCGATGATGGCGCCCAGCACGCCACCGAGCAGCAGCCGGCCGAGCACCTCCAGGTGCAGATGCGGGTTCAAGCCGCCGAATGCGACGAGCTGTCTTCGTCGCGCACGTACTCCGCCGGCGCTTCATGCCCGAGAAACCGCGTCGGGCTGAAGGTGAGGCCGTACGCCCCGGAATTGCGAACGCCGATGAGGTCACCTGGCTGCGGCTCGACGAGCTCCACTTCGCCGAAGGTGTCGAGCGGCGTGCACAACGGACCGACGAGCGTGCGCTTCACGCGCGGGCCTTCGGTGCGCGACAGGTTCACGATGGGCAGCGGCTCACCACCGAGGTGCGCGGTGGCGTTGAGGTGATGATGCATGCCGCCGTCGAGCATCACGAAGTGTGTGCCGCGCGAGACCTTCTGCGAGACGACGCGCGCGACGTACAGCCCACACGGCGCCGCCAGCCAGCGCCCCGGTTCGACGAGGGCCTCCCGGTCACCGAGTACGTCACGCAACTTCCTGCCGACGGCTTCGATGTCGAGCTCGGCGTCGTTGGTGAGGCCCCAGCCGCCGCCGAAGTTGAGCGAATGAACCGGGAGCTCGAAGTTCGAGGCGAGCTCCACCAGCGCGTTCGCCGCCGCCATGAAGCCGCCGACGCTCGTGCACTGACCGCCGGGGTTCATGTGCAACCCGCGGAAGTCGAGCCTGCGCAGCAGGGGCACCACGCCGCCGAGCTCTTCTTCGTCGATGCCGAAGGGGCTCGGCCTGCCGGTCATCGAGACGCGCCACGCCTTGAGCACGAGGCGTGGATTCACGCGCACCCGCACCCGCGCGCCGACGTTGAGCGAGACGAGGAACTCGAGCTCCCGAGGTGACTCCGCGTTGATCAACACCCCGAGCCGCGCGGCGTGCTCGAGCGCCGCGTTCGTCTTCGCCGGGCCGGTGAAGCTCAGTTGGTCCGCGCGCCACCCACAGCGCAGCGCGAGCTCGATCTCTCCGGTCGACGCGACGTCGAGCCCGTCGGCCTCGCCCAGCAGCGACTTCAAGACCGCTTCGTTCGGGTTCGACTTGACGGCGAACAACAGCGTCGCCGGCACCGCGCGCTTCGCCCGGCGCACGCGTTCGCGAAGCACCGCGAGGTCGTAGAAATAGAACGGCGTGGGCTTCGGGGGGACCGCGTCAATCACCACGGCGTTCCATCACGGTGCGAGAACACCCACGAACCTTCTTCGTTCTTCTCGCAGCTCAAGTCGTCTTCGGGGTACTTGGCGCGGTCGTCGGCGTGCCGGCTGCCCACCTCGAGGTACTTCGCGGGCACCGCGCCGCGGTTGACGAGCTGATGACCATTGGTGGTGCCCGCCCGAAAGCCGGCGCACGTACCCGCCGTCAGCGTCTGTTCACCTTCGTCGGTGCGCAGCACGACCTCACCCTCGAGCACGTAGACGAACTCTTCTTCATGCGAGTGGTAGTGCCTCAGCGACGACGCCTTCCCCGGAGACAACGTCGTCAGGTTCACCCCGAACTGCGTGAGCCCCAGCGCGAGGCCGAGCGGCCGCTTCTCGCGTGGCAGCACCCGTTCCTGAAACACCTCCGGGTACGTCGACGTGGTGCGCGGCGTGAGCGTCGATGGGTCCAGCGCGGGAAGGCGAAGCGTCATGGTTCACTCCTCTGGGTGAAGGTGGCGGCGATGGCATCGGCGACGATGCGAACGATTCCCGAGCGCCGCTTCGACTGCGGCACCACGAGCCAGATGGCGTACGGCACGTCGCGCCCGGGCAGCACGTGCACCAGGGCCGGCGTGGCGTCGCCCACGTAGTCGGGCAGCTGCACCACCCCGAGCCCCGCGACCGCAGCGGCGACCAGCACGCGCGCGCTGTTGGCTTCGAAGGCGTGCGTGACCCTGCCCAGCTCGAGGTGACGGAAGGGCGCGCCGTCGACGCGCAGCGCTTCGTCGTAGGTGACGATGGAATGCCCCGCGAGGTCGTCGGCGGGTTCGCCTCGGCGCGCGAGGTAGTCGGGTGAGGCGTAGAGCCGGAAGAAGCGCCGCGCCACGCGCCGTGACGCCAGCCGCGCGTCCGTCGGACGAACGAGGCGAATCGCGAGGTCTGCTTCTCCGCGCAGGAGGTCGACGCGCGAGAAGCCGGTGTTCACCACCGCGCGGATGCCCGGGTGGCGCAGCTGCACGTGCTTCAACGCGGCCGGCACGAAGTACTCGGCGATGGTCTCGCTCGTCGCGATGCGCACCACGCCGTCGAGGGCCTCGTCGTCCTGCGAGGCCACTTCTTCTGCGGCTTCCGCCATGCGCCGGGCCGCCTTCGACACGCGCTCACCTGCCACCGTGAGCGACCACCCCGACGCGCCACGCGTGAAGAGCTCTGCGCGCAGACGGCTTTCGAGCGAGGCGATGCGGCGGGTGACGGTGGTCTGGTCGACCCCCAGCGAACGTGCCGCGCGCGCGACGCGACCGGTCTGGGCGACGGCCAGAAAGAACCTCACGTCGTTCCAGTCGAGCGCCGACACGGACACAAAGTAGCGCGAAGAAGCTCGAGGCTGGGCTTCGTCGCGCCGCGCGAAATCGAACGAATGCGCTCGGTGATGGCGGTGTTCACCGGCACCGGCACGTTCAGCTCACGGCCGCGCGCGACGACCGCGCCGTTGATGACGTCGATCTCCGTGGGCCGGCCGCGCTGGAGGTCCTGCAGCATCGAGGGTTGGAGATCTCCGTAGGCGCTGAGCAACGACCGCACCCAGGCGTCGCGATCCGCCGGGGGACGCGGGTCGACCACCATCGGCTCGAGCCTCACCTTCGCCGCCTGCGCGACCGTCAGCGCTTCGTCGTACGCAGCGTCGAACAGCGCGCGGCCTTCAGGGAGCTCGATGTAGCCGCGCATCGAAGTGCCGGCCAACGCCCCGATGGTGGTCACCGAGCAGTTGATCAACAGCTTCGACCACATCGCCCCACGGATGTTGCGCGACACACGCGCGTCGATGCCCTGTCTGAGGTGAAGGCCCACGAGCTCCGCGCGGTCGAGGTCTTCGTCTCGCAGCGCGCCGAGCAGGAGGTGACCGAAGTTGCGTTGCTCGTAGTCGCCGGTGCTCAACATGGTGGCTCCGAGGTTCGAGAGCCCGCCGAGGGACGAGGGGCGATCGGCGGTGATGCCGTTTTGAATCGGCAGCAGTGTTCCGTTGGCTGCGAGCAGGTGCGCGCAGTCAGGCACGTCGTGCGCCTTGGTGGCGAGAATGATCAGCTCGAACCGCTGGCTCCACGCGTCGAGTGCGCGAGCGTTTCGCACGTCGACGTGAATCGACGGACCGCAGCCGGTGACGCGAAGGCCGCGGGCTCGCAGTTGATCAGCCTTCTGGGCGTCGCGCGTCGCGAAGGAGACGTCGACTCCGGAGAAGAGAAGTCGGGCGCCGATGACGCCGCCGAGTGCGCCTGCGCCGACGATGAGCGTTCGCATGGCGAGCAAGTGAACGCCGCGAGGTCGTGTTGTCGAGAGCGCACGCGCGCCGGAACTGCTGCACGAACGCAGGTGGCTGCGATGGGGTGCTCATCATCTTCCGGCGCCAGGCCTCGAGGGCGAGGCAGCTCGCCGGGACCCATCACCACCGCGTACGTCGCACCGTGCTGGCTGGACAGGGAAGCCGATGACTGGGTGGCCGTGGAGGTGCTCGGGCCGTACGGCAGCTCGGCTTCGAACTTTCGTGACGCACTTCACACACGCTTCGTGATGGGTCTTTCAGAAATGGCACGGTGATTGACGCAGTCGTGACGCGACGATGCCCGCAGGAAGATCCGTCGGTTGCGTCAAAGACCTCCGAGGCCTCGGCTCACGAAGGTCGCGCTCACCACTCTTTCAGACACATGAGCGCGCTCTTTCTCGCTCGAGACCTCGGCGCTCGATGACGCAACCGCTCGAAACACGGCGCGTCGATGACGCGCTCGAACGCGTCAATCACCGTGCCATTTCTGGAAGACCCATTGACTCGACACTGGAGTCGAGCGTCTCGCGCGGTGAGGCGCCTGGTCGGGTCGTGCACCGCCCAGACCCATCACCACCACTCTCATTCAGGCCAGTGACGGGCTCACTCACCGAGCGACCCCATTCCGTCTCTGCATGCCGACTCGTATCTCTGGGATCCATGAGGGAGCGGTGCGGGGCGTTCACCAGCGGGCGCTACGAACGGTCGGCTCCCAGGCACGACACTTCTCGTCACGCGGTTCACCAGGCTTCGTGAGAGGTGTCGGGCCCGGCTCGCTTTTTCGACCTCGTAGGCAAACCGACGTGTTCTTTGTTCGGAATGAGTACGAGCGTGAAAAAGGTCGTCCTCTGGGGACCCCGACTCGAGCGACCCGTTTCCGGTCGCGCTTCGAGGTCAGAGCAACTCGAGCTGGAACTCCGGTCGCCGTGGCGCTTCCTGTGACGGCAATTCGCCACCGGGGAGCGCGTTGATGCGCGCGCCGGCAGCGGTGCCAGACAAGAAGGCCTCTTCGACGCGCGAACCGAGGCACCAGTCGCCACACACCGCCAACTGCAGCGACGCGTCCCACAGACACGACACCCCGAGCGGCTTTTCCGTCAGCCCGCTCTTCCACCGATGCGCGTCGAGGAACACCGGCGCCTGCGAACGCGCCCCCGTGGTCGCCCACAGCGCGTCCATCAACACCGCAGCCACGTCTTCCTTCGCGTCCTCGAGGTGAGCGCGACTCCACTCCGCCGACGCGTGCAGCACCCACGATTCCCCCCCCAGCAACGGCCGCTCGGGCTTGCTGGAGTTCTTCGCGAGCCACGACAACGGGCCCACGGTGCTGATCAACCCGTCCCACGGGAGGCCCAGGCCTTCACCGAAGTGCGCCATCACCGCCCACCTCGGCGCCATCTCCACTTCCCGAATGCGGGACGCCAGCTCGTACGACGAAGGGTCGACCAGCTCCGACGCCCGCGCGGGCTGCGTGGCGACCACCGCGACCTCGTACTCACCGAGCGACGCGCCTTCGGAGTTCATCAACCGCCAGCGCGAGCCGTCACGCGTCAGGCTGTTCACGTCGACGCCGAAGCGCACGTCGAGCCCCAGCAACAGGCGCTTGACCACCACGTCCATCGACGGCACGCCCACCAGCTTCACCAGGTCGCTCGCCTCTTCGCGAACTTCACCTTCGATGACGCCCTTCCACTGCGCGAGCACGCGCTCCTGCCACCACGCGCGCGCCCACCGGGCGAAGCGCTCGTCACGCACGGTGAAATACGGAGCGCCCGTGTCGAAGCGCAGCGGCCCCTCGGCGCGCGTCGCCAACCGGCCACCCGCTGCCCGGCCGCGGTCGAACAACGTCACCACGTGCCCCGCGTCGACGAGCGTGCGCGCCGCGGCAGCGCCGGCCACACCGGCTCCAATCACCGCGACGGTCAACGGGCTCCCCCGCGACGGCCGATGCGCGCGGCGCTCGAACTCACCGACCTCCAGCGTCTTCTCGAGCTCCTTCGTCGACGCTGAACGCACCACCCCGAAGAATGGCGTCTCGAGCGGGGAGGGCTGCTCGAGCGCACCGAACGCCAGCGCGATGCCGGCGTGCGTGGTCGGCGCGTTCCCGTCGAGCGCGTAGCGACCGAGCAGCTCGGCCGCGACCGACATCGCTTCAGCGGCGGTGCGCGACCACGGCAACAAGGCCTTGAGCCACACGTCACGCAACGGAGCGCTGACTTCGCCGTGCACCAGCAGCTGCCGCGCAATGGCGTCCCACACGAGGTCACCGGTCTGCGCGCGCGCCAGTTGTTCGAACGACAGCAGCGACGACCGCGCATCGCGCTCGTGCTCACGCAGCGTCTCGCGCGCCCACTCCGGCAGGGCCTCGAACGCCGACGGCCTCGCGTGATGCAGGCAGAAGTTCCACGCCAGCTCGCGGTGCTCCAGCAAGACACCCAGCCGCGGCGTTTCACGCGCCACCGTGAACGGCGAGAGGTGCCCGTAGTGCAGGTACGCCGACAGCGGGCTCAATTCGTTGCCCGAGAACGAACGCCACCGCGCCACCGCGCACGTGCTGCCACCGCGGGTGTGGTGCACCGGCGCCACCGAGTGGTCGACGGCATCTGAAAGTTCGAACCCCCGCCGCGTGGTCACCGGCGCGAACGCTTCTTCCGGATACACGGTGAAGTGCTGCTGCGCGCGCCACGACAGGAACTCCTCGAGCCCGCCGGCCGCCCTGGTGAACTTCCACACCGGAATCAGACACGACGCGTCGACGCGCCACAGCGGCGCCACCGCTTTCGCGGCGTCATCTTCGGCGCGCAGCGAAGGCACCGGAGAGAAGTCGCTCACCACCAGCGCCGCCTTCGAGAAGCGTGACGCGTCAAAGGCCTCGGCGCGCTGTTCCACCACGCACTCGATGCCTCGCGCCGTCAGCGCGGTCTCGACTTCACGAACGCCTTCCCACACGAAGGTCTGCTGCCGGTCGTTGACCAGCCCGCTCGTCGCCACGCACTGGTAGACGCACAGCGGTTTCTCGAGCGCGCGCGCCGCGTGAAGGGCCACGTCGAGCGCCGGGTTTTCCCAGGCCCGCGCAGCCACGCGCATCCAGTAGATGACGGCGTTTCCCTCGCGCGGAGGCGGGGCACCGGGCTCGACGCGCTCGTGAAGATGCGGAGGAAGCATCAGCGGCCCAGTCCACCACTACTTCCTTTGACATCGATCATCGTTTCACCTTCGCTCCGCGCGTGATGGGCGTGCGTTCGTTCATGATGTCGTACCTGGCCACGCGCTCGGTGACACTTGCCGACCGTTTTCATCAGCAACACGTGGGCCCCTGGTTGGTGTGGGAACCGGGCGAATGGCGCCCGGCGGGGTCCGCAATAACGACGATGGTCTCGAACAAGGAGAGCGCTCCCAAGGCCGGAGACGCGCTCTGTTTTCAGCTCGGCGGAGCCCCCACGCTGCAGCCGGTGCGCGTGGGCCGCGACGCGAACTGCGAGCTCGTCATCAACGACGCCACCGTGTCCCGCCATCACGTCACGCTCCATGCCACGCCCGTGGGCTGGGAAATCGAAGCGATGAAGGACGTGGGCGTGGTGCTCGACGGTCAGACCCTGGCGCGCGGGCAGCGGCGCATTCTTCGCTGGGGCGCGGCGCTCTCGCTGGGGGCCGTGCGCCTGTCGCTCTACGACGACTTCGGCTTCGCGGCGCGGCTCCGCAGCTGACACACGCGACGGCTGGAAAAAAACGAAGGCACTGCGCGTCGGGGGAGCACGCAGTGCCTTCGGGGCTCAGGGCTGTGAAGCTGATGAGCCTCAGAGCGAGTTGCTAGAGAGCTGAACCGCTAAGCGGAAGCGCGGAAGCTCGCGAGCACGTAGAGGTTCGCGATGGCGGCAGCGCGGTTG
>QFQP01000062.1 GCA_003243425.1 Archangium gephyra | reverse complement strand
GGTCACGCAACTGACGCTCAGTGGTCAGATAACCCCGTCAGGACCGTGGTGTCTGACCGCCGAACGCCACGAAGCTTCGCGAGTCGCGTCACCAGGCGCTCGCAACGAGGGGCCGCGCGGGACGAAGCAGAGTCAGACCCGACGCCCCACACCCATTCAGAGCCGCCGTTTCAGTTGTGCTCGTCGACGGCAGCCTTGATGGCGACGGCTCCAACGAGCCACGCAACGGACGCTCGTGTGGTGGGAGCACTGGCGGCACTTCACGCCCCACGTGCCGAAGCACCGGCGAAGCAGCCTCGATGAAGGCCGTTGGGTGGGTGCGTGCGGCGGGTGTCTCCGTCCGCCGGGCCCTCGCTTCGAACCATTCGTCGTTCGATTCACCCACCTTCGTGGTGCTGACGTTCGTGGTGATGAAAACCACACCCGGCTGTGGTCCAGGTCACCACGAACACGGCTTGAAGGTCTTCGCGACGTGCCGAGCGCCTCTGCGCGTCGAGCAGTGCAGAAGACCTCAACGCCGCGCGGCCATTTCAGCCCTCGGTCCAATCGATGCGCGAGAGCTGCGCCTTGAGCTTCGCGCCGCGCGCCGCGTTGAGCTGCGCGACCCACGCGACCTTCCCCTCGAGCTCGGCGCGAAATTGATCAACCGGCCCCTTCGACTGACTGAGCGCGCCCTTCATTTCACAGCGGTGCAGGAGCGCTTTGAGCTGATCGAACTCCACGCGCGTCACGTTGGGCCGTTCGTTCACCACGACGCCGGTGACGAACTGCCGTGCATGCGCATGCATCACCTTCGTCTTGGCGCGGTTGATCACGAAGCCCTCGGCTCGCACCACGCCGTCGACCACGTCACGCAGCCGCGAAATCGACGAGAGCTGATCACCCGAGAACACGAGATCATCCGCGTAGCGCGAGTACGTGAGGCCGAACTTCTTCGCGTACGCCGACAGCCGCACGTCGAGCCACCACGCGCACAGGTTCGCCCACGCCGGCGACGTCGGAGCGCCTTGCGGAAAGTGCCAGGCCTCGAGCTGTCGCAGCATCATGAAGCGCTGATTGAGCACCTCGCCTTCCGCGAGGTCGGGAATGGGCGCGCGCCCGAGCACGTGGTTCGGCGTGCGCGTCGTGCACAACCCGATGAGCACCGCCGACACCTCGTGCGTGTACCCGAGCCATCGCAGCACTCCGAACGCGCGCGCCGTGTCGATCGACGTGAAGAAGTGCCGGAGGTCGAAGCGCACCACGACCTTCTTCCCGACGTGCAGTCGGGCATGGGTGAGCGCTGAACGCCCGGCCACGAACCCATGTGCCGCGTCGTGCACCGGAATCTTCCCGAGAAGCCCGTGCAGCACCGCGCGCTGCAGCGCCTTCAATTTCGCCTTCGGGGCCTCGAGCAGCCGCGGCAGCTTCTCGCCGCGCGCGACCCACTGGTGCACATAGTTGCGAGCGCTCTGACGACGGCGCGCACGTTCGACACCGCTCGTGTCTGAGAACCAGCGCAGCTCCTCCGGGCTCACGCTCAGCCACGCGGCCACGTCGCCGACGACATGCAGCTCGGGCACGTTCCACTTCGATGGGCCCATGTGCGGTCGAAACGGCAGGTACACCGCTACAGACCGGGGCACTTCGCGGCGCGCCACGCGACCTCGAAGACGAGCGAGGCCTCGATGAAGTCGCTGAGCCCCCGGAAGTCGTCGAGCGGCGGGCGCGGCCACCGCTGCATCACCAGCATCGCCAGGTCGTGGAGCCACACGTCACCCGCGTCGAGCGACGCGCTGGCACGAAGCAACAACAGTCGAAGATGCCACTCGCCCGCGAGGAAGGCAGACGCGATGGCCTCGGCAACGACGCGCCGGGTGCTCACCAGCAGCTCCGGGAAACACGTGCGCGCGGCAGGCGCGTCAGCGACGCCTGTGCTGCATGGTGCCCCGTCCACGAGAGTGGACCGCGCACCTGCTCCTGCCTGTGTTGCGTACGACCACACCCCGGGGCAACCCCGGAGCTGACGTCGTCACCGAAGTGACTTCATCGAGTGGCCTGACGCGCCGCCGCCGCACGGACGTCATCGGTCCACAGCTGCGGCGAAAGCACAATCTTGAATCGGCGCGCACGCAGCGCCAAGAGCACGCCCGTGTTCGCCAGCGCTGATTCCTTCGAAGAGAAGACCTTCACCGGGCTGTCGCTCACCGCCGAGAACCTGAGCGGCAAACACTTCTTCCGCTGCCGCTTCGAGAACTGCGCGTTGCCCGAGAGCGTGTGGAAGCGCGCGCTGCTCGAAGACTGTGAGTTCCACCAATGCGACCTCACCCGCGCGAACGTGGCGCAGCTCGGGCTGCGCGGCGTGAAGTTCATCGGCAGCAAGGTGATGGGCGTCGACTTCTCGGGCGTGAGCGCGAACCCCGACGTGCACTTCGAAGAATGTCTGCTGCGCTACGCGTCGTTCAGCAAGGTCTCCCTGCGGCAGGCGAAGTTCGTGCGCAGCCAGTTGCGGGAAATGAACCTCTACGACTGTGACCTCACCGACGCTGACTTCAGCGGCAGCGACCTGAGCGGCGCCAACCTTCGGGGCTGCACGCTGACCCGCACCGAGTTCCGCGGCGCGACCGCGGTGTTCATCGACCCGTCGCGCAACAAGGTGAAGGACACGCGCATCGAGCTGGACGCGGCGGCGGCCATCGCCGAGCACTTCGGCTTCACGTTCGACGGGCCGACGAAGCGGCGTTGAGCGCTTCCGCTGCGAAATGGTGATTCCCGCCTTCGTCGCGAAACTGCCCGGTCACCTGCAGGCCGAGTGACGCGAGCAGCCCCACGTACGCCCGTTCGCCGAGGGAGCACGAGGGCCGGCCGGTGAGCGCGTCGTTCCACGTGCACGCCTCGCGCGGCGCGGTGAAGAGCAGCCGGCCTCCGGGCTTCAGCGCCGCGGCGATGTTCGTCAGCACGCGGCGTTGATCATCAGCGTCGAGCAGGAACAGCAGGCCGACACACAGCGCCGCATCGAAATTCCGTCCGAAGAACGTGCTGGCCTGCGCGGGCTCACACGCGCTGGGCATCGAAGGGAAGCGGCGGCGGAATTCAGCCAGGAGCGTCGGCGACGCGTCGAGGCCAGCGACCACGAAGCCGTCTTCAACCAGCGCCTGCGCCAGCGGCACGCCCGAACCACACGCCACGTCGACGATGGTCGCACCGGCAGGAAGTTCGCGCCGCGCCCACGCGCGCACCAGCTCGGTGCCGACGTTGGAGCGCGCCGCCATGAACTGCGCGGCGACCTCTTCCCAGCCTTCGGAGCTCAGCTCTCGGCGACCACCGGCGCGACCGGCGCAGCCGCGGCCACTTCAGCGTGCGGCTTGAAGTTCTCGGCGCCCTTGCTCGGCCCGAAGAAGCGCCACGGCACGCCCGGCTCGACGAACGCCTCTTTGGGAATCTTCGCCTCAATCTCGGCGTGCAGCTCGGGCAGCTTCGACCAGTGCATGCCCGGGCGGTAGTGGTGCGCCGTGTGGTACCCGAGGTTGCCGGTGAACACGTTGTAGAAGCGCTGAATGATGTTGTTGCACGCCACGAAGTGATCCGCCGTGTCGCGGTTCGAGTGGTGGTTGTACGTCGCCAGCGCGGTGCCGAAGAGCATGCCGAAGGGTACGAGCACGAACTGCACGAGGCCGTTGAAGGGCCGGTACGCCACGAGCGCCGCCATCAACACCGCGGTGAGAATGCCCATCACCAGGAAGATCTGCCGCTGACGCGGGTGCTTCGCGCTCACCGCCCACGCGCGCGGGTACGCGGTGATGGTCGTCACCCACGAGTATTCCCACTCGCCCATGCGCGAACCGTCGTCGCGCGCCCAACGCGACTCGTCCTTCTTCTGGTCGAGGTAGTTGAGGTGGTGCCCCAGCGAGTGGTGCAGCACCCACGCCTGACTCGAGACGCCGGTCTGCAGCGCGTACATGAACTCCAGCAGCCGGTTCGCCCACGCGTAGTGGAACGTCGAGACGTGCTGGTGGTGATGATTGAAGGCGCAGACGCCAGCCTTGGGGAACATGCTGAAGATGGCCCAGGCGACGACGGCGAGCTTGTTGTCGACCAGCAAGTAGACGCTGACGTCCACGGCGAACAGCAGGGTCATCATCAACAGCGGCACACGGTCTTCTTTATGGCGGAACAAGGCGGCGCTTCACTAATGGGTTTCCACCCTCAAAGTCGAGTGACGCAACGGTTCTTCAAAGACGCACACTGTGCGCGGCGAAAGAACGCGTCGTCGCACCCACCTTCAGGTGCGGCCCATGACCCCAGCGACGATGCGGCGCGCTCCACGCCCTGACGCGGGCAGCAACACGTAGATGTCGCGCGTCACTCGAGCGCGCGACGGGCGTGGAACGTGGCCCATGTCACCGGCGCCTCCGCCACCGACGAGGGCGAGCTGGTGAACGACATGACGGAGCTCGACGCGAACGACGCGGTCGCGACCCCGAGCGCTTGCGCCGTGCCCTGCGCGTACGGGTCGTGAACGCGGCCCTCGTGCCCTCCGCGATGGCGCCGTCGCCAGCCACGCCCCCGACGCCGGAATGATCAGCCCCGCTGCGAACATGGCGCAGCGCGGAATGGCGAGCCGCCCGTCAGAATTCGCGTCGCGTCACACGGGCGCTTCAGAGGCGTGTCGCAATACGCCGCAACACGGCGCCGACGTCACCGGTGAAGACGGCCCCATGCGAAGGAATGAGCGTCGAGAGCCCGAGGGAGGCGAGCTGTTCGAGGCGCGCGCGGATCAACGTCTTGTTCTTCCCGACGCGGAAGCGAACCGGAGGCGGCAGGGTCGGCGCCGGGCCGGTGAAGCCGATGAGGCGCATCACCAGGCCCTGTACGCCGCCGAGATGCGGGACGTTGGTGACGAGGTCGGCGGTGATGAGGCACCCGCGCGTCACGAGCACCACCTCGTGCGTCTTGAAGCCCTCGACGGCGAACAGCTGCAGGTCGTCGCCGCGCGGAAGTTCGGAGATGCGGTGACCCTTCAATTGATCAGCCAGCGCGGTGATGGTGACGTCAGGCATGAACGCGGGCACGTTCAACTTCTGCGCAAAGGCCGCCGCGTCGATGGCGTGGAACTGATTGGGAATGATCAACGCGGCCGGCGTACCGAGCTTGCGCAGCTGCGCGAGCGTGTCGTCGGGCACTGGAATGGCGTTGAAGAAGACGAGTGACCCGTCATCACGACGCACGATGGTCATGCGACGGTTGACGGGAATTCCCGGCACCTGATCATCGATGGTCCACAGCCCTTCACCGCGCGGCGTGAGCGGTCCGGGAGTCTGAACGGTCCAGGGTCGTGACGTCATGCGCTGGGGGTATCACGTCATGGGTGGCGAGCCTCGGGGAACGCGGTGGCCCCGCGTCGAAGCCATCGTCAGCGCACGAGCGGACACAACGTGGGCAACGCCTTCGCCAACGCAGGCCCCGGGTGAAGCAGGTCCTTCGTGGGCAGGTCGACCCACTTCGCCTTCTTCATCGGTGCCAGCTTCTCGAGCGCCTCGCGGCCCTCTTTCACGTCGGCCGCGTCGACGATGACGTCGGGCACCAGGGTGACCACCTTCTCCATCGAATACGTGGGGTACGCGGTGGGCGCCTTCTTGGCCGCGTTCTCCGCGCCACAATCCTCGAGCAGCTCGTGCGCGAAGCTCCCCGGGCCGGCGACGACCAGCGGTGAGAACCCGTACACGAACAACACGCGCTTCTTCTTCGCGCTCTTCACTTCGCGAGCGGCCGCGCGCGCCTCCGCGAGCGCCTTCACCAGCTTCGCCGCGGCCTCGTCGCGACCGAGCGCGCGCCCCAGCTCACGCATCGCCACCGACACGTCGTCGATGGTGGTGAGCGTCAACGCCAGCACCGGAATTCCGAGCCGGGCGATGGTCTCGACGGCCTTCTGGTTCGCCGGGGCCTTCTGCACCACCACCAGCTGCGGCTTGAGCGCGACGATGGTCTCGACGGAGAGGTCGTTGAAGCCCCCGGTCTTCGGCAGCTTCTCGGTCTCGGGGAACTCACAGAACCGCGAGACGCCCACGAGTGACTCGGCGGCCCCGAGCGCAATCACCGTCTCGGTCAACGAAGGCGCCAGCGTCACCACGCGCGTGACGGGGAGCTGCGGCTTCGGGCCCAGCCACTGCGCAGGGTCCGTCGCCGACAACATCGAGAGCAGCGCCAACGAAAGCATGCGGCGCTTCTCTCACACTTTCGGGTGCGGGCCCGCCCGCTCACATGCGCAACGTCACGCTGCCCACCACGCGGTCATCGGTGGTGCGCAGGTCGGGCCTGAACGCGTCCCGCGCCGCCTCGTCGACCGGCGGCAGGCCGTTGGGCCCGGTGATGCCGCCCGCGCCCGAGAAGTACGGCTGGTTCGCGGCGCGGTGCGCGTACTCCACGCGCACCAGCAGCCACGGGCTCGGGCGGAAATCGACGGTGGTGGTGAAGCCCCCACCGAGAAACTCGAAGGGGTTCACGGTGCTGCCGTTGCCCGGCAGCGTGTACAGATTTCCCAGCGGCAACGGGTACACCACCGCCGAGCTGTGGTCGTAGAAAACGTCGCCGCGCACGGTGGTCATCAACCAGCGCGTCCACTCCGCGCGCAGCGTCAGGGAGCTGCCGGCCATGGGCCCGTTCGGAGCCGTGCGGCGCCCGTCGACGACCTGCCCCGCCGTCGGCCCGCGGAACTCGTAGCCCCCGTCCAACACCAGGCACAGGGCGAGGCGTTGGAACACGTCGCGCGCGAGGTCGTCGAACAACAGCAGCTGCAGGTAGTTGTCGGTGTAGAGCCGGAACGACTGGCTGGTGGGGTCCGACGCGCGGGTCTGCTCCTGGCCTGCGTAGAGCGTGTGGGTGAACGAGGCGCGGCCGCCCACGCGCACGTTGTAGAGGTAGCCGCCGGTGAGCGCGTCATGCCAGCGCCCGAAGCTCTGCCAACCGTTGACCAGCCACAGCTCGAGCTTCTGATTCTCGAGCAGGTACAGCTGCGTGCGCAGCCCCGAGAAGTAATACGGCGTGAAGTCCGAGACGAAGGGGTGCGTGTAGTTCCAGTTCTCCTGCGGCACGAAGCTCTCGAGCGCGATGTACGAAGGGAAGATGCCCAGCTCGATGTTCACGCCGTGCAACCACGGAAAGTGCCACCCGGCGCCGGCCTGCTTCACGTAGCTCAACGTCGGGTTCGACAAGAACGAGCCGCGCGCCAGCGTCGCGTCTTGCCCGTGAATGGTGGCGATGTAGCTGCCCATTTGAATCTCGAAGCGGCCGATGGGCCCGCCGTAGCCGGTGTCGAGGCCTGACACCTCGAAGCCGAGGTACGCAAGGTTGAGGTTGAACTCCGAGTGTCGCGCGGCGGTGGTCGTCGGGAAGATGGTGTGGTCGATGGGGTTGCTGAACTGCCAGGCGTAGGTGGCGTCGACGAAGAAGGTCGGCGTGACCGGCCCCACCTTCAGCAGCGACGCGGGCTGGTAGTTCGAGCCGTTGAGCCACGACCAGTCGTGCTTCGAGAACGGCGGCTCGGTGACGTCGGGCGTGAGGGCCGGGGCGGTCATCGGTGCCTCGACCTTCTTGTTCCGCGCCAGCTCTTCTTCGAGGGCCTGCACGCGGCGGAGCAGGTCGGCGACGTCGACACCGCCGTCGTCGGTCTGGGCGAACGAGGTCACCGAGCTGATCAACGACAGCAGGAGCAGGCAGCGCATGGGGCGCGCACTCTACGTGAAGCCTCGACGCCCGCTCGTCGTCGTGACAAGCGCAGGCACGTGCAGCTCGACACCCGCGGCAAACTCTTTTTGACCCTCGCGGCGCTGTTCACCACGTCGCTGGTGGTGGGCGACATCATCGGCGGCAAGCTGATGGGCGTGCCGTTCTTCGGCAGCGTGCAGCTGCTCTCGGTCGGCTTCATCCCCTTCCCCATCACGTTTCTGCTCACCGACCTGCTCAACGAGTTCTACGGAAAGGCCGCCGCGCGCACGGTGACGCTGGTGGGCCTCGGCATGGCGTTGTTCACCCTGCTGCTGCTCACGCTCGCGGTCGCGGCGCCCTGGCACCCGGTGACGCAGGCCACCGACTGGAAGGGCCTGACGCCCGGGCCCTACGACGCGGTGTTCGCCAGCGGCACCCGCATTCTCGTGGCGTCGATGGTGGCGTACCTCTTCGCGCAGCTGCTCGACATCGCCATCTTCCACCGGCTCAAGACGCTGACCGCGGGCCGCATGTTGTGGCTGCGCGCCACCGGCAGCACCGTGGTCAGCCAGCTGCTCGACACCGTCGTGATTCAGTCGCTGGTGTGGAACGACACGCTCGACGTGACGAAGTTGAGCGGGCTGATCATCGCCTCCTGGCTGGGCAAGCTGATCATCGCCGTGCTGCTGACGCCGATGATCTACGCAGGGCACGCGGTGGTCGAGCGGCTCCTCGGCATTGCGCCGCTGCCGCACGACGCGGGGTGATCACCGCCGGTACACGCGCACCTCACCGTTGCGGCGCAGGAACACCACGTGGCTCGGCGTGACGGTCACCGTCGCCAGCTGCTCGACGCGCGGCCAGGCTTCGAGAATCAGGTCGTCGCGGCGCACGGTGAGAAAGCGCCCGTTCCACGACAGCACGGGCCGCTGCTGCGACACGTCGAAGAGTGACGGCGCCGACGGCACTGCGCGCAACGCGGGGGGACTTCCATCGGCGAACACCCGCCACTGCGCGAGGCCCGAGAGCGCGCTCTCGCTCTTGACCCACAGCACGTCGCGTTCACCCATCGCAGCGGTGGCCGTGAGCGGTCTGCACGCCGCGTCGACGACGCCCACCCTGGTGACGCACAGCTGCGTGCCGGTGCTCCAGCCGAGGTACGCACCGGCCATGGCCGCGCCCGAGAACGCCGCCGCCACCGGAAGCTGCTGGGCCTGCATTTCGAGGCCGCCGTCGACGAACGAGACGAGCGCCAGGCTGTTCTCGGCCATGAACACCGTGCGGTCGCGCTCGACGCCGCGCGTGGGGTCCGGGACCGAGGGGAGCCGGAGGGCGCGGGCCTGAATACCGCCGTCGACGAACTCCAGCCGTTCGACGCGGCCGGAGTGCTCGAGCCAGGCGACGCCGTCGTCGCTGTCGACGGAGCCGAGGCGTGACTCGAACACTTCGCCACCGCGCCAGAAGCTCAAGGCACTCGCCCTCGCACAGACCAACACCTCACCGACCGGGTGGAGCGCGTCGCAACCCGCGTCGACGGTGCTGATCATTTCAGGCGTCTCGGCCGCGCGGTCGACGACCACCACGTGCCTGCGCTGCGTGGCGCTCACCGCAGGCTCGAAGCGCGCCTCGAGGAAGTACGTGCCCGGCGTGCTGGGCGTGAAGGTGACGTCGGTGGCAAAGCCATTGCCGGTAGAGCGCGGCGGCGTGTGCGACTCGGCGACGGGCAGGTTGCGCGCGTCGTGAATGGACACCACCACCTCGGTCGCCACCGGCCCGTTCACCGCGCAGATGACGTCGAGCAGGCCGAGCAGCTCGATGGTGACCGGCTGGTTCACGAGGCTCACGCCCGCCGGCGCGTCGCCGCTGACGATGGAGACGCGGTTGCAATTCGGTACCTGCTGCACCGGGCCGCAGGCCGACAGCACCGTCGCGATGAGGGCGAGCGCGCGTTTCACGCAGCGGACGCTACGTCAGATCGCCCTTCATGAAATGCCCACGTCACACCGGTGGGAGGTCGAGGGCCTTTCGGGCGTGCAGCACGTGATGGCCGCGCGGTGATCAGGTGTCCTGCGTGAGCCGGCCGCTGCGGTAGTCCTCGAAGGCCTGGCGGATCTCCGCGTCGGTGTTCATGACGAACGGGCCGTAGCGCGCGACGGGCTCGTTCAGCGGCCGCCCAGCGAACACCAGCGCACGACCGTCGACCCCTTCGAGCGTGAGCGCGTCGCCGGGCGAGAACACCGCCAACTGGTTCTGACGCACTTCACGGCCGCCGACCTTCATCGCCCCGCGGGTCACGAACATGAACGAAGTGTGGTTCTGCGGCAGCACCACGGTCTCGGTCGCGCCCTTCTGCAGCGTGAAGTCGAGGAAGGTCGGCTCGACGTCGATGCCCGACACGGGGCCGGTCTTCTGGTTCGCGGTGCCGGCCACGACGCGGAGGTGACCCTTCTCGAGTTCGAGCTCCGGAATGTGCGTGGCGGGAATGTCCTGGTAGCGCGGTTTGATCATCTTCCGCGCCGCCGGCAGGTTCACCCACAGCTGGAAGCCCCACATGAGGCCGCTCTCCTGCTTCGGCATCTCGGAATGCACGATGCCGCGGCCGGCCGTCATCCACTGCGCGGAGCCGGGCCCGAGGCGGCCACGATTGCCCACGGAGTCCTGATGCTCCATGGCGCCGTGAATCATGTACGTCACGGTCTCGAAGCCGCGGTGGGGATGATCCGGAAAACCCGCGAGGTAGTCGTTGGGGTTGTCGGTGGAGAACGAGTCGAGCATCAGGAACGGGTCGAGCATTCCGAGGCCGCGGTGACCGAGCGCGCGCGTGAGCGAGACGCCAGCGCCGTCTTTGGTGGGCTGACCGTCGACGACCTGGGTGATGACGCGTGCCGCGGTGGTCGACGATTTCTTCGCGCAGCTCATCGCCAGCGCCGCACCGCCGAGGAGAAGGTCTCGCCGCTTCAGGAACATGCGCACCTTATTACTGGAGTCGCACACGCCCTCGCACCGGCCGTGCTGGGACAGTGCGTTGCTGACCGACGAACGCCGCGAGCGGAGCCCCTCGCGCTCGCGCTCAACGACGGAAGAAGCAGCGCTGATCAGCGTCGCCGCTCCGGAGCTCACCCCGACTGCTGGACCTCGCCCCGCGCGCCACCGGCACCATCGACGCGCGCAATTCGCGACGACAACGAAGCCAGTCTGCGCCCCACGGTCTTGCGCGACACGCGCGTGACCTCGGAGATCTCCTCCTGCGTGAGGCCATCTCGAAAGTGCAGCGTCACCAGCTCGAGCTCCCCGAGCGAGAGTGAACGCAACACCGACTCGAGCTCTACCCGCGCGTCGAGCGCCGCGTCGAACGTCTCGTCGTCGCGCACGAGAACCCGCTTGAGCGCCTGCGTCTTTTGATTGCGCAGCCGCTGCAGACAATGGCGCGTGGCCACCGCGTACAACCACGTCAGCGGTGACGCGCGCAGCCTGAAGCGCCCGAAGCCCGAGATGGCGGCGACGAAGACCTCCTGCACCGCTTCTTCCGCGTCGTGCTCATGACGCAGCAGCGACAGACAGCGTCGGTAGACGACGCCGTGGTACCGCTCGAAGAGCTGACCGATGTCGAGCGCCATGATCAGAACTTGAACGGGAAGGTGATGGCTTCGGTCGGGGTCTTGTGTGCCGGAAAGCTCCAGGTCCTCACTTCCTTCATGAGGCAGCGGGCGAGCGGAGTGTTAACGAACTCCGGCGAGACGACCTCCACGGTCATGACGCGGCCATCGCGGGCGACGGTCCACCGGAGCAGCAGCTTGCCCTTGAGCTCCGGCATCACCTTCTGGTGCTGGGCCACGCAGGCAGAGACGTCGTTCTTGTGGTTCAGCACCACCTGCATGATGTCGGAGGGCGCCAACGGTCCGTTCAGGACCAGGCCGTGCGCGACGATTTCACCGTCGTCGGGCCCCGGGTTCGACGTGTCGCGGGTGGTGGTCGGGGCTGACTTCACGCCCGACTGCCGCGGAGCCGGAGGCGGCACCTTCATCGGTGGGGGTGCGACCGGCGGCGGCGCGAGCGAGCCCCCGAGGTCGCCGATGCTGCCCTGCATCGGCCCGTACATTCCGCCACCCTTCGGAGTCTCGGGGGCCGCCGAGCCGCGAATGACCTGAATGGTGTTGAAGCGCCGCTGCGTCAACGCGCGCTCGCCGCCTTCGACGTCGTCGGGCGACGCCACCGGTTCGGTCACCGTGCGCCCGGCCGCCGGGCGCTTCGGGCCCTCTTCCACCGCGACGAGTGACGTGTACTTCGTCATCAGGTGGTACTCGAGCGCGAGCGACGTGATCTTCCGCTCCGCCTCGGCATCATTCGGGCGATTGAGTTGATCCACCCGCCGCCGTGCCCACGCCATCTGCAACGCGCGCCCGTCGGTCTTCACGTCGGGCAGCGTGACCGCGGTCTCGATCACCACCGGCACACCGCCGCGCGTGCCGCGCAACGTCACCGTGCCGGAGCCGGGCTGGCGGTAGCGGCCGACGATGATCAACGGCTGCGCGTCGAACAGGTCCGGCAGCTCGCTCGGCAACACGTCGACCACGTCGAGCCCGCCCCAGTCGATGGTGAGGTCCCGCAGCAATGGCCGCTCGATGCGCCTGACGAAGCGGTCGACGGCCTCGGTCGGGTCTTCGTCGGTGCGCACGTACTGATAGAAGCCGCGGCCCTCTTCGGAGAGCTTCGAGAGCAGGTAGTGGTTCACCGAGCCGCCGATGCCGAAGCCGAACACCCGCGCGTTGCCGCGAAGCCGCTTCGTCTCTTCGAAGATCTCCTCTTCGTTGCCGATGAAGCCGTCGGTCATCAACAGCACCAGCCGCAGCCGCCCCGCTTCTTCCGGCCGCGCCAGCGCTGCTCGAATGCCCGCGAGTTGATGGGTGCCGCCACCTTCGGGCAGCGCCTGCAGATACCGCGTCGCGCGCGCCACGTTCTCGGGTGACCCTTCGATGGGCGTCGGCGAGAAGCTGCTGGCCTGATCAGCGAAGTCGATCAGCATGAAGGTGTCGGCGGGTTGCAGCTGGGCCATGGCCTTCGCCATCGCCTTCTTCGCGGCCTCGAGCGGCGCGCCACTCATCGAACACGAGGTGTCGATGACGAACACCAGCTCGCGAGAAATCGGCGCCGCCGGGGCCCGCGCTTCGGGGTTCACCATCAACGCGAACGCGCCGCCGCCCGCGAGCACCGCCGCGCGCGACTGGGGCCCTGAGACCCGCCAGCGCAGAATGAGGTCCTTGTTGGGAACGGTGTCGGCCGGGTCGAGGTCGACGACCACGCGCGCGCTCGAGGGGCGATCCACGGCCAGGCGATGCGAGACGCTCCACAGCTCTTCGATGACCGTGCCCGCGTCGACGTTCACGTGCACTTCGATGTCGCGGCCGCTGCGGGTGGTGCGCGGAGGCGAGAGCTGATCAGCATCGGTGACGCTGCCGGGCGAGTAGCGCTCACCGACCGTCATCGGAAAGTTGAGCGTGTAGACACCGTCGTCGAACCTGAGCGGCGCCACGTACGCGATGGTGACCTCGACCTGCTCACCGGGCTGCAGGTTGGCGACCGACTGCGTGAAGATGTTGGGGCGCTGCTGGTCGAGCAGCGCGGCGCGTCGACCTTCCGACTTCGCGGCCTCGTACAGCGCGCGCGCGTCGGCCCGCTTCTGAATGCTGGCGCGAATGATCCGCTCCCCGGCCTTCAGCTCCATGTCGTGAACCGCCGAGTCTTCAGGCAACGGGAAGACGTAGACGGCTTCGACCGGCTCGGTGAACGGGTTGGTGAAACGCTGGGTGACGGTGACCGACTGCATGAAGCCGGTGACGGTGATGTTCACGCGGGTGTGCGTGAGCGTGAACGGTCTGGTGGGCCCGTCGTTGGTCGCCGCTTCCAGCGAGCCCTGACCGAAGTCGACGTTGTGGCCGCGCAGCGGGAGTGAGCGCAGGCGCGTGGCGACGCCGCCTCCGCGCGGTTCGAGCACTTCACGCGCCTGACGCGGCAACGGCGTGTCGCGGAAGCGGTGATCCGCCGGCCACACCAGGAACGCGACGAGCGCAGCCAGCGGCACCAGCGTCAGCGCCGCCGCGCGCTGTTGCCATCGACGGTCGGCGCGCCGGGCCGAGTGCTTCGCGCTCAGGCTGGCAGGCGACGACGTGTAGCGCGCAGCGTCGCGCGCCATGGCCGCGAGCTTCGAGCTGCACAGCTGACAGTGCTTCACGTGCGGCGAGAGCCGTTCACCGGTGAGGTGCCGCTCGAGCTCGAGCCGGGACAGATGCGCGTCGTTCATGCCGGTTGGTTCCGCGACGGGCATTTCGTGGGAACCCTTCGGGTAGGTGGCGAAACTTGCTACGGAAGTCTCGTGGCGACCGGAAAACTCATCGCGTTCGAAGGCATCGACGGTTCAGGAAAATCGACGCAGGCGCGCATGTTCGCAGACTGGCTCGAAGCGCGCGGCCGCGAAGTGGTGCGCACGCGGGAGCCGACGAATGGGCCGTGGGGCCGCAAGATTCGTGAAGCGCGATTCACCGCGCGCATGTCGCCCGAAGACGAGCTCAACGCGTTCCTCGAGGACCGTCGTCAACACGTGAGCGAGTTGATCAAACCGTCCATCGCGCGCGGAGCGGTGGTGATCATCGACCGGTACTACTACTCGACGGTCGCGTATCAGGGCTCGCGCGGCCTGGACCCGGTGCAGTTGTTCGCGCGCAACCGCGAGTTCGCGCCGCGCCCCGACATGGTGGTGCTGGTCGACGTCGAACCGAAGCTCAGCATCGAGCGCATTCAGGCGCGCGGTGAGGGCCAGGACCTGTTCGAGACGCTCGGCGCGTTGACCGACGTGCGGCAGCGCTTCCTCGCGATGGCCAGCGAGCCGCACGTGATGGTCGTCGACGGCTCGGGGACAGCGGAGGTGGTGTTCGGCCGCGTGTTGCTGCGCACGTTGAACGGGCCGTTGCGCGAGTGGGCGGCGGTCGCGGTGCCAGAGGTGATTGCAGTGCTCGACGCGAAGTTGAGCAACCCCGAGAAGGCCGAGAAGCTGCGCGAAGTACTCGAGCTGCCGTGAACCGCGCGCCCGCGCTTCAGTTCGATGACGGCGGTCGTGTCATCGCCGGGCGGCCCGAGCTCGCGGTGCTGCGCTGACCCGCGCGCTTCCGCAGCGCTTCGAATTCCTTCTGGAACGCCTCGAGCTCTTCTTCATCGGCGTCTTCGAGGTCGGCGAACGCATTTCGCGCCTTCGACGCGCGGATCAACTCGTCGAGCTTCAGATGCACGGCCTTCGAGTCGCGGTTCTGCGTGGACTGAATGATGAACACCATCAGGAAGGTGATGATGGTGGTGACGGTGTTGATGAAGAGCTGCCAGCGCTCGCCGAAACCCAGGAACGGGCCGGTCACCGCCCAACCGATGACGAGCAGCGTCGCGATGATGAACGCCCAGTGCGAGCCGAGCTTCTCCGACGCGTGATGGGCCGCGAGGCGAAAGATGTCCGTCGAGTTGTGGGGCTTTTCGTCACGCATGAGCGCTGCAACTGCACGCGTCGTTCCCGCTGCGAAGTACGCGACGGCACGAGGCGCCGTGTGGCGGAATGGATCAGCGGAACACGAGCGCCACAGCGCGAGTCACCGTCGGGCGACGAAGTCACCGCGCATCACGCTGGCCACCTGCGGGGCACTTCGCTTCACCGCCGCCTGCAGCAACGCGAACACCGGTGAGCTGAACAGCACCAGCGCCGCGGCCATCGCCATCAGCACGCCGTTCTTCACCGGCCGCGCCTGCAGCATTCCCAGCCACTCGCGCCACAACGACTTCGGCCGGTTTTCGTAGCCCTCGACCACGCGCACCTGCATGCGGCTGAGCTGCGTCTGACTCGGGTTCAACAGGTCGAATCTCATGGCTCCCCCTCGAGTCGTTTCATCAGCACCTCGCGTTGCCGCTCGCAGATCTTCCGAACGTTGGCCGCGCTCACGCCGGTGAGTTCGGCCACTTCTTCTGCGCTCAACTCGGCGCCGTAGCGCAGACTGACGATCTTCCGGTCGCGCTCGGGCAGCTCGGCGAGCGCCACGAGCAGCTTCTTCTTGAGCAAGACGTCAGCGTCGTGGAGCGACGACGTGCTCTCGACGGGCGCCGCTTCCTCGACGTGACGGTCGCTGCGCACCTTCGACTTCCGCGCCAGGTTCATCGCGATCGACAGCACCCACGCGATGAACGGCACGCCGTCTCGCGGCTCGTATTTCACCAGTGAACCGAGCGCGCGGATGAACGCGTCCTGGGTCACGTCTTCGGCTTCGGCCTCACTCGCACAGAGCCCGCGCACCGCCCGGTACACGCGGGCCACGTGCAGCGAATACAGCCTGCGCGCCGCCCGGCCATTGCCGACCCGGGCCGCGCGCACCAACGACTGCACTTCCGTGTCGTCGGCAGGGCCCTCTTCAGGGCCCGTGTAGAACGTGGCGAAGTGGAGGAACACGTCAGCTCAGCGCTTCCGCGCGACCTTCGAGGAAGCCGAGTGTCCACACCGTCGACCGCAGCGCGCCCGTCGCGCCCAGCGCCATCGCCGCGAACGGCGCCGAGAGAATCGCGCCGACGGCGACCGCGGGAATCACCGCGTCGGTGAGCGCCCATACGCCGACGCCGAGCGCCGCGCCGGGAATCAGGCACGCCACCGTCGCCATCGAGCCCGCGGCCTGCGCCACGAACGCGAGCAGGAGCAACTTCACCGAGTCGACCACGCGCCCCTGCAGGTGAACGCGCGCACGGCCGATGGCCGCACCGACACCCACGTCGTCGAGCACCGCGATGCGCAGCGCGTACTGGGTGACGAACTGCAGCGACAGCAACACCGGCACGCCGATGATGAGCGCGGGCACGCTGAGCACCACCGCGAGCCACACCGGCAGCAAGTCGAACACCGCGAGCAGCGCGGGCGCGGCCATCACCAGCGCGGCGAGCGCCGAGAGCGCGCCGAGCGCCAACTTCACGCCCACGACGCGCCAGAAATTGCGACGGCCGCTCTGCAGGCCGGTCGTCACGCTCGGCTGATCAGCCGTCTCCGCCCGCTTCACACCGTCGATGAGCGCCGCTTCACTCACCACGTGCATGATCAACGCGACGAAGCCGATGCCGACCACCACCGCGAGCACCGGCCACACCCACGCCGGGAAGTCCGACACGTCAGCCATGCCGCCGCCGCTGCCCTTCCTTGTGAGGCCGTTGTTCGCCGCCGTGCCACCGCCAGCGATGGCAAAGAAGCCGAAGAGCCACAGCGACTTCTGCTTCCACACGAGGTCGAGCGAGCGCTTCGCGAGTCGGGTGAAGTTCATGTTCGTTTTCTCCATTCGAATGACGCGTCAGTGCGTCGGTTCGAAGGGGGAATCCGGCAGCGCATTTTCTCGTGACACGGTGGCGGTCGATTTACGCAAACAGCCGTCACAGCAGGCGAATTTGCCGCGACGAGGTCATTTCTTCAGCGACCGGCGCCGCGCGAAGCACAAGAGGCCCAGCATCGCGAAGAGCTCACCGGGCACGGCTGCGCAGCTGGCGCGAATCGGGCGCCCATTCGAGACCTCCGACACGTTGCCGGCGAGGTCCATCACCTGGAGGCCGAGCGTGAACGAATCGCCGCTCGGCGGGTCGAAGTTGTCGCCGCACACGCCGACGTCGAGCGTGGGCGCCGCAAAACGGGTGACGCCGATCGCCTGTGCAGGGTCGGTGGAGTCCTGCCCGTGCACCAGCACGAGGAGTTCGTCCTTCGCCGTGGTCGCGTCGTCACCACCTTCGATACGCAGCGTCCACAACCGGCGATCGCCGCACGAGTCGAATGACGGCGTGTACGCGTAGGCCGCGCTCTTGAACTCCGGCTTCGCGGGCGTGTCGTGGTCCTCGAGCGCGCCCGTCGTGAAGGTGCTCTGGGTAGTCAGGTTCCGCGACGACACGGTGTACGTGGTGTTCGCCTCGAGCTTGGTCACCGGGGTGACGGAGAACAGCCGCGACCCCGGCCCGCGCCGCACCTGCACTTCGACCTCTGCGCCGTCAGGCAGGCGCTCGAGGCGGAATGGCTGTTCTTCGACCGCGAAGCCGTTCAACACCCGAATGACGACGTTGGTCGGCACGTTCGTGGCGCCATTCTTCGGGAACGAGTCGAGCACGTTGGAGCAACTGCACGCCCAGGCGTGACCTGCAGACAGCGCAACGACGAAGGCAATCAACGACTTCATGAACGAGGGCTCCGGCGACGAGGGAACGAGGGCGCCAGCATGGTCAACACGGTCCCGGAAGTCGTCGTTTGAGTGGCGATCGGCGACGTCACCGTCGAGGGCAGCCTTGATGGGGACGGATCCGAAAGGGTCAGAGGCCCTGCTCGTGTCGAACGGGCCCCGCGGCTCCAACGAGGTCACGCAACTGACGCTCGGTGGTCAGATCACCCGGTCAGGACCGTGTTGTCTGACCGCCGAACGAACTCACCGTCGACAGCAGCCTTGATGGGGACGGATCCGAAGGGGTCAGAGGCTCTGCTCGT
>QFQP01000004.1 GCA_003243425.1 Archangium gephyra | reverse complement strand
CTTCGGATACCTCTTCCCTGTTCCCATTGGCTCCAGCTTCCCTCTCTTGAGAGCCTCCGGAAATCCCGGGCCGATTCAGAACAGGTCGAGGATGACCGCGAGGTAGAGCTTCCCGCTGGGCGTCGTCAGCTCGGTCGTGTCGCCTACCCACCGCTGATTGGGGGCCTCGGCCTTGAAGTCGCGTGCGAGCAGATTCTCGGCGACGGGCATCGAGTGCGAGCTGTCCGTCGTGTTCTTGAAGCGGCGACGAGGTCGGCCCACCAGCCCGTCCTGCTTCATCAGCCGGCAGACCCTCTTTCGGCTGACCCGGACGCCCTTCTTCCTGAGCCGCTCGCCGGCCGGAAGTGTTCCACCGCGGAACAACTTCGGCGGGCATCGCAAGTGCACAACGAGATGGTGTCCCCAACACGGAGAACACCATGCAGCTCGACGTCCCCTGCGATCTGGTCGGTAACGCGGCGCTCTCGCTGGCTCCCGTGGTGGCGCCGCACATCGGTCACCGGTCGTTGAAGCTGGGCCTCGGCGCGGTGCAGCAGATCGACGCCAGCGGCATCGCGTTGCTGATGCGCGTTCGCTCGCACCTCGCGCGCTTCGGTGGCGAACTGAAGCTGGTCGACGTGCGTGAGTCGCTCATGCAGGAACTCCGTCGCATCGGTCTGTCGTCGTTGCTCGTGGCGGAAGTCCGCGAGGCTGGCCACGCGTACACCGGCTCGACCTCGGTCATCATCAGCATCGGTGCCTGAGCGCAGCGGAAAACCCGATGCGGAGCGCCGACTCACGGCGCGGCCTGGATCGACTTCCGCAGCTGCTCCACCTGTGCTCGCCGGGGGTCGTCGACGCACGAGCTCTCGAACTCCCGAGCCACCCTCGTCGCGTCATGAAATCGGCGTGCACGGATGAGCTCCAACAACATCGCCAACCGCACCTCGGGATGCAGTGAGCCTTCGGGAAACCGGTTCAACGAATCGCGCCACGCGTTCAACGCGCCCTCACGATCGCCCTGCTTCGATCGCAGAAGTCCCAGCTCGAACAACGAAACCTCCGCTTCGAGCGCATCGGAACTCCCGGTCAGCGCTTCCAGGCAACCGAGCTGGTCCGATCGATCCATGCACTCCGAATCGATCGTCCCGGCCACCAACTGCGACGGGATCTCCGGAAGCGGCGGCCACACGAACTTCTCGCCAGTCTTGATGGTCTTCACGCCGGTTCGCGTTCGAACCTGAACTTCGCCGTCCTGCACGAAGATGGACACGCCATCGTCGGTGACCTCGGCCAGAAACCGGCTTCGAGACGTCTGAATCGCCACGTCGTCGGTCGCCAGCAGTGTGAGCCGTGTCGAGCCTTCGCGATTGATCTGGAGTCGCCCCTTCGTGAGCCGCAACTCGTCGTCGGAGGTCCGGCCCCAGGCGGCTCCAGCTTCGGCCTGCACTTCGGGAATGCGTCGTTGTTGCGTCGGTGGCGTCGTCGTTGGCCGCGCCGCCATCATCGAGATTCCAATGCCCGCAGCGATCGATGCTGCCGACAACGCGATGAGCGGAAGCACCCGTGGCCGCGACGCGCGTTTCATCACCGCAGCCCAACCGCCGGCCGGCAGCGCATTCGGGCGAACCTCCGCCGCGCGCGCTACCACGCGATCGGCCGGCGTCGACGGCGCTTCAATCAGTCTTCGTGGGTCGCTCATCGCTTCAACTCCGAGACATCGAGACCGCTGCGGCGTGCTTCGGCGAGCAGCTGCCGGTCGATGGTGACCGCCACCTCGCGACGGGCGTGAAACAGCCGCGTCCAGACCGTCTTCACGGGAATACCGAGTGCCGCCGCAATCTGTTCCCCCGACAGGCCCTGCAATTCGAACAACACGAATACGTCGCGCTTCGCGGCCGAGAGCCCTTCCAGCGCGATACCCAGCATGCGTTGGGCGTCACGTTGCTCGCGGGTGCGCGACGGGCTGTCGACCGCCACCGTCTGCGCATCGGGCCGCTGTAGCCCGAGCCACTTTCGCAAGCGCGCGGTCTTCCGCCGGGTGGCGGCGATCTTCACCGCCACGCCGTAGAGCCACGCCAACGGCACGTCGCTGCGGCCGAAGTCGTCGACCTTTCGAACGGCGGTGAGAAACACCTCCTGCAACAGATCGTCGGCATCCAGCTCCGGAGCCAGCCTCGCCATGGCCTGGCGGATCTCAGCGCCGTGCGCCTGGTACAGCCGCTCGAGCTCGTCGAGGCGGTCCGCTCCGGTACCGATGGCGCTGCCGGTCAGAATCATTCACGACCGCTTGTGTCTCGAGGGGCCGCGACCTTCACGGAATCTTCAGCTCCCGACCGCGCGCCACGAGATGCCGAGCAGCACGCCGCCCTGCAGCGTCTGCAGCGTCATCACCGTGCCTGCGTTGTCGAGCATGAAGGTCTCATGGCGGTGGCGCAGGCTGGTGAACACGCGCAGCTCAGCGGAAATGGAGGACACGATTCGCAAGGTGGCTCCGGCCGAGAGCGCCCCGCCGATGCCCCACAGGCTTGCGGGAGTCGGGTTCTCGACGTTCAAGGCCACCGCGCCGATGTGCCAGACGCGCAAACCCACGGTCAGATCGAGGCTGAGACGTTGGGCCGGCTGAAAGGCGACGCGGCCATTGAGCGTCGCCCACTTCGAGAGTGTTTCGATTCGCGCGGGTGCGATGTCGACCGCGCGGATCGATTCGAAGCCGAGGTCAGCCCCGAAGCCCAGCCGGCCGAAACCGATGGTGGCGGCCAGCGTGCCAGCGCCCGCGACGTCTGGCGTGGTGCCGATCGTTCCGCCGCCCAGCATCGCGAGATCGACGGTGGGTCGAGCAGCGGCGTTCCCCAGCGCAGCTTCAGGTTCGTCCGCAGCGACGACGGTCTCGATGGGCGCCGCGACCACGACTGGCGGCGGTTCAGGCTCCGGCGTTTCGGGGGTGACCGGCGGCGGTTCAGGCTCCGGCGTTTCGGGGGTGACCGGCGGCGGCTCAGGTTGCGGTTGCCTGGTCGCGACTGGCGGTGGCGCAGGCTCGGCTCGTCTGATGGGCGGCGCCGCCTCCGACTTCACGCTCGCTCGCTCGGCCTGCGGGAGCTGCCGCAACCACGAGGACACCAGCAGCGCGACCGCGCGCTCGACGGCTCCGCAGGTGTTGGCGCGCTTGAGCTCGCGGCGGAACCGGGTGGCACCATTGCGCGCTTCGACGATCAGCTCCGTCGGGCGTTGGTGAATCGCGACCAGCGTCGACGCGCCCTGCCGAATCGAGATGCCCGATCGTGAGAGCCGTTCTCCCAGAGAGCTGACAGTCACGCACGAGACGTCGGGATCGATCGCGACCGAGATGCTGGTTGAGGCTGTTACCGCCGCCACGATCACCGCGAACACCAGCGCCTTCTACCAGACACCGATGGCGCTTCCGCTGCGCCGCGAACTTCGGCGGTCGTGCGCCACGGGGCCGCGCCCGATTTCCGATTGTTTGAAGCAACGCGATACACGAGACACCTCTCTTCCGATGACGCGCCGCCACCTGGTCTTGCTCCCGCTTCTTGCCGCCGGGTGCTTCGAATTGCCCGGCCAGCCAGGAACCCGGCTCGGCACGTACACCGACGCTGGCGTGTCGGGCTCGGCTCGTTGCCGTACCCTCGTGGGGGCGGGCCAGGTGTGCTCCGCGGTTCCGGCCACGGAAAGCTGCGGCGGTGTGCAGTGTTCAACGGGCGAAGAGTGCTGCCAGACGACGGAGCGCTGCGTGCCGATCGGCGACACCGCGACATGCCCGCGATACCCGTCGACCTGGCCGTCTGAATCGTCACCACGGGCGTGTTCCGCGCGCTCCGACTGCGGCGAAGACGAGTTCTGCATGCCAGACGACGGCACTTGCGCCGGCTCGGGCCACTGTCAGTCGATCACCGACTGCGGCTACTGCAACCCGGTCGGAGCGGAAGTTTGCGAGGTGTGCGGCTGCAACGGAGTGACCTACCCCTCGACGCAGCATGCGTGTGTCGCAGGGGTGATGCCGGCTCCGAGCCGCGGTGGTTGCGGCAAGGTCGTCAATGGCCGGCCCGATCTCATTGCCTGCGGCAACGACTCGCATTGCCCGGGCGACGCGCGGTGCTGCCTGCGCACACGTGCCTGCTACCCACTCGCAGAACCATGGCGGTGCGACCCCGGCCAGGACTGTGACGACGATCAGGAGTGTGTCGACCGTGCCGCGGAACAGGGCCGCGGCACCGCCGCCGAGTACTTCTGCCGACGCGACTCGTGCGCTCTGCAGCCCGGCACCTGCTCGCCGTCTTCTTCGCTCGCGAGCACCTGCGCGAGCGAGGTGCAGACGGTCTGTGGGTGCGACGGCGTCACCTACTCGAGCCGCTGCCGGGCCAACGCGGCTCGGACCAACGTGGCGTCCTCTGGACCGTGCCCCTGAAGATTTCGTTGAACGTGTTCAGTGATTCGTTAAACATGTTCAACGAACATGGCGACCCGAAAGAAACCGGTCTCTCGCGCGCAGAAGACGCTGGCGACCCGTGAAGATGTTCTCAAGGCGGCGCGCGACGAGTTCGAGCGGGTGGGTTTCGACGCCGCGAACCTCCGTACCATCGCAGCGCGGGCCGGCGTCTCGGCGGCCACGGTGCTGCATCACACCGGCGACAAGCGCGAGCTGCTGTACGCCTCCCTCTTTGCCGACCTAGCGAGCACCCTCTCCCGCGCGTTCGTCGAGCTGAACGCCAACGGCCTCGAAGACGAGCTGCTCGAAGTCGCCGAGCGGGTGTTCGCCTACTACCGGCACCGCCCGAAGCTCAGCCGCGTGCTGCTGAAGGAATCGCTCTTCGCGGAAGGGCCGTGGTCCTCCCGTTTCGTGGGTCAGGTCACCGGTGTTCATCAGAAGATCGCTGAACGTGTTCAACGCGCCGTGGAACGGGGTGAGCTCCGCCATGGGGCCGACGCGGTGATGGTGGCAACCGCCTGGTTCTCATTCTTCTATTTCGCGCTCATCGGCTGGGTGCAGGGCTCGGTGAGCGACCCCGTCGAGCTCGTCGGCCGCCTCTTCCAGCAACACCTCGACGGTCTTCGCACCGCACGGAGCCGCGCATGACCTCGGTGATGTTCAAGAGCCCTGCGGCACGCGAGAAGATTGAGCAGTGGCATCAGCGGTTCCGGGAACGGATTCCGGCCCCGCTCGAGAGTCGCACCGTCGGTACCCGCTTCGGTGACTCTCACATGCTCATCGGCGGCCCTGCGTCGGCGCCGCCGCTCGTCGTTCTCCACGGCGCGCTCGCCAGCTCCTCGCATCTGCTCCTCGAGTTGAGCGCCCTGCTGAAGACGTTCCGCGTCTACGCGATCGACGTCATCGGTCAGTCCGTGAAGAGCGCCGACGTGCGGCTCCGCGTCGACAACGACGACTACGGAACGTGGCTCGGCGAGGTGCTCGACCAGTTGAAGCTCGAGAAAGTCCGGCTCATCGGTGTCAGCTGGGGCGGGTTCGTGGCGCAGCACTTCACCGCCGTTGCCCCGGAGCGCATCGAGAAGCTCGCGCTGCTGGTGCCCGCCGGCATGGTGAGCGGCTCGGCCTGGGCCGGCTTCTGGAAGACGGGCTGGCCCATGTCGAGGTACCTGCTGTCGCCCAGCCCCACCCGTCTGCGGAAGTTCGCGCAAGGGCTGCTCACCACGTTCGACGACGACTGGCTGCCGTACATCGGCGACTCCTTCCTCATCTATCGGCTGAACATGAAGGTTCCTTCACTTTCGAAGCCGGAAGAGTTCAAGCACCTCACGGCCCCGGTGCTGGTGATCGCCGCGGAGCACGACGTCAGCTTCCCCGGCCAGGCGGTGCTCGAGCGCTCGAAGCAGCTCTTCAAGGCCCCCGACACCGAGCTGCTCCGCGGCAGTCAGCACAGCCCGCCGACCACCGCCGAGTTCCGAGCGTGGATGGGCGAGCGCCTGACGACGTTCTTCATCTGAACTGCAACTCTCCAGCTCCAGCGAAACGAAGCGGCCGCTGCGCTTTGACGGTGCCAGGCCCATGACCGTCACCCTCGCTCAGCTCAAGATCGCCACCGCTGCTCGCCCCCTCGTGGATCAGCTTCTGGCCCGCGCTGCCAACACCGTCGATCGCCAGCGCATCGAAGGCGCGCTGGTCGCCGCCGCCGGCACCGACCTCAACAAGGTGCTCTCGCACGCGGAAGTGAAGGCCATCGTCGACGCGTTCGATGCTGCCAGCACGGCGATCACGCCAGACAAGCTGGGCCTCGGCATCAGCAACGCGCACACCTCGCTGCAGGGCATGAAGGACCTCGCGAACCTCGACGGCGTGAGCAACCTCTTCACGCTCCAGGGCAAGTCGGTCGAAGCGCGCATGGTTCAGGAGCTCAAAGACGCCGTCGTGCGCGCCAACGGCCGCCCGATGGACGTCAACATGCTCATCTTCGAATTCCAGAGCGACGCCATGGAGAAGGCCATCGCCGACATCGCGCGCGATCACGCCAACGTGACCTTCCGCGTGATCGCCGACTCGGGTCAGGCCAGCGCCAGCGGCGGCAACGCGTTGCCCGAGCTCCTCAAGCTCCGGCTCCCGAACATCCAGGTGAAGTACAAGAAGGACTTTCCCTACGTCTGGAGCGACTCGAAGAAGGCGCCCGTCTACAACCACGGCGCGACGCAGGGCCTCAACCACCACAAGGGCTTCGTCACCGTCGTCGACGGCAAGCCTGACGCGTTGCTCACCGGTTCGTTCAACTGGTCCTCGACCGCCGACACCAAGAACTACGAAGACCTCACCGTCTTCCACAACCAGGACTCCTCCTCGCGCCGCGCCATCGAGCAGTTCGGTGAAGAGTTCGTCGGCTACTGGAACAACCCCAACGCGGCGCTCTCACCCAACGCGTTCCAGAACTTCAAGGGCACGAAGTGGAACGAGCTGATGCGCGCGCATGGCCTGGCGGGCACGTCGCAGACCAACCGGCCCGACGACTCGTACGCCAGCTACACGCTCCCCGCCGACGACAGGAGCCTCGACGTGAACGGCTTCCGCGCGCAGGACGAAGCGCGGCTGGCCACGCTGCTCGGGTCGAAGGCCGTCGCCCGCACCGTCATCAGCGAGCGCACGAAGTACGGCCGCTTCGCAGACCTGAACGATCTCCTCGAGCGCATGCCGCAGCTCGCGGCGCGGCTGACCGAACTCGAGCGTCAGCACCTCGGCTTCGGTTCGGGGCAGGTGTCGATCAACACCGCCACCGCAGAAGAGCTCGACCGCGCGGGCCTCACGCCGAAGCAGTGCGCCGCGATCATCGCGCACCGGGAGCTGCACGGTGACTTCGAGTCGATCGACGAACTCATCAAGTGCGGGGTGCCCAAGGCCACCATCACCCGGCTCCAAGACGCGCTCACCGCGGTCGACGTCGAGGCCTTCTTCAACAGCCGCGCACACGGCTCGAGCACCGGTGGCACCGGCTACGGCCCGGCCGGTACCCGCACCGCCATCGTCGCCGGCATGAACGGCGTCATCTCTCCGCTGCCTGCGTCGGTGACCGCGGCCGCGACTGATCTGTTCAACCGCACGAAGCCCGGCGAGACCATCGACGTCGCCATGTACGGCGCGAGCCCGTCGTCGCCCGAGTTCCGTTCTCTCGTCGCCGCTGCGAATCGTGGCGTGGTCGTACGCGTGGTGCTCAACGACGACTACACCGAGACAGCCGTCGCCGCGCTCAAGGCGCTGGCCCTGCAGGGCAAGCCCGTCGAGGTGCGAATTCAGAAAGCGAAGACCATGCACGAGAAGTTCGGCGTGGTCGGCAACGACGTCTTCTTCGGCAGCGCGAACTTCTCGGAGTCGTCGTCGACCAAACATTCCGAAAACCGCATCACCGTGAAGAACCACGAAGAGACGTCGCGCGAGTTCAAAGCCCGCTTCGAAGAGCTGTGGACGAAGTCGCGACTCACCTGAGTAACGCGCATTGATCACTCCTTGATCTGAAGCGCTGCGGGGAGCACAACCCGGCAGCTCTTCAACCCCAACAGGAGTGATCTCGATGAGGAAATACCTCTCACTGGCTGCTGCGTCGGCGTTGTGTGCCTCTGGCGCGTTCGCTGATGAAGGCATGTGGACGTACAACAACTTCCCCGCGGCCAGGGTGAAGGCGAAGTACGGCTTCGAGCCCGGCAAGGACTGGCTCGATCACCTGCGCCTGGCTTCGGTGCGCATCGCCGGTGGTTGCTCGGCCTCGGTCGTCTCGCCGTCGGGCCTGGTGATGACCAACCATCACTGCGCGCGTGAGTGCATCGAGAACCTCTCGGGCCTCATGAAGAAGGACTTCAACCGCGACGGCTTCTTCGCCAAGACCGAGAAGGACGAAGCCAATTGCCCGGGCATGGAGCTCAACCAGCTCGCCGAGATCACCGACGTCACCAAGCGCGTGCAGGACGCGACGAAGGGCGTGGCCGACGACAAGTTCGCCGAGGCCCAGAAAGGCGCCATCGCCGCCATCGAGAAGGAATGTCAGACCGGCGACGAGTTCCGCTGCGAGGTGATCTCGCTGTACCGCGGCGGCCGCTACGATCTGTACAAGTACCAGCGCTTCTCCGACATCCGCCTGGTGTTCGCGCCGGAAGACGGCATCGCGTTCTTCGGTGGTGACCCCGACAACTTCACCTTCCCCCGCTACGACCTCGACGTGTCGTTCGTGCGCATCTACGGCAAGGACGGCAAGCCCGCGAAGCTCGAGCACTACCTCCGGTGGAGCGACGGTACGATCAAGGAGGGCGACGCGACCTTCGTTTCCGGCAACCCCGGCGGCACCTCGCGCACGCTGACCGTCGCGCAGCTCGACGACGATCGCGACTTCCGCCTGCCGGCCACGCTCTTCCGACTCGCCGAGCTCCGCGGCTACGTCACCGAGTACCAGAACCGCGGCAAGGAGCAGAAGCGGCACTCCAACGACCTGCTGTTCGGCGTCGAGAATGGCTTCAAGGCGCTCAAAGGTCGCCACGCCGCGCTCGCCGACAAGGCGTTCTACGGCCAGCTGGTGAAGAACGAGGCCGACTTCCGCTCCAGGGTGAAGGCGAAGGCAGAGCTCGAGAAGCAGTACGGCGGCGTCTGGACCAACATCGAAGGGCTCGTGAAGCTCCAGCAGGCGTACCGCAAGGAATACAACGCGCTGGAGCGTGGCCCGACCTCGGAGCTCTTCGGTCTGGCGCGCGCGCTGCTTCGCTACGGCGATGAAGCGGGCAAGCCCAACGCCGAGCGCCTGCGTGAGTACACCGACTCGCGCCTGCCGCAGTTCAAGGCGCGCGTGCTCGCCAACACGCCCATCTACGACGAGTTCGAGATCGCCACCCTCACCTACTCGCTGACCAAGATCCGTGAAGACCTGGGCGCTGATCACCCGTTCATCAAGCGCGTGTTCGGCAACAAGAGCCCGGCGGAGATCGCCGCCAACGCGGTCAAAGGCAGCAAGCTGAAGGACATCAAGACCGACAAGGCCGGCAACGCCACGGGCGGTTTCCGTAAGGAGCTGTTCGACGGCGGCAAGGCGAAGATCGACGCCAGCAAGGACCCCATGATCGAGCTCGCGCGCGCCTTCGACCCTGACGCCCGCGCCATTCGCAAGAAGTACGAGACCGACGTCGAAGGCCCCATGAAGAAGCAGCAGGAGCTGCTCGCGAAGGCCCGCTTCGCCGTCTACGGCGACTCGATCTACCCCGACGCCACGTTCACGTTGCGCCTCTCGTACGGCGCGGTCGAGGGTTACAACGAAGGCACCGCGCGCATTCAGCCGTTCTCGAAGATCGCCGGCGCGTTTGACCGCCACACCGGCGCCGACCCCTACGCGCTGCCGAAGACCTGGCTCAACGCGAAGTCGAAGTTGAACCTCGAGACGCCGTTCAACTTCGTGACGAGCAACGACATCATCGGCGGCAACTCCGGCTCGCCGATGGTCAACGTGAAGGGCGAGGTCGTCGGCCTGGTGTTCGACGGCAACATCCAGTCGCTGGGTGGTGACTACGGCTTCGACAAGGAAGTGAACCGCACGGTCGCGGTGCACTCGGCGGCGCTCATCGAAGCGCTCGACAAGGTCTACGGCGCCAGGCGCATCGTCGACGAGCTGAAGCCGGCGAAGTGAGCCACGTCCGCCGGGACGTCCTCACGAGTCGTTGAGGATGTCCCGGAGGATCTGCAGCTGAAACCCCTGCGGGCTCGACGCACCGAACGTGTCGAGCCCTGCTTCGATCAACTCGTTGGCGGCGCGGTTGAGCTCGATCACCTGCTGATCGTCTCCCAGCACCTCGGCGAGCCCCACCAGATCGTAGGTGCGCGCTTCGGTGATGAGCAGCTGAAGCTCGGGCACGCCCGCCTCTGCGATGCGGTTCGAGAGGTTCGCGAACCACGCCAGCGCCGCTTCGCGCGAATCAGGCACCGGCAGCAGGTGCTTGTGCGTGCTGCCGGTCTTCTTCTTCGCGGCCATGGCTCACTCCCACTCGATGGTGGCGGGCGGCTTCGACGAGATGTCGTAGACGACGCGGTTGATCCCGCGAACCTCGTTGGTGATGCGGCTCGAGATCTTCTCCAGCACGTCGTACGGCAAGCGCGCCCAGTCGGCGGTCATGCCGTCGACCGAGGTCACCACGCGAACCGCGCACGTGTTCTCGTACGTGCGCTCGTCGCCCATCACGCCCACGCTCTGCACCGGCAGCAGCACCGCGAAGGCCTGCCACGTCTCCTTGTAGAGCCCCGCCTTCTGGATCTCGTCGATCACGATCACGTCGGCCTTGCGCAGCACGTCGAGGCGCTGCTCCGTGAGATCGGAGATCACGCGAATGGCGAGACCGGGCCCGGGGAACGGGTGCCGCGAGACCATCTCGTCGGGCAACCCGAGCTCACGGCCGAGAACGCGCACCTCGTCTTTGAACAACTCGCGCAGCGGCTCCACCAGCTTCAACTTCATCTTCTCGGGGAGACCACCGACGTTGTGGTGGCTCTTGATGGTCGCCGCCTTGCCGACCACCGAAACCGACTCGATCACGTCGGGGTACAGCGTGCCCTGCGCGAGGAACTGCGCGTCGGTGAACTCGCTGGCCGCTTCTTCGAAGACCGAAATGAACTCGTAGCCGATGGTCTTCCGCTTCTTCTCGGGGTCGGTGACACCAGCCAGCTTTCCGAGGAAACGCGCACGCGCGTCGATGGTCTTGAGCGGCACGTGGAAGCGGCCGACGAACAGCGCTTCGACCTGCTCCCGCTCGTTGGCGCGCAGCAGCCCGTTGTCGACGAAGATGCACTGCAGCCGATCACCGATCGCCTTGTGCAGCAGCAGCGCCGCGACCGAGCTGTCGACGCCACCCGAGAGTCCGCAGATCACGCGGCCGTTGCCGACCTTGTTGCGGATCTCCTGAATCGACTCCTCGATGAAGCTCTTCATCGTCCAGTCGCCCTTCACCGTGCAGTCGGTGAAGAGGAACGCGCGGAGCAGTTCTTTGCCGCGCGGCGTGTGCACGACCTCGGGGTGAAACTGCACGCCGTAGATCGGCTTGCTCTCGTGTGCAGCCGCAGCAAACGGAGCGCTCGGTGTCTTCGCGATCGCAACAAAGCCGGGCGGCAGCGCCTCGACGCGATCACCATGGCTCATCCACACCTTCACCGACGCGCCCGCTTCGAAGCCCGCGAAGGGACCACGTGCCGAGACGATCTCGACGTCGGCGGCGCCGTATTCCCGGTGCGCGCTCTTGTCGACGCGGCCACCGAGCATCTTCGCCATCAACTGCAGGCCGTAGCAGATGCCGAGCACCGGCAAGCCCATGGTGAAGACCTCGGGCACGCAGCGCGGCGAGCCTTCCTGCTCCACCGACATCGGGCCGCCCGACAAGATGATGCCCCTGGGGTCGAACGCCTTGATGTCGGCCAGCGGCAAGTCGGGGCGGTGAATTTCGCAATAGACCCCGAGCTCGCGAACGCGACGCGCGATGAGCTGCGTGTACTGGCTGCCGAAATCGAGGATGAGGATTTTCTCGTGGATGGCTTTCACGCGCGGCTCCGTATCCGTCGTTGACGAACGGCTCTATCCCTTCGACACTCCCGCGCCAATGAGCAAGCGCATCGCAGCCGCACTGACGACCGCCCTCCTCTTCACGTCTGGGTGTGTGCACGAGATCACCAGCGACGAACGCCTCGAGCGCGAGACGAAGAAGAGCAACGCGCTGAACACGTCGACGGCCGAAGACCTCATCAAGCTGAAGTGTGACGACGTCACCGCTTCGCTCGCCAAGGCCCGCGACGAGTCGGCTGAAGAGACCAGGCGTATCAACACGTACATGGACCTCCTGGACAAGGTGAAGGACCGCAACCGTCAGTTCGACGAGTCGATCTCGCGCAACCCCGACCTCGCGTACCAGGAAGGCAGCACCAACATCATCGCGGCGCGTGATGGTTGCGTCGATGCGCAGGCCGAGGTTCGCCGCGACTTCGAGACGCTGGTTCGTGAGATCGTTCAGGTGCCGGTGGTCGACGACTACAAAGACGGCAAGCCGGTGAAGGCCGCGCGGCTGAGCTTCGAGCTGCTCCGCGACGCGATCGAGAAGCTGGACCTCGACGACAAGGACGCGCTCAACACGCGCCTGGCCAACGCCGAGAAGACCGTCGAAGTGAAGGAAACGAAGCGCAAGCGCGACAAGTAAGCGCTCGGCTCGCCCGTCACACCGCCCTCTCCCCGCTCACGCAGGGAGAGGGTTTTCATTTGTCTCGACTACTCGTGGCGGTAGTTCGGCGCCTCTTCCGTGATGATCACGTCGTGCACGTGGCTCTCCTTGAGCCCCGCTGACGTGATCTGCACGAACTGGGCGTTGGTGCGCAGCGCGTCGATGTCTTTCGTGCCGCAGTAGCCCATGCCGGCGCGCAGCCCACCGAGCAGCTGGAACACGTTCATCGCCACCGTGCCCTTGTACGGCACGCGGCCTTCGATGCCCTCGGGCACGAGCTTCTTCTCGTCCTGCACGCCGCCCTGGAAGTAGCGATCTTTCGAGCCCTGGCGCATGGCGCCCAGCGACCCCATTCCGCGGTACGCCTTGTAGCTGCGGCCCTGAAAGAGAATCGTCTCACCGGGCGACTCTTCGGTACCCGCGAACAGCGAGCCGATCATCACCGAGTTGGCGCCCGCCGCGATGGCCTTCACCACGTCGCCGGAATACTTGATGCCGCCGTCAGCGATGATGGGAACGCCGCTGCCTTCGGCCGCGCGGGCACAGTCGTCGATCGCCGTGACCTGCGGCACACCGACGCCAGCCACCACGCGCGTGGTGCAGATCGAGCCCGGGCCGATGCCGACCTTCACCGCATCGACGCCGACGTCGATGAGCGCCCGCGTCGCGTCGGCCGTCGCCACGTTGCCGGCGATGAGCTCGTAGGTGCCCTTGAAGTTGCGGCGGAGGTCACGAATCGAATCGATGACGCCCTTGCTGTGGCCGTGCGCGGTGTCGACGACGATCACGTCGACGCCGGCCTTGATGAGCGCGTCGACGCGCGCGTCACGATCGGCGCCCACCCCCACGGCCGCGGCGACCAGCAGCCGCTGCCTCGCGTCTTTCGCGGCGTTGGGGAACACGCGGCGCTTCTCGACGTCTTTGACCGTCATCAGGCCGCGGAGCTCGCCCTGCTCGTTCACCACCAGCAGCTTCTCGATGCGGTTCTTGTGGAGCAGCTCGGTCGCTTCTTCCTGCGTCACGCCTTCGCGCGCGGTGACGAGCCTCTTCGTCATCACCTGATGCACGGGCTGGTCGAGCTTCTTCTCGTGGCGCACGTCGCGGCTGGTGATGATGCCGACCAGCTTGCGGCCCTCGACCACGGGAATGCCGTGAATGCCGAACTCCTGCATCATCTCGATCACGCGAGAGAGCGGCGCGTTGGGCTCGATGGTGATGGGGTCCACCACGATGCCGCTCTCGTGCTTCTTCACCTTGGCGACCTCGGCGGCCTGCTGCTCGGGCGTGAAGTTCTTGTGCACCACGCCGAGGCCACCTTCCTGCGCCATGGCGATCGCCATGCGTGCGCCGGTGACCGTGTCCATCGCGCTCGACAGCAACGGAATCGGCAGCCGCAGGTTCCGCGTCACCTGCGTCGACAGATCGACCTGGTGCGGGAGCACTTCGCTGTGCGCCGGGAGCAGGAGAACGTCGTCGAAAGTCAGCCCCAGACGGATTTTGGAAGGCAGCATGGGCGGGCCTTAGACAATCAGGACCTCGAAGGAAAGCAGCCCGGATTTCCTGGTGCTCCTGCTACTTCGACACACCTGTGCCCGACTTTTCGCGCGTCACGATCGTGTTGCCGTGGGACCTCGACCCCACGCTGGCCGCCTTCCCGAAGACGCCGGCGGAGGGCCAGCTACTGGTGCTCGAGACGCGCGCAAAAGTGCACGCCCTGCCCTGGCATCGCCAGAAGCTGACACTGGTGGTCAGCGCGCTCCGGCACTTCGTCGACGAGCGCCGCGCCGCCGGGTTTCACGTCGAGCACGTGGTGGCTGACGACTACGCGTCGGGCATTCGTGACTGGGCGTCACGAATGAAGCCGCGGTCGCTGCACCTCACCGAGCCTCGGGAGTGGGCGATTGATCGGCGGCTGCGCGCGCTGAGCAACGAGCTGCCCCTGGTGCTTCACCCCGACGGCGGTGAGGGCGGGCACTTCCTGATCTCGCGCGACGACTTTCGCGCCTGGGCCAACACGCAGCGCGGCCAGCTGCGCATGGACCGCTTCTACCCGGAGGTGCGGCGTCGACTCGGGCTGCTCGTCGACGCGAAGGGGCGGCCCGAAGGCGGTCAGTGGAGCTTCGACGCTGAGAACCGTGAGCACGCACGTGGCGTGAAGCCCCCGCCGATCCCGTGGTTCGAGCCTGACGCGCTGACCACGCGCGTGAAGCGCTGGGCGCAGCTCGTCGCACCGTGGGGCAAGGCAGAGCCGTTCGGCTGGCCGGTGACACGTGCGCAGGCGCTCACGTGGCTCGACGACTTCGTGGCGCACCGGCTGCCGAACTTCGGGCCATACGAAGACGCGATTCGCAGCGACGCGCCGTTCCTCCTTCATTCGTTGCTGTCGGTGCCGTTGAACCTCGGGCTGCTCAAACCGATCGAGCTCGCGCGCGCTGCCGAAGAGAAGTTCCGGCGCGGAGAACTCTCACTCGCGAGCGCAGAGGGCTTCATTCGGCAGGTGATCGGCTGGCGGGAGTTCATGCGCGGCGTGTACTGGCTGTTGATGCCGGGCCTGCGCGACGCGAATCAGCTCGGCGCGCAGCGGCCGTTGCCGCGCTTCTTCTGGGAGCCGGAGCGCACCGACCTGCAGTGCCTGCGCGAGGCGATCAGCGCGGTGCGCGACACCGGCTACACGCACCACATCCGCCGGCTGATGATCATCTGCAACTACGCGACGCTCGCGGGCCTCACGCCGCACGCCGTCTCGCAGTGGTTCTGGGCGGGCTTTGTCGACGCGTACGAGTGGGTCGAGCTCCCGAACGTCGTCGGCATGGGCCTGTTCGGAACCGACGCGTTCACCAGCAAGCCGTACGTGGGCGCGGCGGCGTACATCAAGCGGCAGTCGGGCCTGTCTGCCAGGGGTCGAGGGCCGGCCGCCGCCAGACACGAAGGCGCGTGTGCGCGCTGTCGCTACGATCCCGACGAGCGCGTCGGGCCGAACGCCTGTCCGTACAACGCGCTCTACTGGACCTTCCTCGATACGCATCGGGAACGCCTGGCCGGCAACCTGCGCATGCGGCAATTGCTGGGCAATCTCGACCGCTTCGAAGGCGATCAGTTGAAGGCGATTCGCGCCACGGCGGAAACGCATCTCGCCACGCTGGAACCCTCGCCCCACTGGGCGTTTGACGAAGACGCCGGCTAGGTGGAATCGCTGGAGTTTCTGCGCCCGGTTACGTAATCCGCTCGGCGCCGTGAGCGCCGACAACAAGCCCATCGGAATGTCGGTGAGGCTGCCCTTCGCCAGCGCGGAGGAGCTGCTCGGCAAGTACGGATCGAACCTCACCAGGGGCGGCATCTACCTGCGCTCGCGGTCGCTCAAGAACCCCGGCACGCCTGTGCTGCTGGAGATCAAGCTCGAGTCGGGCGCGCGCGTGCTCTACGCGTCGGCCGTCGTCAGCTACGTGACCGGCAACAAGAGCGAGGGCGTGCCCGGTATGGGCTTCAAGTTCATCACGCTCGACGCTGCCAGCCGTCGGTTCCTCGAATCGGCCGCCGCCGTCATGCCGCACGCGCGCTCGTCGGAGCCGCCCGTGCCGAAGAACGTCGGCCCGATCGACTCGAGCTTCGACGCGATTCCCCCGGAGGCGCCGCCGGCTTCGCAGGCCCAGGCCGCCCTGCCCTCGGAGCTCGCGGGGCGATTGCTGGTGGCCGGTGATTCGAGCGCGGTGAAGGCGCCGGTGTTCGAGCCAGCGCCGGAGCCGCCGAAGACCGGCCCCATCATCGGCATCGATCTCGGCACTTCGAACTCGTGCGCGGCGATCGTGAAAGACGGCCAGCCGCAGATGCTCACGTGGAAAGACGGCCAGGCGCTGGTGCCGTCGATCGTGGCGCTCACCCCGCGTGGGCAGCTGGTGGTCGGCGCGGCCGCCAAATCGCAGCTGACGACGAACCCGAAGTGGGCCGTCTACGGCTTCAAGCGGCTCATCGGCCGACCTGCTGATTCGGAGGAAGTGCGCGAGCTGCTCAAGCGCTTCCCCTACGAGGTCGTCCCCACCGATGACGGTGAATGCGCGGTGAAGCTGGGCGATCGCGCGTACCGGCTCGAGGAGCTGTCGGCGCTGGTGCTGCGCGAGATCAAGCAGCTGGCCGAGGCGCGGCTGGGTGAGCCGGTGCATCGCGCGGTGATCACCGTGCCCGCCTGGTATTCGGAGCGGCAGCGTGAGGCGGTTCGTGAGGCCGGCCGGCTCGCGGGCTTTCACGTCGAGCGCATCGTCAACGAGCCCACCGCCGCAGCGCTCGCGTGGGGCTCGTCGCGTAAGAAGCCGCAGCGAGTGCTGGTGTACGACCTCGGCGGCGGCACGTTCGACGCGTCGGTGCTCGAGTACACGGAGGCCGTCTACGAGGTGAAGTCAACCGGTGGCGACACGTTCCTCGGCGGCATCGATTTCGATTCGGCGATCGTCGCCCAGCTGCTGGCCGACTTCGAAGCGCGCACCGACACCATCTTCACTGACCGCGTGGCCGTGCAGCGTGTGTACGACGCCGCCGAGCGCGCGAAGATGGCGTTGTCGAACCTGAAGGAAGCGCGCATTCACGTGCCCTTCGTCGCCGTGGTCGAAGGCAAGCCGATCGATCTCGACGTCACGCTCACGCGCGCGCAGCTCGAGAAGCTCACGCGCAACATCGTCGATCGCACCATGGAGGTCTGTCAGGAGGTGCTGAAGACGCGCGGGCTCCGCGCCGATCAGATCGACGAGATCGTGCTGGTCGGCGGGCAGTCGCGCGCGCCGCTCGTTCAGGAGCGCATCGCGCTGCTGTTCGGCCGTCAGCCGGTGACGGTGGGGAACCCGGAAGAAGCGGTGGCGCTGGGCGCTGCCCTGCTCGCCGACGCGCTCGACAAGAAGGCCGGGCTGCTGCTCATCGACGTGTTGCCGATGTCGATCGGCATCGGGCTGCCGGGCGGCAAGTTCCACCCGATTCTCTCGCGCAACACGCCGCTGCCTGCGACGCGCAAGTACCGCATGGTCACCACGCGCGAGAATCAGAAGTCGCTCGAGTTGACGGTGTTCCAGGGGGAGCACCCGCGCGCGGCGAAGAACACGTGGCTGGGCACGTTCAAGGTGCCGAACCTGCCCCTGGCGCCGCGTGGTGCGGTGGCCGTCGAGCTGACGTTCGAGTTGAGCAACGAGTGCCTGCTGACGATCTCTGCGCGTGAAGAGTCGACCGGCGAAGAGATCGTCTCGGCCTTCGCCACGCGCGACACGCCGGCGGCGGTGAAAGAACAGGTGCGCGCCCTCGAGGAGGACACCGACCCGGAGGTCGACGTGTTCCGCCCCCGGGGCGTGCTGGGCTGGCTCAAGCGCGTCTTCAGTTAGGGCGTTTCAGCAGCTCGATCGGCGCGGCCGTCAGGTCGGCAACGGTCCCCGCCTTCACGTCGACGAACCACTGCGCCCCGAGCCCCTGCGCGGCGTAGCCCTGATATTCGGTGCCTTCGCTCGAGGCCTGCACGGCAACGAACCAGCGCCCGGGGCTCGCGGGAATGAAGTACTCGCCCTTGAAGAGCGCCTCGTTCACGTCGAAGTCGTAGCCGGCCTCGCTGTCGATGTACGGCGCGATGGCGAAGCCGGTGGGAATGGGGTCTTTCCCGTCAGGCAGCGCGAACGCGACCGGCTGCAGGTTGGGGATGCTCGCCGGCGACTTCACGCGCACGTTGAGCCACCCGACGTCGGCGGTGGCGCCTTCGTCGAGCGTCGACGCGTGCGTGTGGCACACCGTGCACGAGCCGTTGCCGACCCGGCCGCCGAAGCGCGCGTCGGTGACCGGCGTCGGCACGCCCCTCGCTCCCACACCGCGCGAACCGAGCGACCATTCAGTGCCCGCTTTGAACCCCTCCTTCACCGCGTTCATGTTCTCGAGCCGGCGCTGCACCTCGGCGCGCCACGGCCAGCGGTAGGCGAAGTTGGCTCTGGTGGCGGTGTAGTAGGCGCGCGCCGCGACCTCCGGGCGATCGAGCCGCAGCGCGAGGTCACCGATCATGGCCTGCATCGCGGGGATGTTGAACGGCCCGACGGGGGAATCGCCGAGGCGTCGTGAGCGCTGCAGATCGCCGGGGTGCGCGAGCAGTTGCATGCGCTCGGTGTCGTCGATCACCGCGTCGAAGGCCCGCAACCCTTCTTCCAGCAACTCCGGCGTCGCACTCGCGTCGCCGCCGATGGCCAGCGTGAGGCCGAACAAGGTGAAGCCCGGGTAGTCGACGCTGGTCCTCCGCAACGCATCCCAGCTCGCGGCGAGCGCCGCTGCGTCGTTGTTCTTCCGCGCCTTCAGGTGCTGCACGTAGGCCCGCCACAACGGCAGCCGTGCGTCATCGGGAAACGAGGGGATCGACTCGTTGAACGCGTTCAGCGTTTCGTCGAACACGTTCAAGTCCAACTCGGCGACGGCGATGAGGCCTGCCGCAGCGATCGCCCGATCGCGGGTGGGCGACTTCGGCAGCGAGTGCAGCCAGGTCCACACCGAGTCGAACTCGCGGAGGTCGTAGTTGAGTGTCCACCGCACGGCCTTCATCGGCACGTTGGGATCGAATGGCCGTTCAGGGATCGGAGCAGCGGAGATCAACGAGTCCGGCGGCCTCACTTCGGGTGCAGGTGCACACGCGGACAACACCAGAACGACACAGAGAAGGGTTCGGTTCATGCGCGACACGGTGCGCGTTCACCCGCCGTCGCGAGATCCGCCGGACGTCACGATCTCGAGTCATGCGTAGCCGAGCTCACGCACCTTGAGCGCCGCCTGGGTGCGATCGCTGACCCCGAGCTTCTCGAAGATGTTGGTGACGTGGTTCTTCACCGTGCCCTCCGACACGAAGAGCGCCGAGGCGATCTCCTTGTTGCTCGCGCCGCGCACCAACAGCTTCACCAGGTCGCGCTCCCGGTCGGTGAACGGGTCCTTTGCAGAGGGCGCTCCGGTTGTCAGGCGCTCGAGCACCTTGGTGGCGACGGAGGGAAAGGAACGACTTCCCTTCCGAGGCCGCCAGGACCGCCTCGCGCAGTCGCTCCCCTGAAGCGTCCTTGAGCAGGTAGCCGACCGCCCCGGCGCGAAGCGCTTCGAAGACCCACTCGTCGTCGTCGAAGGTCGTCAACACCAGCACGGCGCACTCGGGGTGCTTCACCTTCAGCTGCCGCGTGGCCACCACGCCGTTCATCGACGGCATCTGCAGGTCCATCAGCACCACGCGTGGCCGTTGTGCGTCGCACAATCGCAGCGCCTCTTCTCCGTTCGACGCTTCTCCGACGACCTCGATGCCGGGCGAGACCGAGAGCACGGCGCGCAGCCCTTCGCGGAACAACGGTTGGTCGTCGACCAGCGCTACCCGAATCACATCGGCACCTCGACCGAGAGAACGAAGCCGCCCGTCGGCCCTGCCCCGTGCGTCACCGTTCCTCCCAGCAGCTCGACCCGCTCGCGAACGCCGGCCAGCCCATTGCCGGTCGCGCCGTGGGTCCCTTGGCCGTCGTCGCACACCTCCAGCCGCACACTGTCGCTTCGATAGTCGAGCTTGACGTCGATGCGCCTGGCCCGGGCATGCCGCTGGGCATTGGTGAGCCCCTCCTGCGCGGCGCGATACAGCGTGAAGCCGACGGCGCCCGACAGCGGCCGCTTCTCACCCGTGATCTGCAGCGTTCCCGAACTTCCGTTCACCAGCGCTTCGAGCGCCTGCGCGAACGGCTGCGCGGTCGGCAGCGTGTCGCGGAGCATCGACACGGAGCGCCGCAACTCGGTCAAACCGTCTTTCAGCAGTCCCTGAACCCGTTCAATGCGCGCCTCCCTGTCGAGCTGGGTCGCGCGCGCGGCTTCGAGCTGCACGTTGGCGACGGTGAGGTAGTGGCCGACGCTGTCGTGAAACTCCCGGGCGATGCGGTTGCGCTCGCGGGTCGCCGCCAGGGTCTCCAGCTCCGCCGAGAGTCGTTCGATCTCCAGCCGCGCGAACCGCTCGCGGCGCGCGATGAGAGAGAAGACGACCACGAACGCGAACGCCGACCCGATGCCCAGCGCCGAGTGGCTCCGCGCGTCGGGGTTCTCGATTGCTGCAAGTGCGAACGCCAACATCGCAACCGCGAACACGATGGCGCGTGAGAGCGGCAGGTACAGCACGAGCACGCTCACCACCGGCATCGCGACGAGAAAGCCGAAGCCCTGACTTGCGAACAGCGCCACGGTCGTGGCGACGAAGTAGCCCGCGAGCGCCACCTGAAGCGCCGTGTTCCCCTCACGCTTCTCAGCCCACGCAAGACCCGGAATCGCCAACGCCGTGGCGACCGCTGCGCTGACGACCACCACGAGCGCCCGCGGCGCGCTCACGGTCGAGCACGCCTGGAGAACGCCGGGAATCGTGGTCGCGAGAATGGCGACGATCGAAGCAGGCTGAATGAAGGTCGGGCGGGCCCTCGTCACCGTTGATTCGTTAGCACGACCGCCCGCGTCGCCATGTCACGCACGAGGTCATGGGTACCCATGACCTCCGTCACGACAGGCGCAACACGTCGACGACCACACCGTCGTCTTCCGTCTCGGAGCGCACGAGCTGAAAGCCGCACTTCTCGAGCACGCGCCGCGAACCGACGTTCGACGACACGACTTCGGCGAACACCGGCCGCCGCGGCTCGAGCGCGAGGGCCTGACGCAACGCTTCGGTCGCCACACCCCTGCCCCAGAACTTTGGCGCCAGCGCGTAGCCCGCCTGCAAGTGCCCGCGTACGAACGTGCCGACCGTGCCCGCGACCTCGCCGTCGACCACGATCACCCGGAACAACGCGCCGGCGTCTGCGAGCACCTTCTCCATGTGCTCGGCGAACGCTTCAGACGTGCGCGGCTTCACCACCGCCATCTCGTACACGGCCTGATCACGTTGGATCTCGTCGAGCGCGCCGAGATCTGCGGCGACGAATTCACGAAGCTCGATTCGCACGGGAAGCCTGCTTCTCGCGTTCGCCGAGCGCCGCCTGCAGGTATTTCCCCGGCAGCTTGCGGCCGATGAGCTCCTGGCTCAGTTCACCGGCCTCGACGAGCTTGTCGATGTCGATGCCGGTCTCAACGCCCATGCCCTGCAGCATGTAGACGAGATCTTCGGTCGAGAGGTTCCCCGCCGCGCCCGGCGCGTACGGGCACCCACCGAGCCCACCGATGCTGGAGTCGAACGTGGTGACGCCCATCGACAAACCAACGAGCGCGTTCGCCAGCGCCGTGCCGCGGGTGTCGTGCAGATGCAGCGCGATCTGCTCGAGCGGAATGATCTTCGAGACCTCGCCCACGATGTCCGCGGTCTGCGTGGGCGTCCCGATGCCGATCGTGTCACCCAGACTCAGCTGGTAGAAACCCACGTCTGCCAGCCGCGTGACGACGTCGACCACCGACGACACCGGCGTGACGCCTTCGTACGGACAGCCCCACACGGTCGACAGGTAGCAACGCACCCGCATGCCGGCAGCGCGCGCCTGCTTCGCCACTTCGGTCGACGTCGCGATCGCCTCCGCGACGGACTTGTTGATGTTCTTCTTCGAGTGACTCTCGGTGACGGACAAGAAGACCGCGGCTTCCTGCAGGCCTGCGTCCTTCGCGCGCTCGAGCCCCTTGAGGTTCGGTACCAGCGCGCTGAACATCACGCCGTCGCGCCGCTTGATCATCGACAGCAGTTTGTCTGCGTCGGCCAGCTGCGGAATCCACCGCGGCGAGACGAACGACGTCACTTCGATGCGCTTCTCACCCGCATCGACGAGCGCCTGAATCAGCCGCGCCTTGTCTTCGGTGTCGAGCGTACGCAGCTCGTTCTGCAGGCCATCGCGCGGGCCGACCTCGTACACGTCGACCTTCTTCGGAAATTTCGCTGCGAGTGAGGGCGCGCTGTTCATGGGCTCAACGTCTTTCGGCACCGACGATCAGATCGGTCGAGTTGTCGTCTAACGGCGAACCGTCCAATGCGCCGACGGACCACCTCGTCTGGAAGCCGGCTTCTGACAGCAGCCCACTCCATTCGTCGAGGTCATAGTAACGAATGAAGAAGTCGGCCTCGAGCACGCGGCCGTCGTTGAGCGTGAGGCGCCGATGGATCTCGTCGCGACGACGCAGCGGGTCAAAACGGGCGACTTCGTGGAGGTGATCGCCCTCACCGATCTGGCCGTCGAACCCGGCTTCCGGCTGCGCGATCGCCCGGTCGATCACACTGCCCTGCACGATGAACGGCGCGCCGGGCTTCATCACCCGCGCGCACTCGGCGAGCACACGCGGCACGTCTGCGTCTTCCAACGTGCCCAGCGAGTTGTACCAACACCACCCGCCGTCGAAGACCGCGCTTCGAAACGGGAGGGCCGAGAAATCGGCGCGCGCGACGAGCCCGTGGTGACGCGCCTCGGTGAGCGAGAGCGGATCACGGTCGACCCCGAAGCCTCCGAGGCACGAGAGATGACGGCCATGACCGCACCCGACATCGAGCAGCCGGCCGCCGTGGAGCCTGCTGCGCAGGAACTCACCTTCTGCCCGCGTCACGGTGTCAGAGAGGAACGGCCGCGTCGATCGCAGGTACATCTCGCCGAAGAACGGGCCGTTCATGACAGCAGATCGTCTTCGGTCTCGACGTCGAGCTCGATCTTCGAGCGGTCGATGTCGAGGTCACCACGCTCGTTCCACGTGAGCTTCACGCCCACGGGCAGCGCGAGGTAGCGCACGATCTCCGGCGCGCGACGCGAGAGGTCCGCGAGCGTCATCACGCCCACCTCACCGGAATCACCTTCGGCGGTGCTGCGCAGCCGCCAGCCCGAGTCTTTCGACGAGGTCGATTCTTCACGGTACGCGACGAGGTACTCGAGGCCGGTGATGAAGCCCTTCACCTGAGCGGTGCTCGACGCGTGCGGCGAATCGCCCGTGAGGTCGAACTCCTCGAGCAGCAGGCGCTGTTCACGAGAGCGCGCGAGCGGCACGGTGAGATCTTCGAGGCTCTCGGTGGAGCCCGGCGGCGAGGCCTTCACCTCGAGGACACCGACACCCTCGAACAGATTTGCCGGCACGAGCTTCTGGATGAGCGGTGGGTGCCAACCACGGAACGGTCCACCGGCGCCGCCCTCCGCCGCGAAGAACGAGATGCGATCGAAGCCGAGCGACATCGACTGACCATGCTCGACGCGGCGGTTGTGCTCGAGAAACCAGTCGGCGAGGTGGCCGCACATCAACGCGGCCTCTTCCATCAGCTCCGGGTCTTTGAACTCGAAGGTGATCTCGCGCTGCCCCAGCTTGGCGAGGCCGACGGTCTCACCGCGAACGCCGTGCGCGCCCATGTCGGTGAACCCGACCGAGAACAGATCTTCGGCGATCAGATGCTCCGGCAACGCCTCCTCGGCCTGCTGCAGCGGAAACGGCCACAGCCGCAACACGTCGAGCGCAAAGCCGTTCACACCCTTCGTCGCCGCCAGCACCGACGCGCGCACTTCACTGAAGAACGCTTCAGAACGACCTTTGAGGTCGCGGCGGAACCCGAGGAGGAAGCCGCGCTTGAACTTCTCACGCTGAAAGGCGGCGACGTGCGGACCGAAGAGCTCGTCTTTGGGGCCCGGCACCAGCAGCGTGCCCATTTCTCCGAAGAAAACGTCGCTCCCGGCGGGCGACGGGAAGTGGTCCGTCGGCGCTCCGCCGTCTGTGTAGATCGCAAAGAAACAGCTGAGAGTTGCCACGACAGTCGCACTGTACGTGCGAGGTGGTCAGCGAGCGAATACCAACCACCGACCGACGCATTCCAACGACACCGATAGGTTTCACATGTTGCGGCGGTACTGGCCTCCGACGCCGTAGAGCGCCTGCGAGAGCTGGCCCAGCGTGCAGACCTTGCAGGCTTCCATGAGCGCGGCGAACACGTTGCCGCCGTCGAGCGCGGCCCGGCGCACGGCCTCGAGCGCGTGCTTCGAGGTCTCGGCGTTCCGCTTCCAGAACGCGTCGCGCGAGGCGATCGCGTAGTCCTTCTCTTCCTTCGTGGCGCGAATGACCTCGGGCGGCTGCACCGTCGGTGAGCCCTTCGGGTCGAGGAAGGTGTTCACGCCGATCAATGGCAGGCGGCCGTCGTGCTTGAGCGTCTCGTAATACAGCGACTCTTCCTGGATCTTCGAGCGCTGGTACATGCGCTCCATTGCCCCGAGCACGCCGCCACGCTCGGAGATCGAACGGAACTCGTTGAGCACCGCGGCTTCGACGAGATCGGTGAGCTCTTCCACGATGAACGAGCCCTGAATGGGGTTCTCGTTCTTCGAGAGCCCGAACTCCTTGTTGATGATCAGCTGGATCGCGAGGGCGCGGCGCACGCTCTCTTCGGTCGGCGTGGTGATCGCTTCGTCGTACGCGTTGGTGTGCAGCGAGTTGCAGTTGTCCTGCAGCGCGAGCAGCGCCTGCAACGTGGTGCGGATGTCGTTGAAGGCGATCTCCTGCGCGTGCAGCGAACGACCAGAAGTCTGAATGTGGTACTTCAACTTCTGCGAGCGATCGTTGCCGCCGTACTTGTCGCGAATCGTGCGTGCCCAGATGCGGCGGGCGACGCGACCGAGCACCGTGTACTCAGGGTCCATTCCGTTCGAAAAGAAGAACGAGAGGTTCGGCGCGAAGTCGTCGATGTGCATGCCGCGCGACAGGTAGTACTCGACGAAGGTGAAGCCGTTCGCGAGCGTGAACGCGAGCTGGCTGACCGGGTTCGCCCCTGCTTCGGCGATGTGGTACCCGCTGATCGACACCGAATAGAAGTTGCGCACCTTCTCGGTGATGAAGTGCTGCTGGATGTCGCCCATCATCCGCAGCGCGAACTCCGTCGAGAAGATGCAGGTGTTCTGAGCCTGATCTTCTTTGAGGATGTCGGCCTGCACCGTGCCGCGCACCGCAGACAACGTGGCCGCGCGGATTTTCGCGTAGACCTCCGGCGGCAACACCTCGTCGCCCGAGACGCCCAGCAGCAGGAGCCCGAGGCCGTCGTTCCCTTCGGGCAGCGTGCCCTGGTACTTCGGCCGCGGAACGCCGCGCCTGGCATAGAGCGACTCGATCTTCTTCTCGACCTCGTCGACCTTGTTGTTCGCGCGAATCCACTTCTCGCACTGTTGATCGATCGCGGCGTTCAGGAAGAAGCCGAGCAGCATCGGCGCAGGGCCGTTGATGGTCATCGACACCGAGGTCGACGGGTCGGCGAGGTCGAAGCCGGAATAGAGCTTCTTCGCGTCGTCGACGTTGGCGATCGACACGCCGGAGTTGCCGACCTTGCCGTAGATGTCGGGCCGATGATCAGGGTCTTCGCCGTAGAGCGTGACCGAGTCGAAGGCCGTCGACAGGCGCTTGGCCGGCAGCCCGCGCGAGACGTAGTGGAAGCGGCGGTTGGTGCGCTCCGGGCCACCCTCGCCCGCGAACATGCGCGCCGGATCTTCGCCTTCACGCTTGAGCGGAAACACGCCGGCGGTGAACGGGAACTGGCCCGGCGGGCTCTCACGCAGCAGCCAGGTGAGAATATCGCCCCAGTCTTCGTATTTCGGGAGTGAGACCTTGGGGATCTTGAGGTGTGAGAGCGTCTCGGTGGTGAGGTCGAGTTCGATGATCTTCTCTCGAACCTGAAACTGGTACTTCGCGGCCGAGTAGCGGCGCTTCGTCGCGGGCCAGTCGGCGAGCAGCTTGCGGCACTCGGGGTCGAGGCGGCCTTCGAGCTCCTGATACAGCGCGACGAGCTCCTTCAGGTACTCGGGCTCGCCTTCGACGGTCTGCGTGACCTGCACCGTGTCTGACTTTTCGACGATCTCGAGCCGCTTCTTGCCGACGTTGGCTCGCAGGGTCTCGATGGTGCCGTGCAGCTGGTACATGCGGCGCGCGATCGCTGCCTGCGTCTTCACGAACTGGTCTGACGCTTCACAGGTCTCGACGATCTCCGCGAGGTAGCGCGTGCGCTCGGGCGGAATGATCCACCGCTTCTCGCTCATGCCGGCGGTCACTTCGATCGACGACACGAGCGGCGCGCCGGTCTTGGCGGCGAGCTTGTCGATCACCGCCTTGTAGAGCCGGTTCATGCCCGGGTCGTTGAACTGCGAGGCGATGGTGCCGTGAATCGGCGCGGCGTCGTCGGCGATGTCGAACGCGTTGTGGTTGCGCTTCCACTGCTTGCGCACGTCGCGCAGCGCATCGAGCGAGCCACGCTTGTCGAACTTGTTGATGGCGATGATGTCGGCGAAGTCGAGCATGTCGATCTTCTCCAACTGCGTGGCCGCGCCGTATTCGGCGGTCATGATGTAGAGCGAGACGTCGGCGTGCTCGGTGATCTCGGTGTCGCTCTGCCCGATGCCAGAGGTCTCGACGATCACGAGGTCGAAGCCGGCCGCACGGCAGATGTCGATCGACTCGCGCACGTGCTTGCTGAGCGCGAGGTTCGACTGCCGCGTCGCCAGCGAGCGCATGTACACGCGCTTGTCGTCGATGGCGTTCATGCGAATGCGATCGCCGAGCAGCGCACCGCCGGTCTTCCGCTTCGACGGGTCGACCGAGATGACCGCGATGGTCTTGTCGGTGAAGTCGTGGAGGAAGCGGCGCACGAACTCGTCGACGAGCGACGACTTGCCCGCGCCGCCCGTACCGGTGATGCCGAGCACGGGTGGCCGCTTCGTGCCGAGCTTCTTGAGCGCGTCGCGCAGCCCGTCGCCAGCCTCGGGGAAGTTCTCGGCGATGGTGATGAGCGAGCCGATGGTGTCGGGGGACCGCGTCTCGAGCTGCGCGAGCGGCTTCTCGAAATCGGGCGCGCGCTTCTCGAAGTCGCACTGCTTGATGAGGTCGTCGATCATCCCCTGCAGGCCCATCGCGCGGCCATCGTCGGGTGAATAGATGCGCGACACGCCGTAGCGGTGGAGTTCTTCGATCTCCGTCGGGAGGATCGTGCCGCCGCCGCCACCGAACACCTTGATGTTCGCGTTGGCCTTCCTGAGCAGGTCGATCATGTACTTGAAGAACTCGACGTGACCACCCTGGTACGAGGTGATGGCGATGCCCTGCACGTCTTCTTGAATCGCGCAGTTCACGATCTCGGCGACCGAACGGTTGTGACCGAGGTGAATCACCTCGGCGCCCGAGGCCTGCATGATTCGGCGCATGACGTTGATGGCGGCATCGTGGCCATCGAACAGCGATGCGGCGGTGACGATACGAACGTGGTGCTTCGGCTTGTACGGAGACAGAGGGGCCTGCATGCCCTCGCGACTACTACAGCCGCGTGAGTCGGGCAGCGGCTGTGTTCACTACGTCACGAGCGCGACGCACTGCGACAGAGTTTCACTTCGGCGCGAGCTTGAGCAGTCGTTGTGCTGCAGCTGCGAGCACCACGTCGGTCTTGCAGAACGCGAAGCGCGCGAGGCCGTGCACTTCGGGCGCGTGTTCCGGTGAATAGAAGACCGACGGTGGAATCGCGGCGACGCCGTGCTCGAGCAGCAGGCGACGGCAGAAGGCGATGTCGTCTTCTCCCTCTCTGCGGTGACGGTCGGTCTTCGCCATCAGGAAGTACGTGCCGTCGCACGGCAGCACCTCGAAGCCCGACTTCGTGAGCGTGTCGGCGAGAAAGTCGCGGCGCTTCGTGTAGTCAGCGACGAAGCCCTGAAAATACGAGTCGGGGAGTTCGAGGGCCCTGGCGATTGCGGCTTGAAACGGCGTCGCCGAAGAGAACGTGATCCACTGGTGGGCCTTCTGAACGGCGCCGACCAGCTCGGCGCGGCCGAGGTGCCAGCCCACCTTCCAGCCGGTGAACGAGAAGGTCTTTCCGCCGCTCGAGATGGTGAGCGTGAAGTCGGAGAAGCCGGGAAGCGTCGCGGGACGGATGTGCCGGCCGCCTTCGAAGACCAGGTGCTCGTAGACCTCGTCGCTCAGCAGCACGGCGCCGTGCATTCGCGTGAGTTCGCCGATTCGGGTGAGTTCTTCGCGGGTGAAGAGCTTGCCCGTCGGGTTGTTGGGCGTGTTGACGATGACGAGCTTCGTCTTGTTGCTGAAGGCGGCCGCTAGTTCTGCGTCGTCGAACCACCATTGTGCATGTGCAGCATCCGGTGCTCGCAGTTGCACAAACTTCGGCACGGCACCGGCCATGCGCGCGCTGGCCAGATACGAGTCGTAGAACGGCTCGAAGAGCACCACTTCGTCGCCCGGGTTGGTGAAGGCCTGGACGGCCGCGAAGATCGCCTCGGTGGCACCACTCGTGACGCCCACCTGGGTCATCGCGTCGATGTCCTGCCCGTAGAAGCGCCTGGCGTGCGCCGCGATCGCGGAACGGAGCGCCGGCATGCCCTGCCCTACCGCGTACTGGTTCTGGGCGCCGTTGATGGCGTCGATAGCGGCCTGGGCGATCTCCTTCGGGCCATCGAAGTCGGGGAAGCCCTGCCCGAGGTTGACCGCCTGGTGCTGCACGGCGAGGCGGGAGAACTCGGAGAAGATCGAAGTGGTGAAGCCAGCGACACGAGCGCTTTCCATGCGCGGCGGGTCTTACTGCAGCAGCAGGGCGATCACGCCCACCACGATCAGCAGCACGCCCACGACGATCAACGGGAGACCAGGACGCAGGCGCGGAGGGGCTTTTTGTGCAGCCGCGAGCAGCTCTTCGGGAATGCGCGTATTGCCGGTGACCTGCCCCAGATCCTCGACCGGGTGCGCCTTCGCGTCGAAGGCGAGGACCAACTTCCGGAGGTGCTCGATGATGCGATCGCCGCCGTTGTACGACTGAAGGGCGAGCACGACCCGGCGCATGCGCCCGCCATCGAGGCTGTGATCGCTCTCGAAGTTCGCGGCGCCGCGCGTACTGCCTTCTTCGACCGCCTGGCCGCTCGAGAAGCCCCGGCCCCGCTCCCAGATCAGCACTTCTTCGAACAACGAGAACTCATGGCGCGCGACCCGCCCTGCTTCGTCGATCTCGCTCACCAACTCGGCGTTCTTCGCGCCCCGATGCCACACCGTGCGCAGGCCTTGCGTGTTGGTGGGCGACTCGACCGCGCGGATGCGAAACATGGTCTCTACGGCCGCGCGTAACTCTTCTGAAGTGCGCTCCACCGGCATGACCGCGCGAGACAGTAGCACCTTAGAGTGGGAGGCATGCGGCGACTCCTCGTGCTCTGCGCTGTCGTACTTTTCGGGTGCCCTCAGGAGCGGCCGAAGCCGACGCCGATTCCCACCGGCCGCTGTGACGTCGATTTCGAGGCGTTGGGGCTCGGCGCGGTCGGGAAAGGCGCGACGGCGACGGTCATCGAGCGCGCCGATCAGTTGATCGGTGGTGGTCACGCCGAGGGCCGCGTGGGCGACGTGTTGCTCGCCAACGACCGCATTCGAGTCGTCATTCAGCAGCCCGGCCGCTCGGTTTCGCCGATGCCCTTCGGTGGGACCATCATCGACGCAGACCTCCAGCGCTCAACCGGGCCGGGGCGAGACGAATTCGGAAAGCTCGGTTCGTTGAACGCGTTCGGTCGTTCATTGAACGTGTTCAACGAAGAAATCCTGAAGGACGGCAAGAACGGCGGGTACGCGATGGTCGCCGTCACCGGCCGCGACGCGGTCATCGACACCGTGAACTTGAAGCGGGAACTCGAACCCGATCAGGGCAGCACGCTGGTCGTCGATCCCAACATCGAACTGCCGCTGTTGATGACGACCTATTACGTGCTCTCGCCCGGCGAGAGCCGCGTGCGGGTGCTCACCGCGTATTGCAACGAAGGCAAGGAGCCGCTCGAACTGGCGGTGGGCGACCTCATCGAACAAGGTGGGATCACCGAGTCGTTCAACCCTGAAGGCTGCACCAATGGTCTCGGGATTCGGGGCTGTGACTTCGACTCGGCGCCGTGGGTTGGCTACCAGGCTGCGGACGTCGCGTACGGCTATCGCCCGTACACCTTCGGGGACGGACGAGTGCCTGCGCGCAACGTGCTGTTCTCGGCAGGTGGAATCGTCGGCGTGATCGCCGGGGCCGAAAACGCAGCGGGCCTCGCCACCTGGTTCGACGGCACCGCGACTTCACGACCTGGCACGTTCGGAATTCTCGCCGGCCAGTCGCGCGTGTTCGTGCGCGACTTCTTCGTCGGCCGCGATCTCGCGGAGATCACCAGCGCGATGCTGGCGCTCGACGCGTCGGGGAAGTCGCGGGTGACGCTCACGACCGCACCGAACACGCGCATCACGGTGAAGGTCGCCGAGACCGGTGTCATGCAGACCCTCGCGGTCACCAATGGTGAGGGTGTCGCACGGTTCGATCTCAAGCCGGGCAACTACCTCGTCGGAGCCGCCGCTCCCGGCCACAGCATCGCACCACTCACGGCGCTCACCGTTCCGTCCAACGGAACCGCCGAGGCGACGCTGCCGCTCGGAGACACGAGAGCGCTGACGGTGTTCATCAAGGACCCCTTCGGCGCGCCGCTGACCGGAAAGGTCGTGGTGCGGTGCACCAACCCACCATGCACCGACCAGCGCATCGACTACCGGCCGTACTTCGAGGTCGAAGCGCTGCCGTCCGACATTCAAGCCATCGCTTTCGTCGGCTCCACCGGTGAAGCGAACATCGCCGTGCCGCCGGGCGAGTACGAAGTGTTCGTCACGCGAGGGCCTGAATACTCGGCGTGGCCTGACACCTTCCCCGTCACGGGTGAGCGCGTCGATCTGCGCACGTCGCCCCAGACGGTGACCGCGCTGCTCGCACCCGTCGTCGACACCACCGGGTGGATGAGCGCCGACTTTCACGTGCATGCGGTCAACAGCTTCGACAGCTCGGTGCCCAACGCCCTGCGCGTCGCCGGTTTCGCCGCGGAAGGCGTCGACGTTCTGGTCTCGACCGATCACGACTTCGTGACCGACTACGCTGGGCTCCTCGCCGAGCTGCAGCTCACCAACGTGCTCACGTCGATCAAGGGTAACGAAGTGACGCCCGCCGACTTCGGACACCACAACGTGTTTCCGATTTCTTCGAACGACGCGTTTGATTGGGCGAGCGGCGAAGGCGCCACGCTGCGCCTCGAACAGCTCTACACCGCGCTTCGTGCACGAGACGCCGACGCGGTCATCCAGATGAATCATCCGCGTGGGACGCCCGGCGGCGCGCTCACCATGCTGCGCATCGACACCGGCACTGGCGCCACGCACGCCAACGCGGCCGAGTTTCGGCAGGAGGCGCCCGCGGGTGCCACACCCGAAGACACCAGGCTCTTCAGTGCCAACTTCGACGCCATGGAGTTGATGAACGGCCCGCACATCAACGCTGCGGTGATGAACGACTGGATGGTCTTCACTTCGCGAGGCCTCACGAAGGTCGCCACCGGCAACTCCGATTCGCACGACGCGTTCGAGACCGTCGGCGGCTACGCGCGCACGTGGGTGAACGTCGGGGTCGACACTCCGAACACGTTCACGCCCGCTGCGATGACGGCTGCGCTCAAGCAGCGCCGCGCGGTGCTGTCGAACGGCCCCTTCGTCACCATGACCGCGAAGATCGTGGGTGGTGATGGCACGGTGTTTCAACTCGGCGACACCGCGAGCGTGTCCGCTGGGCAGCAGCTCGAGCTCACGGTCGACGTGCAGGCGCCCGAGTGGTTGCAGTTCGATTCACTCGAGATTCACACGCACGCCGACGGGCGCACCGCGACCGACGGGCAGGCGAACGACACCTTCGTGCCCACGGAGGCGTCCCTTCGGAAGACCTACGATCCGACGTCGCTGCCGCTCGAGGCCGTCCCGGGAATGAACGGGATCAACGTTCGAAGAGTTCACGTGCGAGAGACCTTCATCGTCACGCCCACGAAGGACACGTGGTTCGTCGCCCTGATCCGCGCGTCGACTGCCAGCCGCCCGCTCACGCCGCTGGTCTGGAAGCTCGTGAAGTGCACGGGCGCCCTCTGCGCACCTGAAGAGAGTCGCGCGAGCGCGATGACCAACGCCATCTTCGTCGACGCAGATGGCTCGGGGGCGTACGACGACTTTCCGATCAAGTAGTCACTTGCAGCCCGCCGGCTCGAGGCTGATGTAGCTCGCGCGGCTCTCGGCGTAGCTCCCGCCGCCGGCGTAATCCTGAACGATGTTCACGTAGTAGATGCGGCAATAGCCGTCGTCGAAGGCGCTGCTCTTCACCCAGGCCATGCCGTACTTGTAGCGAAGGCTCGGCAGGCCGTTGCGCAGCTTCTCGAGGTCCCAGTTCGCCTGACGCACCCCGATGGCGAGGAACTTCGCGTCTGGAGCTTCTGCCTTCACGGCAGCACGGATCAGATCTTCTTCGTCCGAGTCGTGATGCGTGTAGTCGCGCGGCTGGTACTTCGGCAGCGTGCGCTTCGCCGCGGCGCCGATCTCGTCGAACAACGGCACCAGACAGTGCTGATCCTTCTCGGCAATGTTGTGCGACTCGAGCCAGCGCTTGCGGAACTCAGGCGAGATGCCCGACAGCAGGTACTCGTTCTGCCGGTCGCTGAGCTCACGCACGTAGTAGCTGCGCGCGCCGGCTTTGTAGTCCTCCACCTCGCGGAGCGTCTTGTACGCGTCGTGGTAGTGCACCGAATAGAAGCCGCCTCCACAGCCCTTCGGCGGCTTTGGCGAGATCTCGCTGTGGATCACCGGCGAGTCGTCGACGGGGATCGGCGCGTCGACGCTCGTGCTGCCGCCTTTGCAGGCGACGAAAACGAGAGTTGCGACGAAGAGAGTGGCGGGCGTGCGAAGCGTCATGTCCGTCGTATCGGGAAGGACCGACGAATCCGGACATGCGCACATCGGACGACAGCTGATTACTGAACGCCTGTCGCACCTTATTAATAGGCGCGTTCTTGGCTCCTCACCCTGGCCCTCTCCCCGATGGGGAGAGGGACCCCGGGATCTCTGTGGCTACTGGTTCTTGAACTCAGCCGGACGCTTGGCGAGGAATGCCGCCATGCCTTCCTTCTGATCGGCTGAGCCGAACAGGTCCGCGAACGCGCCGCGCTCGAGCTCGTTGCCCTTGCGCAGCTCGAGATCTGCGCCGGCGTCGATCACCTGCTTGGCCTTCGCGACCGCCAACGGTGCGCGCTTGGCGATCGTCGCCGCCACCTTCTTGCAGTGCGCGAGCAGCTCGCCCGCCGGCAGCACGTCGAGCGCGAGGCCGATCTCCTTCGCCTTGTTCGCGTCGATCATGTCGCCGGTGAAGATGAGCTCCTTCGCGCGCGCCCGGCCGAGGAGCCGCGTCATGCGCTGTGTACCGCCGAACCCGGGGATCACGCCGAGCGTCACTTCAGGCAGGCCGAACTTCGCCTTCTCGCTCGCGTAGATGAAGTCGCAGGCCAGCGCGAGCTCGGTACCGCCGCCCAGCGCGAAGCCGTTCACCGCAGCGATCACCGGGATCGACAAGGCCTCGAACGAGTCGAGCACCTTGTGACCCAGCTCGCCGAAGGCCTGAGCTTCGGCCAGCGAGAAGTTCGCCATCGCCGCGATGTCGGCGCCAGCAACGAACGCCTTTTCACCGCCACCGGTCACGATCAGCGCGCGCAGCGCCTTGTTCTGCGCCACCTGCCCCACCGCGTCGTGCAGCTCGGTGAGCACCTGCTGGTTCAATGCGTTCAGCGCCTTCGGGCGATCGATGGTGATCACCGCGATCGCGCCGTCCATCTCGAGTTTCACGAAGTCCATGGTGTCCCTCTCAGTACTTGTAGAAGCCGCGGCCCGACTTCTTGCCGAGCCAACCCGCCTCGACGTACTGCCGCAGCAGCGGCGCTGGGCGGTACTTGGGGTCGCCCAGGCCCTTGTGCAGCACTTCAGCGATGTAGAGCACGGTGTCGAGGCCGATGAAGTCCGCGAGCGTGAGCGGGCCCATGGGCACGTTGGTGCCGAGCTTCATGCCAGTGTCGATGTCTTCAGGCGTCGCGATGCCTTCGGCGAGCACGAAGCACGCCTCATTGAGCATGGGGATCAAGATGCGGTTGATGATGAAGCCCGGGAAGTCCTTCGAGACGACCGTGACCTTGCCCATCTTCTCGGCCATCGCCTTCGTGGTCGCGTAGGTCTCGTCACTCGTGGCTGCGCCGCGGATCACCTCGACCAGCTGCATGAGCGGCACCGGGTTCATGAAGTGCATGCCGATGACGGCTTCCGGCCGCTTCGTCGACGCGCCGATGCGCGTGATCGGGATCGACGAGGTGTTCGACGCCAGCAGCCCGCCGGGGCGAACGACGGCATCGAGGTCCTTGAAGATCTTCTTTTTCAGCTCTTCGTTCTCGGTGACCGCTTCGATCGCCGCGTCGACGTTCTTCGCGTCGAGAATGTTCTGGGTGGTCGACAGCTTCGCGAGCGCCGCGTCTTTCGCCGCCGCGTCCAACTTGCCCTTCTCGACGAGCTTGCCGAGGCCCTTCTCGATGCCGGCCTTGCCCTTCGCGAGCGACGCTTCCGACACGTCAGCGAGGGTGACCTGGAAACCGGCGGTGAGCGCGACCTGCGCGATGCCGGCGCCCATCTGACCGGCTCCGACGACGAGGATGTGATTGATGGTGTTGGACATGCGCGGGCTTGTACGAGCCACGTGCACGTCGATCAATCAGAAGTCAGCCGCTTCAGGGCCCGAGTGCATTCGAGGTTTTGATCGTCGGCGAGCAGGCAACGCTCGTAGTGATCCTTCGCCTCTTCACCGAGGCCGCGCGCCTCGGCGATCTGCCCGCGGAGCACCCACGCCCGCACGTCAGCCACGTTCAGGTTCGTCGCGACCTCGGCTTCGGCTGCGCCCTTCTCGAGCTCGTGCTGCGCCACCAGCGCCGTCGCCAGGCCGAGGTGGCCGTTCACCAACTGCGGCGCGGTCATCACCAGCTGGCGGAACTCCATCTCGGCCTCGCGGGGTTTCTTCTGAATCAGCAGCAACGCGCCGAGGTTGAGCCGCGCCTCCGCGTACTCGGGGTGCTGGCGGAGCGCTTCTCGGAAGTAGCCGGCAGCCGTCTTCAGCTCGCCCTCGTTCTGCGCGATGAGCCCGAGCGCGTTGAACGACTGCTTCATCGCCTGATTCGCGCGAACCGCTTCGATGTAGTGCTTCTTCGCGGCCGGGAGGTCGCCGCGCTGCTGCTCGATGAGCGCGAGGTTGTGCAGCGCGTTCCAGTACTTCGGCTGGTACTCGAGCGAATGCCGGCACGCGGCTTCGGCCTGATCGAGCTCTCCGGCCGTCAGAAGCTGCGCGCACGCGTCACCGTACTGTTCGGCGATCGGCGGAACCACGATGGGACAACCGGACAACGCCACGACGCACGCGACGATGTGGAGCCGCATTCAGGGCCTCTTCATGTCGATGATGACGGTGTCTTCATTCCCGGTGGCGAAGTCGCGTTGAAACACCACGGGCTTGTCGGCATGCAGCATCGAGACGATCGCCGTGCCGCGATACGTGCCACTTCGGAGCGGCAATTTGATCGTCGGCTCACCGATCAACCCGGCGCTCCACGACGTCTCCTGCCGCTTCACCAGCTCTTCGCCATCCCACACCTGAAGCTCGAGCGCTCGAACCTCTCCGTACGACACCGGAAACCGCCACACGAGATCGCGCTCTTGCGGAGCGAAGCCGAGGAAGCCGGTCTTCCACAGCACCACTCCGAGAACGCCCATCACCAGCAGCGGCCAGCGCTTCTTCACTCGTCCCCGGACTTCTTGCGCTTACGGCCTTCGTAGCTGGTCTTGACGTCGTCGACCTTCACCTTGGGCAGCAGCGAGTTGGCCTCGCCCTTCACGCGATCGGGCACGAGCTTCACTTCTGCGCGCACCTCGATGGTCATGCCGGCGATCATCTTCAGGAACTCGTCGCGCAGCCGGTCCGACTGCAGCAGCTTGCGCACCTCGTCGGACACCACGCGGCCGACCTCGTCCTTCGTCTTGTCGGCCTGCGACAACAGAAAGCTCAGCGCTTCCTTGGGCAGCTTGAGCTGACCTGCGAGCCGGCGAATGCCCTCTTCCGACATGAACACTGCGCCGAGACCGGCCCACGCCATGCGACGCACGAAGTCGGGCACGAAGCCCTTCTTCTCGTCACCCTCTTCACCATCGAGCGGATCTTCAGGAGGCAATTCGTCGGTGCTCATACCGTTTCCCTAGCTCAAGCCTGCTGCATCGTCACCGACGGGCCGACACGTGACGCGTTCTCGATGCTCACCCGCTGGGCGACCTTCGTGCCGAGCTCCATGAACGCCTGCCCTTCGGCGCCATCGGGCTTGCTCACCACGATCGGCAGACCGCGGTCACCACCCTGACGAATCGACAACTCGAGCGGGATCTCGCCGAGGAACGGCATGTCCATCATCTCCGACGCTTTGCGGCCGCCGCCGTGATCGAAGATGTGCGTGCCCTTGCCGCAGTGCGGGCAGATGAACTGCGACATGTTCTCGACGATGCCGAGGATGGGCACGTGGAGCTTGTCGAACATCTGCTTGGCGCGGATGACGTCGGCGAGCGCCACGTCTTGCGGCGTGGTCACCAGCACCGCGCCCGCGCTCTTGAGCTGCTGCGCGACGGTGAGCGGAATGTCACCGGTGCCGGGAGGCAGGTCGACCACGAGGTAATCGAGCTCGCCCCAGTTCACGTCGCGCACCAGCTGCATCAGCGCGCCCTGCAGCATGGGGCCACGCCAGATGAGCGCCTGGTCGTTCTCGATGAGGAAGCCGATCGACATCACCTTGATGCCGTGTGCTTCGAGCGGCTCGAGGATCTTGCCGTCGCGGGAAACGGGCTGACGCTTGATGCCGGTCATCACGGGCACCGAGGGACCGTAGAAGTCCGCGTCGAGCAGGCCGACCGCCGCGCCGTGCCGCGCCAGCGCACACGCGAGGTTCAACGCCACCGTCGACTTGCCGACGCCGCCCTTGCCCGCGCCGACCAGCAGCACGTTCTTCACGCCGGGCAGCAGCTGATCTTTCGAAGCGCCCGAAGGCTGCGGCCGCACGCGCGCAGACATGGCGATCTCGAACTTCTGAACACCGGCGACGGCCTTGAGCGCGGCTTCCGCGTCACCCTTGATCTTCTCCTTCATGGGGCATGCGGGGGTCGTCAGCTCGATGCGCAGCTTCACGAAGCTGCCGTCGATCTTCAGGTCCTTCACCATGCCCGCTTTGACGATGTCCTGATTCAAGTCGGGATCCATCACGGTCGACATCGCCGCGAGGACGTCTCGTTCCTGCACGCTCATGCTGGTTCGCTTCCTGTTTTCCGCTAAAGGCGGTGCCGTCCATTACGGGTGGGGACCGCGCTTCGCAAGCGTCGTTGAGCGACACACAGGACCGATGAATCACTACCTCTCCGGCATTCTGAAAATCATCCTGCTCGAAGGGTCGATCGCGCTGCTGCTGATCGACGCCGTCGCCAGGGAGCGCTTCACCCTCGCCCGCGCGCGTGCGCACGGGATCCTCGCGGGACTGATGGTGTTCGGCTGGGCCAACTGGGGGCTGCCACGCGGCAACATCGAGGTCTCGCGCACGCTCGCGTCCATCCCCATCATCGTGTTCTGCGGCTTCGTGATCGGCCTCGCGTTCTCGAGGAACCGTGACGAGCGGCTCGCCGCACTCCAGAAGTGGCTCGCCGACGACGTGACGCGCGCACGCACCTGGGGCGCGATCGTGGGGCTGGTGGCGTCGCTGACCGTGTCGGCCGTGTTCGACTGGCTGCCGCCGTCGAGTCTGTGGGTGCTGCTCACCGTGGTGACGATGGCGATGGGCGCGCGCCTCGCGCCGACGCTGAAGTTCTCGCCGGGGCTGGTGCGCAACTCGAAGGTGCTCGCCTTCGCGCTGACCGTCATGCTCTCGGCCGGCTGGGTGGGCATTGGCGTGTCGAAGGGCAAGCTCCCGCTGATTCACAACTGGGAGCAGTTCCACTTCTACCTGGGCGCGAAGTACCAGGCCGAAGTCGGCTGGTTCAATCTGTACAAGGCGACGATCATCGCCGACCGCGAATCGGTGAACGTGCTCGGCAACGTCGGGCAGACGCGCGATCTGACGACCTTCGACATGGTGCCCGTCGACGCCGTGCTGCGCGAGAGCGACGCGGTGAAGAGCCGCTTCTCGGCCGAGCGCTGGGAAGCGTTCAAGGCCGACTGGGTGCAGATGACGCGCCTGTGGAACATCAACTGGAGCAACGTCATCAGCGATCACGGCAACTCGAACTCGCCGGCCTGGGCGATCTTCGCGGCGCCGCTGACGCGCATCGTTCCGCTCACCTACGAGGGGCAGGCGCTGCTCGGCTGGCTCGACATGCTGCTGATGCTCGGGTTGTGGCTGACGGTGTGGCAGGTGTTCGGTCACCGCGTGGCGAGCATCGGCCTCTTCATGTGGGCCGCGGAGCCCATCGTCTTCGATTACCTCGCGGGCTCGATTCTGCGGTGGGACTGGCTGTTCGCCACCGGCATGGCGGCGTGCTTCGTGAAATTGAAGAAGTGGGACGCAGCGGGTGCGTTCTTCGGCTTTGCGTTGGCGACGAAGTTGTTCCCGTTGTTCTTCGGCGTGGCGCTGGGCATTCGTGCGCTGCTCGAGTTCCGCAAGACGAAGAAGTTCGACGCGCAGTACCTCAAGTTCCTGCGCGGCACGGTGATCGCGGGCGCGGTGACGGTGGCGGTGAGCACCGCGATGTTCGGCGTGGGCGCGTGGAAGGAGTACGCGCAGCGCATTCAGGTGTCGCAGACCGAAAAGTTCTACGCGATTCAGTACTCGCTCAAGTCGGTCTACCTGCAGCACGCGGCCAACCCGGTGCAGACCTGGGCGCAGGCGATCTTCCCGGCCGACATCGCGCAGCGCCGCAACGACGTCGACATCAAGGACTACAGCTTCGGGTTCTTGATCGCGCGGCTGGCGTTCACCGCGCTCATCGTGGTGCTGCTGCGACGCGCGAACGACGTGGAGGCCTTCGTCATGGGGCCGCTGCTGGTGTTCACGTGGCTGACGGTGAACATGTACTACTGGAACATGCTGGGCCTGCTCGCCCTGGGCCTCGCGATGCGCGCGGAACGGCAACGCCCGGCGCTGGGCATGCTGATCGGCTTTCACGCGATCTTCATCGTCTTCTACGTGTACCAGCACCTGAACCGCGGGCTCACCGAAGGCTACGCCGTGGCGTGGATGATCACGTTGCTGACCATCGTGACCGCGTGGTGGGAGTGGTCGGACGCGAAGGACGAAGCCGAAGTGACGGCGTGATCACGCTCGCGCACGCTGGGTTCCGACGGCGAACCCTCGCTGGGGTCGCGCTCCGAGAATACGAGTGCGGTCGGCTCTGCCAGGACCACGGTCGAGACCAGCAGGCTATTGATTGAACTTCGCAGCGCGCTCATTGGCTTCGTCGAGCGACAGCGACTTCGGCATAGCCACCCTTGAAGTGTTCGAAGCCCGCCACGACCGCGTTCACCGGGACATCGCTCGTCACTTCGACGAAGACGTCCTTCAAGGTCAGCGTCTTGAGGCCGCCCTTCTTCACCTTGCCTTCGAAGAGCGTCGCGTTGGTCTTGAGGTTGCGCACCTTCACGTTGGCGTCGAGGCCCTGGGCGATGACGTTGAGATCGTTCTCGCCGGTGGTCTCGGTGCCCACGTAGGTCATGAAGCGCTTGCCGGAGCCGCGGCCATTGTCGGCGGGCACCATGAAGCCTTCGTCGTAATAGACCTGCGCGGCGACGCCCTTGTTCGTCGCTTTGAGCTCGACCGTGCGACCCGCGAGCTTCTGCAGCTCTGCGCCGTGGAAGTCGTAGAAGCCGCCAGCCGGGAGCCCGACGGACTTCACTTCTTTGCCGTCGACCAGCACCTTCACGAACGACGCTTCGTACGCCCAGATCGTGAACGCGATGGTGGCTTTCATGCCGCCGTTGAACGCGCGTCACGCCGTCAGGATCTACGCACGTGCTCGACGACCGCAGCCACGATGGGCGCGTAGAAGGACGGCGCGAGGCCGTGACCGATTCCGGTCAGTTGCAATTGACGACCGTTGGCAGCCTTCGCCGAAGCGGCGGCGTGACCGGTGGGAAAAATGGGGTCGAGCTCCCCCTCGATGAAGAGCATCGGCGCCTTCGCTGAACCGAGCTGACCCAGAATGTTGAGGCGCTCGCTGCGCAGACAGGCCGCGCGGTGCAGGTCGCCGGCGCGTGAATCGTCACCGTGCTCGTCGGCGCGGTTCATCAACCTCGACCAGTGCTGTCGGTCGAACGCCGCGTCGCCCAGCGCGAGGCGCCAGCTCTCGAGCGCGACTTCACGGGCACTCAGCTCGGGCGACAGGGCCTTCAAGGCCGCGAGCCATGACGACGACGGCAGAGGGAGCCCCGACGTGGGCGCGGGGCCTCCGGAGAACACGTGCAGCATGGTCGCGTAGTCCGACGTCGACATCAGGCTGGTGACCGAGAGCACGCGATCAGGCACGTCGAGCGCGAGCCGCTGCGCGATGAAGCCGCCCATCGACAGCCCCACGAGGTGCGCCTTCTTCACTTTGCACGCGTCGAGCACGCGGAGCGCGTCGCGCTGCAGCTCGGGAATTCCGTAGAGCCCGGTGCCGCGCGACGAGAACCCCGTGTCGCGGTAGTCGAAGCGGATGACCTGAAGGCCCGCCGCGACGAGCAGCTCGCAGAAGTCCTCGGGCCAGTACTCGCTGCTGCAGCCGTTCCCGGCGAGCAGCAACACCGCCGGCGCCGTCGTCTCGCCGAAACGATCGCCGTGCAGTTCGACGTCTCCGTTCTTCGCGACGAACTTCACGGCGTGGGGAACGGAGGTACGAAGCTGCAGCTGCTCGACTCGAGGCAGCCCTCCATCGGCAGCTCGGCACCGCCGGTCGACATGTAGCGGCCGAGCATGTTGAGCATCACCGCGCCGAGGTTGAACGGCAGCGTCGGGTCGGGCGTGTCGAAGCCGTGGCGGCCGGTGGGCGTGACCATGGGGAAGATGGCGCCGGTGATGCCGCCAACGCGCTCCGAGGGCTTCACCAGCCGGAGCGGTGGCGCCAGGCGCGGCACGTCGAACAGATCCTGCGTGCCGTCACCCGAGAGCGCGCTGAAGTGATCGATGTCCATCAACACGTCGCCGCCGCTGGAGTTCTTGTAGCGGCCGGTGCGCTCGACGGCCTCGATGACGCCGTTGTCGATGAGCACGCGGTTGGGCGTCTTTCCGTAGCGCTGGTCTTTCCCGTAGAGGTCGATGAGGCCCGCCGCGCGCGCGACCGAGGCGCCCGTCGCCACCGGCACGTTCATGTCGCCGATGGTGTTCACCACCAGCATGCGGGTGCTGACCTCTTCACCCGTGCCGTAGCGCAACACGCGGTGACGCTCGGCGTTGGGGAGGAAGTTCACCGGGTCACCCTTCTCGATCGCCATCTGCGCCAGCCCGAGGAAGCGGCGCAGCTCCGGCGACTGACGACGCAGGCCGAAGCCGTCACCGAGTGCCTTCAATGGCGTGCCCGCTTCGTGCGTGAGCCCCTGGAAGGTCACCGTCTCCTGCACGGTGTCGAACGTGAAGTACGGCTCGGTGCCTTCGGGCACGAAGCACCCGTCACGCTCCTTCGCCGGCAGCGGGCCCGAGTACACGTTGAGCACCCACTCGTCGCCCTCGTCGGAGCTGACCACCGCGCGCACGCGACCCTGGGCACCCACGCGATGGCAGCGGATTTCGCCGGTCGTCTTGTTGGTGATGACCGCGGTGTCGCCTTCGACCAGCGCCATGCCGACCTTGCCCAGCTTCACGCGGCCGAGATCGTTCAAGTCGGGCAGCACCTGCCAGAGCTCGAGCTCGCCGGCGCCGTTCGGAACGGTCGAGAGAATCGGCCCCAGCATGCGCAGGTTCACCGCTTCACGAACGCCGCCCTGAATCGAGCGCACGCCGATGTCGGGGAGCCCCGCGCCACCGGAGACGGGAACGGCGACGTCAATCTGCGGCTCGAGGCCCGACATCATCGCGCTCATGATGCCGCCCAGCGAGCCACCCATGATGTGAATGGGGGCCGTGCCGCCGATGTCGATCTGCCCGTCGCCGTCGAAGTCGCCGGCGAGATCCTTCTGACCGTCTTGATTGGCGTCGTAGGCGCTGCGCTGCACGCCGTCGAAGCCGCGCAGTACGCGAACCAGCTGCATGTAATCGAGCGCCGACTGCTTCACGACCTCGCGCGTGTGGAGGATGTACGCGGTCCAGAAGTCGGCGCCCGAGTCGCGCTTGCCGTCGCGGTTCTGATCGAACGCGCGATCGTTCTTGGCGATCGCGTCGAACATGTTGCCCAGGCCCTTGCTGGCCAGCAGCGCGCGCGCGAGCTCGAGATCCGTCGGGTCGAGGCCGACGCCGTGGCTCACGTTCTCCATGCCGATGGTGGCCATGCCGTAGCGCGCGAGGAAGCCGCCATAGAAGAGCGGGTCGAGCTTGTTGCCCGTGTAGCCGTGACCGAGGATCACCACGGGAACAGGGCCGCCGCCGGCCGGGCGCGCCTTGGGCATGGTCACCCACACCGTCATCGTCTCGGAGCGCGTGAAGGCGGCGCCGGTCTGCGCGTTCACGTCGAAGAGCTGCTTGTAGAGCGGCAGCGGGTTGCCTTCGGCGTCGACGCGGCGGAAGAACTGCGGCGCCTCGAACTGAAAGACGATGTGGTAGTCGATGAATTTGTGGTGTTCGGCGACCTCCGCGAACGTCGGTGAGAGCGTGCCGCCTTCGAGCTGCTTGAGCAGATCGAGCGCCGCTGAACGGAAGTCGTCACCCTTCACGATGCGCACGTTCATGCCGCTGCCCATCTGGTCCTTCAGCGGGAGGATCTTGCTGATCACGCCGGGGAACTCGATGGCCAGCCGCGACATCGGGCCGATGCCGTAGAGGCCGTCACGAATGGTCACGTAGTCATCGGTGACCGACTGCGTGGTGTACGACCACGTGAACGCGAGGTCGTCGAGCCCGAGGCCGAACTTCGGCAGGCACTGCTCGAGCGGCTTGAGCGCGTTGGTCTGCGAGGTGTGGTTCACGTACGCGAACGGCGAGCGGACCGGCCGGCCTTCTTCGTCGACCAGGCGCGTGGTGAGCACCACCGCGTAGACCGTGCGCTCGTTGAGCGGCATGACCGGCTTCATGATGAGCGTGTTGGTCTCGCGCTCGTAGAAGGTCAGCGCCTTGAACGGGCCGTCGCCGGGCGTGAGCACGTTCGGCTTGTCGAGCACGCCATCCATGTCGAGGTCTTCACCGAGATCGAGCTTGCCGTTGCGGTTGGCGTCTTCGTCGCGGTCGTCGAACAGCAGCTGATCGCCGTTGCGATCGTTGTCGAAGTAGTCGGGCCGCTCGAGAACGATGGGGAAATTGCCCTCGCCCATGTCGAGCGGCGTGCGCTCACAGAACTGCGGCGAATCAGGCGTGATGTTGATGAGGTACACCGCGTCGTTCGACGGCTCGTAGTCGTCGCCCTGGTGCCGGCGAACGAGGTTGAGCAGGTCGAGCGGCTTCTCGAAGGCCACCGTCACGCTCTGGTACGTGCCCCACCCGTCGAGTTGATCGAGCGTCTCGCGCGTCGCGCGCTCCCACTTCGTCGGCGCCTCCATCGACGCGTTCACGCGCTTCTTCGTCGGTGAGTTGGGGTCGAAGCGCGTCGCGAAATCGTTCGGCAGCGGAATGTTGGGCAGCGGCCTGGCGTGCACGTCGAAGGTGACTTTGGCGCCGGTCCCGTCGCCGGTTTCCTTGAGGCCTTTGCCTTCCGGAGAAGCGCAGCCGATCACGGCCACCACGCACAGCGTCGTCAGTTTGCGGATCATGGTGAGGGCTCCTTCAGTACAGCGCGATGCCGAGGCGGATACGGCCGAACGCGACGGGCTGCATCACGCCGCCGGAAGGCAGGTTGTAGGCGTCGCCGGGCAGGAAGAGACCGCCTTCACCGGTGAGGCTGAACTGGAGCTCGGGGATCGGCTTGAAGCGCGCCTGCAGGCCGAGGTCGATCTCGGTGCCCAGGTACATGCCGGGGTTGCCGCCGAGCGGGTTGATGGCCGTGCCGCCGCCGATGCGCGAGTTGTACGGGTCGGTGAGCTTCGCGGTGCCGAACGCGAAGAGAGGACCTCCGTAGGCGTCGAACCAGTCGGCGAGCGCGATCTTCAGGCGGGGAAAGAGGTACCAGGCGCCGGTGATCGACCCGGCGGTGCCCACCAGATCGGCCCCTTCGGGCGCCACGCCGCTGAGCGAGGGGTCGGCGGCGCGAACGCCTCCGCGGCCCGACTGATAGGCCATGACCTGATCGAAGAGAATGAGGCCGACCTTGTAGTCGCGGTCGAAACGGAAGTTCTCGACGCGATCGTCCGACGGGTTCTGATCGCCCGAAGCAAACCCACCGTCGAGGTAGATGGTGGCGCGGCCCACGCGGTAGCGCGACTTGAGCGCGAACCCGAGCTGACCCAGCTTCAAGATGTCGGCGTTCTCGTTGCGCGCCTGCGTGGTGGTCCCGGTGATGCCCACCAGCTCCCACCCGACGTGGAACTCGCGCTGACGCGTCTTGAGCAGCTGCCACCTGCCGGCGAAGTCGATGATGAAGGCGTCGGTGGCCTTGCCTCCGTCGGTGACGAGGATGTTCCGCTGATTGCGGTACACCGCGTACACGCCGACGTTGTTGTCCTGGTCTTTGTTGAAGCGAACCGCCAGCACGCCCTGGAACGCGCGGTCACCCTTCGAGAACTCACCGAAGTTGTCGCGAACGATGAGGTCGGCCGCGAGGATCGTCTCGAACGCGCGCCACTTGCCGTGCAGGCCGTAGAACGGCCGCGCGGCGAGCAACGCACGATACGTGAGGTTGCCGAAGTGCTGCTGACCGAAGTCGCCGGCCTGGGGGTCGCTCGCGCCGTCGTTGGCGAGGAGCCCCAGCCCCCATTGAGACGTCTGCTGGCCGACGCGGAAGGCGCCGCTCTCCCACTTGTATTCGAGGAACAACTTGCGGAGCTCGATTGCGCGGATCGACGGAATCGGCTGGCGATCACCGACGAGCCGGTCAGGCGGTGTTCCGAAGATGGCGCCGGTCGCCGCGTCGGCTTCAGCCACCAACCCGAAGCCGTTCAAGTGCACTTCGGGCGACACGCGAATACGCGTCTGGAACGGGTTCACGCCGAACGTCGTGCCGTCGGCATCGAACGGGTACAGCGTCGACCCGCCGTAGTTGAGGCGGAACGAAGCGGCCAGCTTCGCGGTGAGGTTCCACTGCGTCTTCTCGGGCTCTTCGTCTTTGCCCGCCGGAGAAATGGTGGTCGTCACGCCCGCGTCGGCAGGCGCCGATTCGACGGCCGCGGTCGGAGGCGTCAACGCCACGCCACCGTCTTCTTCAGGCAGATCGATCTCACGAACGATCTCCGCCGTCGATTCGGGGTTGGCGGCTTTCGGTTCGACCGGCAGACCCGCGTCGGTCGACTGCGCGAGCGCAGGCAGACCCAGCAGGGCGACGGCGTACAACGCCCTCAACTTCTTCACGTGAACTCCCCTCGTTCGGTGCGGCGGCGCGCGGCCCATAGCACGCTGTCACCCGTGTGTGACGAGGTGCGTACGACGCGCAGCGCCATTTCAAACGAGAGGGTTGCTGCGGCTCACTGCATCGGTCGAACGCGCGTGGTGCCGGGCAGGTGGAGGTGCCACTTGTCGTCGTCCTGCTTCACCAGCATCCACGTGTCGGAGCAGTCGAACTTCTGCTCCTTGTAGTTGATGAGCTGCGTCGAGACGCAGCCGAAGATCACGGTGGCCGACTTACCGTCGACGTCGATCAGCTCTTCCTTGATGGTGATGTCGATGTTGTCCCAACCGTCGTAGTCGCGCTGGAAGGTGGCGATGGCGCGCTCACGGGTGCCCACGCGCTTGAACGACGCGTCGGAGGCGATGTCGGCCATCGACGACCAGTCCTGAGACTCGAGCGCGCTGAAGAACGACTTCACGCTGCCGGCCGGTGAGCTCCTGGGGCCCCGGCAACCGGCGAACAGACACAGCGACGCGAGCAGCGGCAGTACGGCTCTCATGCGAAGACTCTCCGGAAGACGACGTGAGCGGCGGCGCGTCCTACCAGAAGTCGGCGGCCGGTGAGCTTGACTCGCGTGGTGGTGTCCCTTAAGGCCGCCCCGCTTCGTCAACAGGAGAGGCACACCCCGCTCACCGGATTCCCCGGCTGGGCTCTACCCAAGGGGCCATACAATGGCTGATGCAGTGAAAGCCGCAGCGAAGCTGCGCGAGTACGAGACGGTCTTCCTCGTGAAGCCGGATCTCACCGACGAGAACGTCGACAAGGTGAAGGAAAAGGTCCGCAGCATCGTGGGCCGTGACGGCGGCAAGTTCCTCCGCTTCACCATCTGGGGCAAGAAGAAGACGATGTACCCGGTTGCCAAGCAGCCGCGCGCGATCTTCATCCACGCTCACTTCCTGGGCGGCACGGCCCTCGTCGCCGAAGTCGAGCGCAATCTGCGCAACCTCGACGAAGTCACGCGCTTCATGAGCAAGCGCCTGGCCGATGACGTCAACCCCGATGCCCACCAGCCGCAGGAAGACCTGAAGCTGTCTGGCGACGTGGACGACAACAAGCCCTTCGGTGGCGCCGAGCGTGAAGGCTTCGGCGGCTTCGACAACGACATGGACGATGACGGCGGCTTCAACGCCTGATCGGAAAGATCCTCACAATGAGCACTGTGACTGCTGAGAAGAAGAGCCGCCCGGCGAAGCGTGACGACGCTGGCGACATGGAAGGTGGCGACGAGAAGCGCGGTGGCCGTGGTTTCGCCCGCCGCAAGGTGTGCCGCTTCTGCGCCGACAAGAACGCGAAGGTCGACTACAAGGACCAGTCGACGCTGAAGTACTTCGTGACCGAGCGCGGCAAGATCATTCCCCGCCGCATCTCGGGCAACTGCGCGCTGCACCAGCGTGCGGTCGCCAAGGCCGTCAAGCAGGCGCGCGGCCTCGCCCTCATCCCCTACCTCGTGCTGGCGAGCTGACCCATGAAAGTCATTCTCCGCGAAGACGTTTACAACCTGGGTAAGTCGGGCGAGCTCGTTTCCGTCAAGGAAGGCTACGCGCGCAACTACCTGCTCCCCCGCAACCTGGCGATGTTGGCCAGCAACGCGAACGTGCGTCAGCTCGAGCACGAGAAGCAGGTCATCGAGCTCCGTCAGCAGAAGCTGAAGGGCGCGGCGCAGGAAGAGGCCAAGAAGCTCTCGGGCATCAAGGTCACCATCAAGCGCAAGGTCGGCGAGCAGGACAAGCTGTTCGGCTCCGTCACCGCGCTCGACATCGCCGAGGCCATCGCGGCCGCGGGCCAGAAGGTCGATCGCCGCCACATCCACCTGCCGGAGCCCATCAAGGCCGTCGGCACGTTCCCCGTCGAGATCCGCCTCCACCGCGACGTGGTTGCGACGCTCAACGTGAACGTCGAAGGCGAAGCCGCCACCGCGTAATCGTGTCGGGTTTCGTCATCAGGCCGTGCGCTCCAGACCACCGGGGCGCACGGTTTTCTTTTGCGCGTAGACTCACGCCATGTCGACCGCACCGCGCCTCAAGTCCAACAAAGAGCTGCTCCGCGAATTGGCGACGCTTCCAGACGGCCAGTCCGGTGAGGTGATCGACGGTGCCCTCTACGTCATGGGCCGCCCCGGATTCCGGCACCAGACCGTCGAAGGCAAGGTCATCGGCGTGCTCGACGGTGGCGGACCTGGCGGCCGAGGCGGCTGGATGTTCGCCGTCGAAGTGTCGGTGCGGTTTCCAACCGATGAAGAAGTGGTGCCCGACATCTCAGGATGGCGACAGGAACGGCTCGCGGGACGTTTCGACGAAAACCCCATTCGCGTCCGCCCCGATTGGGTCTGCGAAATCCTCTCCGACTCCACGCGCGTGAAAGATCTCGGCGCGAAGCGTCGACTCTACGCGCAGCAAGGCGTGGCGTACCTCTGGCACATCGACCCTGTCGCCAGGGTGCTCGAAGCCTTCGAACTCGTCGGAGCCAACTGGCAACTGCAGGGCACGTGGGCCGGTGAAGACGTCGTGAAGGGAATTGCGCCGTGGCCAGAATTGACGCTGCGTCTGGCTGACTGGTGGCTCCCCTAAAGTTCGTCGCCGTGAGTTATGAGGCTGCGCGCCATGAGCACCCTCGCCTCTTTCCAGGACGTCGCCGCCGAACGCGCAGTGCTCGGCAGCGTGCTGATGGACAACTCGGTGCTGACCAACGTGCAGGAGGTCATCAGCGCCGACGACTTCTCGATCCCCGCGCACGCCGACATCTTCCGCGCCATGGCCGCGCTCGACGCGCGCAGCGAGAAGATGGACCTCGTCACCGTCGCCGAGCAGCTGAAGACCGACGGCAAGTTGGCCTCGGCCGGTGGCCCCGGGTACCTCTCGCAGCTCGACCAGGCCGTTCCGTTCTCTCAGAACGCGATCGAGTACGCGAAGATCATCAAGAACCAGTCGACGCGCCGTCTGCTCGCGTCGGCCGGTCGTGAGATTCAAGATCTCGCCAGCCAGGAAACCGGCGACGTGGCCGAGTTGCTCGACGAAGCCGAGCGCAAGGTCTTCCAGATCGCCGAGAAGCGTCGCGCGGGTGACCTCCGCCCGATGTCGGACCTGATGGACGAGGCCCTCGCGCTCCTCGACAAGATGAAGAACTCCGGTGGTGGCATCACCGGCGTGTCTTCGGGCTTCGTCGACCTCGACAACCAGCTCACCGGGTTCCACGGCGGCGAACTCATCGTGTTGGCCGCGCGCCCCGGCATCGGCAAGACCTCGCTGGCGATGAACTTCGCGCTGCACGTGGCGAGCAAGGAGAACCTCGCCGTCGCGGTGTTCTCGCTCGAAATGCCCTCCGTTCAGCTGTTGACCCGTCTGCTCGCGCAGCACGCGAAGGTCGACATGAAGAAGCTGCGTGGCGGTCGCCTCACGCCGGCCGACGAGGAGCGCATCAGCGAATCGGCCAACGAGCTCTTCAAGTGCAAGTTCTACGTCGACGACTCGGGCGGGCTGTCGTCGTTCGACCTGCGCGCCAAGTGCCGCCGCCTCCATCAGCGCGAGGGGAAGATCGGCCTCATCGTCATCGACTACCTCCAGCTCATGCACCAGAAGGGCAAGGTCGAGAGTCGTCAGCTCGAAGTCGCCGAGATCTCGCGCGCCTTGAAGCAGCTGGCCAAAGAGCTCGACGTGCCGATCATCGCCCTCTCGCAGCTCAACCGTAAGGTCGAAGAGCGCAAGGGCGGCAAGCCGATGCTGTCCGACCTCCGTGAATCCGGCGCCATCGAGCAGGACGCAGACGTGATCATGTTCATCCACCGTGAAGACACCGGTGAAGAAGGCGAAGCACCGCAGGCCGATCGCGGCAGCGTGATTCCCGTCGAATTGATCGTCGCCAAGCAGCGAAACGGCCCGGTCGGCTCGGTCGACCTGGTGTTCCTCGGCGAGTTCACGCGCTTCGAGAGCCGCGTGCGCGACTGGCAGGGCGGCGGTTCGTGACCTCGCCGCTGACGCCATCGGGATCGTCGTCGACGACGTCGAGACCGCTTCGCGACACGCATCACCGGCGGGTAAAGAGGACCTGTGAAGAAACTCCGTGTCGTTCTGGGCGCGCTCGTCGCGATGCTGCTCACCACGTACCTCGTGTTCTTCGCCACCAGCCCTTCGCCGGGTGATGGCTACACGATCGATCTCGAGGGGCTGCGCGGCACGGCGGGCACCGACGAGCTGCCCACCGACGTCCGCGTCCTTCACGTTGCCGACGGTTCGATGCCTGCGTTCGCGGCAGTCGCCGGCGCCGGCCCGTCTTCGCTCAACGCGGTGTACGCCTCGTTTCAGATCGTCACGCCTGATGCGGGCTTCGTGATCGTCGACACTGCCTACGACCGCGCCGGTTTCGACGCGATGGGCGCCGGAGCGGTCACCACGTTTCACGATGACGCCTGGGCCACGCTCGACAAGGCGATGGCCACCGCGGCGGCGATCGTCGTCACCCACGAGCACCCCGATCATCTCGGTGGCGCCGCGCGCTCGAAGAACCCGGAGGTCCGCAAGACCGGGCGCCTGCTGGTGACGCAGGCGCAGATCGACTTCGGTGTGAAGGAACCGATGACCGGCCTCAGCGCGGAAGCGGTGAAGGACCTCACGCCCATCACGTACGACCGGCTCTACCGGGTGGTGCCCGGCGTCGCGTTGCAACGAGCGCCCGGCCACAGCCCCGGCTCGCAGCTCATCTACGTGAAGCGCGCCGACGGCAAAGAGCTGCTCTTCGTGGGTGACGTGGCGTGGAACGAGCGGAGCCTGGACGAAGGTCGCATGCGCCCGCTGCTGCTGAGCCTGTTTCTCGGAGAAGACCGGCGCCAGGTGATCGATCAGATCGGCGCGCTGCAGAAGCTGCGCAAGGAGCACCCCGAAGTGCAGCTCGTCGTGGCCCACGACGGTGACGCGCTGGCACGTCTCGTCGGCACCGGCGCAGTGAAGGAAGGCTTCGTCGACTAGCGAGGGCTGCATGCTTGCGAAGAGGGCCCGGCTTGTCTTAGGGCACCCCTCGCTATGACCGTGCCGGCCATCGTCGACCCGCAGGCTGTTCCTCAGTACGCCCCGTCGGCTTTCCAGACGTGGATCGAGTCGATGCTTCACGACAAGCGCGACGCGGTCTTCTTCCGGCTGTGGTTGAAGAACCTGCTCATCATCGTGCCGCTGCAGGTAGCGGTGTTCGTGTGGTTCTCGTGGTGGCTCGCGGTGGTGGTCTGGGTCGTTCAGATCGCGATCATGGCGCCGCCGGCGATCCTCATGCTGCACAACACCATGCACCGGCCGTTCGTGAAGTCGCCGCGCTGGTTGAACCGCTTCATTCCCTTCTCGACCAGCCTGATGTTCGGTATTCCGACCGGCTACCTCGAGCACCACGTGGGCATGCACCACGCCGAGAACAACCTGCGCTCCGACCTGTCGAGCACCATGACGTACCAGCGCGACAGCATTCTGAACTGGCTGGTGTACTTCAGCCGCTTTCTCTTCCTCAGCCACGTGCAGCTGACGCAGTACTTCCTGCGCAAGAAGCGCCCGATGATGGCTCGCCGCGCGATCATGAGTGACGCCGCGCACGTGGGCATCATGGCCGGGCTCGCCTTCCTCAACTGGCGCGCCTCGCTGGTGGCCTTCATCGTTCCGTATTTCTTCATGCGGCTGGCGATGATGTGGGGCAACTGGGGTCAGCACGCGTTCATCGACGCGTCGCGGCCGGGTGACTCGTTCGTCAACTCGATCACCTGCATCAACACGCCCTACAACACCAAGTGCTTCAACGACGGGTACCACATCGGTCACCACGTGAAGCAGACCCGCCATTGGACGGAGATGCCGCAGGACTTCCTGGACAACCAGGAGCGCTACGCGAAGGAAGGCTGCATCGTCTTCGAAGGCATCGACTTCTTCATGGTGTCGCTGTTCCTGTTCTTGAAGCGCTACGACTGGCTGGCCAGGCGCTTCGTGCGCCTGCCGGGAGACGAGCGCACCGACGAACAGGTCATCGAGTTCTTGAAGGGCCGCACCCGCCGCATTTCCGACGAAGTGCCGGACGGCGTCGTCATGAATGCCTGATATGTTTCCTGACGCTTGGTGACGCCTCAGCGGCAGGACCTCGATTTCAGTAATCGCCTGATTCTGGTCGTCGACGATGACGACCCCACCCGCGCGTTGCTTCGCGACCTCTGTGAGGCGCAGAACTTCCGCGTCATTTCGGCGGCCGACGGCGGTGAAGCGGTCGAGGCGATCATCGCCCACAAGCCCGACCTGGTGCTGCTCGACCTGATGATGCCGATTCGTGACGGCTTCTCGGTGCTCAAGTGGGCGCGCGAGCACGACACCTTCCGCGAGCTGCCGATCATCATCCTCACCGCCATGGGCGAGATGGACGGGAAGATTCGCGGCATGGAGCTCGGCGCCGACGACTTCGTCACCAAGCCCTTCAAGCTCATCGAGCTGCAGACGCGCATCAACTCGGCGCTGATGGTGCGCGAGTACCGCCGCAAGCTGTTCGACGCCGAAGAAGAGCTCGCGCAGTTCCGCGCGGTCGACCCGGTGACCGGCGCCGGCACGTATTCACAGTTGAAGGCGTCGCTCGACGCAGAGCTGGCCCGCAGCCGCCGGTACGGCCGGCCTGCCGCGTGTCTGATGTTCGGCTTCGATGACTACCCGGGGCTCCGCTACGCGCTCGGTCGCGACGGCTGCGATGCGTACCTGCAGCGGCTGTTGCAGGCCGTGTTGTCGTGCCTGCGCGGCGCCGATCGCATGTTCCGCGTCGACAGCGACGAGTTCGTGGTGCTCCTGCCCGAGACCGATCTGCCGGGCGCACGGCTGGTCGGTGAACGCATCATCGACGTGATGCGAGGCGTGGTGGCCGAAGGGCCGAGTGGCGCGGTGCCGGTGCGCATCAGCTGCGGCGGCGCGGTGTTCCCCAACGAGACCGTACGCAGCACCGAAGATCTGCTTCGCGAGGCGAACCGCAGCTACCGCGGGGCGCTCAACGCGAAGCTGCCGATCTGGAACGCCTAGTTCACCAGCTTGAGTCGCCAGCGCTCGGCCCGCGACTGCGGCGTCATCTTGCCCAGCGTCGAGAGCACGTCGCGGCTGCCATACAGCCGCGCCCCCTCGAGTTCGGCCTTCGTCAGCGGCACCAGCTCGAGCAGCTCGATCTCCGGGCCTTCGGCGATGACCACGCTGCCGGCCGAGGCGAGCACGAAGCCGGCGGCGCCGATCTCCGCGAACGGCACACCGACCGTGTCACCGCTCTTGAACACCTCGGCTGGAGACGACTGGGTGTGAATGTGCGCGGCCACGGTCGCGATGAGGTTGGCGATCATCGGGTGGTGCGCCTTCATCGCGGTCACGAGTACGACGTGCACGTTCCGCTGCTCGGCGCTGCCGAAGCGCTGCGCGACCCGCCCCACACCGTTGCTGGTCATGAAGAAGCCCGCCTTCGACTCACGAACCTCGACCTCGAAGCCGGGAATGCTCTCGGGGAGCTCCGGCGTGAAGCCGGTGAACTGCTCGGCGTCGAAGCCGGCCTCGTAGGCGCCGTCGAGCATGCGCTGGTAGGTGTTCAGCGCCACGCGCGGCGGTGATCGGGCCCAGCCGGCGCGCGCGTCGGTCTCGCGGGTCAACTGCACGCGGCCGTCGACCCGACCCACCAGATACGTCTCGGTGTCACCTTCCATCGGGCGCAGCGGGTGTGCGCCGATGGCCTGGCCGATGGTCGCTGTGATCCGCTCCCCATCGGTCAGCTCACGGTTCTCGTGCACCATGGTGGCGCAGGCCACGAGCACCGCTTCACGCGCACGACCGAGCTCCCAGCGCTCTGCCGACGCGTAGGTGACCTCGACGTCAGGCAACGCCTGCACGCCCATGCCGTAGCTGGAGTACGCGTTGCGCGCCGAATCCATCGACGTGGCGACCCACGCGCCGAAGGGCCGGCACGTCGGGTCTGCGAGGTCGCCGAGGCGACCTCGGAACAGGTCGGCGTCGAGCGCGACTCCTGCCTGCGGCAACAACACACCCGGGCCGTGTCTGCTCAACTCGGCGGCGAGTTTCGACAGCTCGCGCAGCATGCCGCCCCCGGCCCACGCTTCGAACCCGGGGTCGGTGGCGCGCACCAACGCTGCCGCGCCGGGAAGACCGAGGCCCAGACCGATGAAGCCCTGCCCTGCCTCCAAGCCGTCCGGCGCGCCGAACTGTGCGAGGCGTTGCTCGGGAAAAGGGCCGTCACCCACCCAGACCGTCGCGTCGTACTTCCCAGAGCCGAGCCGCAAACCGCCGTCGGTGCGCACGCGAACACCGTCGAGCTTCTTCGCCCATTCGGCGAACGCCGCAGGCCCGCGAGGCGGTGCTTCGTTCAGCAGCACGATGAGCCACGCCAGCGCTTCGCACGTCGCAGCGGCGGCCTCCACGGGGTCTGGCGCTTCGTGGTGAATGCCCAGTGACGCGTCACGCGCCACCAACGCCGCGTCGTAGGCGCCCGCGTCCATCTTCAGATGCAGCTCCGTCGCCCGGAACCCACCGAGTGGGTGCGGCGAGACGGCGGTGACCTCGACGGTCACCCCGATGAACGGCTCGAAGCCGAGACAGGCAGAACGGCCGAACTTCAGAGCCGCAACGCCCGCTGCGCTGAGTATGCCGAGCCCATCACCCGGCACGAATGAGGCGACCTTCGCGAGAAACGGGACCTGTGGCGGCTGCTCAACCGACGACGACGACGGCGCTGGCGTGGGCCCGCGCCGCCGAAACCAATCGAAAAGCCCCGTCGCTCAGTTGATGCCGGTGGTGCACTGGCACGTCGACTGGTTGCAGGTGGTCCCCTCCGCGCAGCCACCGCAGTCGGCCTTGCATGCGCACGAGCAGGTCAACGGGTTCGCGTCGTAGGTCGAGCCGCAGTTCAGCGCGGCGGTGTCGCAGACGCAGCCGCACGTCGACCCCGAGTTGTCGAAGCGATAGCCCGTCGGGCACGTCGCGTTGGTCTTGCACTCGCAGCCGCACGTCGTCGAATTGCACGTCTGGTACGAGCTGCAGGTGCCGCCGCAGTCGCTGGTGCACACGAAATCGCAGACCAGCTTGTTGGTGTCGCACACCTTGCCGGGAGGCGGCGTGGAGCTGCCGCAGTTGGCCGGGCACTCGCACTGATTGGTGGTGCGGTTGCAGACCAGGTTGCCGCGGCAGAAGTCGGGGTCGGTCGGGTCGTAGAACGGCACGTCACCGCTGCACGGAGGCGGATTGCCGCCGGGCTGAGGCGTCGAATCGATCCAGTAGCGGTAGGAGACGGCCGCGCGCTGGGCCGCCGCGTTGGGCCGACAGGCGCCGTAGAACGCGATCGACCGGTTGATGCCGTCGAAGTCGAAGCCGTCCGCGCGGCTGCGCGGAATGTTGTCCTTGTTGCAGGCGGCTCCGTCGAGCACCGCGTCCATGGCGACCTTCACCGACGCACCGATGGGCGGCTTCTGCATCTGGTGACCGGCAGCTGCGATCGCCGCGCTCATCATCAGGTTCACCGAGTTCGAGATGCTGGTGCCGCTGCCGATGTCACCGCGAATGCCGCCACGGTTGGTGACGACGCCCGCCGCGCGGCGCGGGCTGTACTGGGTCTCGCCGCAGATGTTGGTGCCTGCGTTGTTGCCCGGGCACACGATGCCGTGCACGGTCATCGGGCCCACGCGGTTGGTGTACGTATTGCCGCTGAAGGTCAGCGTGGCGTTCAACGTGCCGAAGAAGTTCGACAGGTCGTTGATGCTCGCGCCCGACTGATCGTCGGCGTCACCCAGGAAGATCACGACGACGCGGGCGCCGCTGCGCACGCGGTTGCTCTGCTCAGTGGCCGTGGTGGGCGTCAGCGTGTTGATGGCTCGCGCCGCCGACATCGCGATGCGCTCCGGGCTGCCGCCGCTGGTGCCGATGCTGCAACCGCCGTTGGCGCCGCTCCCCCAGCACGCCGGCGACGCGCCCGACACGTTGGTGCACACGTTGTTCATGCAGGTGGAGTTCGTCGTGAGCCACGAACGGAACTGGTTGATGTCGCGCGTGAAGCCGCGCACCGCGCCGTTGTTGCCGCCCGTACCGCCGTGCGCGTAGCTCGAGGTCACCAGCGCGATGCGCCAGTCGAGCTGGGAGTTGTTGAGCTGGCTCTGCACCGCCATCGCCGTGTTCGCCAGCGCGGTCTGGTACGAGTCCATCGAGCAGGAGTCGTCGATGGCGAAGAGGAAATCGACCATGCCGCCCTGGGGCGCGAACGTCTCGCACTGGTAGGCGTTGGCGTCACCGAACTGCGCGAGCGCCGAACCACCCGCGGTGTCCGACATGGTGAACAGCGGCGCGCCCGAGTAGTCGGCCAGCGGCGTCAGCGCGACGATCACGACCACCGACGCGTTGGTGCGGTGCAGGTACTCGACCTGCAACTTGAACGGGCCCGTCACGCCAGCCGCACCGGTGAGCGCGCCGGCTCCGTTGCCGATGAGCGTGTTGGCGATGGCGTTGGCCCGGTCCTTCAAGTCATCGCCGCCGGCCATGTCGTAGAAGGCCTGCAGCGCCGGCAGGTTGTCCCAGCTGGTGAAGGTCTGCGTGGTCGAGTTGCTGAGCGCGCCGATGCCGTTGAGCAGCGGGCGAATGGCGTTCTCGTCAGCCGTCGGCGTGGTCGCACTGCCCCGCGCCGCTTCGCGCCAGGCGACGAAGGCGACCTTGTGCGTCGGGTCGTAGCCGACGATGCCCTTGCTCGAGCCGTTCACGGCGGCGGTCTCCAGCTCGGTGAAGTCGGCCGGCAGGCCCAGCTGAATGTCGGCGTCACCCTCCGCGCGGAACGAGACCGGGCGCAGGTTCATCACGGTGCACACCGCACCGGCCGGCGCGACGCCTCCATCAGGCAGCACGCCGTCGCTGATGTCGTTGGGGTTCAGTTCACCGGGGTCGACGCTGCCGTTCTGGTTCGCGTCTTCGGCGCCGTCGTCGATCCCGTCGCCATCGGAGTCGCGGTTGGTCGGGTTGGTGGTCGTCGTTGGATCGGCGTCGACGGGCACCGCGCTGCAGTGGGTCGCGTCGGCGACGTTCGCGGTGACGAGCCCGGTTTCCACGCCGTCGCTCAGGCCATCGCCGTCGGTGTCGAACTTGCGCGGGTCGGTCTCGCCGACGTCGACCACGCCGTTGGCGTTGAGATCTTCGCCACGCACCGTGCCCATCGTCGGTCCGTCGGCCAGCCCGTCACAGTCCGAGTCGCGGCGCGTCGGGTTGGTCTCGCCGGGATCCCGGCGGCCGTTCTTGTTGGCGTCTTCGAGGCCGTCATTGAGGCCGTCGCCGTCCGTGTCGGCCAGCATCGGGTCCGTCTCGCCCGAGTCGACCATGCCGTTCCCATTGAGATCTTCGAAGCGGTTGGGAATGCCGTCGCCATCGGAGTCGGGGTTGATCGACGGGCCACAGTCCGTCGCGTCGTTGGGGTCGGTTTCTCCGGCCTCGACGCTGCCGTTCTGATTCAGATCTTCAGCGCCGTCGCGGCAGGTGTCGCCGTCGGTGTCGGGCAGCAACGGGTTGGTGCGCGTGGTGTTCACCTCGAGCCCGTCGCTGATGAAGTCGCCGTCGGTGTCGCGCCGGGTGGCGTCCGTCTCGGTCGCGTCTTTCACGCCGTTCTGGTTGGCGTCTTCGACGCCGTCGAGCAGCCCGTCGCCGTCGGTGTCGGGCATCGAGGGGTCGGTCTCAGTGGGCTCGGCCAGACCGTTCTTGTTCGCGTCTTCGATGCCGTCGGGAATGCCGTCCGCGTCGCTGTCGGCGGCCGTCGGGTTGGTGCGCGACGTCGGGTCGGCGTCGCCCGTGTACGTGCAGCGCGCGTCGACCGATGAGATCCGCCCCGCCTCCACGCCGTCGACCACGCCGTCACCGTCGGTGTCGCGGTTCATGGGGTCGGTCTTCAGCCCGCCAGCGTAGACATTGCCGAGCTCGTCCTGGTCAGACAGGCCATCACAATCGGTGTCGCGGAACGCGTTGTTGGGATCGAGCGGGTTGATGACGCCGGCGTCGTCGACCGACGACGAACCGCCGCCCGTGCCACTGCTGCCGCCGCCAGCACCACCGCCGGTCGCCGCGCTCCCGCCACCGGCGCCAGCGTCGTTGTCGGGATTGACCGGCGGGTTGCCACACTCACAGCCCGCGAAGACCAGCGCCGCCAGGGACGCGAACAGCAGTCGCTTCATGTCTTGGTACCTCAGGTGTCGAATCGGCCCTGATCGGCGCGACCGAGTATTCCATTACTCCGGTAACTCACGAACGTAGGGTTCAACCGTACATGCGCAGAGAAAAAGATCAGTGGCGGCGCTCGCGCGCGCGACCCACGAAAGCACGGTAAATGCCGAGGTTCGGAGGCACCGTGTCACTCATCAACTCGGGGTGCCATTGCACGCCGAGTACGAAGTGATTTTTATCAGTGCTTTCAATGGCTTCGATGACGCCGTCGACAGCCACGCCGCTCACGATGAGGCCTCCGCCGACAGCCTTCACGGCCTGGTGGTGCGTGGAGTTCACCATCAGCTGCCCCTTCCCACCGACGCAATCTGCCAACAGCGTGTGGTCTTTCACATCAATCGGGTGCTGCGGCTGCGTGCGGTCGTGCTTCTGCTCGTGCGGCTTGGCGTTGGGCAACTCGGTGCCGATGTCCTGAACGAGCGTGCCGCCGAAGGCGACGTTGAGCAGCTGCATGCCGCCGCACACACCGAGCACCGGCAGCTTTCGTTGCAGCGCGCCGTTGAGCACCGCCATCTCGAAGTTGGTGCGGCCCGGCTTCAAGACGCCGAGGTTCTCTTTGTCGCTCTCGCCGTAGGCCGAGGGCGGAATGTCGAAGGCCCCACCGGTGATGACGAGCCCTGAGACGCGATCGAGGTACTGGTCGACCACCGTCGGGTCATCGCTGTACGGCAGCACGAACGGGAGCCCGCCCGCGCGCAGAATCGCGTCGGTGTAGGCCGCCTTGAGCTCGTATCTGGGAAACGGCGCCTCGGGTGTCGGGGTGGTGATGTCGGGCGTGACGGCGATCGAGGGACGGCGCGGATGACCGTGATGCTTCATTGCCCGGCAATGTAGCCGCTGGGAGCGTCAGGCGAAGAAAGCGGCCTGCAGCGCCTTCGCGCGGTCGGAGATGTCGGGCGCATCGAGCAGCCCGCTGGCGACCGCTGCGCACCAGGCGCCGGCTCTGGCGACCTGATTGATGTTGCTGAGCGTCACGCCCGCGATGCCGACGACGGGAAGCGGTGACGCCCGAGCGATCATCGCGAACGTCTCGAGCCCGAGCGGCGCATGCGCGACGGTCTTGGTCGTGGTGGTGAAGATCGGCCCCACGCCGGCGTGGTCGGCTCCGGCAGCCCTGGCCGCGTGCAGGTCTTCGAGCGAGCGGCACGTGGCGCCGACCAGGAACTCCGGACCCAGGAATTCCCGCGCTGCGGCGATGGGCACGTCATCCGCACCGAGGTGTACGCCCTGCGCGCCGCCGAGCTTCGCCAGATCGACGCGATCGTTGACGATCACCACCGCCTGCCCGGCCATGGCCACCACTTCGCGGATGATCGGCAGCGCCAGCCGATCGCTCGTCTTCTCGAGGCGCAGCTGCAGCACGTGAGCGCCGCCCGCCAGCGCTGCCCTCGCCTTGTCGACGACGGACAGGTCCGGGCGCACGCCGTCATCGATCAGTCCGTACAACCCGCGAGGGAGCTTGAGCGACATGGCCCACTGCTATAAGCCGCCGCCATGTCCGAAATCGATCTCCGCTACACCGACAAGCGCACCGTCGAGCGTTACATCCGCCAGGGCCAGGTTGACGAGAAGACCTTCGAGAAGCACCTCAAGGGGCTGCCCGACCTCGCCGAGAAGGCCGAGCGCGTTCAGGCCGAGGCCGACGAGTACATCCTCGACGAAGACCTCAACGAAGGCGCGGAGTAACCAACGTCATGGCCGGCGCGTCGGGCGAGAGCTTCACCATCAACGACGATCAGCTCACCTTCTCTGCGTTCATTCTCGGGTTGGCTTCGACCGCGCTCATTCACCTGGGCGCGCACCCCGACCCCGAGAGCGGAAAGGTGTCGGTGGATCTCGCGCTCGCGCGTCAGTCGATCGACGTGCTGTCCCTGCTGCGTGAAAAGACGCGCGGCAACCTGACGACCGAAGAAGACAACCTCTTCGGCTCGATCCTGTCTGACCTGCAGCTCCGTTTCATCGAGAAGAACAAGAAGTGAGCGCGTCGCCGGTCGCGTTCCGTTGGGCGCTGGTGATCGCGCTCTCCGTCACCTTTCCGCTGGCGTTTGGTGCTCTCGATGACGTGTGGCTCGCCACGCATCTCGACGCGCCTCCGCAGATGGCCGACAACTACTTCGGGCCGCAGCTCAAGCTCTCGGCGGAGGCCCAGCGCGACGTCTACCTCGCTGGCCAGTCGGGCATGAGCAGCGCCATCGCCAACATGGCCCCGGCGCGCATCGTCGTCAGCGTGTTGCTCGCGATCTCCGCGTTCTCGGTCGTCGTGCTGCTCTTCCGGCTGCGCTTCACGGCCTCGGTGGAGCTCGCGCAGTGGCTCTCACGTGCCGCCACCGCGACCGCGGTGTTGAGAACGTTGAGCGGCGCCCAGAATCTGGTCATCGCGCGTCGAATGGCCGGTGCGTTCGGTGAAGCGCTCGAAGCCCAGAAACTGCCGCCTGAAATGTCGGACACTTCGGCGTTGATCATGGCCGCGGTCTCGACCGCGAGCGTGGTGTGGAGCCTGTTGATTGTCGGGTGTTTCCTGGGCCTCGCGGCCTATTTCCGTTCCGAGGGTCTGCGCGAACTCCTCACGCGCGCCGCTCGCGAAACGGAATGACGCCTACTGCGTGAAGAACTCGTGGCGGCGGAGGGCTTGAACCCGCTCCGGGAACAACTGCCACAACGGCTGCGGTTGCAGCGTCTTGGCGGCCGACAAGTCGATCAGCGCCGATGACTTGCGCGGAATCCGCAACAGCTCGTTGCGCTCGATGCCCAACACGCGCGCCATGTGACCCAGCGGCCACTTCGCCTGGGCGCGCACGAAGGCTTCGTCGTCGTCTTCATCGTCCGGCAGTTCGGCGTCTTCGTAGCGGAGCAGCTCGCCGCCCACGCGACGGCCGTTGGCGTACGCCACGACCTGCTCGACCTCATCGGGATCGAACGCGTACGCGTGCACCGTCACCCGCAGATGTTCAGAGAGCCGACGCGCGAGCGAGTGATGCGTGAGGTACCAGCGGGCACCCTGGCGGCCGTAGGTGAAAGGAGCGTCCCAGGCGAAGCGAGCGATGCGGGGGCCACCCAGCACGTTCACCAACAACCCCGCGTCGTCCGACGACTGGCCGTCTTCCTCGAGCGCGAGACGGGCGATCTGCTGCAGCCAGGCCGCGTCGACGTCTGAGTACTGGCACAGGTAACCGCCGTGCGATTCCAAGGACGTCTTTCCTCCCCCAACGCGTGAGCGCGCGCGCATTACAGCAGCCCTGCTCCACCTACAACGACGGATCGTTGGAACTCCATGAATTCCCGGCGAATTCATGACGCATCAGGACGTCGACAGGTTTGCTTATGGGTAGTTTCATTTCCGGCACGACGCTTGCGCGACGGTTTCGAATGGACAGTTTGTGGGCATGCGAATCGACAAGTTCACTCTGAAGGCGCAGGAAGCGGTTCAAGAGGGCCAGTCGCTGGCCCGTCGTTCGAGCCACGCCAATTTCGAACCGGAGCACCTGCTCCGCGTGATGCTGGATCAGCAGGACGGAGTCATCACTCCGATGCTGCAGAAGATTGGAATCGACGTGCGCATGCTGGGCTCGCGCGTCGACGAGGCGCTGGCGCGTTTTCCGAAGATCAGCGGAGCGTCGACTTCACTGGGCAATCGCCTCGTGCAGTTGCTCGACCGCGCGGAAGACGAGGCCAAGGCGCTCAAAGACGAGTTCACGAGCTCCGAGCACGTGCTGCTGGCCTTCACGCAGGACAAGGGCACCGTCGGCGAGCTGCTGAAGGCGTCGGGGCTCACCAAGGACCGGGTGGCGCAGGCCATCAAGTCACTGCGTGGCTCTTCGCGCGTGACCTCGCAAGACCCGGAGGGCACGTACCGCGCGCTCGAGAAGTACGGCAAGGACCTCACCGAGCTGGCGCGCGCCGGCAAGCTGGACCCGGTGATCGGCCGCGATGAGGAGATTCGTCGCGCGATTCAGGTGCTCTCGCGCCGCACCAAGAACAACCCGGTGCTCATCGGTGAGCCTGGCGTCGGTAAGACGGCCATCGCTGAAGGGCTGGCGCGCCGGATCATCGACGGCGACGTGCCTGAAGGTCTCAAGCGCAAGCGCCTGGTCACGCTCGACCTCGGCGCGCTCGTGGCCGGCGCCAAGTTCCGCGGCGAGTTCGAAGAGCGCCTGAAGGCCGTGCTCAAGGAGGTCGCCGACGCGAACGGCGAGATCATCCTCTTCATCGACGAGCTCCACACCATGGTCGGCGCAGGCAAGGCCGAGGGCTCGATGGACGCGGGCAACATGCTCAAGCCTGCGCTCGCGCGCGGTGAGCTGCACTGCATCGGCGCCACCACGCTCGACGAGTACCGCAAGCACATCGAGAAGGACCCCGCCCTCGAGCGCCGCTTCCAGCCCGTGCTGGTCGGTGAGCCGTCGGTGGCAGACACCATCTCGATCCTGCGTGGCTTGAAGGAGCGCTACGAGGTGCACCACGGCGTGCGCATTCAGGACTCGGCGATCGTCGCCGCCGCCACGCTCTCCAATCGCTACATCGCCGACCGGTTTCTGCCCGACAAGGCCATCGACCTCGTCGACGAAGCGGCGTCGCGGCTGCGCATCGAGATCGACTCCATGCCCACCGAGGTCGACGAAGTGCGTCGCAAGGTGATGCAGCTCGAGATCGAGCGCGAGGGTCTGAAGAAGGAGACCGACGTGCACTCGCGTGAGCGCCTCTCGAACATCGACAAGGAGCTCGCGCAGCTCAACGAGAAGTTCACGTCGATGAAGGCCCAGTGGGATTCCGAGAAGGCGGCCATCGCCTCGATCCGCGCGGTCAAGGAGAAGGTCGAGGTCGCGCGCAACGATCAGGCAGCGGCCGAGCGCCGTGGCGATCTCAACAAGGCGGCCGAGATCAAGTTCGGCGTGTTGCCCTCGCTCGAGAAGGAGCAGGCGCAGCAGCAGGCGAAGCTCCACGAGCTCCAGGGTCGGCAGAAGTTCCTCAAGGAGGAAGTCGACGCCGAAGACATCGCGGAGGTCGTCGGCAAGTGGACCGGCATTCCGGTGAACAAGCTGCTCGAAGGTGAGCTCCAGAAGCTGGTGAAGATGGAGGAGCGGCTCGGCGCCCGGGTGATCGGTCAGAAAGACGCGCTGGTCGCGGTGGCCAATGCCGTTCGCCGCGCCCGGTCCGGTCTGCAGGACCCCAACCGCCCCATCGGCTCGTTCATTTTCCTCGGGCCGACAGGCGTGGGTAAGACCGAGACCGCCAAGGCGCTGGCCGAGTTCCTGTTCGATTCGGACACCGCGATCGTGCGCATCGACATGTCGGAGTACATGGAGAAGCACGCCGTCTCGCGGCTCATCGGCGCGCCCCCGGGGTACGTCGGCTACGACGAAGGTGGTCAGCTGACCGAGACCGTGCGCCGCCGGCCCTACTCCGTCGTCTTGTTCGACGAGATCGAGAAGGCGCACCCCGACGTGTTCAACGTGCTGCTGCAGATCCTCGACGAGGGTCGACTGACCGACGGTCAGGGCCGCACGGTGGACTTCAAGAACACGGTGCTGATCATGACCTCGAACCTGGGCGCGCAGGCGCTGCAGGACGCGGTCGCCGAAAAGCAGGCCATCGACGCGGGAACCCGCCGCGAAGTGATGGACGCGCTGAAGGCACACTTCCGCCCGGAGTTCCTCAATCGCGTCGACGAGATCGTGCTCTTCGAGCCGCTCAAGAAGGCCGACATCAGCCACGTGGTCGACATTCAGATGGATCGGTTGCGCAAGCTGGCGGCTGAGAAGCGCCTGACGTTGCAGCTGACCGACCGCGCTCGCGAGTACCTGGGCAACGAAGGCTACGACCCGGTGTACGGCGCGCGGCCGCTCAAGCGGGCGATTCAGAAGCACGTGCAGGACCCGCTGGCGCTCAAGATTCTCAGCGGCGAGTTCGTGCCGGGTGACGCCGTGACCATCGACGCGGGGCCGAGCGGCGTGAAGCTCTCAGTGGCTCCCAGGGTCTGACTCAGAACCGGCAGCAGGAGGCGCAGTGGCCGCTTCCTGCTGCTTGAGGAACTCGGCGTACTCCGCCTTGTTCTTCTCTGCGATCACGGCGGCTTCGGCCTGCGCTTCCCGCTGGGCTCTCCGGCCGTCACTCACCGCGCTCACGGTGATGGCCATGCCGATGAACAACGTCACCAGGCGCGTCAGCACCTGCGGCGGGTCGTCGAGCAAGGCGTCGAAGCCATTCACCGCCGTGTAGAGCAGCACCGAAAACACCTCACCCGACACGCAGGCGACGACCGCGAAGCGCAGCGCCGGGAGCGCCGTGAGCCGGCCGATCGTCCAACCGAACAACGGGACGATCACCAGCAGCCACGCGCGCTGCAGCAGCCAGCCCAGCACGAACGCGATCGTCGCGTTTTCGATGTAGCCGAAGCGCTCGGCGATGCGCGCGCTGACGCCGGCGGAAAACAGGCCGCCGATCACGAAGCCCGCCACGCCCAGGCCGATCTGCAACACCACCTGGCGTGCGCCACCTTCGGCCCGCGAGAAAACGGACGGCTTCTTGGCTTCAGTCGTCATCGGTCTCTCCGGTGCGCGGCCCGTCGCCGTAGAAGACCTCTTCCAACGACAGACCGTGTGGTGGCGCGGTCGCGCCCGCCTTCGTGCGATCGCGCCCTTCGAGCACTTCCTGCACCCACGACGGCGGCCGCTTGCCCTTCCCCACCTCGATCAACGAGCCGACGATGTTGCGCACCATGTGTTTGAGGAACGCGGTGCCTTCGACCACGAATTGAATCTCGTCGCCGGTCGCACCGATCACTTCGACGCGCTTCAGCTCACGGTTCGACGTCGCGGCCTGACAATCGGACGCGCGGAACGCCTGAAAGTCGTGTTTGCCGACGAGCGCCCGCGCGGCCTCCGCCATCGTCGCCACCTGCACGGGATGGAAGATCTCCCAATGGGTATTTCGCCGGTGCGGCGAACGGCTGCGACGGTTGGAGACCCGGTAGCGATACCGCTTTCCATGCGCCCAGCGCCGCGGGTCGAAGTCACCGCGAACTTCGTCGGCCCGGACCACCGCGATGTCTTCCGGCAACAGGGAATTGAGGCCCATCCAGTAGGCCTTCGTGGGCAGCGATCGCGGCGAATCGAAGGCCACCACCATGCCGGTTGCATGGACGCCTGAGTCAGTACGCCCCGCTCCGACGACGGTGACCGGCTCGCCGACGAGCTTTTGCAGCGCCAGTTGAAGGCGCCCCTGCACCGACGGACCGTTCTGCTGGATCTGCCAGCCCACGTAGTTCGTCCCGTCGTACTCGAGCACCAACTTCACGCGGGCCATGACGAAGTGAGTATCCCACATGGAACCTGATTTCGGAGCAGGTTGTCATACGGCGGTCATGCCCCCTGACGTGCTCCTGGTTCTGGCGAGTAGCGGCATCTCCTTCATCGCGTCGCTGATGTTCTTCGTCAGCGACGAACGAGCGCCGCTCGAAAAGAAGTCACCCGAGCTCTCGTTCTGCCTGCCGCCGGCGCGGGCGGTGAAGACGCCGCCGCCGCTGCCCGCGATGCCGGAGTGCGCGGTGTCGCTGACCATCACCTCGACGATGACGCTCAAGCCCGTGGGTGACGAGTGGGTGGTGACGCTCGAGTCGACGCCGATGGCCGACGTGCCCGCGCTGCAGGTCAAAGACGGCAAGGAAATCGGCGGTTCGGTGCACGACCTCCGCTGGCATGGCAGCGCCGGCATCGCGAAGCGCACGCGCACGTCGTGGAAGCAGAAGCCCGGCCGCGCATGACGAAGTAGATCGAGCGCCATGCGCGTTTTCGCCGTGGCGTCGTTGGTGCTGCTCAGCGGGTGTCTGACCCGCTACTCGTTTCCCCAACTCGTCGAGAAGCCGTCGGCCTCCGAGCGAATTCTCATCAGCAACGTGGCGGTGTTCGACGGCAAGAGCGCCACGCTGCTCGAGCATCGCGACGTGCTCATCAGCGACGGCCGAGTTCAGGCGGTTCACGAGACCGGTCTCATGCGCATCGCCGGCGCGCGCTTCATCGACGGCAACGGCAAGACGCTGGTGCCCGGCTTCATCGACTTTCACGTGCACCTGACGAGCAGCCCTTCGGCGCCGTGGAAGGCCGCGCAACCCGACCCACGACACGCTGGCCGCGCCCTGCTCTACGCGGGCATCACCGGCGCGCAAGACGTGGGCGGCGACGTCGAAGAGCTCGAGGCGCTGCAGAAGAACTGGCTCGGCCCCGACTTCATCTACGCGGGGAAGATGATCACCACGCGCGACGGCTACCCGGTGAGCATGGTGCGCGATCTGTTGCCGTGGCCGGTCGACCGCATCGCCGAAGGCATCTTCGCGACCCAGATCTCGACGCCGGAAGAGGCGAAGAGAGCCGTCGAGAACAGCCTCGCCCACGGCGCGAAGATCATCAAAGTCGCGGTGGCGCAGATTCCACTCGACGCGCCCGTCTACTCACCGGAGTTGCTGAAGGCGGTGGTCGACGCCGCGCACGCGAAGAACGCAAAGGTCGCCGCGCACATCGACACGGCGGAGTACGCGCTGCTCGCGGCGCGCGCAGGCGTCGATCTGCTCGTGCATGGCGTTCACCTCGGCAAGCTGACCGACGAGCAGGCCGCAGAGCTCAAGTCGCTCGGGACCGTCGTCGCGCCGACGCTGGTGGTGTGGGACCGCATCGAAGCGCTGATCGAGAACCGCTTCGCGCCCACCCCGCTCGAGAAGGAAGCCTGGCCCTCCGGGTTCCTTCACGAGTTCGACCCCTCGGTCACTTCGCAGCACACGCTCTCTGCGGGCCTCACGGCGTGGATCCACGAGTTGCAGGCCAGCAAGGCGGACCGGCTCGAAGCGGTTCGCGTGCTTCACCGCGCGGGCGTGCCCCTGCTGGTCGGCGCGGACGACAACGGCAGCGTCGGGTGCATGGCGGGCGCGGCGTTCCAGGAAGAGCTTCGTCAGCTCGTCGAGGCCGGAGTTCCCAACGCCGACGTGCTGCGCGGGGCGACGTCGACGGCGGCGTCACTCACCGGTCTGGGCACCGGAACCGTCGAAGTGGGCGCGGTGGCGAACCTCGTGCTGCTCGACGGAGATCCGCTCACCGACATCACGGCCACCAGCCGCATCGTGCACGTCATCAAGGACGGCACGGTGCTGAACCGCTCATCGATACTTCAGGAAACCGGCGACCACGTCGCGAAGCAGTGAGTTGACCGTCACGCCGTGCTTCCTGGCGATGGCGTTGAGCTGGTCGACGTCGCCACCCGACAACGACAAGGTCACCGACCGCTCGGGGCCGCCGTTCTTCCTGGGCGTCGGCACCGGTGGGCCCACGTCTTCGAGCTCCGAGATCGGCTCGATGACCGAGACCACGTCTTCTTCTTCCTGCAGCACCTCCTCCGGGCCCATGCCGCCGGCCTGACGGAACTGTGTGAGCCGGTCTTTCTCTTCTTCGAGTTCGTCGTTGAAGAGCTGCTTGAGGAAGTTCGAGAGGTGGATGTTCGAAGGCGTGAACTCGTACTGACTCAGGAACTGATCGAGGTCGTACTGCATCTCCCACGCGGTCTGGTACCGGCGCTCGCGGTCCTTCTCGAGCGCCTTCATCAGGATCGCTTCGACTGCCTCGGGGATGTCGGCCTTGAAGTACGACGGCGCGTAGATCTTGCCCTCGGTGATCGACTTCAAGATCGCCACTTCGCTGTCGCCGGTGAAGAGCTTGAAGCCGGTGAGCCACTCGTAGAGCACGACACCGAGCGAGAAGATGTCGCTGCGGTTGTCGAGCGCCTTGCCCATGCACTGCTCGGGCGACATGTACGAGAGCTTGCCTTTGATCTCTCCGGCGCGCGTCTGCTCGATCTGATTCGCAGCCTTGGCGATGCCGAAGTCGAGCACCTTCACCGTGCCGTCGAAGGACACGAAGATGTTCTCGGGCGTCACGTCGCGGTGAACGATGTTGAGCGCGTTGCCGTAGAGGTCGGTGCGCGCGTGCGCGTAGTAGAGGCCTTCGCACACCGACGACGCGATCTTCAGCGCGTACACCATGGGGAACGGGATCCCCAGCGCGTCGGCCTTCGGGATGATGCGACGCATGTCGCGCCCGAAGATGTATTCCATCGCGATGAAGTACGACTCGCCGATTTTGCCGAGGTCGTAGATCTGCACGATGTTGGGGTGGTTCAGCTGCGCGGCGAGCTTCGCTTCGTTCAAGAACATCTTCACGAAGTTCGGCTGCTTCGACAGGTGCGGCCGAATGCGCTTGATGACGATGGTCTTCTCGAAGCCTTCGAGACCCGCCTGGCGCGCGAGGAAGATCTCCGCCATGCCACCGACGGCGATGCGGTCGATCAGCGTGTACTTGCCGAACCGAATGGGCTTCTTCGCTTCAGGTTGAGCCATCGAGGGCGCGGACCTTACAGCTTCTTGCCCTCCGCGACACACACACCTTCATCGACGTACAGAACGCGTCGGCCGAGCACGATCAGGCGCCTGCCGATCAGCAGTGACTCGGTCTGCGCGCTCGAGCCGCTCGTCCCCAGTCCGGAGCCTCCGAGCGCCCATTCCCGCGTGCCCTGAATCCGCGCCTGCGCGAACAGCGGCTCGAGGTAACCCTCCTTTTCCCAGGTCTGACCGCGCAGCGTGACCAGCCCGCGTTTGCCCGGCGTGACCGTCACCACCGCACATTCGCCCGCTTCCCACAGCTTCCCGCCTTTCTTCGTGAGCGCGTCGATGCGTTTGATCGTGGCCATCGCGTCGTCGTGGTCGACCGCGAGCGCGAGGCTGGCCAGGCCCTTGAGTTGCCGCATTTCGTCTTCGCACGGCCCCAGCTGAAAGGGCTCGTGGTTGCGCGTGCAGTCGCCCCCATCGCAACGTTCGACGAAGCGTTTGGGGACCGCCTGGCATGCATCGCGCGTCGCGTAGCGCGCAGCCTTCGGCACCTCGACGTCACACGTGCCGACCAGCGGTACGGGGCGAGACCGATTGTTGAAGACCGGCGCGAACAGGCGCCCGTCCCGCTGGTTGAACGTGAATTCTCCCAGCGTCACCAGCGGCCCCTTCACGTGAAGCTCGACGCACTCCACCGGCGTCGACTTCTCGGTGACGGTGCCTTCGAACTGAAGACTGGAGCCACGGCCGGGCCGCGCGACCCAGAACGCTCCGTCGGGCATCGGTGCCGAAGACAACGCGAGGAGCAGAACGAAAGACATGGTCATTGGACACCGTCGACGCTGGCGAGTTTCGCCACCACGCGCCGAAGCCCGACGGCAACGTGGGCGAGCCGCGTGAAGTCGAGCGTGTCGGGAACATCGCTCTCGTGGTGGTAGTTCGGGTTTCGGAATGGCGCGGTGTCGGTGACCATCAACGCCACGGAGCCCGCGCGCCAGTACGGCCCATGGTCTGACCAGTCGATGCCTTCGATCGCCGCGGGCACCGAGGCGCCTTCACTCGCCAGCGTCGACTGCTGTCGGAACGTGCTGACGACGTCACGAACGAGCGCCCGCGAGGTGGTGTCGGCCACGAACGCGATGAAGTTCCCTTCGGTCGGGTAGAACGTCGAGAACGGCCACGGGGAGTGCTGCGTGTTCTTCTCGTCACTGAAGTAACCCATGGTCTCGAGCGCCAACATCGCGACGACCTTCTCGGGTCGGTTCACCGCGTTGCGTTCTCCGATGACGACCGCGAGCTGCGTCACGTCGGCGCGCAGCGCGTTCACGACGGCAGCATCTGCAGCGACGGCCGGCCCCGCGTACGACCGCCCGGGCATCGACACCATTCCAGCCAGGCAGGAAGCGGCGACGAACACACAAAGCAGCAGCAGTGACCACAGCAGGAAGCGTCGTCGCATCGGTTCGGCTCGCGAGGTTAACGCGCGCGCCTTCCCGGGAGGTTCCTCATGATCAGTCGACGGTCGGCCATTGGTGCCGGGCTTTCACTCATCGCAGCTCCGTTCTTCAAGGCACGCGCGCAGGCGACGCTTCAGGCGCGACGGCTCGTGATCTTCTTCACGCCCAACGGCACCGCGCATCGCACCGATCGCTGGCACCCGAAGCCGACGGCCGATGGCTACACGGTCGCCGCGGGCGACGTGCTCGAGCCGCTGATGCCGCACAAGGCGAACATCATGCCGGTGAGCGGCCTCTACTTCGTCGATCACACCAACCACGAAGGCGGCATGCGCGCGATGTTGACCGCGGGCGGTCCGCACAGCGTCGACCAGTACATCGCCGCGCGCATCGGCGGTGGCTCGCGCTTCCGTTCGCTCTCTTTCGGCGTTCAGACCAGCGCGTGGGGCGCGAGCACGCAGACGCGCATGAGCTACGCCGACGGTCAGCTCATTCACCCCGAAGACAGTCCGTCGAACGCGTTCACGCGCCTGTTCGGAGCCGTGGCTGGAGGTCCGACCGAGCTCGCGAAGTTGCGTCGCCGCCGGCAGTCGATCCTCGACGCCGTGCGCGGCGATCTGGGCGCCATGAAGAGCCGGCTCGGCGCCGAGCAGGCCGTGAATCTCGACGCGCACCTGAGCGCACTTCGCGCGATGGAGATCGGCCTCGATGCGCCGCAGCCGATGGGCTCGGGCTGCACGACCCCGGTGCTGATGATGGACGCCCAGGACCCGTCGAATTTCCCGGCGATCACCAACGCGCAGATCGACCTGCTGGTCTCTTCACTTGCCTGCGACATGACGCGCGTGGCGACGCTACAGCTCGCGCACACGGTGAGCCCGCTGGTGCCGACGTGGCTGGGCTCGACCATCTCGCATCACGAACTCTCGCACCGGGGTGACGACGAGTTCGTTCGCGCAGAGCGGTGGTTCACGGAGCAGTTCGGTTCGCTGCTGACGAAGCTCGCGGCCCGCGAAGACCCACTCGGCGGCGGTTCGCTGCTCGATACCAGCGCAGTGGTCTGGGCCAAGGAGCTCGGCGACGGCGGTCTTCACACCTGCGAAGACGTTCCCTTCGTGCTCGCGGGCAAGGCCGGCGGGCGCTGGAACCCCGGCCGCTACGTGCAGAGGCCCGCGACGCCGCACAACAAGCTGCTCACCGAGCTGTGTCAGGCGATGGGCCTGACCGACACGTACTTCCACGACAACCGGTTCGCCGGAACGCTGGAGGGGTTGTCATGAAGCGCGCGTTGTTCGCTGCGTTGGTGGTGCTGGGCTGCACCGGCAAGGTCGAGCCGGGAGAGCAGAAGCCCGAAGTGCCATCGACTGCCGAGTTCGCGGCCTGCTTCGACGGTACGGAGCGCACGCCTGCGATGGCACCTCCGCGCATTCGCCGGTTGTCCCGCTTCGAGCTCGAGAACACGTTCGCCGAGCTTCACCCAGCGTCGAAGGCGCGCGTGAAGGCGTTGCTGCCGGCTGACGCGGTTCGCGACGGCTACGACAGCGACGCTGATCTTCTTCGCGCCTCGGAGCTCTACGTCGACGCCGTTCGCCGGTTGAGTGAAGAGGTGTCGGCTGCGCTCGACGTGAACGCGCTGTTGCCGTGCGGCACCGCGACCTGCGCCGATGCCTTCATTCGTGACTTCGGGGCGAAGGCGTTTCGACGGTCGCTGCGTCCGACCGAGGTCGCGAGGTTCCGCGCGGTGTTCAACGCGGTGTCTGCAGATGACGGCGCTGAAGCGGGCGTTCGCGCGACGATCGAAGCGTTGTTGCAGTCGCCTTCGTTTCTGTACCGCACCGAGCTGGGTGACACCGCCGGGCAGCTCACCAACGACGAAATCGCGGCGGCGCTCTCGTACGGACTGTGGGCCGCGCCGCCTGATCAGGCGCTCCGTGACGCCACGCTGAGTGATGACGCCGTTCGCGTCGAGCAGGTGCGCCGTCTGCTCGCTGACGCGAAGTCGCGCACCGCCATCGATCACTTCGCCGAGCAATGGCTCGAGCTGGAGCGGCTCGATTCGGCGGTCCGCTCGCCAGACCTGTTCCCGATCGATTCACCGGCGCTTCGCGCGGCCCTTCGCGCCGAGACGCTCGACAGCTTCGCGAACGCGACCTCCCTCGAAGCGTTCCTCACCTCGCGGCCCGCGTCGGTTCCGGCGGTGCTCACGCCGATCTACGGCCCGGCCTGGGGGCCGGAGCGCGTCGGCATCTTCGGTCAGGGCGCGATTCTGATGTCGCACTCGACGAGCGAGACGAGCTCACCGGTTCATCGCGGCAAGCTGGTTCGCTCACGCTTCTTCTGCCAGCCGCTGCCGCCGCCTCCGCCGGGCATCAACGCCGCCCTGCCCGACTTCGTGCCCGGGCAGTCGAACCGTGAGCGCTTCTCGGAGCACTCGCGCAACGCGGCGTGCAGCGGCTGCCACCAGATGATGGATCCCATCGGTCTGGGCTTCGAGAACTTCGACGCCATGGGCCGCACCATCGAGGCCGACGCTTCCGGCGAGCTCATCGCCGCTGGCGCGTCCGACGGAACCTTCAACGGCATTCCTGAGTTGGCGCAGCGACTTGCGGCCGACCAGAACGTGACCGCGTGCGTGCTCTCGCAGTGGAGCCGTCATGTGCTTGGCGTCAATGGCGCGGCGGCGTCATGTGGCGCGAACGGTCTTCTCCCCACGCGCTCCGGAGCGCCCGCGACGATGCAGGCGTTGCTCGAGATTCCCTTCACGTCGCCGTCGTTCGCGAGACGAAGCAGTGGTTCGCCCGACCCTGATGAGCCGCCGATCCCCGATGCGGGAACGCCGGTCACGCCGACGGGAACCACGCACCGCGTTCGTGTCGATTCCGACTGGGGCACGGGTTCGTGTCGCACCGTGTTTGTCGACAACGGCACCACGACTCCGCAGACGTGGACGGTCGAGCTTGCGAAGCTGGGCACCATCAATTCGCTGTGGAACGCGGTGGTCGACGATTCCGGCGCGCAGTGGCGCTTCACAGGTGCGCCCCACAACCTCACCGTCGCACCCGCGGAGAGCACGTCGTTCGGCTTCTGCGTGACCGTCCCCTGAGCTCGCAAGTGGCTGAATACACGTCACTCCGGGCTTCCTCACTCCCTCTTGAGTGCCTCCTCAGGCGTCCTGGGCGCTTCCTCAGCCGGTGCTCCGGGCTTCCTCTGGTGTTCGGCGCGCTTCCTCAGGACCTCCGGAGGGCCTCCTCATGTGCGCGGCGTGGTTCGAGAACGACGCTGAGCGGTTCCTCAGCGCTGGGGTGTTGAAACGAAACGAGCGCGGTCTCCCGCGCTCGCTCGCACCTCAAACCGACGAAATCGTCACACGTAGTCTTCGATCGGCGGGCAGCTGCAGACCAGCTTGCGGTCGCCGAGCACGCCGTTCACGCGGCCGACGCTTGGCCAGAACTTGTGCTTCTTCACCCACGGCAGCGGGAACGCAGCGCGCGAACGGGCGTACGGCCGCGTCCACTCGTCGGCGGTGACGACCTCCGCCGTGTGCGGCGCGTGCTTGAGCGGGTTGTTGTCCTTCGGGAGCTTGCCGGCTTCGATCTCTTCGACCTCCGCGCGAATCGACAGCATCGCGTCGATGAAGCGATCGATCTCCGCGCGCGACTCCGACTCCGTCGGCTCGACCATCATCGTGCCCACCACCGGGAACGAGACCGTCGGCGCGTGAAAGCCGTAGTCCATCAGGCGCTTGGCGATGTCTTCGACCTCGACGCCGCTCGTGGTCTTGAGCTTGCGCATGTCGAGAATGCACTCGTGCGCCACGCGCTTGTGCGAGCCGCGGTACAGCACGGGGAACGCCTTCTCGAGCCGCTCGGCGATGTAGTTCGCGTTGAGAATCGCGGTGCGCGTGGCGTGCGTCAGACCCTCGCCGCCCATCAGGCGAATGTAGACCCACGAGATGAGCAGGATGCTCGCGCTGCCCCACGGCGCCGCCGAGACCGGCCCCGGGCCCTTGTCGCCACCGACCTTCTGCAGCGGGTGCGTGGGCAGGTGCGGCACGAGGTGCTTGGCCACGCAGATGGGACCCATGCCGGGGCCGCCACCGCCGTGCGGAATGCAGAACGTCTTGTGCAGATTGAGGTGGCACACGTCGGGGCCGAAGTCGCCCGGGCGGCACAGCCCGACCTGCGCGTTCATGTTCGCGCCGTCCATGTAGACCTGACCGCCGGCCGCGTGAACGAGGTCGCAGATCTCCGTGATCGCCTCTTCGAACACGCCGTGCGTCGACGGGTACGTGACCATCAGCGCCGCGAGGTTCGCCTTGTGCGCGTCGATCTTCAGCTTCAGATCGCCGACGTCGACGTTGCCGTTCTCGTCGGTCTTCACGACCACCACTTCGTAGCCCGCCATCACCGCCGTCGCCGGGTTGGTGCCGTGCGCCGAGGCAGGAATGAGGCAGATCTTGCGGTGCCCCTCGCCGCGCGCCTCGTGGAAGCTGCGAATGGTCAACAGACCGGCGTACTCACCCTGGCTGCCGGCGTTGGGCTGCAGCGAGCAGCCGGCAAAGCCGGTGATCTCCGAGAGGTAGGCCTCGAGCTGCGTGAAGATCGTCGCGTAGCCCTTCCACTGCGACGCGGGCGCGAACGGGTGCAGCGCGTTGAACTCGGGCCACGTGATGGGCTCCATCTCGCTGGTGGCGTTCAGCTTCATGGTGCAGCTGCCGAGCGCGATCATCGAGTGACACAGCGACAGATCCTTCGCCTCGAGCGAGCGGATGTACCGGAGCATCTCGTGCTCGGTGTGGTAGCTGTTGAACGTCGGGTGCGTGAGGTAGCTGCTGGTGCGGCGCAGCGCTTCCTGGATGTTCGAGTTCTTCACCGTCTCGGCGAGCGCTTCGGCGCTCTGCTTGCTGCCGTCGCCGAACAAGCCGAGCAATTCTTCGACCTGCTGCGCCGAGGTGGGCTCGTCCATCGACACGCCGAGCGTGGTGGCGTCGATGCGGCGCAGGTTCATGCCGATCGCCTCGGCGTTGGTGATGATCGCGTCGGCGGCCTTCGCGTCGTTCATCACGATCGCCACGGTGTCGAAGAACGCGTCGTGCTTCACCTTCACGCCGAGCTTCTTGAGGCCCGCCGCGAACGTGCGCGCGAGCAGGTGCACGCGGGCGCCGATCTCCTTGAGGCCGCGAGGCCCGTGGTACACGGCGTACATCGAGGCCATCACCGCGAGCAGCACCTGCGCGGTGCAGATGTTCGACGTCGCCTTCTCACGGCGAATGTGTTGCTCGCGGGTCTGCAGCGCCATGCGCAGCGCGAAGTGACCGTTGGAGTCCTGGCTGGCGCCGATGATGCGGCCGGGCATCGAGCGCGCGTACTCGGTGCGCGTCGACATGAAGCCCGCGTGCGGACCACCGAAGCCCAGCGGCACGCCGAAGCGTTGCGCCGAACCGATGGCCACGTCAGCGCCGAGCTCCCCGGGTGACTTGAGGTGCGTGAGCGCCAGCAGGTCGGTCGCCATCACCACCAGCGCCCCACCCGCGTGGGCCTTCTCGATGAAGTTCGCGTAGTCGATGACCGCGCCGTCGGTGGCCGGGTACTGCACCAGCGCGCCGAAGCACTTCTTGCTGAAGTCGAAGCCCGTGTGATCGCCGACCACCACTTCGATGCCCAGCGGCTGCGCGCGCGTGCGCACCACTTCGATGGTCTGCGGGTGGCACAGGTTCGACACGAAGAACGCGCGGCCGTCGGTGTCTTTGACCACCGAGTGCAGCAGGTGCATCGCCTCGGCGGCGGCGGTGCCTTCGTCGAGCAGCGACGCGTTCGAGATCGGCAGGCCCGTGAGATCGCCGATGACGGTCTGGAAGTTGAGCAGCGCCTCGAGACGGCCCTGGGCGATCTCGGCCTGGTACGGCGTGTACGCGGTGTACCAACCCGGGTTCAGCAGGATGTTGCGGAGCACCACGCCCGGCGTCGTGGTGTCGTAGTAGCCGGCGCCGATGAAGCTCTTGGCGACGACGTTCTGCGACGCGATGGCGCGCAGCTCGTCCATCAACTCGCGTTCGGCCTTCGCGGCCGGCAGCGCCAACGGCTTCTTGACGCGGATTTTCTTCGGGACCGTCTGATCGATCAGCGCGTCGAGGGACGGCGCATTGACGACCTTGAGCATGTCCTCGATGTCTTTCGAGGAGGGGCCTACGTGACGGCGGAGGAACGTGTCGACGAACTCGAGCATGGCGCGGCGGCTTCTACGTCCCGCTCAGGCGGCGCGCCACACCCGTGGCGCCGGGTCACCAGCCTGGGTGATGCGTCGTGTCAGCAGCGATCGTGGAGCGGGACCGATCGTTTTTCCTGATGCGACCGTGGAGCACCAACGCGCCACAAAACCACCGCGCGCGCTCGGCTCGTCCCGCGCTACGCGCCCGGCAGCTGCCGCGGCCTCGACGCTGCGTTCACACCAACCATCACGGGAGGGGACCCACCATGATTCGTCTTCGTCGACACACCTTCTCTCTCGCGCTCGCAGCCTGTGCGCTCGTCTCGTGTATTCCCGACTCGCAGGTCCCCGACGCTGGCGGCGCAACCGGTGGCGGCACCTCGCAGACCGGCGGCGGGGCCGCGACCGGTGGAGGCACTGCCACGGGCGGTGGCTCCGCGACCGGAGGCGGTGACGACGGAGGTTCGACCTGCACGAAGGTCTCGTGCGGTACGCAATGCGGCACCATTGATGACGGCTGCGGCGGCACCCTCACCTGCACGCAGGGCTGTGAGTGCACCGAGCAGAACTTCGACACGGCCTGCCCGTCGCGCCCCTGCCTCTCGCTCACCGGTTGCGTCGACGCGCGGTGCACCTACGCAGAGATCAGCTGCGCTCGCAGCGATGGCGGCATGGCCGTCTGTGCGGCGGCGACCAGCTGCTCGGGCCCCGGCTGCGGGCCGGTGTGCACCGGCGATGCCGGCTGCGACGACAAGCTCTATGCCTGCGGCGGCGGCGTGTGCGCCGACGTCGAGCAGTACTGTGACCCTTCGCCCGCGGTGATGAACGGCCGCGTCGTGTAACAGAACCGCTGCGTCGCGCCGCCCAACCAGGGGTGCAGCACGTGTGGTCTGGGCACGCAGCGCTGCGACGCCATGGCGGACCGCTTCACGTGCGAGCCGCTGCCGATCCCCGTGGAAGACGCGGGCGTCGTGGAGTGCGACTCGACCGTCGCGGGCTCCACGTTCATCTACCTCGACCCGGCGCACACCGGCACCGAGGACGGCAGCCGCATGCGGCCGTTCAAGACCTTCGCCGCCGCCACCACCGCCGCCAACGCGCGCGGCGCCCGGGGCATCATCATCGGCGGGCAGGTCACCTTCACCGAGCCGCTGGTGATCTCGAATGGTGTGTCGCTGTACGGCGGCTTCGGGGTGTCGCCCTTCTTCGTGCCTGACGCGAGCAAGCGCCCGCTCTGGAACATCGCCGCGCTCTCGGCAGACACCACCGACAACCGGCTGGTCGGCGCCACGGCGCGTAACGTGACCGTCAAGACCCTCGTGCGTCACGTGGAGATTCGCACCGCCAACACCACCGACAACGACGGCCGGAATGGTCGGCACAACATCGGCCTCTTCGCGCACAACGCGCCCGGGCTCGAACTCGACGACGTGATCATCGTCACCGGGAACGCGGCGCCGGGCGTGGTTGGCGCGGCGGGCGCGAGCGGTGGCAACGGCGGGGCGGCCACGGGGAGAACGCCGGGGAGCGTGAGCTGCAACGGCACGGCGATCACCTGTGCGCTCCCGGCGACGCCAGCCAATCAGACCAGCGCGCAATGCGGCCTGGGCGGCAACTCGAACATCTACATCGCGGCGCGACCGTCGGGCACTGCGGGCAACGCCGGTCGTGCCAGCGGCGGCGTCAACGGGGGTTCGCTGGGCACCACCGTCTTCGACAACAGCGACTGCAACCTCGACGAGAACGGGGTGACGGCCGGCGGCGACGGCGCGAATGGGCTGTCGGGCCAGACCGGCGCCGACGGCGCGCGAGGCACGCGGCTGCAGGTCATGGCCGACGGCAGGATCACGGGCGGCTTCGGCACGGTCGGCGTCGACGGTCAGCCCGGCACCTTCGCGGGCGGCGGCGGCACGGGCGGCTCGTTCGAGAACGGCTGCATGAATGACCCCGAGTGGGGCTACCCCGGCGGTGGCGGCGGCGCGCCGGGCTGTGGAGGGACGCGCGGAACGCCCGGCGGCCCGGGTGGCTCGTCGATCGGCATTCTCGCGGCGTCGTCGACGGGGCTCGTCATTCACCCCTCGGTACGGGTGACGACCGGCAACGGCGGCGCCGGTGGCCTCGGAGGGAACGGCGGCGGCGGCGGCATGGGCGGCGCAGGAGAGACGAGCATGACCTTCCGCTGCGCATCGCGCGCCGCGCACCGCGGCAAGTGTGGCGGTCGCGGGGGCACCGGTGGTGCCGGTGGTCGCGGCGGTCACGCCGGTGGTTCGGCAGGCGGCGACTCCATCGGCGTGTACTGCGTGGGCAGCGGCAGCGTGTCGCTGAGCGGCGCGACCATCAACACCGGCTCGCCGGGCGCGGGAGGCAACGCGACCACTACCGGCCTGCGCGGCACCGCGGGCGTCGCGGCGAACGACGAGGGCTGCTGACCATGAGCACCCCTCAGTGGCGTCAGGCCCACGCGACGCGCGTCGTGTCGGCCCTCGTGTTCCTCGGGTTCATCGCCGGCTGCCGCCCGGTCGACGAGATGCAGGCAGACGCCGGTTCAATGCAGGGGGCCGAACCTGCGTGGGCCGGTACCTGCACGCGCTCCGAGACGTTGGTGACCTCGCGCGCGCGGTGCACGCGCGACGAGAACTGCCCGTGCGGCACGGGCTGTGAGCTCGGCGTGTGTGTGGCGCGCTGCGCGTGGAGCGACGAGTGCCTGACAGGCACGGTGTGCGATTCGTTCGGGCGCTGCGTCGCCCCGGAGCTCGCCAACCTGCCCGATCTCATCTCGGGTGAAGCGCGGGGGACGATGTCGGTCGACCGCGTCGACATGGCGCTGGCGACGCAGGCCTCGGTCGAAGCGGTGCGCCTGAAGATCACCGGCCTCGACGCTCCACGGGTCCGGGTGACCGGCGACGACGGCCTCGAGGTGGCCTGCGGTGCCGAGGCGCCCTTCGCGCTCGAGTGCGAATTCCAGAACCTCCCTGCGGGCGAGCAGACGTCGGTGGTGAAGGTGCGCGCTGCCAGCGGGGCGTTCCCCACCAGCGACGTGCGCAAGAGCCTTCACTTCTTCTCCCGGGGTCAGCACCTGGTGGTGGGCGTCGCGCTTCGGGGTGCAGGTTCGGCCGAGCCGGCACCACGCTTCGGCATCTACGCGGGGCGCGCACGCATGATCGGCGCCGGGCTGCGCGCCAGGACGGTGGAAGACGCGCTGCCGGAGGAGTTGACGCGCCTCGAGCTGCCGGTTCGCGCCGAGATCTACCCGCCGGTCCAGGGCGTCTACACCCTGCGCCTCTTCGACGTGCGCAAGACCGTGTTCCCCACCGACAGCGTTGCGACCATGAGCCTCAAGCCGGGCACGCAACAGCTCGAGCTGGTGATGCCCAGCCGGCAGTACCTGGGCCCCGACAGCGAGGTGGTCGACGCCACGCAGCTCGACGTGCACGCCAGCGGCAGAATGGACGGGCCCACCTTCCGTGACGGGCTGCTCGATGGCGAGCTGGTGGTGACCTTCGAGGGCATCTCGCCGTCGGCCAGCGCGCCCTTCGTGCGCTGGAGCCTCACGCTGGTGCGCACCGGTGATCTGCCGCCGGGAGCCACTGCGCCGCAGGTCTCGGCGCGCCCGGTGTCAGACCCCGTCGCCCGCGCCGCGCCACTGTTCTCGGAAGAGACCGTCGGTCGGCAGGCGCTGGGCACCTTCGGAAACGCGCCGACGCGGCTGGAGCAGATCGTCGGTTCGCTGTGCAGCGCTTCGTCGTCGGCGCAGATCACCACCTACGCGTCGTCGGTGTACGGGCCCAACGAGCTGAATTGCGGGAACGGAACGCGGCAGAAGGCCTTCGGGCTCGATCGCGGGCGCCTCGAGAACCGCGGTGAGTATTTGACCAACTGCGTGAGCGGCCTGGCGGTCGGTGCAGGCGCCACCTTCGGTGACGCGTCGATCGACGGGGCCTGCCTCAACCGCTCGCGGGTGCTGACGGCGCTCGGCTACGCCACTGCCCTCGATCGCGATCGTGCCTTCGGGGCCTCGCTGGCGATCGACCCCGACGTCTCGCGACAGGCCCTGCGGCTCATGCAGCAGTGGATGAATGTGCAGTCGGTGGTCGGCATGGAGCCGCGCCGGCTCAACGCGCTCGCGCCGTTGCTGCCCTCGGGCTCGAACATCGACAAGCTCCGGCAGTATTCCGACTGGCAGCTGGTGTTCACCTCGCTTCAGCGCAGCGTGTCGGCGTGGGACCTGCTGTTGCACCCGCGCTTCGGCGCCGCGCTGATGGCCGCCCCGCCCGAGGCCATCGGCATGCCTGACTACCGCCGCGCGTTCTTGCCCCAGCACACCTTCCCCCCCGGAGAGCAGAGCGTCGGCATTCCCGTGACCATGCTCTTCACGCTCTCGCAGCAGCTCAACGGCATGCAGGGGCTGGTCGACGACCTGCTCTTCTCGCGCGCGCCGCAGGGCCAGGTGCAGCCGGTCTCGAGCGCGCTGGCCGACTTCCTGCCGCGCAGCGTGGTGGTGTTCGCGGCGGCCCAGGGCCTGCGCGACGCGGCGAGATCGGTGGGCACGCCGGTCTGGGAAGATCAGTGGCGCGCCGCGCGATCGTCGTGGGGCACCTCGACCAGCCGGTTGCTCCGCCAGCTCGAGTTCTTCGAGCAGGGCCGCAACGCCCTGGGCATCGAAGACGGAGATCTCCCGTTGTACCGCATCGGTGATCAGGCGGGCGTCAGCCGGCGCTTTTCTGCGGTGTCCGACTCGCTGCTCGGGCGCGAAGACCTGCTCGATCCTGCGATCGCGCCGACGCTCATCGCCCAGGCACGTGAGGTCGAGTTGCTCGCGCGTGACTCGGTCTCGGCGCTGCTCCAACGCGACCTGACCCAGCAACAGGAAGACGTCGCCAGCGCACGCCGCATCGAAGATCTCAAGCGGCTCTACGGCGATCAGATAACCAGCTTCTGCAACGAGTACGGCTCGCTGACGGTGCTCGACCTCGACCCGCCGCCAGACCCGGAGACTTGTTACGTGTCGGCCGCCTGCCGCTTCTCGGTCGACGACTACAAGGACCGGCTGAACATCGCCGACCTCGGCTACCAGATCTGCATGGCGCACCTGCTGCGCCAACGCTTCGGCGCGGCGATCACCACCGGCCAGAAGACGCTCGACGCCCAGCTCGATGCCCTGCCGCCTCCGACCTATGACATCGACACACCGTTCTTCTCGTCGGAGTTCAGCGTGTCGATCCGCAACGGCTTCGCCGCCGGGTACGAGGGCGTACGGGTGCCGCAGATCTCGATTCCGTCCGGCATCGACGCCCGCGCGGTCAAGGAGATCCAGGAGACGTGCGAGGGCGCGCGGCAGAGCACGCTCGCGCTGCGCCCCACCACCGCGCCCGAACGCTGCACGCGCACCGATGAATGCCCGGTCGACTTCGTGTGCAGATCGGAGACCGGGGTGTGCCAACCCGACACCGACCTGACGCGCCCGGAGTGCTTCAACGGCAGCCTGGGCGAGGCGGCGCTGGCAGTACGCGGGGCGGCGACCGAGGTCGACGTGGCCCGCTCGGAGCTGGAGGAATACAGCGAGCGCTACGACAACGCGATGCGCGGCTGCTTCATTCTTCAGCAGGGGAACGAGGCGGTCGAAGCGGCGATGGCGCAGCACAACGCGACGATGTCGGAGCTCGCCAACGCCAAGTTCGTCGCCGATCAGACGGCGGCCGCGGCCGAAAAGGCGCGCGATCTGTTCAGCCTCGACAAGCCCTGGCAGTGGATCGGCAGTCTCATCTTCGGCGGCGTGCAGCAGGCCGCCGAGTCCACCGCCGACACCATCGAGCTGCGGATGGACGCGGCCGAGCTCCAGCACGAGCTGACGGTCAAGAAGCTCGAGAACGCCACCGAGGTGCGCAAGTGCATCAACGAGGCGGAGGCCGAATTCGTCGGCGCAAGGAGCGCTTCACTTCGCGTCAAGGCGCAAGCCCAGGCGCTCACGCTCACCCTGCTTCAGTTCAACAACCTGAAGATCTCGATGCAGGCCGCCATCGACGATGGCCACACCTCGATCGCCGCCGAGACGTACCGGAAGGTATCGGTGGCACAGGTCGACTTCTGGCTCGACCAGAACCTCGACCTCTACCAGCAGCGCATGCGGCGGGCGCGACGGGCGCTGTTCCTCGCGGTGCTGGCCACCGAGTACGAGTTCCAGTTCACCAGCCTCGAACGCGCGCGCACGCTCGCCGCGAGGACGCCCACCGAGCTCGAAGAGACCCTGCGCCGGGTGCGCGATCTGGTGCGCCGGGGCGCGCCGTCGGGCGGTGGCAGCCCCACGCAGCTGGTCACGGTGATGAGCCTCAAGAAGAACCTACTGCAGCTGGCCGATCGCAGCCGGAGCGGTGAAGGCACCCAGCCGCTGAGCGACACGCAACGGCTGCAACGCATCCTCACCTCTCCCCAATACGCGGTGTTCGACGACCGCGGCCGCTACCTCGGCCAGGAGCTGCCGTTCTCGATTCAGCCGCTGGGCACCCTGGGCCTCGCCGACACCGGGGCGCTGCCGCTGCTCTCGGGGCTCAACTGCGCGGAGCGCCTGTGGGCGGTCAACGCCACCGTGGTGGGCGACTCGCTGATGACGGGCACCGACAGCAGCATCGCCATGCTGCAGGTGCGCAAGCGAAACACCTTCGCCAGCCAACGGTGCACGGACCTCGGCCTGCTCCCGGCCACCACCAGGCCGTCGCAGAATCTCTTCGTCGACCCGTACAGCGCGAACTCGTGGGGCCAGGACAGCGTGCTGGTGAGCCTCACCGACACCCGGGAAACGAGCACCTACAGCTTCTCGACGGTGCAGGCGCGCACCAACGTCTCGCAGCGTGAACTCGAGCGTGTCGACTACACCGACGGTCAATCGACCGCCCTCGCTGGCCGCGGCGTGTTCGGCGACTACGCGCTGTTCATTCCCGCGAGCACGCTGAGCGTCGGCGGGCGGCCCGGGCTGCAGCTGGGCAACGTGAGCGACGTGCTCATTCGCCTCGACTACGTGGCCGCGGAGCTGCGCTGACGATCTGCTCCAGCGCCCGGTGCGGTTCGACGTGCCGGGCGCCCTTCTCTTTCTTGAACCAGGTGAACTGGCGCTTCGCGTACTTGCGCGTCGCCTGCGCGGTGTCGATGACGGCCTGCTCGCGCGTCATGGTGCCGTCGATCACCGCCAGCGCCTGCACGTAGCCCACCGCGCGCATCGGAGCCGTATTCCGCCACTGCAGGTTTCGGCGCGCCTCGTCGATGAGCCCTGCGTCGAACATCTTCTGGGTGCGTGAATTGATGGCGGCGTACACGGCTTCGCGCTCGGGGTTGAGCACCCACAATTGATACGGGTAGCGATCTTCGACGAACGCGTGCGCCTCGCGGTGCTCACTCGCGGGCTTCCCCGTGAGCTCGTGAATCTCGAGCGCGCGAATCACACGAAGTCGATCTGCCACCGGGTGCTTCGCGGCCGTCACCGGATCCACGGCGGCCAACCGAGCATGCAGCGCCGCGTTTCCGTGCTCGTCTGCGAAAGCCTCGAGCTTTGCGCGGAGCTCGTCATCACGCGAAGGCGCCGCGACCACCCCGTGAAGCAGCACGCGCAGATACAGCCCCGTGCCGCCGACGACGAGCACCCGCTTCCCGCGTGAACGAATCTGAGCGATCGCTTCGTCAGCCATCGTCGCGAAGCGCGCGGCCGAAAAATCTTCGGTCGGCTCGACGACGTTCACGAGGTGATGCGGCACGGCAGCAAGCTCGTCAGCCGACGGCTTGGCCATGCCGATGTCGAAGTACCGGTACACCTGCTGCGAATCTGCGCTGATGATCTCCGCGTCGATCCGCTTCGCGACTTCGATCGCGAGCGCCGTCTTCCCCGAAGCCGTCGGCCCCGCGATGACGACCAGCTCGCTCACTTCTTCTTGTTCTTCTTGCCCCTGGGCGCGGGCGTCGGTTCCGGCACGGGCGTCGGTTCCGGAGGCGGAGCCACGGCCGCCACTACCGGCTTCGAGACCTTCACACCCAGAATCTTCTCGAGCTCGCCGGCCAGCACTTCAGCGCCGTCACTCGAATAGCCGCGATGCACCGACGAGACGGTTCCGTCAGGCCGCACGAAGAACAGCGAAGGCAACGGGCTCTGCGTTCCCAACCAGCGCCGCGCGACGATGTTGAAGCGGTCCTTGCCGACGGGGAACGTGACCTTGTTCAGCTCGATCAGCTCTTCGACCTTCTTCTGGCCTTCGGCTTCGGTGTCGATCGCGATCAGCATCACGCGAAGACCCTTGTCCTTGTTCTCGTCGTAGAGCTTCTGCAGGTACGGCATTTCTTTCTTACAGGGCGCACACCAGCTGGCCATGAACGACACGACCAGCACCCTGGTCTTCTCGTCCGTCGTTTCGGCACCGACGAAGGAATCGAGACCCGCGGCCGCCTCGCCATACGCGCGCTGGTTGTAGACCGGCAACCGGAACGCCGGCGCCGGCTTGTCGACCTCGGCGAGATCGTCAGCGAGAACCGGCGCGGCGAGCACAGCGAGCAGCAGCAACGAACGGTGCATGAAGTTCCTCACGACGGGCGCTTCGCACGCTCATTCAGCCATGCCGACAGCCCGTCGATCGAGACCTGCTCAGACCTCGGCGCGTCTTTGGGCGCGTTCATGTCGTCGATCTTCAATGACCGCGACGCGTGCTCGTTGCCGCCGTAGCCCGCGAAGAACGCAGCGCCGACCTTGCTGGCGCGTTCCTTCTGCTTGCCGAGCTTTCCGCCGCGCGGGTCGAAGTCGACGAAGTGACCTTCGTCGCGCAGCTTCATCACCAGCGCGATCGCGTCGTCACGTTCGGTGCCATCGAAAGTCCCGATGAACAGCGTGGGGCCGGTCTTCGCAGGTGGGTTGAGCGCTTTGATGAGCAGCACGAGGCGATCGAGGCCCATGGCGAAACCGACCGCAGGTTTTTCCGGGCCACCGAGCTCGTGCACGAGGCGATCGTAGCGGCCACCGCCACACACCGTACCCGCAGTGCCGAGCTCGTTCTTTCCGGTCGGCGTGTAGACGAACTCGAAGGTGGTGCGCGTGTAGTAGTCGAGCCCGCGAACGAGCCGGCGATCGAGCTCGTACGGAATGCCGAGCTTCTCCAGCAGCCGGCACACGCTCGCGAAGTGCGTCTTCGAGGTCTCGTCGATGAAGTCGATGATCGCCGGAGCGCTCGCGATGGCGTCCTTCAGCGCCTCTTCCTTCGAATCGAGCAGGCGCATGGTGTTGCGCTCGTACGCGACCTTCGCTTCGTCGCTCATCGCGTCGACGAAGGGCTTGAAGTGCTCACTCAGCGCCGCGAGGTACGCCGGCCGGGTGCCCGCATCGCCCAGCGAGTTCAGGTGCAGCTTGATGTCGGGAACGCCGATCTGCTTCAGGAACGCCCACACCAGCGCGATCACTTCGACGTCCTGCGCGGGATCGATCGCGCCGTAGGCCTCGGCGCCGATCTGCGAGAACTGGCGATAGCGGCCCGTCTTCATGCGCTCGTAGCGGAACATCGGGCCCATGTAGAACCAGCGCGTCACCGGCTCGGCGTTGGCGATGTTGTGTTCGATGTACGCGCGCGCCGCCGGGGCCGTGCCTTCCGGCCGCATCGTCACCGAGCGATCGCCCTTGTCGGTGAACGTGTACATCTCCTTGCCGACGATGTCGGTCACCTCACCAACGCTGCGCACGAACAACTCGGTGTGCTCGAGAATCGGCGTGCGGATCTCCGAGAAGCCGTAGCGGCCGAACAGCTCCCGCGCGACACGCTCGATCCGCTGCCAGATCTCGCTCTCTGGCGGCAGCAGATCGTTCATGCCCTTCACTGACGCCACGCCGCTCACGTGAACGTGCCGATCTTCTGACCGAGCACCACGGGCGCGTCGGGCACCAGCGACGGGTCCCACGTCACGCGGCCCTTCGCGAAGAGCATGATGACGGTGGAGCCCATCTCGAACATGCCGATCTCGCCGCCCTTCTCGATGGCGATCGGCTTCGAATACGTGTGGCCCTTCGCGCCCTGCCCCTGGTGCGTGAGCAGCTCGTCGTACGCGGCGTGAATGCGCGCCACGCAGGTGGCACCCACGGCGATGTACGCACACGGGCCAGCCGGCGTGTCGAGGTAGGTCACCAGGCGCTCGTTGATGGCGAACAGCGCGTCTTTGGTGCGCACCGAAGCCGCGTTCACCGGCCAGAACTCGCCCGGCAGGTAGTGGTAGCCGGTGATGGTGCCCGGCAGCGGCGAGTGAAAGCGGTGGTAGTCGCGCGGCGAGAGGTAGAGCGTCGCGAAGGAGCCGCCCTCGAAGTCCAACGCGCGGCGCGCGTCACCCAGCAACTTGTCGACCGGGAACGAGATGCCCTTGGCCTGCAGACACGCGCCCCGCTCGATGGTGCCGGCCTGAGACACGTGTGCGTCGACCGGGCTGGCGACCACGTTCTCGGTCATGTCGATGGTGCGGCGGCCGGGCTTGAGCTTGCGCGTGAAGAACGAGCCGAAGGTCGGGTAGTCCTCGATGGTCCCTTCCATCTCTTCGGTGTTCACGTCGTACTGCTTCGCGAAGAAGCGGATGGCCGCGTGGTGAAGCGAAGCGGGCGCCGGGGCTCGCGTGGCCTTGCCGACCGCCGTGGAGAGAGCGGACTTCGGCAACAACCGCATCAACGTCATGAAGGTTTGATCGCGCATGAGACCGGGGCGTTCTCGCCGCTCCCGCCGCTGCTCGCAACCTTCAAAAAACGGTCAAACCCCCAGGAACAACCGCTTGCCGAAGTTGAGCGCCAGGTCTGCGTCGAAGATGCGCTGCGCCGAGGCCTGAATGTCGTACTCGACGCGCACGTACTCGACGGTGCGGTTCTCGGTGTCGAAGACCACGAAGCACGCGCGGTTGTCGTAGTCGCGCGGCTGGCCGACCGAACCCACGCTGATGATGTACTTGTAGCCTTTGCGAATGCCGAACTTCTGAGCGACCACGTCGTTCACTTCGCCGGCGCCGATCGCGAACGCCTTGCACAGGTGCGAGTGGCCGATGAACGTGACCTCCGGCAGGTCGCTGGCGAAGGGCGTCAACTCGCGCGCCTGCTCGAGCGCGAAGATGTACTCGTACGCACGCGGGTCGATGGGCGAGCCGTGGCAGAAGCCGACGTCGCCGATGCGGTACGTGTACGGCAGGCTCCGCAACCACGCGAGGTTCTCTTCGTCGAGCACGTTGGCCGACCAGTCGAGCGCGTGGCGGGCAGCGTCGTAATAGAACGAGTAGTCCATGCGGCCCGCCACGGCGGCGTCGTGATTGCCGAGCAACGTGACTTCGGCGTTCTGACGAACGAGCTCACAACACGGGTTGGGTGACGCGCCGTAACCGACGACGTCTCCGAGGCTCACGATGCGGTCGACGCGCAGCTTGTCGATCGTCTTGAGGACTTCAGTGAGCGCTTCGATGTTGCTGTGAATGTCGGAAATGATCGCGATGCGCAAAGCAGGCCCCGATTGGGTGATTCAGTTGCTGGCTTGTACCTTGACCGGGCGATCTTCGTCGATCAGCTGTCGAATCGCTTCACGAATCCGCTCGTCGGCGCCTTCGAACTCCAGCCCCATGCCCGCGGGCCCGCCCTGCCCTTCGACGCGGCTCCACACCACGCGCGCCGGCGTTTGAACGCCATCGGTACCGAACCGCAACATCGCCTTGCTGCCTCGTTCGAGGGGAGTGCTGGTGCGCAGGAAGATTCCGCCTTCGCTCAGGTTGCCGATGCGCGCGTAGACCGTGATGTTCTCGCCCTCGCACCAGCAGCGGAGCTTCGACGTCACGCGCTGGAACTTCCTGTTGTCACTCACTGCCGGCCTCCGAATGACTTCCGCCGGAACGCACTTCACGGCCACGGCGTCGCGAGCGTAGAAATTCGCTTCTCGCACCGTCAACGGAGCCCTTTTCCGACACGGGCACACACGATCACCCCTGGAGACGCTTTGAGACGAGCTCGAATCATCTGCACCATTGGCCCTGCGTCGTCTTCGCTCGAGGTGATGGAGGCGATGCTCATCGCCGGCATGGACGTCGCGCGGCTCAACTTCTCGCACGGCACCCATGAAGAACATCGCGCGCGGGTCGAGCTGCTGCGCAAGGCGTCCAGGAACACCGGCATCCCGCTGGCGCTGATGCAGGACGTTCAGGGTCCCAAGATCCGCCTCGGCCGCTTCGAAGGTGGTTCCTGTGAAGTGAAGACCGGTGACGTGGTGACCCTCACCACGCGCAAGGTGCTCGGCGGTGGTGGCGTGTTGCCGACGCCCATCACCTCGCTCACCAGAGACGTTCGCAAAGGAGACCCGGTGCTCCTCGACGACGGTCGCGTGCGGCTCGAGGTGCAGTCGGTGCGAGGGAAAGACGTGAAGTGCCGTGTGCTGGTGGGCGGCCTGCTCAAGGATCACAAGGGGCTCAACCTCCCCGGCGCTGCGGTGTCGGTGCCCACGCTCACGAGGAAGGACATCGTCGACCTCGCGTTCGGCCAGGAGCTCGGCGTCGACTACGTGGCGTTGTCCTTCGTGCGCTCTGCGAAGGACATCGAGCTGGCGCGAAAGCACGTGAGGAAGCTCGGCACGCCGCTCATCGCGAAGATCGAAAAGCCGCAGGCCATTCAAGCGCTCGACGCGATCGCCGCGGCGTCTGACGGCGTGATGGTGGCGCGTGGAGACCTGGGCGTCGAAATGCCGCTGGCGCAGCTCCCGGGCCTGCAGAAGGAAGCAGTGACGACCGTGAATCGCCGCGGCGGGCTGGTGATCGTCGCCACCGAGATGCTCGAGAGCATGATCAACAGTCCGCGGCCGACGCGCGCCGAAGTGTCCGACGTGGCCAACGCGATCTTCGACGGCACCGACGCGGTGATGCTCTCGGGAGAGACCGCGGTCGGCCGCTACCCCGTCGAGACGATTCGCATGATGGCCAGCGTGGTGGTCGAAGCCGAGAAGCGCGTGGTCGCGCACGCGTCGCCGTTTGCGAGCACGACCGACATCTCGACGGGCGTGGCGATCGCTGCGGTGAGCGCCGCCGATCGGCTCGACTCGGCGGTGCTGGTGGCGTTCACCGAGAGCGGCCACACCGCGCGGCTGATCTCGGAGCTGCGGCCCCGGGCCCGCATCGTGGCGTTGACGCCGCACGAAGACATCGTTCGCCGCATGCGCATGTACTGGGGCGTCACCCCGTGCGTCGCGCCACGGCTGACGGACACCGACGCGATGATCGAACAGGTGAAGAAGCTGGTGCTGGCGCAGGGGTGGGCAAAGCGCGGAGAGACGGTGGTGATCGTCGCCGGAACCCCGCTCGGCAAGGCCGGCAACACGAACCTGATGACGGTGCGACGCCTCTGACGGCATCATTCGCGACAGATGACCACGCCGCGTCCGGTTCGATATCGCTGCGAGATCCCTTCGCGCCTCGAGCTCGACCTCGACGGGGTGAAGGTCACGTCACGCTTGCTCGAACTCTCCGAGACCGGCGCCTTCATCGAAGAGACCGCAGGCCTCGACGACGTTCAGGTCGGCGAAGGCGCGCAGTTGCTGCTGCCGCTCCCCGGTGGTGGCGCGTGGCAGGCGCACGTTCGCTTCATGCGAATCGGTCGCGGCCGCATCGACGTGCGCACGCGTGAAGCCGAGCACGTCAGCGTCTCGGTGCACGGGTACGGCGTCGAGTTCGATGACATCGACGACGATTCACTCGAGCAGCTGCGCGACTTTCTCGAGCTTCTCGACTCGCGCTGATCAGATCTTCTTGTTCGCGAAGTCGTAGATGCGCTCGACGGCGATCTGCCGGTAGCGGTCGACCTTCAGGCTGCGCTGCGCACAGTCCTGCACGAAGGCCGCTTCGTCGACGGCGCCGGCAGCGAGCAATCGCGCGGCCTCGGCCTTGATCAACTCCGCCGCTTCGTGCGGGTGAAAGCAGTACGAGGGCGAGAAGAAGAACGGCCCGTCGAACGGAATGAGCCGCGCTTCGAGCACGTCACCCTCCTTCAGCCCGACGATGTGTCGGCGCTCGGTGACGTCACGGGTGATGCGCCCGAAGAGCGAGACGACGCGCACCTCACCGTTCGAGATCTTCTCGACCTCGAAGAGCGAGTGCACCGTCTCGGTCAGAGAACGCAGCGCGGCGGCGCGCTTGACGTCGGGCTGCTTGAGGGCGCGTTCATAGAACTCCCGCGCGGGCGTCTTGCCGAAGTGCGGCGCCACGCGATCGCAGCAGTAGTGCTCGAGAAAACCCGACATGCGCAGCTCGATCTGCCGATCTTCTTCGAAGACCTCGCCGGTGCGCTGAAACCACGCGGCGCGCGCTTCGAGCAGATCGGGTTTGGTCTCCTCGGGCGTCGCGAACGCGATCAGCTCGTCGAGGAACGGGTGCGGCGCTCCGCTCATCGGCTGGCCATCACGTCGGCGAAGCGCTGGAACAGGTAGCGCGCGTCGTGCGGGCCGGGCGACGCCTCGGGGTGGTACTGCACCGAGAACGCCTTCGCGCCGGGCACTTCGAGGCCTTCGACGGTGAGATCGTTGAGGTTCAAGTGCGTGACGACGCCCTTGCCCTCGAGCGACTTCGCGTCGACCGCGAAGCCGTGGTTCTGCGAGGTGATCTCGACCTTGCCGGTCTGCAGGTCTTTGACGGGCTGGTTGGCGCCGCGGTGACCGAACTTCATCTTCCAGGTCTTGCCGCCGAGCGCGAGCGCCAGGATCTGGTGACCCAGGCAGATGCCGAACACCGGCACCTTGCCCAGCAGCGCCGCGACCGTCTTGTCGGCGCCCTTCACCGCCGCCGGGTCACCGGGGCCATTGGTGAGGAACACGCCGTCAGGCTTGCGGGCCAGAATCTCGTCAGCGCTCGTCCACGCGGGCACCACGGTGACCTTGCAGCCCACGTCGACGAGGAACTGCAGCATCGCCTTCTTGAGGCCGTAGTCGACCGCCACGACGTGGAACTTCTGCGGCGCCGGGCTCGCGTTCTCACCGATGAGCACGTTGGGCGTGGCCTGCGTCCACTCGTACACGCGCTTCGTCGAGATGCCGGTCGCCAGATCCATGCCCTCCATGCCGGGCGCGGTCTTCGCCTTCTCGACGAGCGCCTTCAGCGACGTGCCCTCCGTCGAGATGACGCCCATCTGCGAACCGTGCGTGCGCAGGTGACGAACGAGGCGCCGCGTGTCGAGGCCTTCGATGCCCGCGACCTTCCAGTGCGCGAGGTACGCGTCGAGCGACTTCGTCGAGCGCCAGTTCGACGGCTCCGAATACTCGCGCACGACCATGCCGACCGCGTGCGGCCGCTCCGATTCCTGATCTTCCGGGTTGGTGCCGACGTTGCCCATCTGCGGGTACGCCATGGTCACGATCTGACCGACGTACGACGGGTCGGTGAGGATCTCCTGGTACCCGAACATCGAAGTGTTGAAGACCACTTCACCGACCGTCTCGGCCGAATCACCGAAAGAACGGCCTTCGAAGGTGGTGCCATCAGCCAGGGCCAGAACTGCTCGCTTCACGGGGCGACTCCTGCGGGAAAGGTGTGACGCTCGCCGATGACGGTGCCGCGAACGGTCCAGTCTTTCGGCTCGATGACGGTGATTGCGGCAGAAACGCCGGGCGTCAACCCGGTTCTCAGACCGAGCAGCCGGGCCGGCGTCGTCGAGAGAACTTCAACCAGGCGAGCCGGGCTCAACCGGCAGCGCGCCGCGGCCGACAGCGCCTGCTCGAACGCTTCGCAGCCCGGCGCGCACGCTTCGAACGGGTGTTCGCGATCGAGCGCCGCGACGCGAACGTGATCGCAGGCGATGGCGTCGATGGTCCCGTCGGCGAGACCGGCGCGCAGCGCGAGCACGTCAGACTCAGCGCGGAGCGGCGGCCACACGCGCGCATCGAGCGCGTAGTTCTCGGCGAGGCGCGCGTCTTTCGTGAGGTGGTGCGGCGTGACGTCGGCGCTCACGTTCAACCCGCGCCGCTTCGCGTCGGCGATCAGCTCCACGCTGCGCGCCGCGGTCACGTGCGAGAAGTGGAGCCGCCCGCCCGTCTCTTCGAGCATCAGCAGGTCGCGCGCGATCACCGCGGTCTCCGCGGTCACCGGCACCGAGGGCAGGCCCAGCCGCGTGGCCGTCAACCCGGCGCCGATGACGCCCTGCCCGGCCAGCGACGGATCTTCGGCGTGCACCATCAACAACGCCCGCTGCGAGTATTGGAGCGCGCGACGCAACACGCTGGCCTTCGGCAACGGCCGGAAGCCCTGACTCAGACACACCGTCTCGGCGTCGACTTCGCCCAGCTCGTTGCCCTCGAGCTTCTGCGTGAGTGCAGACGCGTGCAGCACCTGGAGCCGCTCGCTGTCGATCGACTGGCTCAGCGGCACGGTCACCACGGTGGTGAACCCACCGCGCAGCGCCGCGTCGACGTCGCGCTCGTCGCGAAGCACGCTGTGCAGATCGACGAAGCCCGGCAGCACCCAGGCGCCACCGAGCTCGAGCACGCGCGCGCCGCTCGCATCGACCTTCGCGCCGACCGCCGCGATCTCACCATCGACGATGAGCACGTCACCTGCACGCGCGCCTTCGATCAGCCCGCCGCGGAGCACGAGCCTCATGACACGGCCTCCAGCACGGCCTTCCGCACCGCCACGCCGTTCTCGACCTGCTCGAGGATCAAGCTGCGCTCCCCGTCGGCGACTCCAGGTGAAATCTCGAGACCACGATTCACGGGCCCGGGGTGCAGCACCACGGCCTGCGGCTTCAACGCGGCCGCGCGCTCGTTGGTGAGCCCCCACCGCCGGTGGTACTCGGCGCCGCTGGGGAACAGCGCGTCAGACTGCCGCTCTTTCTGGATCCGCAGCATCATCACCGCGTCGGCACCGTCGAGCGCCGCGTCGAGCTCGGTGGTGACCTCCACGCCCAGCTCGCTCAGCCCGAACGGCAACATCGTCGGCGGGCCGCAGAACACGACCTTCGCCCCCAGCGCCTTCAAGCAATGCAGGTTCGAGCGCGCGACGCGGCTGTGCAGAATGTCGCCGACGATCGCCACGCGGCGGCCGTCGAGCGACCCGAACCGGCGCCACAACGTGTACGCGTCGAGCAGCCCCTGCGACGGGTGCTCGTGCTGACCATCTCCGGCGTTGACCACCGCGCACTTCACCGAGCGCGCGACCAGCGCGGCCGCGCCGCTGCTCTGGTGCCGAACCACGATGATGCTCACGCCGAGCGCCGCGATGTTGCGCGCCGTGTCGACCAGCGTCTCGCCCTTCGAAGCCGACGAACCGGTCACCGTCCAGTTCAGCACGTGCGCGCCGAGGCTGGCCGCGGCGACCTCGAAGCTCGAGCGCGTGCGCGTCGACGGCTCGTAGAACACGTTGGCCACCACGCGACCGACGAGGTGCCGGCCACCGACGTGACCTTCACGGTACTGGTGGGCCCGCGAAAGCAGCTGCTCGATCTCCTCGCGCTGGAGACCTTCGAGCTGCAGCAGGTGCCGCCGCTCGCTCACTTGAGCCGCTTGCCGACCTTCTCGGCGCTCACGTGGAAGGTCTTGCGCTTCTTGAGCGGGCTGAAGATCACCACACGGTCGTAGCTCACCGTGACCCGCAGCGTGCCGTCGCCGCCCTCGACGAAGGTCACCCGCTCGGGGTCGATGCCCAGGCCCGGCTTCCAGCTCTCGACGCCGTTCTCGTCGACCTCGAGGTGGGTCCCGAAGTTCTTCTCGTTCAGGCGAATGATGAGCTTGCGGCGCGCGAGGTCTTCACCGTCGTTGAAGTAGACGTTGAAGGCCTCTGAGGCGGCCTCCTTCACCTCGAGGTTGTCCATGTAAACGGGGCCAACGTGGAAGCCGTAGAACCCGACTCCGATCAACGCCAGCACCACGATCCAGGTAACCGGGTTCGTCTCGCCGTTTCTGCGCACGGCGCGAAGTAGTCACGCCGTACCAGCACCGTCAAGCAACGAAAGTCACTTCCGCGGGGCCTCGTCGCCGCACATGGTGACGGGCGTGAAGAAGCGGTCGTAGCGAACGCCGGTGCCGCCGAAAACGGAGCTCAAGAACCCTCCGTGACCGAGCGAGAACCAGATCGCCGTCGCCTTGCCCTTGATGTTTCCGTACGGGACGAAAGCGAAACCGCGCGGCCCGCCGAGCCCGAACCGGCTGTCGACGGAGTTGTTGCGGTTGTCGCCCATCACGAACACGTGGCCCGCAGGCACCGTCACCCGCGTCTCCAGCATCTCGTTCAAGCGGGCGCGGCGCTGCTCGGGCGTGTCGAGAATGAGGTGCGGCACACCGTCGAACTCTTCGCGGTACAGCGTCTCCTTGCGCTCGTACCAGTCGTCGGTGAACCAGGTCGAAACCCAGTAGCGCAACGTGGGCACGCTGGTGACCTGCACTTCGTCGTGCTCCCAGTGCGGGTAGCGCTCGTTCTCGACGACGCGCGGCTGCAACCTGCCGGCGATCTCCACGCCTTCGTCGGTGAAGGCCAGCTCGTCGCCCGGCACACCGACCACGCGCTTGATGTAGTCGACGTCGGGGTTCATCGGGTTGTTGAACACGATGACGTCGCCGCGCCTGGGCGGCCGCACGATCACGAAGGGCACGTAGTTCGTGAACGGCAGGCGCACGCCGTAGATGAACTTGTTCACGAAGATCTGATCGCCCAGCTCCAGCGTCGGAATCATCGAGCCCGAGGGGATCTTGAACGGGTCGAGCAGCACCGCGCGGAACGCCAGCGCGATCGCCAGCGCGCGCACGAAGCCGCCGCCAGCGTCCAACATGCCGCTGCGGAACTCCTTCAGGTTCTTCTCGGTGGCGGTGATGAGCTGGCGCGTCGCGGCCGCGATCTCGTCGGCCGACTTTCCGAAGGTGCGCACCGTGGCGACGGCCGCGTCGACCACCTCGTTGAGCGCCTTCTCTTTCACCTTCGTGCCGCCCTTCTTCACCAGGGCCTGCGCGTCGGCCAGGTGCTCCTCGGCGACGTAGCGGGCGGCGCGCGGCTGGTTCCACTTCTTCGCCAGCGGCGTGCGCATCACCAGCAGCACCAGCCACCACACGAAACACAGCAGCCCGAGGCCCTGCATCGGCGGGCGCAGCCACAGGTACGAGCAGACGGCGGTCTCGACGATGGTCAGGTAGACCACGAAGACCAGCGCCAGCACCGTCACCGGAGCCCAGAGGCTCACGAGGCGATCGTGCCAGCGCCACTTGTTGACCGTCTTCGCTTCCTCCGGGGTCAACTTCGCGAGAACGAGGTTCCCGAGCGCCACGTCACTCCTCCGACTTGAGCACCGCGAGGAACGCTTCCTGGGGCAGCTCGACCACGCCGACCGACTTCATGCGCTTCTTGCCCTCCTTCTGCTTCTCGAGGAGCTTGCGCTTGCGCGAGATGTCGCCGCCGTAGCACTTGGCGAGCACGTTCTTGCGCACCGCCGACACGGTCTCACGGCTGATGACCTTCGAGCCGATCGCCGCCTGAATCGCGACCTCGAACATCTGCTTGTGAATGACCTCCTTCAACTTCTCGCACACCTCGCGGCCCCGCTGATACGCGCGCTCGCGGTGCACGATGATCGACAGGGCGTCGACGATCTCGCCGTTGATCAGGATGTCGAGCTTCACCAGGTCCGATTCCTTGTACTCGCCGAGCTCGTAGTCGAGCGACGCGTAGCCGCGGGTGATCGACTTCATCTTGTCGAAGAAATCGAAGACCACCTCGGCCAGCGGCATCTCGTACGTCACCTTGGCGCGCAGCCCCGTGGAGCCCAGGTACTCGATGCCGCGCTGAATGCCGCGGCGGTCCTGACAGAGCTGCAGAATCGAACCCAGGTACTCCTTGGGCACGTGGATGTTGCAGATGAGGTACGGCTCTTCGAGGTGCTCGATGTTCTGCGTGGGCGGCAGGCGCGACGGGTTGTCGACCAGAATCGGGTCCTTGCCGTGCGGGAACACCTTGTAGACGACGCTCGGCGCGGTGGTGATGAGGTTCAGGTTGTACTCGCGCTCCAGGCGCTCCTGAACGATCTCCATGTGCAGCAGGCCGAGGAAGCCGCAGCGGAAGCCGAAGCCGAGCGCGGTCGACGTCTCGGGCTCCCATGTGAAGGCCGAGTCATTCAGTCGCAGCTTGGTGAGCGCGTCGCGCAGGTTGTCGTAGTCGGCGGCGTCGACCGGGAAGATGCCCGAGAACACCATCGGCTTGACTTCCTTGAAGCCGGGGAACGGGGTCTCGGTCGGGCGCACCGCGTCGGTGATGGTGTCGCCGACCTTGGCGTCCGCGAGCTCCTTCACGTTGGCCACGAAGATGCCCACCTCGCCGGCGATCAGCGCCTTCACCGGCGTGGCGAAGGGCGCGATCACGCCGAGCTCCTGCACCTCGAACTGCTTGTTGTTCGACATCAGCCGGATCTGCTGACCGATCTTCACTTCGCCTTCGATGATGCGCACGAGCATCACCACGCCGCGGTAGTTGTCGTACCAGCTGTCGAACACCAGGGCCTTGAGCGGGTTGGCCTGCGCGCCCCGGGGCGAGGGCACCTGCTTGACGATCGCCTCGAGCAGCAGGTCGATGTTGAGGCCTTCCTTGGCCGACACCGGCACGGCGAGCGAACCGTCGAGGCCGATGACGTCTTCGATCTCCGCGCGCGTGCGATCGACGTCGGAGCTCGGCAGGTCGATCTTGTTGATGACGGGGATGATCTCGAGGTCGTGATCGAGCGCCATGTACACGTTGGCGAGCGTCTGGGCCTCGACGCCCTGCGTGGCGTCGACCACCAGCAGCGCGCCTTCACAGGCGGCCAGCGAGCGGCTGACCTCGTAGGCGAAGTCGACGTGCCCGGGCGTGTCGATCAGGTTGAGGATGTATTCCTTCCCGTCCTGCGCCGTGTAGTTCATGCGCACGGTCTGGGCCTTGATCGTGATGCCGCGCTCACGCTCGATGTCCATGTTGTCGAGGAACTGCGCCTGCTGCTGGCGCTTGTTCACCGTGCCCGTTTTTTCGAGCAGACGATCGGCGAGCGTCGACTTGCCGTGATCGATGTGGGCGATGATCGAGAAGTTGCGGATGTGGGCGTTTTCAGACGGCATTGGCGGGCGGGCCGTACCATCCGAACCCCGCGAAATCCATTCCTCCCCGCTGGGTGGCTGGGCCACACTGCGCGCCTCACTTCGCAGGGGGAATCACACATGATCCGTCGCCTCGTCACCGCTGCTGCCCTCGTTTCGTCCGTCGCGTTCGCTCAGGACGCGGCTCCGGCTGCTCCGGCCGGCCCCGTGGAACCGCCGCCCTCGTCGGCGATCATCAAGCAGGTCGTGGAATACCTCGAGAACGGAAAGGACCGTGGCCCCGCGCTCATCGACCTCATCCCGTGCACCAAGGTCGACACCGCCAAGGGCAGCCCCACGGCCTTCCAGTGCATCGAGCCGGTCAGCGGCCCGGTGAAGAAGAACACCACCGTCTTCGGGTGGATGCAGTGGTACGTGCCCAAGGACGGCAAGTACGACGACGTGCAGCTGGTCTTCCTGCATGAAGGTCAGGTTCGTCAGACGGTCGACGTGGCGGTGGCGGGCTTCGGCCGCACGCGCGTGTACCGCGGGTCGAACTTCTCGAAGGTCGGCAAGTGGACGATCAAGGTCACGCGCGGCGACAAGGAGTTGGGTTCGGCGACGGTCGACGTCGCGAACTGATCACTCGAGACTTTGGCGCCGAAGGACGCGCGAGGGTTCGGCACGTCCCGCGACGCGTCCGCGCGCACGGTGAGCCCGACTGTTCCCGGCTCCTGCGGGTTTCGCGACCAGCGGTGCCCCCCTCGCGATGACCGGCGCGGGTCTCGCGGCAACCGGTGCGGGTCTCGCGGCAACCGGTGCGGGTCTCGCGGCAACCGGTGCGGGTCTCGCGGCAACCGGTGCGGATCTCGCGGCGACCGGTGCGGATCTCGCGGCGACCGGTGCGGGTCTCGCGACGACCGGTGCGGGTCTCGCGGCAACCGGTGCGGGTCTCGCGACGACCGGTGTACCGTCTCGGCGTCTTTCCGCAACGGGAGGACACACAGGATGGGGGAACACACACATGGCGACGTTCGATGTGACGATTCAGCGAGGGCTGAAGGCGTTGGAGTTGGCGAAGAAGCACGCACCGGTGCTCGACGTGCGGCTCCCGCCGGGGCACGCGGCGTATCTGGAGGCAAACCTCGCACAACTCGGCGCTGCGATTCCGGAACAGAAGGTCGTCCGCGCAGAAACACGAACCTCGTCGCAAACACAGCGCGACGCGCTTGGACGCCTCGCGGATCTCATCAGCGCGATCCGCATTGCGGTGAAGACCGACGATGACGCCACGGAGGCCGACAAGAAGGACTACGCCATCGGTGCGCGTGTCGACCCGCGCGTTCCCAATGGGGTGCTCGCCGTCGGAGCGCAGATCATCCGCGTGGCGAAGAGCCGACCCCAACGCGCGCAACAGCTTGGCGTGTTGCCGTCAGACATCGCCCTGCTCGAGGCGACGCACGCCGCCGCTGCGGCCGCGCATCACGCCGAAGACGTGGCGCGCGCGAGAGCGCCTGAGACCACGCGTGCGCGAAACGCCGCGAAGGAAAGAGTCGACGTCGCCGTGAAGAAGATCGCCGGCGTCGGCACCATCGCGTTCGCGCTCGAACCGGCGACTCGCAGCGAGTTCGAGGCGCTGCTCGCCGGCCCTGGCGGAAAGAAGAAGCCGCCAGCGCCGTGACTCAGCGCGATTGACGCGCGGCCTGCCGTCTCCGCCAGAGCCCGACCGACACGAGCAGGAGCGACGCCGCCAGCGCCGCCGCCGCCCACATCAGCTGCTGCGGTGGCCGCGCCGTCACCGGCACCTCGACGCGCAACGACTCGAAGCTCTCGGCCAGCTGCGGCGCGAGCTCGTCCCAGCGGCCTGAAGTCACGCTCGCTACCGCCACCACGTGCCGCCCGTCACCGGGCCACGCGGCGACCAGCACCCGCCGCAGCTGACTGCCCTGACGAATCGACCCCAGCACCTGCACGCGGCCACTGACCACCTCGGCGCGTTCGAGGGCGAACGGCTGCGCCAGCGTGTCGTTGAAGTGCTTCACCACCGCCGTCGACAACGTGTCGCGCGACGACGGCCCCAGCGACAGCGAGGTGTCGACCACCGCCAGCAGCAGCGACGACGCGTTCTCACCGTCACCATCGACCAGCGCCGCCGACAGGTAGCCCGGCCCTCCGACGGCGCCGACCTGCGTGCCATGAAAGAGGTCCATGCGCGCCATGCGGAAGTTCGCCGGCGGGCGCAGCTGAAACCCGTCTTGCCGCAGCGGAGGCCCCAGCGTGTTCGCGCCCGACACCACCAGCAGCGCCACCGCGGTGAGCATGCCGGCCAAGCTAACGTGACGCGCCCCCGGAGCTGTGTGAAAACCGACCCGCGATGAGCCCCGAGGAACGCGCCACGCTCGAAGGAAAGGTCGAACGGCATCGCCGCCGCGGCGAACTTTCCGAAGCCTGGGCCGCCCTCACCGCGCTCAGCGAGGCCTTCCCCGAAGAAGAAGGGCTCAAGCAGCGCTTGCGGCAGCTCGAAGAGAGCCTGGAGCCCTCCGAGTGGCGCCGCGTCACCCTGGCGAAGGCCGAACCGTCGGGCGTGCACAAGAGCCCCATGCATTACGCAGAAGGGCTCGCCGCCGCCGGCAAGTACACCGAGGCCATCGAGATCTACCGCGCGCTGCTCGACGAACGCCCCGACTGGGAGCTGGTCAAAGAACGCCTGGGTGAGCTCTTTCAATTGGCCCAGGTCGCTCAGGCCAGACGTCCAACCGTCGATCGTGCGGGCGTCCTCGAGCACCTGTTGGAACGCATCAACGCGCGCCGCCGGCCGTGAAGCACCGCGCCACGCACGCCACACACCCCTGACGTTCCTGTCACGAAGCGCTGGCGATTTCGGGCGCCCACGTCATAGGCTCCGGTGTCCCACTGACATGTATTGCGTCGTGATTCTGGAGGTTTGATGCGAATCGGAGTGCTGACTGGCGGCGGCGACTGCCCGGGGTTGAACGCGGTGCTGCGCGGGCTGGTGCGCCGCGGCGTGCTGGAGTTCGGGTACGAGTTCGTCGGAATTCTGAACGGCTACGAGGGGCTGATTCTGCCGGATCTCACGATGCCGCTCGGGCTGCCGGAGGTGCGCGGCATTCTGCAGAAGGGCGGCACCATCCTCGGCACGTCGAACAAGGCCGACCCCTTCGCCTACCCCGTGAAAGAGAACGGGAAAGTGGTGATGAAGGACATGACCGACGTGGTGCTCAAGCGCATCAAGGCGCTCAAGCTCGACGGGCTGGTGTGCATCGGCGGCGACGGCACGCTGACCATGGCGCACAAGCTGGGGCAGCTGGGCGTGAAGGTCGTCGGTTGCCCCAAGACCATCGACAACGATCTGTCGGGCACCGACCAGACGTTCGGCTTCGACACCGCGGTCAACGTGATCTCGGAGGCGATCGATCGCCTGCACACCACCGCCGAAGCGCACCAGCGCGTGATGATCGTGGAGATCATGGGCCGCAACGCCGGCTTCCTCACGCTCGAAGGCGGCATCTCGGGCGGCGCCGACTTCATTCTGATTCCCGAGATTCCGTACGACGTCGACAAGATCGTCGCGCGCGTCCAGGAGATGAACGAGAGCAAGAAGCGCTTCGCGATCGTCGCCATCTCCGAAGGCGCGTTCCCCTCGGGTGGGTCGCAGGCGGTGGCGCAGAAGGCCGAAGACATTCCGGGCCGCGGCGTGGTGCGCCTGGGCGGCTCCGGCAAGGTGCTGGCCGACCTGCTGGCGCCGCACATCGAGGCCGAGATCCGCGTGACCGTGCTGGGGCACCTGCAGCGCGGTGGTTCACCCTCCCCGATGGACCGTGTGCTGGCCACGGTCTACGGCTCGATGGTGCTCGACCTGGTGCGCGACGGAAAGTGGGACCACATGGTCTGCTACCGCGGCGGTGAGTTCGGCTTCACGTCGCTCTCCGAGTCGCGCAAGGAGCGTCACGTCGACCCCTCGGGCACCAAGGTCCGCATGGCGAAGGCCATCGGGATCCACTTCGGAGACTGATGTCGCTCGTGGGCCGCCACATCGGTCGCTACCGGATCCTGGAGCAGCTGGGCCAGGGCGGGATGAGTGTCGTCTACAAGGGCCTCGACACCACGCTCGATCGCGAAGTGGCGGTGAAGGTACTGCACCCTCACCTCTCGGGACGGCTGGAGTCGCGCAAGCGGCTCGAACGGGAGGCCAAGGCCGTCGCGCGGCTGCATCACCCCAACATCCTCGAGGTCTTCGACTATTCGGCGGAATCGGGTGACGAGGCGTTCCTGGTCACCGAGCTCGTTCGCGGCAAGACGCTGCGCGAGTTCGTGAACGACGAAGCGCTTCAGCCGCCCGAGATCGCCGCCATGGTGATGCACGAGCTCTCGTCGGCGCTGGCGCACGCGCACGAAGCGGGAATTCTGCACCGCGATCTCAAGCCCGAGAACGTGATGGTGCGCGAAGACGGCGTGCTCAAGCTGATGGACTTCGGCATCGCCAAGATTCTCGACCGCGACGAGAAGATGACGATGACCGGCGCGCTGGTCGGCAGCCCTGCGCACATGGCGCCGGAGATCATCGAAGGCGAAGAAGCCGGCGCCGAAGCCGACGTGTTCTCGCTGGGCACGATGCTGTACCTGTTCGCCACCGGGAAGCTGCCGTTCTCGGCGCCCAACACCACCGCCACGCTCAAGAAGATCCTCGACTGCGTGTACGACGACCCGCGGCAGCTGGTGCCCACCGTCTCAGACGACCTCGCCGAGATCATCATCGGGTGTCTGCAGCGGCAGCCGTCGGCGCGGTTCCCGAACGCCGGCAAGCTGCGCGATGCGCTCGCCGAGTCGTTGAATTCGATCGGGCTGACCCGACCCAACGAAGAGCTGCAGAAGTTCTTTCTCGACCCGCGCGGGTACCGCAAGGAGCTGACCGGCCGCATCACCGGCTCGCTGCTCGCTCGCGCCGAGAAGCTGATCGCCGACAAGAAGTCCGCCAGGGCGATGTCGGCGCTCAACCAGGTGCTGGCGCACGACCCGTCGAACACACGCGCCACCGAGCTGCTCAATCAGATGCGCTCGCGCAAGCTACGTGAAGCGCGGGTGAAGAAGCTCCAGAAGCTGGCGTTGGCCAGCGGCATTCTGTTCATCGTCGCCATGAGCGTGGCGCAGGGCGTTCGCGTGGCGCTGCGGCCGCGGCCGTTCACACCGACGTACGCGTTCGGCCCCACCGACGTGACGTTGACCAACGTGACCTGGCCGCAGCCGCCCAGGGTGATCTTCAACGAGCAACCGGAGCGGCCGACGATCGAGACGCCGCCACCGCCGAGCGTCAAGCCCACGTTCGTGATCACGCCCAACGTGCGCGTGCCGAAGACCAACGACCAGATCGAAGTGGCGGCCATCGTGCGGCCCTTCGGCTACCTGCAGGTCGACGATTCGCCCCGCAGTGCCGAGGCGCTGGCCCGTCACGTGCTCAAGCTGACCCCGGGCAAGCACCGCTTCACCGTCACCTGCGATCTGTGTGAGAGCACCGGCCGATCGGTGACCGTCGACGTGCGCTCGAGCGACGAGATTCCGCTGATCGCGCCGTTGAAGCCCTCGCTCGTCTCGTTTCAGGGGTGGCCCGACGACGCGCGGGTTCGCGTGGGAAACGTCGAGAAGTCGGTGAAGGAGTCGCAGAGCACGCCCTTCAGCATCACCACGCCTCCGCAGGGCAACCCGGAGATGCGGCACCGCGTGCAGTTCTCGATCACGCAGAGCGGCGCGGTGATCGACGAAGGTACGCGCTTCGTGGCGCCCGGCAGGCCGCTGGTGATCGAACGAGGCGCGCCGTGAAGTGGTTCTTCCTCGCGATGATCGTCGCCGCGTCTGCGTTCGCGCAGGTGATGCCTGACCGCGAGGTGCAGATCATTCAGTCGCTGTACGACACCGGCAAGTACGCAGAAGCCGCGCGCCGCGCGAACGAGTCGCTCACGCTGGCGAACTTCTCCGACGCGCAGCGCATCCGGCTCCACGAGATCGCGGGCTTGTCGTCGTTTCACCTCGGCGACACGAAGGGCGCGCAGGCGAGCTTCTTGAGCTTGCTGAAGGTGAACCCCGACTACCTGCTCGACCCGTTCGCGGTGCCGCCGGCGGCCATCAAGGTCTTCGAGCAGGTCCGCAAGGACAACGGCGACGCGCTGAACCTGGTGCGTCAGCAGATTTCGCTGCGGCTCGAGCAGGAGAAGCGCGCGCTCGCAGAACGGGAGCGCCTCGCGAAGGAGCAGGAAGAGCGGTTGCGCCGGCAGGAGATCCTCAACGGCAAGGTCACCGAGCGCACCATCGAGAAGCGCTCGATGCTGGTGAACTTTCTGCCCTTCGGCGCGGGTCAGTTTCAGCAGGGCCGCGTCGGTGCGGGGGCGGCGTTCGCGGTGTCCGAGGGCGTGCTGGCGATTCTGAGCATCGTCTCGTTCTTCGCCATCGAAGCGCTGTTCCAGGACGTCACCATCACGCGCGACGACCTGCTCACCGCCGACGGCCGGCCGTTCACGTTCTCGGTTCGCGCGATTCCGCCGGAGCGACGGATTCAACGCGACGTGTGGACGGGCCTCAAATACGGCACCGGCATCGCGTTCTACGCGCTGTGGGGCGTCGGCGCCGGCGAGGCCATCTGGAATCACCAGAGTGAAGTCATCACCGAGCGCGAGGTGCCAGCGACGCCCGCTCCGCCTTCTGCGCGCCTGCGCATCTACCCAACGCCCGGCGGCCTCGGCGCCGGCGTCACCATCGGTTTCTGAAAGAGGAAGAACGTCATGCCCAGCCTCACCATCAAGACACCTGACGGAAAGAGCCGCTCGGTCACGTTGCTCAAGCGCATCACCTCGCTGGGCAAGAGCGCCGACAACGACATCGTGCTCGACGACGGGCGCGTGCCTGAAACGGCGTTCGCCATCATGTTCGACGGCATCTCGTACAAGGTCGGCGGCGAGGTGAAGTTCCACGTCAACGGCAGGTCGACCGACGAGCACGAGCTCAAGCCCAACGACGTGGTGAAGGTCGGCGACACCGAGCTGGTGTTCTCGATGGGAGACGCCCCGCTCGCCCAGCCGGCGCTCTCGACGCGCTTCGCCCGCAACGACTCGAAGGACCCCGACGCCTCGACGCAGGAGCAGCCGGGCATTCCCGGGCGTGAGCTGGCGGCGCTGCGGCGGCTGACGCACTTCTCGGAGCGGCTGCTGGCCAACACCGACCTCGATCGCCTGCTCGAAGGCCTGATGGACGAGTGCATCGACGTGGCGCGCGCCGACAAGGGCTTCCTGATTCTCATGGAGTCGAACCAGCTGCGCGTGAAGGTCGCCCGCAACGTGCAGCGAGAGACGATCGAAGACGCGCTCGAGCGCGTTTCAGATTCGATCGTGAACAAGGTCGTGCAGCAGCAGAAGGCGCTGATCATCGCTGATGCCCTCGACGACCCGGAGTTCAACGCGTCGGAGTCGGTGGTGAACCTGAAGTTGCTCTCGGTGATGTGCGCGCCGCTGATGCACAAGGGTGAGCTCTTCGGGCTCATCTACCTGGGCAACGATCGCCTCGTGAATCGGTTCGATCAGAAGGCGCTCGACACGCTGACCATCTTCTCGGCGCAGGCCTCGCTGCTGATTCAGAACGCGCTGTTGGTCAACGAGCTCAAGCTCGAGAACACCACGCTCAAGACGCGCCTCGAAGAGCAGACGTACGGCGACATCGTCGGTGCGTGCCAGGGCATGAAGGACGTCTACAAGCGCATCGACAAGATCGCGCCCACCGACATCTCGGTGCTCGTGATCGGCGAGACCGGCACCGGCAAGGAGCTCATCGCCAAGGAGATGCACCGCCACTCACCACGCGTGAAGGGCCCGTTCATCTCGATCAACTGCGGCGCGATTCCCGAGAACCTGCTCGAGAGCGAGTTGTTCGGTCACGTGAAGGGCGCGTTCACCGGCGCGGTCGCCACCAAGCTGGGCAAGTTCCAGGCGGCCATCGGCGGCACCCTGTTCCTCGACGAAATCGGCGAAATGCCGCTGCAGCTGCAGGTCAAGCTGCTGCGCGCGCTGCAGGAGAAGGTCGTCTACAAGGTCGGCGACAACCGGCCCGAGCCCGTCGACATCCGCATCGTCGCGGCGACCAACAAGAACCTCGATGAAGAGGTTCGCAAGGGCGCCTTCCGCGAAGACCTCTATTTCCGCATCAACGTGGTGACGCTGAAGCTGCCGCCGCTGCGCGATCGTGGCGACGACATTCAGGTGCTCGCGCGCTTCTTCTTGAACCGCTACTCGAAGGAGTTCGATTCCAAGGCGCGCGGTTTCACGCCGTCGGGCATCGTGGCCATGAAGAAGTACAACTGGCCCGGCAACATTCGCGAGCTCGAGAACCGCATCAAGAAGGCCGTGGTGCTGGCCGACAAGCCGCTGCTGGGGCCGGAAGATCTCGACCTGCGGCCCGAGAACCTCCCGCCGATCCTCGCGCTCGCGCAGGCCAAGGAGGAATTCCAGAAGCGCTACATCAACGAGGTGCTGGAGCGGAACAACGGCAACCGCACCAAGACGGCCAAAGACCTCGGCGTCGACCCGCGCACCATCTTCCGGCACCTCGAGAAGCTGGAAGGCGAGCGGGCCGAAGGCATGTCACCGGAGACAGAGTACGAAGAGGCGTGACAATGCATAACCACTCGAAACAACTCAGGGCAGGCACCATGGCGATCATGGCCTGGCTCTTGCTCTGCCTGATTTCGGGTGTCTCGATGACGGGGTGCCTGATTCCGCAGGACGACCAGGTGCTCCCCGAATTGCCGCCCGTGAAGAACCGCCCGCCACGCATCGAGACGTACACGCCGTCGACGGTGTCGGTGACGTTCCGCGCCAACCTGGCGTGCTCGACACGGCCTGATTTCTCGCTCGTGGTGTCCGACCCCGACGTGGGCGACACGCTGCGCAGCTTCTGGTTCATCGACAAGACCACCAGCACGCAGCCGTTTCAGCCGGCGACGATTCCCGGGACCGCCAGCGTGCGTCGCGTGGTGACGGCCCCGAACTCGAACACCTTCACCACCGCGCTGGCCAACCTGATGAGCGGCACGCACCTCTTGACGGTGTACGTGACCGACCGCGACGTCGAAGAGATCGACAACGGCCTGGTGAAGGCGAAGGACACGCAGGTGACGCTGCCCGACGGCTCGACGGCCATCGATGACGGCTACGAGGTCGAGCACACGTGGATCCTCAACGTGGAGCCCTGCCCGTGAAGCGCGTGACGGTCGTCCTCATGGGGCTCCTGGCGTCGTGTGGCATGCGCGCGGAGTTCACGCCGGCCTGCCAGAGCGATGACCAGTGCCCGACCGGCCAGCTCTGCTTCGCCGAGGGCTGCGGTGACCCCGGCGTCGGTGTGGCCGTGGAAGTCAGCGGCGGCACCTTGACCACCCACCCCGTTCAGGACTTCTCGATCGCCGACGGTTCGCTCACCAAGGCGCAAGACTTCGATCTCGGCGTGCCGCTGTCGGTGAACGGAGAGTTTCTCCGCGAGAAGACCTCGTTCCCGAACCCGGCAGACCGCTCGACCTATTCGGAGGCGGTGACCGTGCGCGCAGTCGGCAAGAGCGTCGTGCTCCCCGGCATCACCCGCACCGTCGAGACGCGCTTCGAGCGGCCTGAGCGCGGCTACTACGAGCTCAAGCTCCCCTCGGGTGAGTTCACGCTGTCGGCAGTCGCGCTCGACCGCTCCGTGCCCCCGGTGACCCTGGGCGCCACGGTGCAGCCGGGCAAGATGCCCGCGTCGGCCAGCTTCGTGTTCCCCGCCGTCGACGCCGCGCCGGCGCTCACCGGGCAGCTCATCAAGACCACCGACCCCACGCTGCTGCCGCCCGAACCGGTGTTGCTGTCGGCGAGCTTCCCGATCGACCTGCAGGTGCTCGACGTGGCGACCAATCAGCCGCTCTCGCAGCGCTTCTCCATCTCGCGCGACGGCTATTTCTCGCTGGCGGTCAGCCCCGACGCTCGCAACCGCTCCGAGTTGATTCTCGTGGCCTCGCCTCGCGACACCGGCGTTCCCGTGCCGACCAAGCGCTTCTCGCTGTCCACTCCGCTCCCGACGGCGATCTCGCTCGAGTACGGCAACTTCGGCGAGGCCGGCAACGTGACCGGCACCATCGTCGACAGCCAGGGCGTCGCGGTTGGCGATGCGCAGGTGCTGCTCGACGGCACGGTGAAGGGTGACGGCTCGTTCCGCACGCGCATCGCGGTCACCGACGCCGACGGTCACTTCACGCTCAACACCCTGCCCTCGCGAGGCGAAGGCACGTTCACGCTCTACGTGGCGCCGTCACGGTCGAGCCGCGCGGCGGCCACGCGGGTGGCAGCGACGGTGAAGGTCGAGAACGGCGTTGCCACGCTGACCCCGTCGACCGTGAAGCTCGACGATCGCCTGATCGTCCGCGGCCGCGTACTCCGCCCCGGGAGCACGCTCGGCGCTGGCGGCGTGGCGGTGCGTGCGACGGTGCAGAACGTCACCTCGGCCAATACCGTGGAGCCCTCGCCGCTCGCGCTCGAGCCGGCCGAGACGATGACCGACGCCGACGGCAACTTCACGCTGCCTCTCGACGAAGGTGTGTGGCGCTTCGAGTACTACCCCGGCGAACAGGCGCCGCTCTCGAGCCGGTTGCTCACCATCAAGGCCGACCGCGACGACACGGGCGTGCCCCTGCCCGAGCTCACGCTGCGCGACGTACAGCTCTCGCACGGTCGCACCGTCACCGGGGTCGTCACCGCCACCACCGGCCTTCGCACCGGTCAGGCGGTGCCCTTCGCGCAGCTCCGCTTCTTCCGCGTCACCAAGGTCGAAGGCAAAGACACGTCGATTCTGCTCGGCACCGCGGTCGCCGACGAACGCGGCATGTACCGGGTGGTGCTGCCGGCCGTCTCGACGACCGCTCAGTGACCTTCGAGTTGTCGCTTGAGCTCGTCGACCGCGGGACCAACGCCGCTGGCGAACTGAACGGTGCCCGTCGTGTAGAGGTCGAGCACACGTTCCAGTGAAGCGAACGTGGCCTTCAACCCGGCGCGCGACTCGAGCCCACACCGCGCCTCGAGTTCGCGCTTGCGCTTGAGCCACGACACCCGCACCTTGAGGAACCGCTGATCGGCGTGCGCGATGTCGGGCGAAGCGGTGACGTCCTTGCGGTAGTACTCGAGCTCGTTGAACAGCCCGCGCGCCTCGCGGAGGCACTCTCCTTCGGAGATCACCTCACTGCTCGGCGGCCGCTCGGGGCTCATCTCCAGCACCGACTTGAAGACGCTGTAGATGATGAGGCCCGAAAAGCCGACGGCGAAGGTCAGGTACAACGCCCACGCCGCGCCGCGAAAGCTGCGGAAGCGGGGATCTTTCGGGTCGGGCGCGGGCGGAGTCATCAGGGATTCTGAGCGGGAGCTGCGGCGGGCTGCGACGGCACGGTGCGCTGCAGGCGCGAGACGAACTGCATGCGGAAGTCGCTCGACGGGTACGTGGCCAGCGCTTCCTTCGCGATCGCCACCGCCTGCTCCTTGCCGCCGGTCATGTCGTACGACTGCATGAGCATCACCATGGCGAAGTCACGCAGCTTGGCGCGCTTGTCGCCATCGGCGAAACGGGTGAGGTGCTTGATGGCCTCGTCGAACTTGCGGGACTGGAAGTACGCGTTGCCCAGGTAGAACGACGCGTCGATCGCGTCTTCCGGCAGCGGGTCCATGGTGAGGAAGCGGTTCAGCTGGTTGATCGTCTCGCCCCAGTCCTGACGACGGAACGCCGACTTGCCCTTCTCGAGCACCGCGCCGCCGACCTCCTTGCGGAGCAGCACCGCGCGGTCCTGCAGCACCAGCTTCGAGAACGGCGCCAGCTTGGTTTGATCGAGCTTCGAGAGCGCGTCGATGCCCTTGAGGCGCTCCTCACCCGGCAGGGTGGTCATCTGACGGTAGACCTGCAGCGCCGACTGCTCGGCGGCCAGTGAGGCGGCGGCTTCGCTCTTCAGCTTGTCGATGGTGGCGTTGAGCTCGCCGACCTGCTTCTCGAGGCGCTCGCGCTCGGCGTTCGCGGCCGAGGCGCGCGCATTGCTGATCACGATCACCCCGCCGACACACAGCGCCGAGAACAACACGTAGGCCGCGCCGGTGCTGAACCACGTACGCTTCTGAAACGCGTCCTGCTGGGTCGAGACCGTCTTGAGTTCCGCGTGAAGGAGCTTCAGCGCGTTGTCGGTCTTGATGGTCATGTTCCGCGACTCGACGACTTCGCGGCGGATGTCTTCCAGCACCTTCGTCAGCTCGGGCGTGATGTCGGCCATGTCGAAAAAATGCTGTATCAGAAGCCCGGCACTGCGAGGTCGCGCTTTGCATCGGGTGGGAAAAAGAACACGACGGACAGCGAAACCCACAAGCCGCCCACGTTGATTCCCGAAATCGGCGGCACGTAGCTGCGACCGTAGAGGTAGCGCGCGTCGAGCGAGAGGCCGTAGCGCTCGTTGAAGCGCACGTCGAAACCGCCTCCCACAGCGAAGGAAGGCATCAGCCGCTCGAAGATCTCGATGTTGGGGCCGTTCAAGCTGCTGAGCAGACCGCCACCCTGCACCGACGCCCACGGCGAGAAGCCCTTGCCGAAGATGTCTTTGGCGACGAGCCGCCCGCCGAGCATCGCCGCGCCCGCGAACGAGCCGTACTCCATGCGCTTGCCGTCGAGCCCCTGCAACGCGAACGCTTCGTAGCCGGCGAACACGTCGACGGTGACCTCGAGCCACGAGCTGACGCCGAAGCCGAAGCTCGCGTTGCCGTGACCACCGAGCGGTACGTGGTTGATGACCGGCGTGCCCGCCATGGCCGCGCGATCGACGAACCACCAGTTCGGGATCCAGCGGAGGCCGCCACCGACGGAAATGCGACCCCACCCATCGATGCCACCGGCGAACGAGGTGCTCGCAAGCAACATCACCAACGTCACCACGACTCGCTTCATCACCAGGTCTTCCAGCCTTCGACACGGCCGCGCGGGGAAATCGGAGGAGGTTGCGGCGCAACCCGCGGCGGCGAGGCACGAACCTGCGTCACCGGTTGCGTCATCACCGGCGCAGCCACGGGAGGCGGCGGCGTGAGGCGCGCCTCGAGAACCTTCACGTACATCTTGAGCTCCGCCAGCGCCTGCTCGCGCTCCATGAGCCGGCGGAAGAGATCGACGCGGCGCTCTTTCTCGTCCATCAACTCGCCGTGGAGTTGCATGAGCGACGCCATGGTCTTCTCGGCGTAGCTCGCAGGAACCAGCTGGGTCGCGGCGTGGGTGGTCAACGCGTCGGTCATGTCGGCTCCCTCGAGTGCTACAGGTGTGGAGCAGACGGTAGCGGTGGTGACCGACCCCGCAAGTTTTCAGCCGCGCGTGCGCGCTTCGAGATCGAGCAGCGGGGTTTCGCTCACCACCACGATCGAACGAATCGTCTCGACCGAGAAGTCGACGTCGTCGAGCTGTCGCAACCGCGCGCGCACCTCATCGTGGGTGACCTGGCGCAACGGCGCCGACGCTGCCGCGTGTGCCAGGCAGCGCAGCGCTGCGTCGTCGTTCGCGGACCTCACCAGCGCGACCAACCACGTCGCCGGATCGATCGACTCCAGCTCGGTGGGCACGCGCTTGAGCGCGAGCGTCTCACCACCGAAGTCTTCGACGTCGACGCCCCAGGTGAGCAGGCGATCGCGCGCCGCGAGCACGGCGGGCGCATCAGCAGTGCTGAACGTCGCCGAGAACAACGAGGCGGTGGCGCTCGCCAACGCACCCGACGTGAAACGTTCGCGCAACGAGTGCAACGCGATGCGCTCGTGCACGGCGCGCGGATCGAGCACGATCAACGACCCGCCCTGCCCCTCGCAGAGCCAGAAGCGCCGACCGAGCTCGCCGAGAAAACGCAACGCCGAGAACCAGTTCGGAGGCGGCGCTTCATTGATGCCGGGCCGCGAAGTGCCGAACGCAGCGCGCGTGGTGTCTTCGCCGAGCATCGGCGATGGCATCGGCTCGAGCGACAGCCCCGGGCCATCACTCATTCGAGACAGAAAGCGATCGACGGCCTGCGCGTAGTGCGCGTTCACGTCTTCACCGACCGGGACCGATGGTGCTTGACGCCACGGCGCAGCCTTGAGCGCCCGCGACACCGCCGCAGCGAGCGCTTCTTGAATCAGCCGCGGGTCCGAGAAGCGCACCTCGAGCTTCTGCGGGTGCACGTTCACGTCGACGGTCGCGGGGTCGAGGTCGATGAAGATCGCGCACACCGGCTGACGGCCCGGCGGCAACGTGTCTTGAAACGAGCGCTGCACCGCAGAGTTCACGCCACGATCGCGCACGTAGCGGCGGTTGACGAAGGTGTAGAGCCCGCGCGCCGTCGGCAACGTGAACTCCGGCGACGCGATGAAGCCATGCACGTGAACCCCGAGCCGCCGCTCCGAGATCTCGAGCAGGTGCGGTTCGACCTCAGCGCCGAGAAACGCCGCGATGCGCTCTTTGGGCCGCTGCGGGGTCGCCGGGCTCGAGATGAGCAGCTTGCCGCCGTGCTCCAGGAAGAAGCCCACTTCGGGGTGCGCGAGCGCGAGCCGCGTCACGGCTTCTTCGCAGTGCGTCAGCTCAGTGCTCTCGCGCTTGAGGAACTTGCGGCGCGCGGGAACGTTGAAGAACAAGTCGATGACATCGATGCGCGTTCCGCCCGGCGGCGGGGCGTCTTCGATCACCGGCGCCGCGCCGCCTTCGATGCTGATCTTCGTGGCGACCGTGCTGTCAGGCTCGCTGGTGAGCATGGTGAAGCGCGACACCGAGGCGATCGACGGAATCGCTTCACCACGAAAGCCCTTGGTGAGGATGTTGAAGAGCCCGTCGGAGTCGCGCAGCTTGCTGGTGGCGTGACGCTCGAGGCTCGCGACCGCGTCTTCGCGCGACATGCCGTGACCGTCGTCGATCACCGCGATCGCCGAGAGCCCACCTTCGGACAACATCACCTTCACCGTCGAAGCGCCGGCGTCGATGGCGTTCTCGGCCAGCTCCTTCACCACGCTGGCGGGGCGCTCGACCACCTCACCGGCGGCGATCTGGTTGATGAGTTCGTCGGTGAGACGTCGAATTCGACCCATTTTTGCGAGGTGCGGAACCTTGCCCCGCCATTACACTGCTCACCAGAAGCGATGCCACAGTCACCTCCCGAGCTCCTCCAGAAGTTGCAGCACCACGTTGGACAGCTGGTCCTGGGCAAGGCGCCGCAAGTGAAGTTGGCCCTCACCTGCCTCGTCGCCCGCGGGCACCTGCTGCTCGAAGACGTGCCTGGCGTGGGCAAGACGACGTTGGCTGAAGGCATCGCGCGCAGCTTTTCGATGAGCTTCGCGCGCGTGCAATTCACCGCCGACCTGCTGCCCAGCGACATTCTCGGTGCGCAGGTGTTTCTGCAGGCGGAAGGCAGGTTCGACTTTCGCCCGGGCCCGATCTTCCACCAGCTCGTGCTGGCCGATGAGCTCAACCGCGCGCCGCCGCGAACGCAGTCGGCGCTCCTCGAGGCCATGGCGCAGGGGCAGGTCTCGCTCGACAGCGTGACCCACACGCTCCCGCAGCCGTTCACGGTGATCGCCACCCAGAACCCGCTCGATCTCTCGGGCACCTACCCGCTGCCAGACTCGCAGCTCGACCGCTTTCTGCTGCGGCTCTCGCTCGGCCATCTGCCGCCGGAAGCCGAGACCGAGCTGCTCATCACCCGTCGCGAAGATCCGCTCCACAGCTTCAAGCCGATCGCCGACGCCGCCGAGCTCGCGCAGCTGCAGCAGGCCGCCGATGCGGTGAAGGTGTCTCGCGACATCGCCGACTACGCCGTTCGCATCGCCGCGGCCACGCGCGAGCACGCCGAGATTGAACGCGGCATCTCGACGCGCGCGGTGCTCTCGCTGATGTCGGCGGCGCGCGCGATGGCGCTGTGGGAAGGCCGTGACTTCGTGACGCCTGCCGACCTTCGCGACGTGGCCGTGCCCTCGCTCGCGCATCGCCTGCTTCTCAAGAGCTCCGCGCACGGCAGCTTCGCCCGCGACGAAGCATCGCACCTCGTGACCGAGCTGCTGCGTCGCGTGCCGGCGCCGAGGTGAATCGACGATGGCGACGTGGCGTGAGCGTTGGAAACGTCGGCTGCGCCCACCGCGCACGCTCAAGGCCACGCGCGTCGGTCGCACGTACCTCGTGCTCACCGTCGGCATCGGGCTGGGCGCGCTGAACACCGGCAACAACCTGCTGTACCTGGTGCTCGGCTTTCTGCTCGCGATCATCGTGTTGTCCGGCGTGTTGTCGGAGCGCGTGATCGCCGATCTCAAGGTGCGCCGCGTGTTGCCCGACGGCGCGTACGCGGGGGAGCCCTTCCCGCTCCGCTACGAAGTCACGAGAACGAAGGGCCGCGCGTTCGCGATTCGAATCGCGGAAGCCGATGCATCGCTGTCGGGCTGGGCGTGGATTCCGACCGTGCTGGCAGGAACGCCGGTCGTCGCGCGCGCAGACGTCACCGCGCCTCGACGCGGGCCGGTCGCGCTCAAGGAGCTGCGCATCTCAACGTTCTTTCCCTTCGGGCTCTTCGAGAAGACGCGCGTGGCGCCGGTGGAAGACACGCTGGTGGTGTGGCCGCGCCGAGGCTTCACCTGTGACCCGCCAGCCGCCGATTCAGGGCTTCAGCAGGGTGAGCACGGCAACCAGCACCATCGTGACGGCGCTGGAGACGTGCAGGGGCTCCGTGAGATCGGCGACCTCGAAGACGCGCGCCGGGTGCATTGGAAGAAGAGCGCCGCGGTGGGCCGGCTGCTCAAGGTCGAACGCGAGCGTGAAGATCGCCAGCAATACACCCTCAAGATCCCCGACGTGACGCCGGGTGAAGCGCTGGAACGCGCGTGTGAAGAGACCGCGGCGTTGACCAATCGGCTGTTGAATGAAGGCAACGACGTGGGCCTCGACGCCGGCGGGCGCAAGCTCCGGCCCGGCTCGGGCCCCGGGCACGAGAAGCGCATTCTGTCGGCGCTGGCGATGCTCGGGTTCCAGGAGCGATCGCCATGATGCTCGCACAGCGGCGAAAGCTGCGGCTTCGGCTGCGCGATCTCGCGGCGCTCTCCGCCTTCGCGGCCGTGGCGCTGTCGGGCTCGATTCCGCTGTTCGTGATCGGACTCTTCGCGCTCGCGTTCTTCGTCAGCTGGGCGGGCAAGCGGCCGTTCTCGGGGCAGACGGTGTGGTCGGTGATCGTGCTGCTCGCGGCGGCGACGGTGCTCTTCGGGCTCGTGTTCCGCGGCGCGCTCGACCTCGTCGTGGCCGCCGTGTCGTTCGCCACGCTGGTCACCGCGCATCGCATGTTGTCGGACCCCACGGTGACGACCGATCAACAGGTCTTGCTGGCGTCCCTGCTGTTGATGGCCGGCGCCGCGGCGCTCTCCGGTGACGTCTGGTACGCGCTCTGCCTGCTGGCGTTCGGCACGTTCGCCTGCCTCGCGCTCGGGCTCTCGGTCATCGAAGGGCCGGTGGAACGCGACGAGCAACTGCCGCTCGCGCCGGTGCTCGGTCAGGTCAGCATCGGGGTGGTGATCGCGCTGCTCGGCGGCGTGGCCTTCTTCATCCTCTTCCCGCGATTGTCGTGGAACGTCGCCAGCCGGCCGCAGGGCGCGGGTCTGCTGGGCGGCACCACGGGCATGACCGATCGCGTGAGGCTCGGCGGTGGCGGCGACATCAAGACCAGCGCCCGCATCGTTCTGCGCGCGAAGCTCGAACCGATGCCGCGGGCCACGCGCCTCGATCGCTATTGGGTCGGCCGTCACTTCGACGCCTTCGACGGCCGTGAATGGAGTGGCACCGGCACCGCCAGCGCGCCGGCGCCGCGCGTGCTCATCGGTGACGTGCGCAACGCGCTGGTGCAACGCATCGAGTTGCTGCCGGCCTACGGCTCGCGAACGCTCGTGGGCCTTTCGCAGCCCGTGTACTTCGGACCGGCGACGGCCAACACCGGAGGTACGCCCACCCCGGCGATGTTGATCGAGAGCTCGTACGAAGAAGTTCGCTTCGCCACCGACGCGAACTCGTACGCGTACACGGTGCAGAGCAAGGAGAGCTTCCCCGGCGAAGATGAGACCACCGAGCGCCTCGAGAAGCTCAAGACGCTGCCCGACACCATCGACGCGCGCGTCGCGCAGCTCGCGCAGCAGATCGTGGGTGACGAGACCGACGCCCAACGCACGGCCACGCGGCTCGAACGGTGGCTGCGCACCAACCTCGAATACTCACTCGAGCTCGCCGATGCCGAAGATCCCCTCGCGAACTTCCTGTTCGTTCGGAAGGCCGGTCACTGCGAGCACTTCGCGACGGCGCTGGCGGTATTGCTGCGCACCCGCGGCATTCCGTCGCGCGTGGTGGGCGGCTTCTTCGGTGGCGAGCTGGTCGGCGAACGCTACGTGGTGCGCGCCGGCGACGCGCATGCCTGGGTCGAGGCCTACATTCCGGGTTCCGGGTGGCAGACCTTCGACGCCACGCCTGACGACGGCCGCGGCTCGCGCCCCACGCCGTTGCTCGCGCGCGTGATCGACGCGGTGGAGCGCATCGAGGAGCTCTGGCGTTCTCGCGTCGTCGACTACTCGATCATCGATCAATGGCAGTTCGTGCGCGGCCTCATTCGCCCGCCCTCCGGCAGCCGCAACGAAGAAGACGACGCTCCGGCCGCGCGCCGCAGCTCGAAGACGCCCACCCGCGCCATCTTCGCCGCCGTCGCCGCCGCAGCGCTGGTGTGGGTGCTGTGGCGACGTCTCACCCGCGTCGACGAGGCACACCCGGCGAGCGGCTTTCTCAACGAACTCGAGCGCCGCCTCGACGCCATGAAGTTGCGCGCGCGCGGCGAAGACCTCGAGTCGTTGAGCCGCAGGCTGCTGGCCGAACACCACCCGCTGGCAGCCCCCGTGGGAACCGCCACGCGCCGCTACCTCGAAGCGCGCTTCGGGGGTCGTCCGTTGAGCTCGAAAGAACGGCGCTCCCTCCTCGAAGCGCTGCGCTAGCCTCGCGGCGTGCTGCTGCGCATTCTCGAGATGGTGCTGCCGGCCCGGCGCGGTGAACGGCAACTCACCTTCACGCTCTTCTTCCACAGCCTCTTCGCCGTCGGAGCCTTCCTCACCGGGCGAACCGTGCGTGACGCGCTCTTCCTCGCGCACGGCGATCGCAGCCAGCTCGCGTGGATGTACGTGCTCAGCGCCATCTTCGTGACGGCCAGCGGTCTGCTGTACGCGAAGTTCGCCAATCGGCTCCGCCGCGACCTCATGGCGCTCGGGTCAGCGGCGCTCTTCGGCGGCCTCTTCATTCTTCTGTGGGTCGTCGAGAAGTATCAGCCGCCGGGCATCTACAGCGTCATCTACGTCTACGTCGAAGTGATGGGCGCGCTCATCCTCGTGCAGTTCTGGACGCTCGCGAACGAGCTGTTCAACGCACGCGAAGCCAAGCGGCTCTACGGCTTCATCGGCGCCGGTGGCACCTTCGCCAACATCCTCATCGGTCTGCTCGGCGCGCAGGTCGCCCGGCAGTTCGGTACCGCGTCGCTGTTGTTGATGTGCTCGGTGCTGCTCTTCGTGGCCGGGGCTGCGAGCTACGCCGGTGGGCGGCTGGGGCGTCAGCGGCTGTTTGCCCGCGCCGCGACCGGAAAGACGTCAGCCACCAGGCGCACCGGCGGCGCCAGCAAGGTGCTCAACGATTCGCATCTGCGAACGGTCGCGGTTCTGTCGGCGGTCACCTTCTTCACCACCACGCTCATCGACTTCCAGTTCAAGGTCGTCGCCGCCGACAAGATGAAGGGCGACGAGCTCGCCGCGTACTTCGGCTATTTCAGCGCCGTCGTCGGCGGGCTCGCGCTGGGGCTGCAGCTGTTTGGTACCAGCCGGCTGCTCAACCGCGCTGGCGTGATCGGTTCACTGGCGGTGCTGCCCGTGTCGCTGGCGCTCGGTGACGCTGCGCTGCTGATCTTCCCGACGCTCTGGGCCGCTTCGATGGCCAAGGGCGCCGACACGCTCTTCCGCTATTCGGTGAACGACGCGACCACGCAGATTCTCTACCTGCCGGTGCCAGCGCAGGTTCGCGTGTCGGCCAAGGCGTTCATCGACGGCGTGGTGAAGCCGGTCGCCATCGGCCTCGCCGGCCTCTCGCTCGCCGGCTACCGGGCATTTCTGGGCGGAGATCCCTACAAGCTCGCGGGCTTCTCGTTGCTGTTGGCGCTGGCGTGGGTGGCGGTCGTGCTCGGCATGCGCTCGAAGTACATCAAGTCGCTGCAGGACAACCTCAAGCAGCGGCGCCTCGACATCGAATCGGCGCGGCATCAGGTCATCGACGGCAACACCAACAAGGTGCTCGAACGTGCGCTGGCCAGCGACGACGAGCTCGAGGTGCTCAACGCCGTCTCGCTGCTGCCCCACCTCGAGAAGCTCGAGCTGGACGCGAGGGTCGAAGCGCTGCTCGATCACCGCTCGTCGGCGGTTCGGGTGAAGGCGCTCGAGTACTACGCGCACCGGCAGACGATGCGCTTTGCCAACTCGGTGTTCCGTCGCTTCGAAGATCAAGACCCCGCGGTGCGCGCCGCGGCGATCGACGCGTTCTGTGCCATGGGCCGCGACAAGGCCGTGCGCAGCGTTCGCCCCTTCCTCGCCGACCCCGACCCCCGCATTCGCAGCGCGGCCGTCACCGGCATGATCCGCTTCGGCGGGCTCGACGGCGTGCTGGTGGCGGCCGAGGCGCTCAAGGCGCTCATCGACAACGCAGACCCGGTGATGCGGCAACACGCCGCCAAGGTGCTGGGCGCCATCGGCGTGAAGAACTTCTACCAGCCGGTGCTGCAGCTGATGAACGACCCCGACCTTCGGGTGCGCCGCGAGGCGGTGACGGCGGCGGGCATGCTCAAGAGCCCGGAGTTCGTCATTCCGCTCATCTACCGCACGCAGTCTCGCGAGACGTTGCGCGAGGCGACGCAGGCGCTGACGGCCTACGGCTCGTCGATCCTCGCCACGCTCGCCAAGGTGCTCTCGAACCAGCTCGAAGACGGCCACATTCGCCGCGCCATCGCCCGCGTGCTGGGCAAGCTGGGCACCAGCGAAGCGCTCGAGATCATCGCCCGTCATCTCGACGAGGCCGACGAAGAGCTGCGCGGCGTGATGTACCGATCGCTCGCGCGCGCCGTGAAGGGCAAGCGCTTGCTGCTCAAGGATCTGACCCCCGTGAAGCGCGCCGTCGATCGCGAGCTCGATCGTGCGTGGCGGGCGCTCCACCAGCTCGAGCTGCTGCAGCTCGACGCGTTGCCCGGGCCCAATACGCCGCGAGATGGGCTCGAAGCGGCCCGTGCCCTGCTCGCCTCCGCGTTGCTCGAGAAGGTCAAGCAGGTCGAAGGGCGCGTGTTCCTGCTGTTGGCCGTGCTCTACCCCGACGCCGACATGGAGCAGATCAGCGCCGGCATTCAGGACGCCACCGCCGCCGACGCCAGCCGTCGCCGCGGCAACGCCGTCGAGCTGCTCGACAACCTGCTCGAGCGCACGCTCAAGGCGAAGTTCCTGCCGCTGGTCGAAGAGCTGCCGCGCCCCGAGCGCCTCAAGGCCGTCGCCGAGCTCTACCCGGTGCCGACCGCCACCGCCGAGGTGATGCTCTCGGAGCTGACGAAGGACGAGGCCGCCTGGGTTCGCGCCTGCGCGACGTGGTGCCTGTCGGAGGCCGCGCCCGAAGCAACGCTGCGCGACGATCTGCTCATCTCTTCACTGAGCGACGGCAACCCCGTGGTTCGCGAGATCGCGCTCGTTTCGATCAACCGGAAGGCGCCCGCCCGCGCGGCCCCGCTGCTCGAAGAGCGCCTGAAGGACGACGCGCCCCTGGTTCGGAAACAAGCTGCCGCGCTGCGAAGTGCGGCCGCGACCCACGGATAACCCACCCGCTTCTGGGGGCCCGCGGTTACGATGCTGCAGCCCGAATGCTCTCCACGGTCGAGAAGGTCCTCTTCCTCAAGTCGATCGATCTCTTCTCCCAGATTCCCGGAGAAGATCTGGCTGCCATCGCGCTCATCTCGACCGAAGAGCGTCGTGATCAGCAGGACGAGATCTTCGCTGAGGGCGAATCGGGCGACGCCCTCTACCTGGTGGTCGACGGTAAGGTGCGTGTGCACCGCGCCGACCGCGTGATCGCCGAGCTCGGTGAGCGCGAGTGTTTCGGTGAGATGGCGATTCTCGACGCCTCTCCCCGTTCGGCGACGGTGACCGCGGTGGACGACACCAACCTCCTCAAGATCACCCGGGAAGACTTCCAGGAGATCATGAGCGAGAAGCCGGAGATCGCTCAGGGCATCGTCAAGGTGCTCACCCGCCGCTTGCGCGACGCCATTCGCTGACGCCAGCGCTACACTGCGCGGCGATGCCGATGCCGAATCGCCCCGTCGCGTCTTCGAACTCAGCCGTCACAGGTCAGCCCGCCGATCCCATGGCGGACCCTAACGTCCGCAAGCAGGTCGAGGCCGGCCGTCAGGTCGCCTACCACCTGCTCAAGGGCCTCAAGATGATCTCGATGTACCGCCACAACGAGTCGAAATACGGCGAGTACCTCACCAAGGCCTGGGAAGCGCTCAAGGCGTACACCGCGCAGTATCAACAGCTGAACCTGCGCGTGGAGATCACCAACTTCACCATCGCCAAGCAGGACCTGTTCACCGAAGAGAACCCGATGCCGTACAAGTTCTTCAAGGACGGCATTCGACAGATCATCTTCCGCGATGGGTTCACGTTGGAAGAGCTGACCACCTTCACCACCATCGCCCTGTCCGACCCTGATCGCGGTGCCGACGACATCAACGCGCAGCTGTGGCGCGCGCAGATGCCGAACTTCGAATACATCATGGTCGAAGGCTTCAAGGTCGACGAGATGTCCGAAGAAGAGGTGCAGGTCGAAGTCGACAAGGTCGTCGACTATCTCCAGCGCCGCCTGCGCACCAACAGCGACGACTACATCCGCTTCGCGCGCCTCTCGGAGCAGGACCTCGAGATGCAGATGGACAACATCGATCAGATGCGCGGCGTGGTGATCACCGGCGTCACCGCCACGCCCGAGCTCAAGGCCAACCTGCAGCGCGAGGTGCACGAAGAAGAGAACCAGCGGCTCTTCCCCAAGCTCATCAGCGCCGTGTTTCAGGTGGTGGAAAACGGCGTGACCGACGCTGCGCTGCTCGGCGAAATGTTCAGCCAGCTGCTCGACGCCATGCTGCTGCAGGAAGACTTCGCGATCATCAACCAGGTCGTCCTCAAGCTCCGCGCCATGGAGCAGCGCGCGGGCACCGACAGCTCCATCGGCGAGCTGCTGCGCGGGTTCCTCGCGCGCATGGGTGAAGAGCAGCGCCTCAACCGCATCGGCGAGATCATCAAGTACGCGCGGCTCAAGAACCCGCCAGAGGTCGTGAAGTACCTGACCAACGTGAGCGCAGACGCGGTGCCTGCCCTGCTGAACACGCTCGAGGTCGTTCAGCTGCCCGAGAACCGCACGCTGCTCAACGACGTGCTGGTCAGCTTCGCGAAGCAGAACCCCGACATCTTCGTCGACAAGCTCCGCAACACCGACAAGCCGCAGATGCAGCGCGACATGGTCTACGTGCTCGATCGCTCGAACCACCCCGACAAGCTCAAGTTCTTCGGCACCATTCTCAAGACGAAGAACCTCGCGTTGAAGCTCGAGGTGATGTCGATCATCGCGCGTGGCCGCACCGGTGAAGCGCGCAAGCTCATCTCGGCGCTGATGGAAGACGACACCCAGCAGGTGCGGTTGCAGGCCGCGCGCGTGCTGCCCGAGTTCGATCGCGAAAAGGCGTACCTCGATCTGCTGCGGCTGGTGAAAGAGAAGTCGTTCGAAGACAAGAAGCCGGAAGAGAAGGAAGGCTTCTACGCGGCGCTGGGTTCCACCGGCATGCCCGGCGCCATTCAGTTCTTCCAGCAGGTGCTCAGCCAGAAGAGCGGTCTGTTCAACAAACAGAAGCTGCTCGCCGACAAGACGCTCGCCATCGCCGGCCTCTCGGGCGCAGCGACCATTCAGACCGCCAAGCTGCTGCAGGAGATCGTCGACGACAAGTCGCAGCCGCCGGAAGTCACCAACGTCGCCAGGCTGCACCTGGCGCGCGTGAAGAAGGCGCTCTTCGGCAACGAGGCGGGGAACTAGCCATGGCCGAACTTTCAGTCACCAAGGTCGCCGACGCCGACGATGTCTCGCCAGACACGTACGCACGCGAACACAACGAGAAGTTGCAGACCGCCGGCCGCACGCTCATCTCGGCGCTCTACATGCTGATTCGCTCGGTGAAGATGTACGACCCCGAGAACCACGTCTTCGAGAAGCCGCTCGCGCAGCTTCAGGAGACGATGAATCAGGTCATTCAGAAGGACGGCAAGCTCGAGCTGATGGGCGTGAAGCAGTCGTTCTATCTGAACGGCATGCTGGTGAAGGTCGACATGAGCGCGCTCGAGAACGTGCGCACGCTGCTCGACGAGATGCGCAGCAAAGACGTGGGCGGCATCACCATGATGCGCTCCGTGTCGGTCCCCGAGCTCAAGAACTTCATCTGGATCTTCAGCAAGGAGCAGTCGGACAGCGCCGACGAAGACGGCATCAGCGGCAAGAAGCTGATCTCGATGCGCCTGGCCAAGTGGTCGAAGCTCAAGGACAAGCTCGAGAACGAAAAAGACGAGAGCGAAGCCAAGCTCGACCGCAAGAAGTACGCGCTCACCTGTTACGGCCGCGCGGTCTTCTTCGTGCGCAAGTACTTCGAGTCACTCCGCAAGGACAAGCCGCTCAACACCACCAAGGTGCTGCGCGTGATTCAGGACCTCGTCGACATCTCGATGGATCACCGCACGCATTTCCTGGGTCTGACCACCACGCGAAACGACTCGGAATATCTCGCGTACCACTCGGTCAACACCGCCCTGATGTCGATCGTGTACGGCGCCGAGCTCGGGCTGACCAAGCCACAGCTGCGCGACCTGGGCTACATCGCGCTCTTCCACGATGCCGGCATGGGCACCGTGCCCGACGAGCTGCTCAACAAGCGGGGCGCATTGACGCTCGAAGAACGAAACACCATCAACCGTGCCCCGCTGATCTCCATCCGCAACATCCTGCAGGAGCGACAGATCAACCGCGCCACCCTGCTGCGCCTGGTGACGACCTTCGAACACAAGGTCGACTTCGGCACGGCGGTGCGTGACGGCCAGGGCAACATTCAGATGATCATTCCGAAGGCCAACCTCGGCCTCTACGCGAAGGTGATCTCGATTGCCGCCACGTACGACGCGCTCACCTCGAAGCGACCGTTTCGTGATGCCTACGGCCCTGAAGTCGCGCTGATGCTGATGTGGACGGAGATGCGCAACAAGTTCGACCCGGAGTTGCTCAAGGTCTTCATGCGCGTGATGGCGATTCAGCCCATCAAGGTGCTGACCAAGCGTCAGCAGACCGTCGCGATCGGAATGCTCTGAGCGCGACGGCCGTACTGCTCAGCGACGACTCAGAACGCCAGCACCACGCCGAAGCGCACGCCGGTCGAACCGGCCTCGAGCTTCAAGCCGAAGCCCTTCGAGAAGAAGTAGTGCGCGCCCACCATGCCGACGGGCCACACCGGCAGGTACGCGCCGGGGAACCCGAACCAGATGTCGGCCTGGAGACCGAGCTTCGCGTACACCTCGAGGTTGCTCAGAATGTGGAACTTCCACTGCACGCCGACCGGAATGTGTAGCGAGAACGGGTACGCCGAGCCGACACGCGCGATGGCGTCGACGCCGAAGTCGATACCGAACTCGTCGTTCAGCTTCGGGATGAAGCCGTTCTTGACGAGCGGAATGTAGAACGAGGCGCCACCACCGATCGGGAAGTAGCCAAAGCCGAACGCGTGGTACGGCAGGTAGCCGTGAATCGAGAGCAGCATGGGCCGCTCGGTCTTCTCGCTCGCGTCGAGGAGCGCACCGGGAGCGCGGACCCCGCCGCCGCCCGTATCCGCCACGCCCTCTTCCTGCGCAAACGCCACCGACGAAACTGCGAGCGCTGCGATGAGCGCGAACTTCGTGAAGAACTTCATGTGTGTCCCTCCCTTGAAAGTGCAACGCGGGAGTTACGGACACGGGTGAGCGCAAACAAGTGAAATGTTTTCGCGCGATCAGCGCGCCGAAAGTCGACGTTCGGCATCACGCCAGTCGCGCGGCAACGGTGCGGTGAACTGCAACGTCCTGGCGGTGCGCGGGTGTTCGAACTCGAGCTTCCACGCGTGAAGCGCCTGCCTTGCGATCACGTCGGGCCGCTGCGCAGCCTTCGTGCCGTAGAGCGCGTCGGAGATCAGTGGAAAGCCAGCTTCTGCGAAGTGCACGCGAATCTGATGCGTGCGACCCGTCTCGAGGTTCACTTCGACGCAAGCGGCCGTGGAGAAGCGTTTGACCGTCATGAAGTGGGTGACCGCGCGCTTCCCGCTCTTCACCTTGCCGGTGAACTTCATGCGCTGTGTGGGGTGACGGCCATGCAGCGTGTCGAACGTGCCGGCGTCAGGCGGCTGGCCCTGCACCAGCGCGAGGTACGTCTTCTTTACCGCGCGCGACTTGAAGGCCTCTTGCAGCGCACGCAGCGCGACGTCGTTCTTGGCGATCACCAGCAGGCCCGAGGTGTCCTTGTCGAGCCGATGCACGATGCCGGGTCGAAGCTCGCCGCCGACGCCGCCGAGATCTTTCACATGGTGCAGCAGCGCATTGACCAGCGTGCCGCTCGCATGGCCGGCGCCGGGGTGCACGACCATGCCCGCGGCCTTGTCGACCACCAGCAGATCGCGGTCCTGGTGCACGACGGTGATGGGCAGGTCTTCGGCCTGCGGTGTCGCCTCGACGGCATCGGGCACCACGAGCTCGAAGCGCTCCCCACCCTTGATGCGCAGAGACGGTTTGAGCGCCGCACCGCCGAGCGTCACATGCCCGGCCTCGATCAACGCCTGCAGCCGCGCGCGACTCAGCTCGGGCCGTTCACGCGCGAGGAAGGAATCGACCCGCAGCCCGGCGTCAGCCTCGGCCGCGGTCACGACGACGACGACACTCACCAGATCTTCGACTTCACGTGACCCTTGGGCTTGATGATCACGTCGACGATCGCGCGGTCGAAGAAGTTCGTGCGCGTGTAGATGTCTTTGCTGACGCGGCTCTTGAAGAGCTCGCGCCCTTCTTCGATCTCGTCCTTGAGCGTCTCGAAGAGATTGTCCTGCTCGATACCGCGGACGATCTTCTGCTCGTTGTAGAGCGAGATGTCGGAAGCAATCGCACGCGCCAACCGCATCGCCTTCGTCTTCTCTTCGTCAGTCATCGGATCGATTTCGTAGTGCCGTGAGTTGGAGGGGTCAACCTTTAGACCGGCCCGCATCCACGAAGGTCAGATAGCTCTTCGAGACGCGCAGGCCATCGAGCCCCAACTCTCGGGCCAGGTTCATGAGAATGCCGCGCAGATACACCCCGACCGGAAGCTGCTCGTAGCGATCGCCTTCGACGTTCTCGAGGTGCTTGGTGCTGATGCGCGTGCGCTCGGCCAGTTGAGCGAGCGTCAGGCCCCGGGCGAGGCGCACCTGACGCAGCAAATCGCCATTGATCTCCACGCCTTCGGGAATCTCGTAGGGCTTGGGCCGCTGCTCGACGCGGAACTCACGCGTGACCGCGGGCTTCGACACCACGATCGCGTCATCGTCGGAGACCGGAACAAAGGTGGGCGCTGCGTCCACACTCGGCGCTTCCGGCGCGGCCTCCACCACAGGCTCCGGGTGACGAGCCACTTCGACCGGCGCCGCGGCGTCGATGACCGGCTCAGATGCCTTCTCGACGACCACTTCTTGCGCCGGCTCGTTTGGCGGCAACATGCGCAGCCCCAGACGCTTCGGCGCAGGTGGCGGCGTGGGCGCTGGCGGCGCTTGAGGCGGCGGTGCTGGCGCCAGCGTCGCGCGGGGTGGAGGCATCGGCGCGGTCGGCACCGCGAACGACGGCGTGGCGACCACGTACGTGTAACTGTTCGGGGCCGCTTGCGGAGCCTGCGCGACCGGCGCCACGAAGGTGTAGCTGCCCCAGTTCGGCGCTTCGGCCCGCGGCGCAGACGGCGGCGGTCTGGGTCTGGGCCTGGCGATCGGCGCGCGCGGCGGAAGACCGATCTTCACGTCGTAGGCGTCACGGCGCGCGTCATCGCTGAGCACGTCGTGCGCTTCTTTCAACCGGGCTCGAAGCGACGCCGCGAGCGCGGGGTCGATGAGGCCGTAGAGCACGACCTGCTCGTCCGAATAGAGGTTCGAAAGACGCTCATACGCGCTCTTCACGTCGGCGGCCGTGGCGCCAACCGAGATCTCGAGCACCTCGTAGTGCGTCTGCGTCTGAAACGACTTCACCGTTCCAATGCAATCAGGTTTTCCGCGACGCGCAACACGCCACTGGCGGCCGCGCTCTCGGGGAAGGAGTCGAGGAGTGATCGACGCGCCCGCACGGCCTGCCACACGGCGTCGTCATGCGCGACCGCACCGAGGTAGCCGAGCTCGAGCCCGAAGAACTTCTTCCACGCCGACGCCACCGTGGGCCCCACGTCGAAATCACCGCGCGTGCGGGCCTGGTTCACGATGACCAGCGGGCGGAACCCGCCGAGCGCCTGCTCGAGACGCGTGGCCTTCGCGGCGTCGGTCTGTCGAAGCGAGGCCACCACGTCCCACGGCGTGCGCGCCAGCTGACCTTCACGAGGAGCCAACGCCTGACCGACGAGCGTCGCGAAATCATCTTCGGGCGCCAGCGCCTGCAAGCGGCGAAAGAAAGCAGCCTTGATGAAGCGGTACGCGTTCTCGATCGAGGTGGGCTCCGGGAGCATCACCACCACGCCGGTGTCGGCCACGAGGAAGAAGTCGAGCACGTTGAACGTGGTACCCGCGCCGAGGTCGAGCAGCACGTAGTCGACGTCGAGGTTGCGCAGGTTTCGCAGCAACTTCGTCTTTTGCGAGTGCTTGGGGTTCGCCGCGTCGAGCCCGTCCATCGCGCCCGAGAGCAACTTCAGGTTTTCGTGCGGCGTCGGCACGAGCACTTCGTCGAGCGTGTTCACGCGCCGCTCCACGAAGTCGCTCAGCGAGACCTTCGGCTGCGGAACACCGAGGCAGGTGTGCAGGTTCGCGCCACCGAGATCGAGATCAGCGAGCACCACCTTCGCGCCGCGCTTCGAGAGCGCAATTCCGAGGTTCGCGGAGAGCAGCGACTTGCCGATGCCGCCCTTCCCTCCGCCGATGGCGATCACGCGACGAGCGCGCGCTTTCTTCGCCGCCGGCGCACGTGGCACCGGCAATTCGATGACTTCAGCTTCCCCCGGAGTGTTGGCCATGGCTTCTGTTCATTCTTCCTTGAGTTCCACGTTCCAATACGCGGCTTCGGCGAGGTTGAGAAACGGTAACCACGCGCGGTGGGCACCTTTCATGGGCGCGCCTCTGAAAATGGGTGTCCACCTGGGGCGGAACGGCTCTCGCAGCAGCTTCATGCCCGCCTGCGCCGGCGTTCGACCGCCCTTGCGGCAATTGCACTCGATGCACGAACACACCACGTTTTCCCAACACGTCTTGCCACCCTGGCTGCGCGGAATCACGTGATCGAGGTTGAGATCGACGCGCTTCCGGTTGCGGCCGCAGTACTGGCAGGTGTTGTCGTCGCGCGCGTAGATGTTGAGGCGCGAGAACCGCACGCGCACCTTTGGCAGTTTCTCGAACACGCTCAACACCACCACGCGCGGAACGCGGATGACGCGGTTGGGCGTGTGGAGCGCCTCTTCGTCGACGGCCGCCGAGAGTGAGGCCCAGTCGGCGAAGTCGTAGAGGCGATACTGCTCGTCGATGGCCCGCGCGACGCCCTGGTACAGCAGCGAGAACGCACGTTTGACGTTGGTGACGTGAACCGGCTGGTAGTTCCGGTTCAGTACGAGCACGGCGCTGTTCAACATCGACGAAGCCTCCTTCAGCGGTTCAAGTTCGCGACGGCCCTGGCGACGCCCTCCACCTCGGTGTCGGACAGACACCGCACGTCGAGCCACACCTCGTCGTCGACGATGCGCGCGACGATCGGTGGAGCTCCGGCCCGGAGCTGCTCCTGCAACTGCACCGCGGGGAGATTCATCACCGCCACGGCAAACGAACGGAGGTTGGCCAGCGGCATTGAACCGCCGCCCACGCGGCCTTCGGTTTCGACCACGCGGTGGGGAATCGCGCCGAGCAACGAAGACAATTTCTCGGCGCGAGTCTTCAAGACCTCCAGCGGCACCGACAACATCGCGCGCGCGGGCACGTCCTGGTCTTCGCGCCCATCGCGATACAACTCGAGGGTCGCCTCCAACGCGGCGATGGTGAGTTTGTCGATCCGCAGCGCGCGATTGAGCGGGTGCTTCTTCAACTTCGCCAGCGCGTCGCGACGGCCAACGAGGATGCCCGCCTGCGGACCACCGAGCAGCTTGTCACCGCTGAAAGCCACCACGTCGGCGCCGGCTGCGACCACCGACGCCACAGTGGGCTCGCTCGACAGACCTTCGGCATGGAGCGACCTCAACGAGCCGCTGCCGAGATCTTCGAAGAGCGGCACACCACGTTCACGGGCGAGCATCGCCAGTTCCTTCGTCGTCACCTCTTCGGTGAAACCAACGACCGCGAAGTTCGAGCGGTGCACCTTCACCAGCAAGCCGGTGCGCTCGTTGAGCTCACGCGCGTAGTCGTCGAGGCGCGTGCGATTGGTGGTTCCGACCTCGATCATCGTCGCACCCGACTGACGCATCACATCGGGCATGCGGAAGCCGCCACCGATCTCCACCTGCTCACCACGCGAGACGATCGCCTCGCGACCCTGGGCGAAGGCGCTGAAGGTCAGCAGCACCGCGGCTGCGCAGTTGTTCACGACCATGGCGTCTTCGGCGCCGGTCAACGAACACAGCAGGTCGACCACCGGGGCGTAGCGACTCCCGCGTTCACCCTCTTCGAGATCGAGCTCGAGGTTGCAGTACCCCGGCGCGAGCTGCGTGATGCGCTCGACCGCCGCGCGGGCCAACGGCGCGCGACCAAGATTGGTGTGCAGCACCACGCCCGTCGCGTTGATCACCGGCCGCAGCTTCGGCGCAGCACGCACCTTCAGCGCTTCGTGAACGTACGCGTCGGCGAAGCGCACGTCTTCTCCGGCCAGCACCCGCGCACGAACCGCAGCGACGGCCTCTCGCAGCGCTGCGACCACGAGCGGGCGTGAATGCGCGGCGAGCATCGGCGCGAGAGAAGAACGGCTCAGAAGCTCATCGATCGACGGGAGGGAGCGGAGCCGCTCCATGCGTGTCGCGTCATCCATGGGACTGAACAATTGTAGCCCCGGAAGACGTGGAAACGAAAAAGCCCTCCCCGCCGCAAGGGCGAGGAGGGGCATGTGGTTCGAAGTGTCCCGGCCTCTCGGGCGATCAGGGACGCCAGGGTCCTGTGTTGCGTGGACCAGCGTCGAGCGCACCACCAGGGCGCCGCTCTTTCCGTCTCGATTCCCTTTGTGGCCTGAACAACCCCAAACCGATCAATCTTCCTCGAGGCTGCCGTGCCAGTAGGTGAGGTCTCTCAGCCAGTTCTGCCAGCTGACAGGCATCCCCTTCTGGAAGGCGAAGGTGAGGCGCACACCTTCCGGCAACTTCGTCGGCTTCACCGGAACGGTCTTGAGCTTCATCCTGGCCTGGTCGGGCGTGCGGCCACCCTTCTTCTGGTTGCAGGGCACGCAGGCGATCACGATGTTCTCCCAGTGCGTTCCGCCGCCCTGAGCGCGCGGCAACACGTGATCGTACGTGGCTTCGGGGCGGGTGAGCTTCTTGCCGCAGTACTGACAGGAGCCGTGATCGCGCGCGAACACGTTTTCGCGGCTGAAGCGGACGACCGGCTTGCGGCGCTTGAGCATTCTCAAGAAGCGCACCACCGACGGCATCTTCACTTCGAAGGTCACGCTGCGGATCGTCTTGTCTTCGTACTCCTCGACGATCTCCACCTTCCCGAGGAACAGGAGGGTGATGGCGCGCTGCCAGGTGATGCGCGCGACGGGCTGCCATGAAGCGTTGAGAACGAGCGTCTCCATCGGAACTCCTCCTTTCGGAGGCGATGGACGACGCGAAATTCAAAACCTGAACGGTTATCCGCTCTTCGAGGGCTTTTGTGGTGCAGGCGGCGGCGCCACGGTCTTCGCCAGTTCGCCCGGCGCGTAGAGCAGCTTGTAGGTGTTGTAGCTGCGCAGCACGCGCTTCACGTAGCCGCGCGTCTCCTGAAGCGGCACGAGCTCCACCCACGACGCGAGATCCGAGTCACCATTTTCACGGCGCCACCGGGCAACAGCCCCCTCACCCGCGTTGTAGCTGGCCAGCGCGAACGGCTTGACGCCCTTCTGCCGAATCACCAGATCAGAGAGGTACCGGGCGCCGAGTTGAATGTTGAGCTCCGGCTCGAGCAACTGCTGCTGCGATGGCTTCTTGATATTGAGCTGCATGGCGACGCCCGATGCGGTGGCGGGCATCAGCTGACACAGACCGAGCGCGCCGGCCCACGACAACGCCTTCGGGTCGAGCGCGCTCTCTTCGCGCATCAACGCCTGGAGCAGATCGGGATCGAGCGCGTCAGCCGACCTCGAATGGGTGACGACCAGATCACGGAAGGCGTTCGGGTAGGCGATTTCCCAGACGGCGCGTCGCTCCGCGGTGATGGGGCCCGAGAGATCGCGACGCAGCCACAGACGCGCCATGCCGTGCGCCGAGCGTTCCTGCTGCGCCATCGACAGCATCAACACCATCAGCCGCAACGAATCGGGCGGCAGCGTGGACCTATCGATCGAGAGGATCTCCATCGGCACCAGTTCGCCGAAGCCCATGCGGAGCAGCTCGACCGCGCTCGCAAACTGCGGGTCTGAACCGAGCGGACCAGCGTGAATCGGGAACGGATCGTCTGCGGTGAGCGCAGCTTTCACGGCGCCGTTCAACGCAGCACCCTTCGCCGCGTCGAGCTCGAGCACGCGTTCACGCGCGAGCAGCCCGTAATACGTGGCCGGATGCTCGGTGGCGATCGACTCGTACAGCGTCACCGCGTCGACGGGGCGCTCCTGCTGCTCGTACACACGCGCGCGCCAGTACTGCGCACGTTCGACCTCGTAGCTGTCTTCGCTCTTCGCCCAGCGGCCTTCGATCTCGGTGAGGAACTCGAGCGCCTCGTCGATTCGACCTTCTTCACGTGCGACCCAGAACAACTTGAAGAGCGCGTCAGCTGCGAAGTCGCCGTTCGGATACTTGTCGACGACGTCGATCAAGCGCTCGATCGCTTCGTCTTTCTGCCCGCGACGAAGATGCACGTCAGCCGCGAAGAAGAGCGCGTCGTCAGCGAGCGCGTGCTCGGGAAAACCGCGCGCGAGTGATTCGTACGTTCCGGCCGCGAGCCCCTGCGCCGAGATGGTCTGACTGAAGCCGAGCGTGAAGAGCGCACGTGCGCGCAGCTCGGGGTCTTTGCACTTCTTGACCAACGCGAGCTCGGGCAACGCCTTCGCGTGCTGACGCTGCTTGCGGTAACCCTTCCCCAACGCGAAGTGCGCGCGGCACGCGGTGGCGTCAGGCACCTTCAGCTCTGCGACCAGCGGCTCGAGCATGGTGATGCCCTGGAGGTTCCGATGGGCGTCGATCAACGCCTCGGCGCGCGTGACGGCGGCGTCGACCGGGACCTTCGAGAGATCGCCGAGCCGCGGTTCGGCCTTCGCCGCTTCCTTCGACATCGGGTGCCGCGACCACAGCTTGAGCAGCGTCGCCTGTTCGGTCTTCGAGTCTTTCTTCGCGGCGGCGAGATCTGCCAACTGCAGCAACGCCTCAGCGCCGACGTTGCGGCCCCACGGTGGCGGCAGGCGATCGACGTACTGCGCGAGCGCGGCTTCGGACTGCTTCCAATCGCGCTTCCAACGGTACGCGCGCGAAAGGCCAATGCGTGCATCGGGCGTGAGCCGCGAAGTGCCGCTCACCTGACTGAACGCGCGAATCGCGCCGTCCCAGTCCTTGAGCTGCTCGTAGCCCCAGCCGGCATGAACCAGGCACCGATCGCGCAGCGGCGCGTACGAAGCGGCGATCGACTCGAACTCCCTGGCCGAGAACTGCCAGTCACCCGACCGATGCGCGGCGAGCGCGCGGAGAAACCGAATGGGCCCGTGCTCGGGCTGGCCATCGAGCAGCGCGATCGCTTTCGAGAAGTTGCCGGCGTCGAAAGCGGCCTTCGCCTCCGCGAGCTTTCCTTCTGCGAAATACGGAGCGAGGTCTACGCGCTCGATCTTCGGACCACGGTCGACCGGCACGACCGCGACCTTCGGCGAGGGGAAGGCCGGGTTCTGAAACTGAATGAACGACGGGTCTGCTTCCTCTTCGAGCTCCGCAGGGAAGTCGTCAGGGGTCTGCGCGATCGCAGATTGAGCAAGAAGGAAAGCAGCGAGAAGACGACGCACCGCCGCATCGTACACGCTGCTCCAGATCGTCAACTTTCACGTCCATCACCCGGACGTCGGGGGCGAATGCCGCGTGTCGCTCAAGTAGGCTACCGAGCGCCGGCATGGACATTCGCACGCAAAGCATGTTGTTCGCCGCCATCGTCGGCCTCGCGCTCGGCGTGGCGACGTTGCTCCGTGCGCAACGCGCGCGTGCGCTGACGCTGTACGGCGTGCTGGCGATCTCGGTCGGCGTCTTTCAGCTCGCGCGCTTCCTCGAAGGCCTGTTTCCCTTCTCGGACGCCACCATCGTCGGCCGCGTGATGATGGGCGTGTCGATCGTGACCGGCGCCATTCTCCCGGTGGCGGCGCTCTCGTTCTTCCTCGAGTTCCTCAACTTCAGCCCGCGTGCTGCGCGCTACGGCCGTCGCGCGTCGTTCTTTTCCGTGCTGCTCGGCGTCGCGGTCGGAGCCACACCACTGGCCGAATCGTTGTGGGCACGTGTCGCCGTTTCGGTGTGGGTGCTGCTCGCGCTGTCGTTCTCGGTGTCGCTGATTCTCGCGCGCATGCGCACCAGCGAATCGCGCATCGAGCGCTCGCGACTGCTGTACCTGGCGGTCGGCGCGGCGGCGACGGTGCTCTTCAGCGGCCTCGATCTCGTCGCGCGCTTCGACATCCCCATCCCCACGCTGGGGCCGACGATCTCCACGCTGTACCTCTTCTTCCTCGCGCAGACCCTGCTCCGCCTGCGCTTGATGGACCTTCACGAGCTGCTCGGAAAGTTCGCGTCACAGGCGGTGCTGGCGGGGTTCCTCGCCGTCGTCTTCGCGGTGCTCACCGCGTGGGTCGAAGGCAACACGAGCCTCTACCTCTTCAACACGGTGGTGGCGGCGTTCGTGATGCTGATCCTCCTCGAGCCGCTGAGCCGTTGGGTCGACGAGAAGGTGGTCGCGCTGTTCTTCCGCCAACGCTTCGAGTTCCTCGACTCCGTTCGGCAGCTGCAGCGTCGCACGGCGAACGTGATCGACGCGCCCGATCTCGCGGCCTCGCTGCTCGACGGCCTCAATGAAACGCGCCGCGTGACGCATGCGTCGATCTACCTGCTCGCGGAAGATCGACCCGGCTTCCGACTGCTCGACAGTCGCGGCCCGGTCCCTGCCCTGTTCATCGACCAGGGTACGGCGCGCGCCCTGGTGAGCCGCACCGAACGTGCCCAGCTGATCGAAACGGTCGAACGCCGCATCGTCGAACTCCGCGCGCAGACGCTGGAAGCCCGCAAGTCGCGCGACGAGCTGCGCCGCTTGAACGACGTGCGCACGGCGATGCAGCAGATGAAGGCCGGCATCACCGTGCCGTTGATGGGTAACGATCGTGTGCTCGGCTTTCTCAACCTGTGGGACGAGCGCGTGCCCGAGGCGTTCGCTTCGGACGAGATCGCGCTGATTCTCGAGCTCGCCGACCGCGTCGCCACCGTCATCGAGAACTCGAAGCTCTACGACAAGATGCGCGAACGCGATCGTCTCGCCGCGCTCGGTGAAATGGCTGCGGGCCTCGCGCACGAAATCCGCAATCCGCTCGGGGCGATCAAGGGCGCGGCGCAGTTCCTCGACCCCCGCCAACTGCCCAATGAAGAGGGCGAATTCGTCGAAGTGATCGTCGAAGAGGTGAACCGGCTCAACGGCGTGGTGAGCGCGTTCCTCGACTACTCGCGGCCGTTGAAACAGACCTTCGGCCCGACCGACCTGGGTGAAGTCGTCAGCCGCACCTTGAAGCTCATCGGCAACGACGTGCCGAAGCACGTGACCATCAAGGAAGAGCTCACCGAGGGGCTACCGCGTGTCGACGCCGATGCCGAACAGCTCAAGCAGGTGCTCATCAACCTCGTGCAGAACGCGGTTCAGGCGCTCGGAGACCGCGAAGGGTCGATCACCGTTCGCGCGAATCGGCCCGAGCGCTTCAGTGACTTCCGCAGCCCGGAGCAGGTCGAGATTCAGGTCGAAGACGACGGGCCGGGCATTCCGGCCGATCAGCAGCTGAACATCTTCGTGCCCTTCTTCACGACGAAGCAGAAGGGCACCGGGCTCGGGCTCGCCATCAGTCAGCGCATCGTGAAGAACCACGGCGGCACCATCTCGGTGCAGAGCCGCCAGGGCGAAGGCACCACGTTCACCATTCGCCTTCCGGCGCTGGTCGAAGAGCTGCCTCCGGAGACGCCGACCATCGACGGAACGCCGATGCCCGCGTTGCCCGCAGCGCCGGCGGCGGTTCAGAAAGAGCGCCCGTCGCGGCGCGACCGGAAGAAGCAGAAGGCCGGTTAGAGCGTCAGCAGCTTGCGGCGAATCGTCATGTTGATCTCGCGGCCCGATCGCTGAAACGTGATCGCCACCGGCGTTCCAGCCGGGCCACGAATACGCGCGACGACCGCGTTGAGGTTCTGGCCAGCGACGCTCTGACCATCGACCGCGAGGATCACGTCGCCCGCTTGAACCCCGGCTCGCTCCGCCGGGCTGCCCTCGGACACCAGCGCCACGCGCACCGGGCCTTCGCGCGCGTCGAGCGTCATCCCGACGCCTTCGAACTGCTCGAACTCGGGCCGCTGGCCCTGCCCCGGGTTCATGGGCTCGAGAGAAACGTCCCAACGCGGGCCGTCGGCTGCGCGGCGCCACTGGTCGACGAAGCCTTCGCGCGCGACGCGGAGGTTCGCGGACCGAGGCACCGGCGGCAGAAGGAACTCGCCGCGCGCGTCGGTGAGCACCGAGACGCGCGAAACACGACCGGGCTCCCCGGCGAACGACTCCACGCGCGCGCCATTCACCGGGGCCGACGTTCCTCTCGCGATGACGCGGCCAGAGACGGCGAGCGACGACTCGAGCATCAACGTGGCCTGCGCCCCGCCCTCGCCGACGACCACCTCGACGTTCGCGCTGCGTCCGCGGCCTGCGACCTCGAGGCTGAGGCTCCAACGCCCGTACGCGAGTTCGAGCCGCGCGACACCATCGGGTGCGAGCACGAACTGCCGTCGCGTGGTGCCGGTGTCGATGCTGCGCGCGGCGATCACGCCGTCCGAGATGGGTTTGCCCGTGTCGTCGCGCAACTGAACGATCACCGTGCCGCGTTTGAGCTTCAGCACCACCTCGTCACCAGCGCGTGCCGTAGCCGTGGCCGCGCCGGTCGGACCTTCAGCGTCGAGCGTCACCGGCTCGTCAGGAAGACCCTCGAAGCGGAACGTGCCTTCGAGGTCGGTCACCGTCTGTGCCGAAGGCCCCGACCAACTGCCGGAGCGCCAACGAACGACGACGCCACCCGACGGCGGCTCGACGCGACCACGCAGCTCAGCGCCGGCGCTCAACGCCACCGTCCACGGCATTCCGTCGCCACGATGTTCGAACGGCCCCGCGCTCGCGTTGAGCGGGCCGGCACGAACCTGGAGCACGTACTTGCCGAGCGAGAGCCCGTCGAAGCGGAACGTGCCGTCAGCCGCGGACGTCGCGATGCCGGCGACGTCTTCCGTCAACGCGTCGACGGCCATCACCTGCGCGCCACTCACCGGCTGGCCGACGCGCGTGACGGTACCCGTCGCACTCGACACGTCGCCGGTGTCGAGCACCACGCCGGTCTTCGTCTCGCCGACGCCGACCCGAACGAGCGGACCCTTCACGCGAATGCCGCGCACCGTGACGGCTGAAAGCGCGTAGCTGCCGGCGCCACATTCGAGGCGGAACTTGCCGTCTTTGTCGGTGAACACGTTCATCGAGCGCGCACCGTGACGCGCTCCATCGGCGAACTCGCCCCACACCGTGGCTGCCGCGACGGGGACGCCCGACTCCTGCACGGTGCCTTCAATCCAGGAAGACGGCGTCAACACCAACTCGAGCAGCCCGCCCGAGTTCGCGAGCTCGAGCGACACCCACTCGGTACGCGAGAGGAAGCCGGGCGCCATCACGTCGAGCCACGTCTGAGCCTTCGCGCCCGTCAACGCGAAGCGCCCTTCTGCGTCAGTCCGCACGGCGCTGACCGGCGAGACGATCTGCGCGCCAGCGATCGGCTTCTGGGTGAGCAGATCGATCACCCGACCGGCGATCTTCACCGACGCAGACAACGTCAACGTCACGCCTTCCACCGCGCCGCCGGGCGTCAGCTGATACGGCCCCAGCACTTCGGAGGCAGCTTCAGCATTCGACGCGGCCAGAAACGCGGCGCCGGACGGCACGTCGTCGAACAGAAAGCGCCCGTCATCGAGCGTGAGCGTGACCAGCGGCGTCGACGCCTTCAGCGACACGCGCGCGTTGGCGACCGGTTGGCCGTCCCGCAACACGATGCCCGACACGCGCGCGCCCTTCGCCTCTGCGGGCTTCGGGGGCGGCGGCGGAAGTTCATCGGCGACGACCGCATCGTCGACGTTGGCCGACGGCTCGACGTCATCGCCCGACAGCAGCCACACCACGCCCAGGACGACCGCAGCCAGCACCGCAACGAGAGTCCACCGACGCACGCGCGCGACCATACACAGGCGATCTCCGCCCGGTGGAACGAACAGTCAGGTCAGCGCTTCCGCGGATCTTTCTTCCCGGGGTCGGTCTCTTCGTCGTCCAGCACGAGAATCTCCTCCGCCGCTTCGTCCTCTTCGGACGGCACGTCGAGTTCGAAGACCTCCACCGACTTGTCAGACAGGGGCGGCACGACCATGCCGCTGGGCGTCGCGACCACCGGGGGCGACGGCTCGGGCGCGATGATTCCGGGCACCACGGGCGGCATCGAACGCGCTTCCTGCAGCTCCCGTTCGAGACGTTCGACCTCGGCCGCCAGGCGCTCGCGCTCCTGGTCGAGCAACTCGGTCTCTGCCCGCGCCTCCGACAGATCTTCGTTCGCCGTGGTGAGCGTGTGCTGCAGATCGCCGTACTTCACGCGCAGGGCGAGCAGCAGCTCCTCCGCCTGCTGGCGGGCGCGCGCGGCGGCTTCGACCTCGTTGCGCGCATTGCCACGGGTGATCTCGAGCTCGGCCTCCAGCTCGGGCAACCGGCGCCGGAGTTGATCGACCTGCTCGTCGGAGGTGGGCGCTTCGCGCGACGCTTCTGCCAGCTGTGCTTCGAGGAACGTGACGCGGTTGCGCAGCTCCGTGGCCTCTTCGTCGTGGGAGAGTCGGGCTTCGCGCAGCCGCGTGGCCTCCGCCTCGGCCAGGTTCACCCGCTCACGCAGCTCACGAACCTCGGTCTCGAGTTGGGCCTGCGCGGTGGTGCTGCTCTGTTGCGCGCCTTCGAGTTCGGCGGCCTGGGCGCGCGACTGGGCGAGCGAGACATCGAAATCGAGCAGTTGCTTCTTGAGCTCGCGCTCGACGAGCGTGGCGGCCTGAACCTGCTCCTGCGCCGTCTGCAGCGCGCTCTCGATCGCCGGAACACGCTGGCGCAGCTGCTCGAGCTCGGGCTGCAGATCCTTCAGCGACTGCAGCTGACCTTCGAGCTCCGGCACGCGCAGCCGGAGGCGGTCCATCTCGCCTTCGAGTTGTTCACGCGCTTCGGTCGCGGCGCGCGACTCGCCTCCGACCTGAGCGAGCGAGGTGCGGAGCTCGTCGAGCTCGCGGCGCAGCGTCTCCAGCTCGTTCTGCAGCGACAGTTTGCCGCTCTGGTGCCCACGCGCCTCTGACTGGGCGCGCTCCATGCCGAGCTTGAACTCCTGGCGCTGCTTGTCGACCTCTTCGAACGCATCAGCCGCCGCCTTGCGGGCCGCTTCGGCCTCGGAGGTCTGACGGTCCAGCGTCTCCTGCAACGCCGCGCGTTGTCGCTCGAGTTCGGTCGCCCGAGCCTCGAGGCCGGTCAGCTGCCGCGAGAGCTCTTCTTCGCGGTGCTGCAGCGCCTTCTGGGCGTCGACGCGGTGCTGCTCGAGGCTGTCCTGATACGCGCGGGCCTGCTGCGAGAGCGTGTTCTGTTGCTCGTCGCGCAGGGCCTGCAGCCTCGTCTCGGCTTCGGCGTGCTTCTCGTCGAGCGACTTTCGCGAGGCGTCGCGCGTGGCCTCGAGCTCTGCACGAACGGTCTCGAGCGCCTGCGTGAGCGACGCGGCCGACGACAGCGCCTCGTCACGTTCGGTAGCGAGTCGGTCAGCGCGGTCGGTGAGCGACTTCAGTGACTCTTCGGCGGTCTCGCGGAGCCGCGACTCACCTTCCCGCGCGAGGAGCGCTTCTTCGAGCTCGGCACGAACATGCTCCGCCTCGTTCATCGCCGAAGCAAGCGACGCTGCCAGCGTGGCCTTCTCTGTTTCGAGCAGCGCGATGCGTTCCGTCGCGTCAGTGACCGCACCGGTACGGGCCTGCAGCGCGAGTTCGAGCCGTGCGATCTCGGACGCCCGCTCGTCACGCAGCGCCTCGGCTGCACGAAGTTCGTCACGCAGCGCCGTGAGCTGCTGCTCCAGTCCCGCCACGCGCGCCGTGCGGTCTGAAAGCTCCGAAGTGACGCGCGCCAGCTCGTCGCGGGTTCCTTCGAGTTCACGAACCTGCGTCTCGAGGGTGCTTGCCTGCTGCGTGCGTTCGTCGAGCGTGGCCTGCGTCGCAGCCAGCTGCTGCGTCAGATCGCGCGTCGCCGCTTCCAGGCGTGCCGCGCGGCCCGACGTCTCGTCGAGCGCCGCCTTGTCGCTTTCGTGCTGGGTGCGCTCGGCGGAAAACCGCGCTTCGGCGTCGGCCAGCGCGCGCGAACGCTCTTCGAGCTCGGTGGAAACGACGGCGAGACGCTTCTCGAGCGAGTCAGCACGGTCCGCGACGCGCTTCGATTCTGCTTCGAGCGCCGGGAACCGCTCCGACAATGAATCGCCGCGCGCGCTCGCTTCTTCCAGCTGCGCACTCAGCGCCTCGCGCTGCGCCTGCAGGCCATCGAGGTCCTGCCGGGCCGAAGCGAGCGACGCCGAGGTCTCGTCGAGTTTCGAGCGCAGCGCGTCGCGCTCACCACGCGCTTCGCTGAGCGCCGTCGAGACCGCGGTCAACGACGCTTCAACGGAAGAACGGGTGGCCTGCTCGTCGGCCAACTCGCGGCCGAGCGCATCGGCTCGCACCTGCAACGCGTCACGCGTCGACGCTGCGTCAGCGCGCGCCGATCGTTCCGCAGCGAGCTCGGTCTCGAGCCGTTCACGCGTGGTCGCCTCGAGGGCGAGCCGTTCGGCGGTCTGCGTCAGCTCGGCGTTGCGAACGGCAAGATCGCTCTCGGCCGTGGTGCGTGCCGACGCCAGCTGCGCCCGCGCTTCTCGCTCCGTCGCCAGCGCGGATTCCAGCTCGACGCGGGCCGACGACACTTCGGCGAGCTGCCGCTCACGCTGGCTGCGCGTCTCACGCTCGAGTTCCAGCTCGAGCCCACGCTCCTCGAGCGCGCTCTTGAGCGCCTTTTCCTGCGCGTTGCTGTCGCGCGTCACCCGATCGAGTTCACTGCGCGTCTGCGCGAGATCGCCTTCGAGTTGAGACGCGCGCGTCGCCTGCGCCTCGGAACGTTCAGCCAGCGCCGTCAGCCGCGTGCCCTGCTCCGCGCGGACCTTTTCGACGTCACTCAGCGATCCGCGAAGATCGTCGCGCTCGGTCAACAGCGCGTCACGGTCGTCGCTCAGCTCCTTGAGGCGCGACTCCGCGACGCCGAGCGCCTGTTCCAGCTCCGCACCACGGGCGCTGGCCGACGCGTGAGCCGCGGCACGTTCGTCGAGCTGACGGCGCGTCTCGACCAGCTCTGCTTCGACGTTCGCGAGGAAGCCGGCGACCTGCTCGCGCTCGGCGCCGAGGGTGGTCAGGCGGCCCTCGAGCTCGGTGATGCGCGCGCGATCCTGCTCGACCACCGCGGCGAGCCGGTCGGCGTTCTGACGCGAGACACGGAGCAGCTCTTCGAGGTCGGTGGCCCGATTCTTCGCGAGCTCCAGCTCGGTCTTCAGCGCCGTGATCGCGTCGTTCCCGAGCGCCAGCTCGCGTTGCACCTCACTGAGCGACGAGTTCGTGCGGCTCAGCTCTTCCGTGAGCTCGGTGATGCGCGCCGCGTGCTCGTTGCTCGAGTGGCGCCAGCGCTCCTCCGACGCGCGCACCGCGCCGAGCTCCCCCTCGAGCCGCTCGATCGCCGCCCGTTGCGCCGCCACTTCGGTCTCGGCGCCAGACTTCTCGGTGGTGCGCTGTTGAAGCTCGATGGTGAGCTGACGAACCTGTGAGTTCGCGCGCTCGAGTTCCTGCTCCAGGCCCTGGCGCGTCTGCGCTTCGACCTCGAGCGAACGAACCGCCGAGATGCGGTCTGCTTCCTTGCGTTCGACGCTCTCACGGGCTTCCGAGAGCTGCCGGCGGACCTCTGCGAAGCCGGCCTCGAGCCCCTCGATGGCCTTGAGCGCCTCGCTGCGCGCTTCGGCCAGACGCAGCTCGCGATCGCGCGCGTCGGTCAGCGCCCTCTCGTGGTTGCTCGCGGCTTCCTTCAACCGCTCGATGGCGATCTTCGTGCGCTCATGTTCGACGCGCTCCGCAGCCGCCTCGTCTTGAACGCGACGGAGCTCCTCGTACGACTTCGCCAGGCGCAGGCGGCTGTCTTCCAGCTGCGTCGCCGTCTCTTCACGCCGCGCACGTTCGAGCCGCACGGACTCCTGCGCTGCGAGCGCCGCGACCGCCGCGTCCTTCTGCTGACGCTGCAGCGCTTCCAACTCGTTCCTCGCCGAGGCGACGCGACCTTCGGAGTCGATCGCCCGCTCGCGCGCGACCTGAAGCTCGGCCTCCATCTGCCGGATGCGGGCGGCGAGATCTTCGCGATCACGCACCACGTCGGGCCGTTCACGAATCGACTCGAGCTGCGCGGTCAGCCGGCTGACGGCCTCCCTGGCGCCTTCGAGCTGCTGCCTGGTCTCCGAGAGTTCGGTCTCGCGTACCTGCAGCTCGGCCGTCTTCTTCTGAAGAACCTCCTTGAGCCGCTCGGTACGATCGCGCCAGTCGCGCGCGCGCGTCGCGGCGTCTTCGAGCTTCCCTCCGGTGAACGCGAGCGGCTCCGGCGGCAGCTGTACCCACGTGGGGTCGAAGTTGCGCACCTCTTCGTGGCCGGCGAGCACCACGTAATACGCGGCCTCGCTCATGCCGGCGAGCGAGCCGTCGACCTGCAGGCCTTCGCCGCGCTCGAACGCCAGCTGGTACCCGAGCACCGGAGACTGCGTCGCCACGTCGATCGACTTGAAGTGCGCAGACAACACGTCGAGCAGCTGGCCATAGGTCGGCGTGGCGTCGTTGTCTTCGGGGTCGAGCACGTTGGCCAACGACAGGCCGGCGGGGTTGCGCAGACCGCCCATGAGGTAGCCGCTCTTGCCGACGAGCCGCGCGATTTCCTTCATCAACTCCGGCGCGCGAACATACGGCGCGAGATCCGACACGATGACGAGATCGAAGCTGCCCGACTCGAAGTCGTCGAACACCGTCGGCCGAAACCGGAGGTTGGGGCCCGCGTAGCGCGCCTGCGCTTCCTGTACGGCGGCAAGGTCAGCGTCGGCGGCGACCACGATCCGCGCGCCGCGCGTCGAGAGAAAGCGTGCCGACTGCCCGAGCGTCGAAGCAACCGCGCCGATCTCCAGCACCCGGCGCCGCGCGACCAGACTCTCCGCGAAGATGTACCGGGGCAGCAGCTCGCTCTGACCCAGTCTCTTGAAGGTTGAAGACACGCGGTGTGGGAGTGTACCCGCCGGGGATCACTCGCCAAATTTCCCTTCGGACGATTCGACGGTCATCGACAGGGCCAACGGCGATCGCGTCGTGAATCAACACAATCGATGTCGTGGTCGTGCGTATTACCGTGCGACCCATGAGCACTGAGATCTCCTTCGGACGACGGCTGTTCCGCGCGCTGCGCAACCTGGTGATCTTCACGCTGATCGTCGGCTGCGCCGGTGCGGCGCTGTACGCGCTGTCGATCGTCAACTCGAAGACCTACTCGCTCGAAGTGCAGACGGGCCAGCTGGTGGTGATGAAGGGCAAGTTGATGCCGACCGGCGCCGCGCCGTGGTTGCCGTCCGAGTCGTCGCTGGCCGACGCGTACGCGCCCATCGATCTCGAGGGCAACGTGGCGCTCACGGTCACCAACCAGAAGTTCGACGATCGCGATCAGCTCGACCGCGCCATGTTCCAGGTGCTCGAAATGCTGGCCCGCCCGCGCCTCGCGTCCGAAGACCCGAAAGATCTCGAAAAGGGCCTGGCCTTCGTGCGTCGCGCCGAGAAGCTCACCGGCCTCACCGACGATCAGCGCGCCACGCTCAAGAAGATGCAGACCGACGTGGCCTACTTTCTCGCGCGGGTGCGGCTCGACGATGCGCGCCGCCAGTTGGAAGAAGCGCTCGCGCAGTTGAAGGTCGCCGCTGAGTCCGGCTCGAAGACGCGCGCGCAGGCCTCGCTGATGCTGCTGGCCGTCGAACCGCAGGTGAAGCTGCTGTCGACCACGCTGCGCGCCACGACCATGACGGCCGATGGCTCGTCGGGGCTGCAGAAGGCGCTGGAACCGCAGCTCCAGCAGCTCTTCAACCTCCTCGGGAAGCAGGTCGAAGAGAAGGCTCCGCCGCCTGCGCCCGAACAGCCGGTCACGCCGTAATCAGTCGGTGCGCAACACGCCGACGAACGGGAGGTTTCGGTACTTCTCGCCGTAGTCGAGGCCGTAACCCACGACGAAGCGGTCTTCGATCACGAAGCCCTTGTAGTCGATGGTCACCTTCACCTTCGCGCGCGACGGCTTCTCGAGCAGCGTGGCCACCTTCACCGACGCCGGGTTTCGCGCGTTCATGTTGTCGAGCAGGAACTTCATCGTCAGCCCCGTGTCGACGATGTCTTCGACGAGCAGCACGTGACGGCCGTGCATGGGCTTGGTCACGTCGTGGGTCACGCGCACTTCGCCGGTGGTCTCGGTGCCGCCCTGGTAGCTCGACACGCCCATCAGCTCGATGGTGCACGGCAGGTCGACGTGTCGCGCCAGATCGGTCAGGAAGAAGATCGAGCCCTTCATGATGCCGACGAGCGTGAGGTCCTTGCCGCGGTAATCGGCGGTGATCTGCGCGCCCAACTCGGCGATGCGCTTCTGAATCTGCTCGGCGCCGAGCATCACTTCGACCGTGTCTTCGTAGAAAGCCATGGAGCTCCTCGACTTCAGACGTACGCGTTGTTCATCACTTCGCCCATGCCGCCGCCGCCCGGCACGATGTACTGCCGGTCATCGAGGCCACGCTCCTTCTCCCAGAGTTTTCCAGGCGGCGTGCTCAGCACTTCCGGCGGCGACAGACCGCGGTCCAACCGCAACGCGTAGATCACCGCGTCGGGGTGATCGGTCGTCACCCGCTTCACGAACTCGGGGGTGACGATCAGGCACAGGCAGATGATCTTGCGCATCGTGCCCGGCACCTTGTGCTTGTACATGTTGATCGCCGTCGACAACGAGCCGCCGGTCGCGCCCATGGGGTCGGGGAAGATCACCATCGCGTTGTCGACGTCACCGCCGATCTTCGCGCCGCCGATGTTGCTGCCGACCACGTGCTCGGCCGCGTCGAGCTCGCGGCTCATGATGATGTGGTCCTGACGCACGAGGCGGGGGGTCAGAATCGTGTTCAGGAGATCGTAGGTGACCTGGCTGGGGAGCGTGCCGGCGCGCGCGATGTTCACCGAGATGGCGCGCACCTCGGGGTCGAGGATCTCGCCCTGGTAGATGCCCCGCGGCGTGTACTGAATCATGCGCGAGGGGATCGTCACCTGGCGGCGCGGGAACTCCTGGTTCACGGCCATGGTCACGAGGTCGGTATAGAGCGTGCGCACCAGCGTGTTCACCTGCGGCTGCTGCGTGTCTTTCGCGCAGAGCGTGGCGAGCAGCGACAGCAGGTACGGGCTGCCGACGAGGTGCACGTTGTCGCCGTAGAAGTGCTTCAGCTCCGACAGCGAATAGGGAACGTTTTCGTAGAGCGAGTCACGCATGGTTCACCGTGCGAAGAGTTCGAGGTTCTGGGGAGGCGTCGCTTCGACCGGCTGCGCGACGTGGCACTTCCGGCAACGAGCTTCGTAGGCACCGGCGGCACCGACGACGACACGTTCAGCCGAGTTCTGCAGGCGTTGGCTGCGGTTGGCGGGGTTGCCGCACACCACGCAGATCGCCAGTTCCTTGGTGATGTACTCGGCGACCGCGAGCAGCTGCGGCATGGGCTCGAAGGGCTTGCCGAGGTAGTCCTGATCGAGCCCGGCGCAGATCACGCGAAGGCCCTTCGCCGCGAGCGCTTCACACACCGCGACCACTTCAGGCCCGAGGAACTGCACCTCGTCGATGCCGACCACTTCGGTGTCGGGCTTGAGGTGGTGAAGAATCTGGTCGGCGCTCTGCACCGGCGTGGCGACGATCTTCAGCTGTGAGTGGCTGACGACGGCGAGCTCGTCGTAGCGGTTGTCGATGTTCGGCTTGAAGACCTGCACCTTCTGCTTGCCGTACAGCACGCGCTTGATGCGGCGAATGAGCTCTTCGGTCTTGCCCGAGAACATCGAGCCGCAGATGACCTCGATCCACCCGATGTCTTTGGGGAACTGATGCATGCTCACGACTCCAGCCCGAGCAGTTTCGCCAGCGTGCGCGCGTCGGCGGCGGGGAACTGGAACTGATTCATCTCGCTGAGCGCGACCCAGCGGTGGTCGTTGACCTTCGCGTGGCTCGGCTCCTGATTCGCGGTGACGAGCGAGCAGTGGAACACGCGGAAATCGACCTCGTACGTGTCGTACTGGTGGTGCGTGGCCATGGCCTGGCCGTCGACGATCACGTCGAGCCCGAGCCGCTCGTGCAGTTCACGCTTGAGCGCGTCGACGAACGCTTCGTTCTCGTCGCAACGCCCGCCGGGAAACTCCCAGAGCAGCGGCAACGACGCGGTCTTCGAACGTTGGGTGATCAGGTAACGGCCCGGCTCGCGCTCGAGCATCGCTCCCACGACGCGGATGGTGCGGCGGTTCACGGCCCCGGAAGTAGCAGAAGGCCGCCGCCCGTGCGGCGTTTTTCAGGCCATGTCGGGAAGGACGATCTCGCGGATCAGCTCGATGCGATTGATCAACGCGCGCGCGTTCTGCGGCGTGGCGCGCATCGAGAAGCCACCGTCGCTCGCGCCACCGTTCAGCACCGCGTCGGCCCACTGGTCCATCAGCTCGCAATACACGCCGAGCGCCGCCATGCCGTCGGCCGCGCGCTCACCGGGAAAGTGCGCCGTGGGGATGTCCCCGGTGATCACCCACGTCGACGCCGCGCCGTGGTGAAACAAGAACGACGCCACGATGCCGCCCGTGCCCGCCCCGAAATACGACGCGGTGATCGCGCCGAGCGAAAGCGTCTCGAAGTACGCGCGCGCCGCGGCGAACTGTTCCTTCAACAGCGCGGTGTCTTCATCGTCTTCACCGCGCGGCTCGGTCGCGAGTGGCGCCCGTGGGCTCGGAGCCGACAAGCCGTAGAGGCCGCGTTCACGCGCCACCTTCAACGCGGCCGCGGGCACCAGCTCCGAGGGGGCCTCACCGGCCGACAGCCGCTTGCGGATCTCCGTCGAAGACACCTCTGCGAGCGGCGGGCCGAGCGCGTTCGACGCCGGGTAGCCAGCGCGGTGCAGCACGGTCACCTCGACCAGCTGCTGAATGCGGTCCCACGCCTTCCACTTCGGGAGGTCCGCGAGAATGTCGGAGCCGATCACCCAGCGGAACTTCGTGCCGGCCTGCTTCGGTAGCAGCCACTCGAGCAGCTCGATGGTGCGCCCTTCCCCGCCCACCTCGCTCTCGGCGCGGCTCACCTTCAGCCACGGGCCGATCTCCTTTGCGATGGCCTCACACATCTCGACGCGCGCCTCGAAGGGCGCGAGGTCCTTGCCGAACGGGTGGTGAAAGCTGGGCACGAGCCACACTTCGTCGACCTGCAACGTGGTGCGTACGTAGAGCGCGGCCATCACGTGGCCCACGTGCGGCGGGTTGAACGAGCCTCCGAGGAGCGCGATCTGCTTCACGTCATTTCACCGAGAGCTTCGTCTTGCCCGAGCCGATCTGGATCGGCTGCCGTGTGATGACCGGCGTGCCGTCGAGCGTGAACGCCGAATAGACGACCTGACGCTCGAGGGTCTCGAGGAGGCCGACGGTGCGCGTGTCACCCTTCAACCGGCCCGGCGTGATGAACGTACGCGGCCCGATCTGCACGACCTTCGGCTCTGCGTCTTTGCCGTGCACCAGCACCACGGCGTTGATCATGTCTTCCTTGTCGAGGTCGTTCTTGTCGTGCACCAGGCAGCACAACGAGTCGCCGAGCATCTCGAGCACTTTTCGGGGCACCGCGGTGTCTTGATAGGCAAGCGAGCCCTTCTCGGGCGCGCGCAGAATCTTGTCCTTCATGCGCGTGAGCTCTTCGATGGCGCGAACCTGCTCGTGGGCCGTGCCGAACGCGGCCGGCCGGTCGACCTGATCGAGACCGATGAGGTAGCGCTTTACGTCTTCGAGAAAGTCCCCCGAGCTGTAGTCGCTCTGGGCCTTCACTTCTTCGCGCTTCCACTTCACCCACTCGTCGAGATCGTCGAAGCGGCCGCCAGCGAAGAGGAACCGGCGCGCCCCTTTCGAGGCAAGCAGCTTGAGCGCCGTGTCGAAGGCCTCGAGATCGCCGTCACTGTCGGAGAAGACGCCGATGCTCGCCATGACTCAGCGGTACAGAGCATACCGCTGCCGCAGCGCCTCGAAAGCCTTCCTCTCGGCATCGAAGCCTTCGAGCAGCGCGTCCAGGGGCTGATTGGCCTCCATGCGCTCGCGCACCTGCGCGGTTCCACAGAGCAGATCGAAGGCCGGCACGTCTTCGACGAATTCGTAGGCGTCGGCGCGCCACTGGAAGTGCTTCCCGCCCAGCTCACGGCAGGCCTGAAACACCGCCACCCCCGTGCGCAGCGGCAGGAACGTCTGGGGGTCGGTCACGTGAATGAACGCGCCTTCGCACGACTGCCCCTTGAACTTGTCGAACGTGGGCGTGAACGAGCACGGACGGAAGATGACGCCAGGCAGCTCGAGGCCGTTGAGCGTGTCGGCCACCTGCCAGGACTTGAGGTACGGCGCGCCGAACTGCTCGAAAGGCCGCGTGGTCCCGCGCCCCTCCGAGACGTTGGTGCCCTCACCGAGGCACATGCCGGGGTACACCAGCGCGGTGTCGGGCGTCGGCATGTTGGGCGACGGAGGAATGAACCCCCGGCCGGTGTGCGACCAGTCGTGCGAACGCTCGAGCCCTTCGACCGGCGTCACGTGGAGTTCGGCACCGAACTGCTCCTGCTCGTTGAGCAGCTTCGCGATCTCACCCGCCGTCATGCCGTGGCGCGTGGGCAGCGCATAGAGGCCCACGAAGCTGCGAAACGTCTCGCCGACCAGATTGCCCTCGGTGAGCGACAGGCCGATGGGGTTGGGCCGATCGAAGACGTGGAACGGAATCTTCGCCTGCGCCGCCGCCTTCATCGCCAGCGCCATCGTGTAGATGTACGTGTAGTAGCGGCTGCCGACGTCTTGAATGTCGAACACCAGCGCATCGAGCTCGCGCAGCCATTCCTGCTTCGGCGTGAGCGACTCGAAGGTGTGCCCGTAGAGGGAATGAACGGGAACGCCGGTGCGCGCGTCACGGGCGACGTCGTCGACGGCCACCATGTACTGCGCTTCGCCGCGAATGCCGTGCTCGGGCCCGAAGAGCGCCGCGAGCGTCACGCCTTCGGCTTCGTGAACCAGATCGACGAGGTGGCGATACTTCGCGTCGACCGAGGTGGGGTTGACGATGAGGCCCACCCGCTTGCCCCGCAACGCCGAGAACTTCTGCGCGACCTGCACGTCGATTCCGAACCGCATCACTTCCCTTTCCTGCCCATCTCGAACTCGAACACCGGCTCGCCCTTCTGCTTCGGGTACTCGGCGTCGCGCAGCTGGAAGTACACGTGACCGAGCGCGAGTGGATCTTTCACGGTGTCTTCGAGCACGTCGACGCCATTGACCACGCCGCTCTTGTCGAGGCGCACGCGCACGCGGAACTTGCCGCTGACGGTGGGAAACGCCTTCGAGAGTGACGCCTGCGTCGCGAAATACACGTGGTTCAGGCTTCCCTTGAACTTCTTCTTCGAGAGCTTGAAGTCGGCCTCGAGCTTCTCGACCTGCGCCGCGTCGCCAGCGCGACGGAAGTACTCGAGCGCTTCGTGCAGCACGCCCTGCTCGAGCTTCGCCGTGCCCAGGCCTTCGAGCGCAGGCACGCTCTTCGGGTCGCGCGCGAGCGCTTCGAGCCAGTGCCCTTCGGCGCCTTCGTAGTCCTTCCTGGCGAAGCGCAGCTCCGCGATGCGCAGGGAAGGCTCGGCGTTGGTGGCGTCCAGCACCGCCACGTTCTGCAACGCACGCTCTTCGCCTTCGACGTCACCCAGCTCGCGGTACAGCGTCGCCAGTCGCTGCTGTGTTTCGACCGGCGCGCTACCGAGCCGCACCAGCCGCTCGTATTCCTTCGCAGCGTTGGCCTTGTCTCCCGCTTCGAACCGCAGGTCGGCGAGCTGCTTTCGCGCTTCGCGATCTTTGGGCCGCAGGTTCGCGAGCGTCTCTGCTGCGGCGATGGCCCCCGGGTCCTTCGCAGCGAGCGACAACGTCACGAGCGTGGCCACCGCCGCCGGTTGCTCGGGCTGCGCCGCGATGGCCTTCTTCAGCTCCACCAGCGCTTCGTCGTTCTTCTTCTGGGCGGCGAACACCAGCCCGAGGCCCGCGCGCGCGAACGGGTCGTCGTTCATGGCGAGGGCATCTCGGTACTTCTTTTCTGCAAGCGACCAGTCTTCCTTCACCCGCGCCACGTCGCCCAGGCCCACCAGCGCCGGGTAGAACTTCGGGTCTTTCTTGAGCACCGCGTCGAACTCGGCGCGCGCGAGGTCGGCCATGCCGCGCCAGTTCGTATAGATGCGGCCCATGCCGTAACGAACCCACGGGTTGTCGGGGAAGATCGTCGAGATCGCCTTGAGCTGATTCCACGCATCGTCGGACGGCAGCGTGCACCACGCGACGAACACGCGCGGCATCGGGTCACCCGGCCGCTGTCGGGCCTCTTCGCTGTACTTCACGCGGAACGAGGCGATGCCTTCGTGAAAGCCGGCCGCTTCTAACTTCCGGAGCTCGGCCATGGTCTCGGCGATCGGCGGCAACGTCTCTTTGGCGGCGAACGCCGACGACGCAACCACCGCCACGCACAGCAGCAACGCTCTCATGAGTCGGATTTCCACCTGATGTTTCGTTCAACGACGGCTGGGCTTCAGCTCGCGCAACTGGCGCTTCGGCGGGTCGATCTTGTGCCGCACCTTCTCGGCGTCGGAAGTACGACCTTGCGTGTCGAGAAGCGCGATCAATCGACGGCCGGCGAGCGTCTTGATTTGCGGCATGTCGAGAAGCGCACGGAGCTGCGCTTCGGCTTCTCGGGTGCGGCCCGCGCGTTCGAGCGCCTCGGCGTACTGCAACCGCGCGCCGTTCGACTCGGGGTGCGCTGCGGCATATCGACCGAGCAAATCGGCAGCGCGGTCGAACTCACCGTCGATCAGCAACAGGTTGCCGAGGCGTGACTGCGCGTCGTCGTAGTCGTCGCGCAGTGAGAGCGCGACCTCGAGCGACCGACGCGCCTCGTTGCGACGGCCCGCGTCTTCGGCAGCCAACGCGAACAGATAGTGGGCGCGCGGGTTCTCGGGCGTCAGCGTGCGCGCGATGTCGAGGTGCACCAGGGCGGCGTCGGGGTTGCCCTGCTTGAGCTGCAGCCGACCGAGCTCGACGCGGCCCAGCGCCCACTTCGGCTCGGCGGCGACCGCATGCATCAACTCCGAGATCGCCTTGCCGTCGTTGCCTTCGGCTTCGAACGCCTGCGCACGTTCGAGCGGTGTGGCCGACAAGATGAGCAGGGTCGCGATGAGCACACGGTCTCCTACACCGGCTACCCGCTCGGACAAAACGCCCGCGTGATGCCTTGCCTTCACCTGCGCGGCGACACATAGGGAGCGGCGAATGTGTCTCCCGGTCAGGAACCCGCTCGAGCTGCGACAGCCCCGCGCATGTCGCCCCTTCTGCCCCCAGGTCTCGCGATGGACGTGAGCGATCGCACGCTGTCTTCTCTCGGCTTCGACGAGATTCGCGCCGCGCTGGCGAACCGTTGCCGCACCGAGGTGGGTCAGGCCCGCGCCCGCGCTCGCCACTTTCTCGAGACGCGCGAAGAGGTGATCGCCGCCCTCGCGCTGGCCGACGAAGCGCGCGCGCTCAAGTCCGAGCCGATGACGTTGCCGATCACCGGCATCGTCGACGTTCGCCCGTCGATCGAACGCGCCGACAAGGGCGGCATGCTGGAGCCGCGCGAGCTGCTCGCCGTCACCCAGGTGCTCTTCAGCTTCGAGCGTTCGAGCGAATTGCTCGGCGAACGCCGGGAAAGGCACCCCGGGCTCGCGGCGTTGGGTCAACGCCTGCCGGTGCTGACGCGCCTGGCGAGCCGGCTCGACCGCAGCATCGAGGCCAGCGGGGAGATCTCTGATCGCGCCAGCTCCGAGCTGCGTGAAGCCCGAGAACGCGCGCGCGCCCTGCACCGTCGAATTCGCAGCCGCCTCGACGAGCTGCTGCACGACGCGAAGTTCAGCGAGAGCCTGCAGGAGGGCTACTACTCGGTTCGCAACGAGCGCTACGTGGTGCCCGTGAAGTCGTCGCACCAGCGCGAGGTCACCGGCATCGTGCACAACGCGTCGCAGACGGGCCAGACGCTCTTCGTCGAACCGGCCGAGATGATCGGCCTCGGCAACGAGCTGGCCATCGCGCAGTCGGTGGTGCTCGAAGAAGAGCGCAAGGTGCTCATCGAGCTCTCCGGGCTCGTAGGTCACCAGTCGGGCCCGATTCTCGACGGTGTCGACGCCCTCGCGCGGCTCGACGAGCTCGAGGCGGTGGCGCTGCTCGCCAATGACCTGATGGCGCACACGCCGGGCATCGAGGAGGCCGACGGCGCGCTGATTCTTCGTGGGCTTCGTCACCCGCGGCTGGTGCTCAAGGGCGGTGACGTCATCTCGAACGACGTCGAGCTGGGTGATGCCCGTGCGCTCGTGGTGTCGGGCCCGAATGCCGGCGGCAAGACGGTCACGCTCACGGGCGTGGGGCTGTGCGCCTTGATGACGCGCGCCGGTCTGCCCATTCCCTGCGAGCCCGGTTCGAAGATTCCGCTCTTCAACCAGGTGCACTCGGCCATCGGCGATCAGCAGGACCTCGAGGCAGGCCTGTCGACGTTCTCGGCGCACGTGACCACGTTGCGTGACGTGACGGCTGAAGCGCGGCGTGGCGCGCTGGTGTTGATCGACGAGATCGCCGCAGGCACCGACCCGCGAGAAGGCGCGGCGATCGCCACCGCGGTGCTCGAAGAGCTGCTGGAGCGCGGCGCCGTGGTGTTGGTGACGACGCACCTCGAGGAGCTCAAGGCCCTCGCGCACCTCGACAAGCGGTTCGTGAATGCCCGCGTCGGGTTCGACGGAAAGAAGATGGCGCCGACGTACCGGCTGCAGATCGGTGTCGCGGGTTCGTCGTCGGCGATTGAGATCGCGCGGCGGGTGGGCTTGAGCGAATCGGTCTGCAAACGCGCGCACGATCTGGCGACCAACGCTGGCGGTGCGCTGTCACAGGCCCTGCGCGCGGCCGAAGAAGAGCGCCGCAAGTATTACGAGCAGCGTGACCTCGCAGACCGTGACCTCCGTGAAGCGAAGGCCGCGAAGGAAGCCGCGGAAGCCGAGCTCGCCGCGGCGCTGAAGCGTCGCAAGGAAGAGGAAGTGAAGTTCCGCGAGGCGCTGCGCGCGGAGCTGGAGTTCGCCCGCAACCAGATTCGTGCGCTGGTCACCAGGCTCGAAGGCGAGAAGTCGCTCAAGGCCGCGCAGGTGGCGGCGGCGGACATCACGCAGCGAATCAACGAGCAGACCGTCGCCGAGCGCGACACGCGTTCCGATCTCAAGGGTGAGCCCAAGGAGCTGGCGCCGCTCGAGTTCAAGGTCGGTGCGCGCGCGCGCCACAAGACGATGGGCACCGAGATCGAGATCGTCGACATCGCCGGTGACACGGCGGTCGTCACCGCCGGCGCCATGAAGATGCGCGTGGCGTTGACCGATCTCGCGCCTGCGACGAAATCGACGAAAGAAGCCGCGAAGTTCCCGGGCGCCAACAAGAAGGCCGAGCGGCTCGAGAAGGTGACCCAGGTCGCGGCGGCGCCGCTGACGCTGGCGAGCCCGCAGCTCGACGTGCGTGGGCAGCGCGCCGATGAAGCGATGCGGAACATCGAGCAGTTCCTCGACCGCAACGTGCGCAAGGGCGAGCCGTCGGTGATCATCATTCACGGCCACGGAACGGGCGCCATCAAGCGCGACCTCCGCGAGTTCCTGAAGACGTCGCCATATGCCCAGTCGTATCGGCCCGGTGAGGCTGGCGAGGGCGGCGACGGCGCCACCGTCGTGATGCTCTGACCGGAGCGCCGTGAGCAAGAACCGGGTGGGACAGAAGTCACGCGCTCCGTACCTTGAGCGCATGACCACCTTCGATCGCATCGCTCACAGCATCGACTCACTGACCTCGAACCGGCCCGCGTCGCTCGAAGCGCTCGCGGCCGAGGCCGAGCTCAGCCCGTTCCACTTTCAGCGCACGTTCCAGAAGCTCGTCGGCGTCAGCCCGCTGCGCTTCCAGCAGGTGCTCAAGGTCGAAGCGGCGCGCGACGCGTTGCTGAAGTCGCGCAGCGTGCTCGAAGCCGCGTGGGACGGCGGAATGAGCGGACCGGCGCGACTGCACGACGCCCTGCTCCGCATCGAACGCATGACGCCTGGTGAGTTGAAGGCCGGGCTCACGCTGCGCTGGAGCGAAGCTGAAACCGATCTCGGTCTGGTGACCGTGGCGTCCACGCCGCGCGGCGTGTGCGGCATCACGTTCTCGGGGCTCGAAGAGCTCGAAGCGCGTTGGCCCACCGCAAAGTTCGTTCGCGACGATGGCGCGGTGAAGACCGAAGTGACTCAGCTCGAACGGATCTTCCGTGGACAGAAGCTCACCAGGCCCCTGTCGGTGATGCTGCATGGCACCGATCTCCAGGTCGCCGTGTGGCGCGCGCTGCTCTCGATTCCCTCGGGCACCCTCACCACCTACGGCGAGCTGGCCTCACACCTCGAACGGCCCGGTTCGGCGCGGGCGATCGGCAACGCTGTCGGCGCCAATCACCTCGCTGTCCTGATTCCGTGTCATCGCGTGATTCAGGCCACAGGCGCGCTCGGCGGCTACCGTTGGGGACTTCCGCGCAAGGCTGCGCTGCTGGCCCGGGAACTCGAAGGCACCTGACTCCCCCTTTTGGAATCAGGTGCCTCGAGGTGCTGCCCTTCAGCTGCTGCTCACTTCGCCTGGCCGGCGATCAGCTTCTCGATGATGCCGTTGTACGCGGACGGCAGCTGGGCCATCACGGCCTCCGGCTTGTTCGCGTACGAGTCCTTGCTCTCGATGTACGAGAGGATCTGCTTGGTCTCGGCGTCGTAGATGCCGCCCCAGCTGGTGACCTCGAGCATCGTGCCGCCCATGGTGCTCGTGCCGTGCGAGTGGAGCGCGATGATGTATTTGAAGGTGATGGGCTTATCGACGATCTTCTTGTCGAGCAGCTGGCCGGTGATCGTCGTCATCGTCGCCGACAGATCGGTGGCCGTCTTCTCGGCCGAGCCCGACATCTCCCACTTGCCGGAGTTGGCCTGCGACTGCACCGACTCGGCGAGCTCGTACGAGAGGTTGCCGACCATGTCGAACAACTGCTGACCAGACACGACCGTCTTTCCGAACTTGTTGATCACGCCGCCGGTGACGGTGACGCCCATCAGCGTGGCGTCGCCGCCGGAACCGAGGTGCGACAGGTTGATGGGGAAGAGGAACGCCGGCTTCTCTTCGCTGACCGTCAGGGGAAACTGCGAGGCAGGGTTCGTCTTGATCTGCGCGGTGGCGCAACCAAACGTCATGCAGGCAACGGCGAGCGAAGCGAGGAGCTTGAGTTTCATGTGTCTCGTTTTCGAAGTCACCCGGGCGTGGGCAAATGCCCCGAGTGCGAAGGAGGTGTGAGGGCCCACTTGCGACGTAGGACACGGCCACTTTTCACGGTGTGCATGAAAAGAGCGCGAACCCCGCGACTTTGTTGCGTGAAAACCAACCGCACGGCATGGATGTGCCGTGTTGAAGCTGGGTCGAGTCGAGCTGAAGAACCCGTTCATCCTCGCGCCGATGGAGAGCGTGTCGGACTGCGCGTACCGGCGCGTGTGCTGGGACCGCGGCGCGGCGTTCACGTGGACCGAGATGATTCGCGCCAGGGCGCTCGCGCGCGGCAACAAGAGCACCGCCGAGTTGATCGACACGCACGACGCCGAAGTGCCTACCGGCGTGCAGTTGATGGTCGCGAACGAACGCGAGCTCGCTGAAGCGCTGACGGAGCTCGAACAACTTCCGCAGTCGAAGAACGTGAGCGCGGTCGATCTCAACTTCGGTTGCCCCTCACCCGAGGTGATTCGCACCGGCGCGGGCCCTGCGTTGCTCAAGCGTCGCGGGAAGCTGGCGGTGATCTTCGAAACACTCGCCGCGTGGCGTTCGAAGACGTCACTTCCGATCGGCTTCGTGGGCGCGAAGATCCGCCTCGGGCTCAATCGAATGGAGCAGGACCAGAAGGTCTACCTCCCCATCGTGGAACTCGCGAACCAGCACCTCGACTACTTGATCATTCACGCGCGTCACGCCCGGCAGGACAGCACCACCGCGCCGACGTGGAGCGCGATCACCGAGGCGCGCGCGAGGGCCACCATTCCCATCATCGGCAACGGCGACGTGGTCACCGCCGAAGACTGGAAGAGGTTGTCTACCGAAACCGGTGCGCAGGGCGCGCTCATCGCGCGCGGTGCGATCAAGAGCCCCTTCGTGTTCCGCGGGCTGACGGGCGCGGGCTCCGGCCTGCCGACCTCACACGCGGAGATCGATGCCGCTGAAGCGCAGTACCAGGAGCTCTCGAAGCGCTGGAACACGAGGCCCAAGTTCGTCGAGTGGCATCAGGAGGGCTTCCGGCGTATGCGTGCGCGGCTCGACGGCAAGGTAACGACGGGGCCGTCGATGCCGGCGAACGACAACATGAGCTGAGCAGCGGGTGCCAACGCACCGACGAACATCGCGACCTGCGCGCACGGGTGTCACGAGTCTGCAGCGTGAAGAGCGCGACGGTGAAGCGGCCGAATTCGAGGCGAACCGGCGCTCCGTTCCACGTTCAAGAGCCGACGATGGCGCGCAGCGCGGCCCGATCGATCTTGCCCGTCGCGTTCCGCGGGAGCTGCTCGGCGCGCACCCACGCGCGCGGCACCTTGAAGCCGGCCAACCGCTGCCTGGCCCATTCACGAAGCACGTCGTCCGACGGTTCAGCGGTGACGACCACCGCGACGGTGATTTGCCCCCATTCGGCGTCGTCGCGACCGATGACGGCCACGTCGCGAACGGCCGGGTGCTCGCGGAGAACCGCTTCGACTTCTGCCGGGTAGACGTTCTCACCGCCGCTGACGATCAGATCGGTGCGACGCGCGTAGATCTTCAGGCGGCCCCGTGAATCGAGCGCGCCGAGATCACGGGTGTGCAGCCATTCGCCCTGCCCCTTCGCCACCGTGGCACCGCGCACTTCGATCTCACCCACACCGTCGGCGTCTGAGTTCACGATGCGAACTTCGACGCCAGCCAGCGGTTCGCCGGCCGTCTGCCCATCGGCCGACTCCGGCGCTTCGGTGGTCACCTGGCTGCAGGCCTCGGTGAGCCCGTAGGTCTGCAGCACCGGAATGCCGGCCGCGCGCGCGCGTGCGAGCTGTGCAGCGCTCATGGGACCACCGCCGATCAACGCCGCCTGCACGCCACGGAACGGCTTCGGCCCGCGAGCGTCGATCACGCGATCGAGCATCGTGGGCACGAAGCTGGTGTGCGTGCAGCCAGCGTCGAGCGCCGCGCACGCGCGCTGTGCATCGAAGCTCGACTCCAGCACCAGCGACGCCCCGTACGTCGCGCAGCGGTACAGCATCGCCAGCCCGCCAATGTGAAAGAGCGGCAACACGCCGAACCAGCGCTGGGTCGCTGCGCCACCGAGGCGCGCCGCGTTCGCCGACGCGTTCGCCCGGAAGTTGCCCTGCGTGAGCTCGATGAGCTTCGGCGTGCCGGTCGTCCCCGAGGTAAAGAGGCCGACGATCACCTGGTCATCGTCGAGCTCGGCCGCGCGACTCACCCCCGGAGCCACGTCGAGCGAAACGCCGCCCGGAAGAGACCCCAGCGCAACCCGCGCTCGCACGCGCTCGAGCAGGGGCACGACCTCTGAATCGGTGAGCCGCGCGTTCAGCGGCACCAGCGTCGCGCCCAGCCGTGCAGCGGCGAACCAGAACCACACCACTTCGGGCCGATTGAGGCTGCGGAGCGCGACCCGATCGCCGCCCGCGACCCCGAGCGAGGCGAGCTGCTGGGCCGCGCCGGCGACGAGGGCATCGGCCTCGCGCCAGGTGAACAGGCTCTCTTCGAAGAACACCGCAGGCGCGTCCGGCACAGTCAGCGCTGCGCTGGCCACCGGACAACGACGTTTCACGGCACGCCCCACCCCGTGGCCTGCGGAAGCGTGATCTCACCGCCCATGGGCGTGAACGGATCAGGCTGCACGCCTTCGAAGAGCTCGACCGTCGACAGACCGTGCGCCCAGTCAGCCGCCGGGAGGACGGACGCGAGATGCGCCGCTGCGGCACGCGCGATCGGCCCGTCCATCAACGTGGTCACGTACGCGCCCATGCCCGAGGCATGCGCCTGCTGGGCCAGGTGCAGCGAGCGAACGAGGCCGCCGAGCGCCGCCGGCTTGAGCACGATGACGTCGGCCGCCGCGCGCGGGTCCTTCTCGAGCAGCCGCGGCAACACGCCCGACAACAGCATCGTTTCGTCGGCAGCGATGCGACACGGCGCCATGTGACGCAGGCGACGCAGACCTTCCACGTCGTGTGAGCCGACCGGTTGCTCGCACACCTCGAGGCGCAGCGCTTCAAGCCCCCGCAGCGCCGAACGCGCAGTCGCTTCGCTCCAGCCGCCATTGGCGTCGATGCGAATGTGCACGTCAGGCCCCACCGCGCGCCGAACCGCGAGCAGGCGCTGCGCTTCGACCGACAACGGGCGCGCTGCGACCTTCAACTTCACGACCTTGAAGCCCTGCTGCACGGCCTTTTCTGCAGACGCCGCGAGGCCCGACGCATCGTCGCCTTCGAGCAACGCGTTCACCGCGAAGTGTGAACGCAGCACCGGCCCCAGTAACGTGGCGACGAGCACGCCTTTGCGAATGGCCACGTGCTCCAACAGCGCGCATTCGACTGCGTGCCGAGCCGCTGGCGTGGCGCTCAATTGATCGATGGCCACCGCGATCTCTTCGACCGTCGAAGGCGCGGTGGTGATGTCGAACTTCTCGAGCGCCGCCAGCGCCGCCTCCGGGGTCTCGGTACCGAACGACGCCATCGGCATGGCATCACCACGACCGGTCACGCCGTCGGCGGTGAACGAAACGCGAAACCCGACGCGCTCGTCCATGGGACCGCGGGCCGTCTGAATCGGCTTCTTGAGGCGCAGCGTGAAAGGCGAAACGTGCAGATTCATCGACTGAGTCCCACGGCGAAGAGAATTCCGTACACCATCTGCAACCGCGCCGTTGCGGCAAGTGCGACGTTCAACGCGGCTCCGGTCTCGGTGAAGAGGATCTTGAGGGGCGGTCGCATCAGCGGAATCGCGAGCCACGCCAACAGCACCCACGGCGTCGTCAACCCCGCGAGCCAGAGCGCCGGCGGAACCAACGCGCTGACCAGGAGACACGCGACGTACTCCGCGCGACCAAAGGACTCGCCGAAGCGAACCACGAGCGTGCGCTTGTTCACGGCGGCGTCGGTCTTTGCGTCACGGGTGTTGTTCACCGCCAGCAGTGCCACCCCGAGCAGCCCCACAGGAATCGCCGCCAACAGCGCCGTCGCCGTCACCGTGCCGGTGAGCGTGAAGTAGGTGCCGCCGACCGCCACGAAACCGAAGAACACCAGCACGAACACGTCGCCGAGGCCGTTGTAGGCGAGCGGGAATGGACCGCCGGTGTACGCGTAGCCTGCGAGCAGCGACGTCACCCCGACCACCAGCAGCGGCCAGCCCGCGACGGTCACCAGGTACATGCCCACGGCGAACGCGAGCGCGAAGCACACCATCGCGCCGGTGAAGACCGCCTTCGGTGACAGCCAGCCCTGCTGCGTGGCGCGTGGAGGGCCGAGGCGGTCGGCGGTGTCGGCTCCACGTTTGAAGTCGAAGTAGTCGTTCACCAGGTTGGTGCCGACCTGAATCAGCAGCGCACCGAGCAGACAACCGAGGGCCGGCAACACCTGGAACGCACCGTCTCGCCAGGCGATGGCCGAACCGACGGCGACGGGAACCACGCCTGCGACCAGGGTCCTGGGTCTCGTCGCCAACGCCCACGCTTTGAGGCCACTCGGCGCAGCCGTCACGGCGCGAGTTCCTGCGGCTCGTTGAGCCACCGCGGTGCGAGGAAGGAGCGAACCTCAGCGGCGTAGCGCTCGGGACACTCGAGGTGCGGCGCGTGGCCGACGCCCTTGAAGATCGCGCGCCACCCCAGCGGGAGCTCCGTCGACATCTTGCGAGTGATGCGCGCGTACTTCTCGTCTTCCGAGCCGGCGAGCAGGAGCGTGGGGACGCGCAGGCCCTGCAACACCGGCCAGAGATCCGGCTGCGCGCCCTGCCCCAACATGCGCAACGCGCCGGCGAGGCCCTCTGCGGTGTGCGCGGTGCGGCGCGCGCGAATGGCTTCCTGCTCGACGACCGGCAACGCCCGCAGGCCAGCGAAGAGCGGCAGTTTTTCCCAGTACGAGACGAACGACTCGACGCCCCGCGAGAGCACGAGGTCCGCGAGCGCATCATCGGCCTTGCGGCGCATCAACCGATCGTGGCGGCGACGCAACCCGGGCGCGCACGACTCCAGCACCAGCTTGTCGATCTTCTTCGGATACCTCGCGGCGACACCGAGCGCGATGCGCGCGCCCTGCGAGTAGCCGATCAGCACCGCGCGTTCCCCGAGCTGTTCCGCGACCGCCTCGAGCGTGTCGTCCCAGCTCGCGACTTCAGTGCCCGAGTGCCCGGGAAGTTCGACGCTGGCGGCCGTGAACAAATCGCCGAGCAACGGTTCGAGGTGCGAGAACGCCGCAGACGTACCCGCGAAACCGTGAACGAACACGGCCTTCGTCTCGCCGTGGCCCCAGGTCGTGGTTTTCAGCTTCATGACATCGCCTCCGTGAGCTTCGCGAACAGCGAGCGGTGATCGTCGACGTTCGACGCGCGCTCCGTCTTGACCTCGATGAGGTGCAGACCACCGTCCAGACAGCGCTTCATGGTGTTGCGCAGTTCGTTCATGTCGGCCGGTCGATGCAACTTCGCGCCCGCGAGCGCGGCCACGTGCGCCACGTCGACGCCGTGCGGCGTGCCGAACAGGTTCTCAAAATGAGGCGTGCGTTCCGCGACCGGGAGGAAGTGGAAGATGCCGCCGCCGTCGTTGTTCACCACCAGCACCGTCAAAGAGATCGAGTGACGGCGGGCGACGAGCCACGCGGTGAGGTCGTGCAGCAGCGCCACGTCGCCGATCAGCAGCGCGGTCGGCTTGCCGGTTCCGGCGGCCACGCCCAGCGCGGTCGAGGTGATGCCGTCGATGCCGTTGACGCCACGATTGACGAACACGCGCAGCGGCTTCGAGCTGGTGGCGAAGGCGTCGACGTCGCGAATGGGCATCGAGCTCGACAGGAAGATCTGCGTTCCTTCAGGACAGGCGGCGATGAATTCACGCGCGACGAGCGGCTCGGTGAAGACGGAGGGCTGCCTGGTGAGGGCCTCCGAGACCTGTCGCTGACCTTCGAGCCACCTCTCGCGATAGGCGCGCTGCTCCGCCGTGGGCGCGCCTTCGAAGTGCAACGCTCTGGTGAACGGCAACAACATCGTGGTGCGGTGCACCGGGTCGAACTGAAAGCCGTCGTCGGTGAAGTGAAACTGCTTCGCACCGGACGCGTCGAGCCACTGTTGCGGGACCTTCGCCGTCAACCCGCCACCGAAGCGCAGCACCACGTCGGGCCGCATCGCGTCAGCAAACTTCGGGTTCCGCAGCAGCGTGTCGAAGCAGGAGATCGACTCCGAAAAGCCGAACCGTGCGTTCGACGACGCCTCGGCGAGCACGGGAAACCCGGTGGCCCTCGAGAGCCCGTGGATCCACTCGCCGAAATCGTCGGCCCGTTCACGAGGACCGCAGACGATGACGCCACGCTTCGCTGCGGCGATGGCCCACAACACCGGCGAGACGTCGACCGCGGGCACGCCGGCCGCGTAGTGCGTGACGTACGGGTCGATCACCGGCCCGGCTTCTCCATCGGGGTGCGCGAGCGGCTCGCGGAACGGAACGTTGAGGTGCACGGGGCCGCGCCCCCGCGCCAGCAACCGCGACACGGCAGCCACCAGATGCTCGAGGCCATTCTCATCGGGCGACGGCAGCGCCTCGGCGCCGAGCACGTAGCAACCGAACATGCCGACCTGGGCGATGGTCTGCGGCGCACCGAAGCCGTGCAGTTCCCAGGGGCGATCGGCCGTCAGCACCACCAGTGGCGTTCCGCCTGCGAACGCCTCCATGACCGCGGGAAGAAAGTGCGCGCCCGCCGTGCCCGAGGTGCAGATCACGGCTGCGCGGGTGTTGGTCGACTTGGCGAGGCCGAGCGCGAAGAACGCCGCCGCACGCTCGTCCATCACCGACCAGAGCGTGAGATCGGCGCGATCGGCGAACGCGAGCGCGAGCGGCGTCGAACGGCTCCCCGGGGCGACGACCACGTGACGAACTCCACTGGCCGCCAGCGTGCCGGCAATGGTCGCTGCCCAGCGTTGGTTCAACGTGAAGCTCATCGCGCGCCTCCGGTGATCGCCCAGGACTTCCGCTCCGTTTCCAGCCATTCGGACTCGGCAGTACTGCCTGCGACCAGCCCTGCGCCAGCGAAGACGGTGGCCTTCGTGCCGTCGACGAGCGCGGCGCGGAGCGCGACCGCCAGCGTGATGCCCCGCTCGCCGATCACCCCCACCGCGCCGGTGTACCAACCCCGCGCGAAGCCTTCGTTCTCGCGCAGCCACGTCATCGCGGTTTCCCGCGGTGTACCGGCGACTGCCGGCGTCGGATGCAGGGCGCGCGCGACTTCGAGCGCCTGTACCCCGGGCTTCAGCTTCGCGCGCACCGGCGTGAAGAGGTGTTCGACGTTGGCGAGCGTCTTCACGACTGGTTCAGCTGGAACGGACAACTCCGACACGAACGGCCGCAGCGACGCACGAATGCCCTCCACCACCGCGGCGTGTTCACGAAGGTCCTTGTCGCTCGCGAGCAGCGTCGCGCCCTTGCCCACCGGCGCAGTCCCAGCGAGCGAATCGACGGCGATCGCGTCGCCCTCCGATTCCAACAACGTCTCCGGCGACGCGCCGACGAACGCACGCCCATCACGACCGCGCACCAGAAACGTCCAACACGTCGGGTGACGCGCCTCGAGCGACTTGAGCAACGTGCGCTCGCTCGTCACGCCGTCGACTTCGATTTCGCGCGCGAGCACGATCTTCGTACACGCGCCGCTCCAGATCGTTTCCAACAGGGCCGCCACACGGCGGTTCCACGCGTCGCGGTCACCCGCCGATGACGACAGCGAGAGCCCCGGCGCCGGTTCGACCTCCGAGACCCGGTCGAGGCGTAGCGACAACGACTCGGCACTCGCGCCGACGCCGAGCGCCGCGAGCCAGGTCGACGCACCGTCCCACCAGCCGATGACCTCGGGCACGACCCACCGCTCGGCATCGAAGCCCTTCCACGAGCGTGTGGCGTCGAAGGCCCACCCGCCGAACACCGGCCCGGGCAGCGGCGAGCCCGGCGCTTCCGAGAGCCACTCGATCGCCGGCGCGGCCTGGACCGACACGTTCAACGCGCCCAGGCCTGCCACGTGAATACCCCGCGAAGGATTCGCCCAGTAGACCGAGAGCGGCTCCGGGCCCAGGCGCAACAACGCACCACTCTTCACGCGGCGCGCCACGGCAACCAACGACACTCTGTCGGGCGGGTTCCCCACGGCGGTGTTGTCTTCTAAAGGAACCCCGCTATAGATGCATCACCAAGTTCAAAACGGCTTGAACTGGTTGAACAGGAGACGCGATGGCAGCGCATGAGGCGAGGAAGGTGCTGCGGAAATCGGGCGACGAGACGGTGCGCGTGTCGCTCGGTTACGGCCTGACGATCGGTGAAGGGAGCTTCACGGTCTTCGCGGGTCCCTGTGCGCTCGAGAGCGTCGAGCAGGTCGACAAGGCGTCGTCGGCGGTGAAGAGCGAAGGTGCGCACGTGCTCCGCGGCGGTGCGTTCAAGCCGCGCACGTCTCCGTATTCCTTTCAGGGGCTGGGTGAAGTCGGCCTCAAGCTGCTGCACGAGCAGGGCAAGAAGCTGCGCATGCCCGTGGTCAGCGAGGTGATGGACGTCACCCAGATCGAGCTGATGCACGACTACATCGACGTGTTTCAGGTCGGTGCGCGCAACATGCACAACTTCTCGCTGCTGCGTGAGCTGGCGAAGGCGAAGCGCCCCGTGGTGCTCAAGCGCGGCTTCGGCGCGACGCTCGAAGAGTGGCTGCTCGCGGCCGAGTATCTCCTCGACGGCGGCAACGATCAGGTCGTGCTGTGTGAGCGCGGCATTCGCAGCTTCGACAACACGCTGCGCAACACGCTCGACCTCGCGGGCATGGCCTGGGTGCGTGAGCGCTCGCGTCTGCCGGTGATCGTCGACCCGTCGCATTCGACCGGCGTGCGTTCGCTGGTGGTGCCGATGTCGCTCGCCGCCGCGGCCGCTGGCGCCGACGGAATTCTGGTCGAAGTGCACCCCACGCCGGAAAACGCGCTGTGCGACGGCCCGCAGGCGCTCACGCCGGCGATGTTCGGCGGCCTCATGAAGACGCTGCCCGCCGTGCTCGCGGCCACCGGCCGTTCCCTCAGCCACTCAGAACCCTTGTCGATCGTCGGAGGTGCACGATGAGCCAGCAGGTTCACCGCATGTTCTCGGAGATCGCCCCCCGCTACGACGCGCTCAACGACGTGCTGTCGATGGGCATTCACCGTCAGTGGCGCAAGGTGGCGGTGAAGCTGTCGGGCGTGCAACGTGGTGACTCGGTGCTCGATTGCGCCACCGGCACCGGCGATCTCGCCATCGCCTTCAAGAAGGCCGTGGGCGACGGTGAAGTCATTGGCACCGACTTCAACGCCGACATGTTGTCGACGGCGCCGAAGAAGGCGCTCGAGCAGGGCCTCGACATGAAGTTCGAGGTCGCCGACGCGATGAACCTGCCCTACGCCGACAAGCGCTTCACCGTGGCGTCCATCTCGTTCGGCATCCGCAACGTCGACGACCCGAAGGCGTGCTGCGCCGAGCTGGCGCGCGTGGTGAAGCGTGGCGGCCGCGTGGTGGTATTGGAGTTCGGGCAGCCGACGGGCCTGTTCGGGACCTTCTACCGGGCGTGGGCGAAGACGGCGATGCCGCTGCTCGGCCGCCTCGTCACCGGCAGCGATGCGCCCGGCGATTACCTGCCGCGCACCATGGCCGCCTTCCCCGCCGGCGAGCGCTTCACCGCGATGATGATGGAGACGGGCCGTTACACGAAGGCCGACGCGCACCCGCTGATGAACGGCCTCGCGTTCGTCTACGTGGGCACGGTTCGCTGATCACTTCGCGGGTCGAGCGACTCGCGATAGCGTTCCGAACTCCAGCGTCGGGTCGTAGCTGGCGACGATGAACTCGTCGCCGGCGCGCACCACCTGAAGCACGAACGGCCACTCTCCGAGCGGTATCGGCGCTCCCGAGCCGTCGAGCACCGACACCTGCTGCGGTCTGAAGCCGGCGGTCAAGCGGATCAGGTTCGGGTCTTGCGTGACGATGCCCATCGGCGCTTCGGCGAACTTGTGGGTCACGCCCGTCTTCAGGTCGACCCACATGAACTGCGCAGTCTGCATGAGCGGGTTGGCGTTCAAGACCACGCGACCGTCGAGCCAGTACGTCGCGCCTTCGGCCAGCGGCACCTTCACCGGCGCCACCTTCGCCTTGAGATCGAAGAGGTACAGGCTCGAGCCGGCTCGGAGCACCAGGCGGCCGTCGCGGCGCCCGAGAATCTGGCCCTGGCCACTGCCGTGCGCGAGCACGGTCGGCGCCTGGTCACGAACCCAGGTCGCGAGAACCCAGTCGGGGCCGCCCTTCGGCGCCTCGCGACGGGGCTCGAGCACCAGCACGTTCACGTCGTCGTCGCCGTTGAACTGCTGCACGACATGGCGCGTGAACGAGAGCTCTTCCTTCTCACCGTCTGGCCCGAGAGACCGAACCGACCCACGGTTGTCGACCCACGCCCAGCCCCCGCGCCACGGCTGGAAGTCCTGGCGAATGTCGAGACCGCTCGCGACGACGCTGCGCGCACCCTCGGCGTCGACGCGCTCGATCGACCGGCGGTAACCGAGCGGCTGGTCCCACGACACGAAGTACACCCCGTCTTCGCGCGGCGTGACGTCGGTGATGCGGAACGGGTGACGCGTCATCAGCGTGCCGGGGACCGGTGTGAGCACGGGCAGCGGCAACTCACCGGCCTTGAGCCGTGTGCGCAGCCACGCGTCGACCTTCTTCCTCAATTGCGGCTCGAGCGCCGCGAAGGCGTCGACGGCCTTCGCAAACTTCTCGGCCTTCACCTGCTCGTCGGGGCTGTCGTCGACGCTGGCCACGTATTCGCCGAAAGTGGTCCGCACCTTCTTGAAGGCTGCGAGCTCTGGCGCGGCCTTGATGGTGGCGAGGTCGGCCTCGGTCTCGTCGACGCCGCGCGCGCGCTCGAGCCACAACCCCATGTTGGCCACGCGGAGCTTCCGTTCGCCTTCCTTCGTCATGCGCGGCAGCAACGCGATGAGATCGATGGCCTGCACTTCGACCGTCGGCCGCTGACGCTTCGGGTTGGCGAGCAACACGTTGCGCAGCCCTTCGCTGACGAGGTCGATCACCGGCGCCTTCGGGTCAGCGGCGATCTCCTCGACGGTGCGGTCGGCGAAGGAGAACAGCAGCTTCTGCCGTTCGAGCCTGGCGACGTTGCCTGAATCGTTCTTGAGCCCCTTGACGACCGAGCTCTCCGAGAACGCCGCCGCGCCTACCTCCACGCCGCCGTCCAGCGGCTCGAAGGAGATGGTCGACTCCGGAGCGCCCAACGACAGGACCGCGACCAGCGACAGCAGCGAACTCATGGGTCTGCTCTATTGGCGAGCGCGCGTTTCGCCACGTCATACGTGAAGCCGCCGCGCATCAGCACCGCGAGATCCTTCTGTCGGCGCTCGGGGTCACGGCCCAGTTTCTTCTTTCGCACCAGCGTCGACGCCGCCTCGAGTTCCTTGTCGGGGTCGGTGGGGGTCACCTGGGCGATCACGTCGGCTTCGATGCCCTTCTGACGCAGCTTGATCCGCACCATGCGCACGCTCTTGCCCGCACGATGCAGCGAGCCGGCCTTCGATTCGGCCAGCCGCGCGTCGTCGACGTAGCCGGCGCTCACCATGCGCGCCACGACCGCGTCGATCATCGGGGCAGCGGTCGCCGCGTCGCCGCCCTTCTCTCTTAAGTGACGCTTCACGCGGCGCTCCAGCACCTGGCGCAACCCTTTTCGGCTCGCCGAGTACCTGCGCAGGTAGTGCAGCGCCACGTTCGCCAGTGATTGTTCCGACAGCCGTCTCATCGCGCGCACGTCATAGCGGAAGGGTCTGACACGTGAGCGCTACGAGACCTCGCGACGCCCGAATCGTCGCTGCAGCCACCGCGTGAAGAGCCCGAGCGTGATGATGCTGCCGCCGGAGATGAGCGCGCGCAGCGCAGCTTGTTCTTTGGCGCCCTGCGCACCATCGATCAACGCCGCCGCGAGCGAGGTGTAGATGAGACAGTTCGGCAACAGCCCGATGGCGTTGCCGATGATCCAGTGACGCCAGGCGATCGCCGTCGCGCCCGCCGCGAGGTTCACGCCGATGAATGGAAGGGGGAGCTGCCTCACCAGCACGGTGGCGATGATCCCGCCCTGGGCGAGCTCGCGGGTGACGAAGCCGCCACCTTTGTTCGAAAGCCATCGCTCCAGCTGGTGTGCGCCGATCCACCGGCCCAGCAGAAATTGCGCGTGCGTCCACACGTTGGCGGTGACCCACACGATCAACCAGCCGGGGAAGAAGCCCCACGTCACGCCCGCCGCTGCCATGAGCGCCATGGCCGGCGCCAGCACGGTCGTTGCTACTCCAAACAATAAGAAATACAGGGGAATTGCGGCGCTTCCAGACCCGAAGGCACGCAGCGCGGCGATGAGCGCCGAGGGTTCGAATCGCTCTCCAAGAACGAGCCGGCCGGCCACGGCACCGACCACCAGCACCGCCAACAGCGTTGCGACTTTCCATCGGCCCGACACGCGCGCGACTTCTACGCTTTTTCGTTGAATCTGACGAAGCCCGATGAGAATTCACCCACCATGGCCAAGGACACACTCAGCGTCACTGACAACCGCACGGGCAAGGCGTACGAATTCCCGATCGAGAATGGCTGCATCAAGGCCATCGACCTCCGCAAGATCAAGACGGACGACAAGGACTTCGGTCTCATGTCGTACGACCCTGCGTTCCTCAACACGGCCAACACCAAGTCGGCGATCACGTTCATCGACGGCGACGCGGGCATTCTCGAGTACCGCGGGTACCCGATCGATCAGCTCGCCGAGAAGTCTTCGCACCTCGAAGTCAGCTACCTGCTGATGAACGGTGAACTGCCGACCAGGTCGCAGCTCGAAGAGTTCACGAGCAAGATCACCATCCACACGTACGTTCACGAGAACATCAAGTCGTTCATGGACGGCTTCCGCTACGACGCGCACCCGATGTCGATGCTCGCGTCGACCGTCGCGGCGCTCTCGTCGTTCTACCCGGAAGCCAAGAACGTGAAGAACAAGGAGGTTCGCCGCCTCCAGATGATGCGGCTCATCGCCAAGATGCCGACGCTCGCGGCGTTCTCGTACCGCCACAGCCAGGGGCTGCCGTACGTCTACCCGAACAACGATCTGTCCTACACCGAGAACTTCCTCACCATGGTGAAGAGCATCGGCAAGCCGAACTGGCGCCCGCACCCGGCGCTGGTGAAGGCGCTCGACCTGCTCTTCATCCTCCACGCGGACCACGAGCAGAACTGCTCGACCACGGCCACCCGCGTCGTCGGTTCGTCGGAAGTCGACCCGTACTCGGCGGTCGCGGCCGGCATCACCGCGCTCTACGGCCCGCTGCACGGCGGCGCGAACGAAGCGGTGCTGCGCATGCTGCGTGAAATCGGCGACGTGAAGAACGTCCCCGAGTTCATCGCCCGCGTGAAGGGCGGCGACGGCACCAAGCTCATGGGCTTCGGGCACCGCGTGTACAAGAACTACGATCCCCGGGCGACGGTCATCAAGAAGGCGTGCGACGAGGTCTTCGAAGTCACGGGCAAGAACCCGTTGCTCGAGATCGCCGTCGAGCTCGAGCGCATCGCCCTGCAGGACGAGTACTTCGTGAAGCGCAAGCTCTACCCGAACGTCGATTTCTACTCGGGCCTCATCTACGAAGCGATGGGCTTCCCGGCCGACTTCTTCACCAACCTCTTCGCCATTCCGCGCACCGTGGGTTGGGTGAGCCAGTGGGAAGAGATGATCACCGACGACGAGCAGAAGATCGCTCGCCCGCGTCAGGTGTTCACCGGCAAGCGCAAGCGCGACTACGTCGCCGTCGACAAGCGCTGAAAGCGCGGCACTCGAGTCGTACCGACCGCCACGGCCCTCTCGGAGGACCGTGGCGGTTTCGTTTTTCAGCGCGCGTAGAGCTTCTCGATCTGTGCGGCGTACTTCTGCTCGGTCGGCTTGCGGCGAAGCTTGAGCGTCGAGGTGAGCTCGCCACCGTCGATGCTGAAGTCGTTGGGCAGCACCTCGAAGTGCTTGATGGTCTCGAAGCGCGCCAGCTTCGGGTTCACGTCGCGCTCGATGGCGGCGCTCAGGTACGTACGGAAGCCCTCGTGGCCCGCCAGCTTCGCCGGTTCGAGCGGAAAGCCATGGCTTGCCGCGAACGAAGGCACGCGTTCAGCGTCCAACGTGACCAGCGCCACGAGGTAGTTGCGGCGGTCGCCGATCACCATCGCGTTGCCGATGGGCTCGATGGCCTTGATCAGCCCTTCGATGTTGGCCGGCGAGGTCTTCTTGCCGCCGGAGGTGACGATGATCTCCTTCTTGCGGCCGGTGATCTCGAGGAAGCCGTCTTCGTCGAGGCGGCCCACGTCGCCCGAGTGCAACCAGCCGTTCTCGAGCAGCTCGGCGGTCGCCTCGGGGTTCTTGTAGTAGCCGACGCACACGTTGCCGCCCCGCACGAGGATCTCGCCGTCGTCGGCGATGCGCACTTCGACGCCAGGCATCGGGCGGCCGAGCTTCCCCAGCTTCATCGCGCTCGCCGTCGTGACCGACGTCGGGCCGGTGACCTCCGACTGCCCGTAGACCTCGGCGATGGGCAAATCGAGCGAGGTGAAGAACTGGAGCACCTCCTTCGAGATGGGCGCTGCGCTGGTGGCCAGCAGGTGTGCCCGGTCGAGGCCGATGCGCGCCTTCAACGGGCCGAACACCGTGCGCTTCGCCAGCGCGTACTGTGACTGCAGCGTGATCGACGACTGACGGTGCGACATCACGTCGTCGTGAAAGCGGTACGCTACGTCGCGCGCCCAGCTGATGAGGCGCTTGCGAAGACGCGGCTGTGCTGCGAGCCCCGACTCTGCCTTCGCCTTGAACTTCTCCCACACGCGCGGCACGCCGAAGAACACGGTCGGCCGCACCTCGCGGAGATCTTCGCCGAGCGAGTCGAAGCTGCGTGCGAAGTAGACCTGCAGCCCCGTGACCAGCGGCCCGTAGATCGAACAGACCTGCTCGGCGATGTGCGACAGCGGCAGGTACGAGAGCAACGCGTCGTCGGGCCCCACGGGGTGACATTGCGCGAGGTGCACCGCCGTCCAGCACAGGTTGCGGTGCGAGAGCATCACGCCCTTGGGGTCTCCGGTCGTGCCCGAGGTGTAGATGAGCTGGGCGAGGCCTTCGGGCTCGAGCGCTTCGACGCGGGCGTAGTAGTCGCTCTCGTTGGCGCGCGCGCCCCGCTCCAGCACCTCGGCGAAGGTGAGCACGCCGTCACGGGGCGTCTCAGGCGCGTTGATGACGATGATGTGCTTGAGCTTGGGCAGCCTGGCGCGCAGCGCCTCCAGCTTGCTCAGGTAGCTCTCGTTCTCGACCAGCGCGATCGGCGCGTCGCAGTGGGCGGTGACGTACTCGAGCTGTTCCGGTGACGACGTGGTGTACACGCCCACTGAAGTTCCGCCGCAGGCCATCGCGCCGAGCGCAGCCACCACCCACTCCTCGCGGCTGAACGACATGATCGTCATGGCCTGCTTCGGCTCGAAGCCCAGGGACTGCAGGCCGAGCGCGAAGTCACGAACCCGTTGCGCGTATTGCTTCCACGAGGTGGGAACCCAGGCCTCGCCGCGCCGGGTCCACATGGCCGGGGCGTCCTTCAGACGCTCTGCCTGCTCGTGGAGTTGATGCACCATCGACCTGGGAACCTTGAGCGACATGGGCGGAGCGTTCTTGAACGTCGTTGACAGGTCAACGACCTCGCCGATACTTCCGCCCCGCCATGGCGACCATCGACTTCACCTGTCAGAAGTGCGAGGGAACCTTCGAGCTCGACTCGCAGGATCTCATCGACGGCACCGAGAAGCTGGAGTGCCCCCACTGTGAGAACAAGCTGACCAAGTCAGCGAACGAAGACTTCACCGCTGCACTGGGTGATCTCGTCGCTGCCATGTCGGCCATCTCGAAGAAGTTCACTGCGTCTGTGGAGCTCGACTCCGAAGACCTCGGCGCTGCCGACCTCGACGAAGACGAGGACGACGATGACGATGACGAGGAAGACGACAGTGACGACGACGATGATGATGACGACGAGGACGATGATGATGACGACGACGACGCGGAAGACGTCGACGACGACCGCTGAATGAACGAGAAGCCCGGCCCCCTCCTGAAGGCGCCGGGCTTCTTGCTTTCGACGTGCTGCGTTCTGTTCAGAACTTCGTGGCGAGGTCGCTGACGACGGGGATGTTCCAGCGCTCGCCCTTGAGCGCCTTCATGATCGCCAGCACGTCGATCACGAAGAGCGCGGGCCAGAGAATGCAGCCGAGCAGATTCACGAACGGAATCGCGCTGATGATGGTGAGCGCCACGCCGCCGATGACGTTGAGCACCAGGCCCTGCTTCGCGTGGTACTTCACGAACTCGCTGTCTTTCACCGTGAGGTAGGGAATCAGCGCGAAGATGCCGAAGTACGCGAGGACGAGCTGAATCTTGTCCTGCTCGCGCACCTGCTCTGCACCGACTGACTGAATCTGCTGCTGCTGTTGGTCCTGAGGGGTCATGAGGCGCGCGATGTTGGAAGAGCGGATTCAGGGAATCAAGGCTGGTCGCCTTCGATGACGAATGACTCCAGCAGCCCGGAGCGTCTGGCAGCCGCCTTCAACGTCGCCCGTTCGGTGTGACGCAGCCGCGCGCCGGGCCCCAGCACCACGTTCACGCTGCGCAACCGGGCCGGGGCCAGCTGCACCAGCACGCTCGCGGCCGTCGCCAGGCGGCGCTCGAAGGCGCTCTTCACGTCGAGCACCTCTTTCTCGCCGGTGCTCGACTCCGGGAGCGAGAGATCGATCGACAGCGAGTCGAACGCGTCAGCGCTGCGCGAACGCGTGAACGACACCTCGCTCATCTCGACGGTCCAGCGCTTCACTTCAGGGAACAGCTCGGAGGTCGCCTGCTCGGCCGACAACAGCCAGCTCGCCGCGCCCTCCATCACGCCGTAGCGGCACAGCAGCTGTAGTTCGGAGAAGTGGCCCAGTGCTGCGTGCTGATCGCGCACGTAGCGGACGATCTCCTGAACCACGAGGCCGTTGATGAACTCGGTGCTCGCCAGCCCCAGCACCGTCGCCCGGAGGAACGTGGGAACAACGGCGAGCACGGCGAGCTCGCGACGAAACACGCCCCAGCTGGCGACGATCGCTTTGCTCACCGGGCGAGCCGGCAACGTGCGCAACGCCGCCCAGTCTTCGGAGCCCAGCTCGAGGCGCGACAACGAACGCCACACGGGCGAGCCGAGGAACGTCTCGAGCGATCGTGGGCTCTGCCGCGGGGGCACCACGAAAGACCGCACCGTCGCCAACCGCGGGTCGCCGGTCAGTGACTCCCAGGCTTCGGGAGGGCGTGCGCCGTGACACACCAGCTCGTCGAGAAAGCCGCCCATGAAGCGCGTGCGATGCGGGTCGGCGATGCTCGCCAACGGGCCCAGCCAGTCATGCGAGTGCAGCGCCGTGGCCCGCGCCACGCGTCGACGCTCCGAGAGCAGCAGGTTCCCGCGCTCCGACAAGGCGATGACCTCGCCGCGCGGGTCGCCCTGCTCCTGCAGCCAATCGGCGAAGACCAGCCGCAGCTCCCGCGCCGAGGGCTGTTCCGCAATTCGCTGGAGGAAGTCTTCTTCGCGCATCATCTCTGGAGATCTGAAGCATAGCCGCCGCGCCGAACGCGGGAGGCGCAGGTAGAGAGAGGCCACAGCCGGCGCACTGCCGAAGTGCCGTTGCTGCTTTCTCAGATGTTCGGGCGGTGCTGGTTCCGGGGGCCACGTCGCGTCCTTATGCTGCGCGTGTGGAACTCCTGCAAAGACTCCGCTCGGCGCCGATCACCGTCGTGCTCTTCGCCGCCTGCATCGTGGTGTTCGCGCTCGCCGGCGGGCACACCGACATCCCCACGCTGCTGCAGTTCGGCGCCGCCTGGCGCGGGCTGGTGTGGAGCGGCGAATACTGGCGGCTCTTCACCTCGATGTTCCTGCACATCGGGCTCGTGCACCTGGTGGTGAACCTGTGGTTCGGCTTCAGCTGGGCCGCGCCCATCGAGAAGCTGCTGGGCCCTGCCCGCTTTCTGCTGGTGTACGTCGCCAGCGGCCTCGCAGGTTCAGCGCTCAGCGTGATCGGCCACGACGCGGTCTCTGCCGGGGCGTCAGGCGCGTTGTTCGGGTTGATGGGCGCGACGCTGGTCGCCTTCCGGCTTCGGCTCGGCAGCTGGGCCAACCTGTGGGCGGCACCACCGCTGCGTCAGACGATCATCATGGGGCTCATCTGGCTCGTCGCCGGGCCGTTCATGGGCTTCGACAGCTTCGCGCACGGCGGAGGCCTGCTCGCGGGCGGCGCCATCACCTGGGGGCTGCTCACGCGGAGCAAGCCGAAGCTGGCGGTCGCGTTGCTGGGTACGGCGATCGTGGTCCTCGCCGCGCTGCACCCGATTCCCGGGCTTCACGACGCGTGGGTCACAGAAATGACGAAGCGGAGCGCCGAATGAACGGTGCTCCGCCTCGCACGACCTGAACTGACGACCCGAATCAGCCGAGCATCGAGTTCACGGCGTCACGCTCTTCTTCGAGCTCCTTCAGCGTGGCGGCCATCTTCGCCTTGCTGAACTCGTCGATCTCGAGGTCCTTCACGATCTCGTACTTGCCGTTGCCGGAGCAGATCGTCGGGAAGCCGTAGATCACGTCCTTCGGGATGCCGTACTCGCCGTTCGAAGGCACGCCCATGGTGACCCACTTGCCGGGCACGCCCTGCCACCAGTCACGCATGTGATCGAGCGCCGCGTTGGCCGCCGACGGCACCGACGAGATGCCCGACGCGTCGATGATCGCCTTGCCGCGCTGACCGACGGTGGGAATGAAGGTGTCCTTCAGCCACGCCTCGTCGTTGACGATCTGCTTGAGCGGCTGGCCGCCCGACGTCGCGAAGCGGATGTCGGGGTACATCGTGGGCGAGTGGTTGCCCCACACGATCAGCTTCTCGATCGAATCGACGGGCTTGCCGGTCTTCGCCTTGAGCTGCGAGAGCGCGCGGTTGTGATCGAGGCGCAGCATGGCCGTGAAGTTCTCGCGCTTGAGGTTCGGCGCCGACTTCATGGCGATGTACGCGTTGGTGTTGGCCGGGTTGCCGACCACGATCACCTTCACGTCGCGCTTGGCCACTTCGTTGAGCGCGCGGCCCTGCGCGATGAAGACCTGCGCGTTCTTCTGCAGCAGATCCTTGCGCTCCATGCCCGGACCACGCGGCGTCGCGCCGACCAGCATCGCCACGTCGATGTCCTTGAACGCGACCTTCGGGTCGTCCGAAGCGGTCACGCCCTGGAGCAACGGGAACGCGCAGTCTTCGAGCTCCATGAGCGCGCCCTTGAGGCCCTTCATGGCGCTGAACGTGACCTTGCCCTCGGCGTCTTTCACGTCGGGAACTTCGAGGAGCGAGAGGATGACCGGCTGGTCCTTGCCGAGCATCTCGCCAGCGGCGATGCGATAGAGGAGCTGCGTGCCGATGCGGCCAGCGGCGCCGGTGACTGCGACTTTGACGGGGGCTTTCATTTCTTTTGAGTCCTTGGTGCTGGGTTGAGTCGAATTACATGTTCCTGATGATGGCCTGACCGAACTCCGAGCACTTCACCTCGGTCGGGTTCTGGCCTTCCTGCTTCATGAGGCGCGCGAAGTCGTAGGTGACGGTCTTCTGCGCGATCGCCGCGTCCATGCCCTTGATGATGAGGTCGGCCGCTTCGTTCCAGCCGAGGTGGCGCAGCATCATTTCGGCCGAGAGGATCACCGAGCCCGGGTTCACCTTGTCGAGGTTGGCGTACTTGGGCGCGGTGCCGTGCGTGGCTTCGAAGATCGCGTGGCCGGTCACGTAGTTGATGTTGCCGCCCGGAGCGATGCCGATGCCGCCGATCTGCGCGGCCAGCGCGTCAGACAGGTAGTCGCCGTTCAAGTTCAGCGTGGCGATGACGTCGAAGTCGTCGGGGCGCGTGAGCACCTGCTGCAGCGTGATGTCGGCGATCGCGTCCTTGATGAGGATCTTACCGGCCTTGAGCTGCTCCTTCTGCTCGGCGTTGGCGGCGTCTTCGCCCTTCGCGGCCTTGGTCTTTTCCCACTGCTGCCAGGTGTAGACCTTGTCGCCGAACTCCTTCTCGGCGAGGTCGTAACCCCACTTCATGAAGGCGCCTTCGGTGAACTTCATGATGTTGCCCTTGTGCACGAAGGTGACGCTCTTGCGCTTGTGCGTGAGGGCGAAGTTGATCGCCGCACGAATCAGGCGCTCCGAGCCGTCCTTCGAGACGGGCTTGAGGCCGAGGCCGCTGCTGTCAGGGAAGCGGATCTTCGCGTAGTCCTTCGGGAACTCGGCCTTGAGGAACGCGAGGAGCTTGGCGGCCTTTTCGGTGCCCGCTTCGAACTCGACGCCCGCGTAGATGTCTTCGCAGTTCTCGCGGAAGATCGTCATGTCGACCTTCTCGGGCGTCTTCACCGGCGAAGGCACGCCCTGGAAGTAACGAACCGGGCGCAGGCAGACGTACAGGTCGAGCATCTGGCGCAGCGCGACGTTCAACGAGCGGATGCCACCGCCGATGGGCGTGGTGAGCGGGCCCTTGATGCCGACCAGGTAGTCCTTGAACGCGGTGATGGTCTCGTCGGGCAGCCAGTTGTTCTTGAGCTTGAACGCCTTCTCACCGGCGAGCACTTCCATCCACTCGATCTTCTTCTTGCCGCCGTACGCCTTCTCGACGGCCGCATCGATCACCGCAACCGACGACTTCCAGATGTCGGGGCCCGTACCGTCGCCTTCGATGAAGGGGATGATCGGGTTGTTGGGGACGTTGAGCTTGCCGTTCGTGAGGGTGATCTTCTCGCCTGCCATGTGTGCGACTCCGTTCTTTCCGGGTTTCGAATTGAAGAGCGGGCGGAATGTGGGCTCCGGGGGCCCAAATTTCAACTCTCAAAACTCGCATCGACTAAGTCACCGCAACTGATGCGAGCCACCGAACCGCTGCAGAGCCTGGGCGCCCTGCTCCGCCTCGACCGCACGACGGGAACACTCAAAGAGCGCAAGTACCAGGTCTCGATCATCGGAGGCCCGAACACCGGAACGTCGCGCGCCATCGAAGGCACGATGACCGTTGGCTCACACCCCGACGCCGGTCTGAACCTCACCGACACCACCGTGTCGCGCTACCACGTGGAGCTCACCGCGCGGCCAGACGGCATTCGCGTACGCGATCTCGAGAGCACCAACGGCACGTACCTGGGCGGCGCCCGCATCAGTGAAGTGATCGTCGAAGATCAGGCGACCATCTCGGTCGGCAAGACGTCGCTGAAGATCAGCACCATGGAGGCGGACCTCGGCAAACCCGAAGCCCAGGCCTCGTTCGGCCCCGCCATCGGCGCCGCGCCGGCGATGAAGCAGCTCTTCGGCATGCTGGAGCGCGTCGCGCCGTCTGAGTCGACCGTGCTGCTGCTCGGCGAAACGGGCACCGGCAAAGAGGTGCTCGCGCGCGCCATTCACGAGAAGAGCTCGAGGGCTGGCCGGCCATTCGTCGTCGTGGACTGTGGTTCTGTCGCACCGACGCTGATCGAGAGCGAACTGTTCGGGCACGTGCGCGGTTCGTTCACCGGCGCCATCGCTGACCGCAACGGCGCGTTTCTCGAAGCCGATGGCGGCACCATTTTCCTCGACGAGCTCGGTGAGCTGCCGCTGGAGCTTCAGCCCAAGCTCCTGCGGGTGCTGGAGGCGGGAACGATTCGCCGCGTGGGTGAAGACAGGCACCGCCGCATCGACGTGCGCGTGGTTGCCGCCACGCACCGCGATCTCGAGGCCGAGGTCGCCGCCAATCGCTTCCGTCGTGACCTCTACTACCGGCTCGCGGTGGTGCTGGTGACGGTGCCGCCGCTGCGCGATCGCCTCGACGATCTCCCGCTGCTCACGCAGCACTTCGTCAAACAGATGGGCCGCGGTGACTTCGAAGTGCCACGCGCCTTGATGGCGCGCTTCGCGGCGTACCACTGGCCGGGCAACGTGCGAGAGCTGCGCAACCTCGTCGAGCGCAGCCTCGCCGGCGCCGACATGGGCCCGCTGCCGCACGAGACGTCGACGTCGGCGCGAACGCTCACGGCGACCGAAGACATCACCGATCTGCCCTTCAAAGAGGCCAAGGAACGCCTCGTCGAGAGCTTCACGAAGGAGTACCTCGTGACGCTGCTCGAGAAGTGCAACGGCAACATCTCGCAGATGGCGCGCGAAGCGGGCATCGCCCGCAACTACGTGCACCGCCTCGTCGCGAAGTACGGCCTCAAGGGCCACGACTGATCAACCGGCGTCGCCTGCATCGGGCTCGCCTGCGTCGGTCCCCGCGTCCGCCTCTCCGGCGTCAGGCGATCCGGCGTCGGGCTCACCCGCGTCGGGGACGCCGGCGTCGAAGCCCGCATCGGGCACTCCGCTGTCGACCGGGCCGGCATCGGGGGCTCCCGCGTCGTGACCTGCGTCGGGCTGGCCGGCATCAGGCTGGCCCGCATCGGGGACGCCCGCGTCGGGCATGCCTGCGTCGGGTCGACCGCCGTCGGGCATTCCCGCGTCGGGTCGACCGGCATCGGGCATTCCCGCGTCGGGTCGACCGCCGTCGAACGGCGGCACCACGATCGTGCCACCACCGTCGTACGGACCACCGTCGATCTCGATGGGGAGCCCACCGTCAGGCAGTCGGTCGGCGCGGAGCAACACGAAGGGCGAGAGGTGCGAGGTGGTGCCCGACACGCGGCGCTGCACCCGATCGACGTCGGGGTTGCCGAGCGGCGACCAGCCCTGGCCTTCTCTGGTGAACACGCGCAGCAGGTTCTCGTTCGGCAGCGCTTCGAGCGTGGCTGAGTCGACCAGGTCCATCGACATGGTCACCTTCGCAGGCTTCAGGAAGGTGATCGGTTTGCCGCTCGCCGAGACGATGTCGTAGCTCTCGCTGAGCGCGGCTTCGGGCTTGTCGCCGCCGGGTGAAATTCGCACCAGCTCCTGCGTTTCGAGACCGCCGAGCGGCACCTCGATGCAGACCTTGCGATCGGGCAGGCAGACCTCGCCGCCCGCTGCGCCGACCTCACCGCTGACCGACGAACCACCGCAGGAAACCCAGAGCGTCGCGAGGCACAGCGCGGCAAGACAACCACGTGTCAGTGTCTTCACGAAAACCAGCATACCCCGTCGTTCCACGCTTGACCTGTAGCGTGCGCGGGCGAAAGTTCGCGGCGCTGTCACCCCACAGGAGCCAACACAAAATGACTCGAATTCTGACTGCGTGCATCGTGCTCGCGCTGGCCGCTTGCGCCCCGAAGGAAGATGCCAACGGAGACGGCATCGCCGACGGCATCCGCGATCCCAACTCGGTCTCACAGGTCGCACCGTCGAACCCCATCGGCACCGTGTCCGGCACGGTCGTCAACGCCAACGGTCTGCCGATCGACGGCGCAGAGGTGAAGCTGGTGCTCGGCACCGGCGGCGGCGGCACGTTCACCTCCAACACCAACGCGCAGGGCGCGTACTCGTTCGCGAAGATCCCCGCGGGCTCGCAGGGTCAGGTGTTCGTCAGCAAGACGGGCTTCTCTTCGGCCCGCTCGTACGTGACGGTGCCCTCGTCGGCCGGCAACTTCCCCATCAACGACGGAAACGCGAACGCCGGCACGACGGTGCTCGTGCAGCTGAACTCGACGCTCAAGTTTCAGGTGTACAACGCTGCCGGTCGCGCGGCGCGCGGCGCGAAGGTCGGCGTCGAGATCAGCAACGCGGCGTACGTCACCAACAGCTCCAACACCGGCTTCGGCAGCCTGGCGGGCGCTGGCTCGCTCAGCACCTCGGGCGAGGTCGACGAGTCGGGCGTGGTCACCATCGGCAGCCTGCCTGACTTCGGCGAGCTCGCGCGCATCAACCAGACGTCGAGCTACACCAGCAACTTCGTGGTCACGATCGGCGCGGTCGACGACGACGGCGACGGCTTCGTCGACTGGAACGGCAGCGTCACCTCGTACACGGCCAGCCAGATGGTCGTGAACCCCAACCGCACCATCGTGCTGGCGCGTTCGGGCACCGCGAACCCCATCGCGATCGTGGCGACCAACGTGGACTCGCTCAACCCGATGGGCTCCAGCGCCCCCTACCGCAACGCGGTCAAGGGGTCCGACCCCATCACCGTGGTCTTCAACCAGCCCATCGCGCAGAACGACACCGCGCGCCTGGTGAAGATCGTCGGCGAGGACTGCCAGTCGAACGTGCCGGCGTCGATCACGCAGCGCACGCCCAACAGCCTGGCGATCACGCCCGCCGCACCGTGGACGCTCGGCGCCCGCTACAACATCATCGTGCGCGTGACCGGCCTCGAGTCGGGCACCACCGACGACTTCATCGGCTTCTTCTTCGCGATGGATCCCGCGGCGCCCCGCGCGGTCACCACCTCGGCGCGCTTCGAAGTGCGCAAGACCGCCGGCAACACCATGAACAACGCGCTGCAGCCGACGGACCTGCTGTACGTGGTGTTCGACGCGCCGATCACCAACCAGGGTGCCAACGTGGCGGTCGCGCAGCTCAACCTCGACGTCACCAACGACGGCATGGTCGGTGGCATGACCGGCATCGGTGAGTTCAACGGCCCGGAGAACACCGGCTTCGCGATCTCTCCCGCCGAGCAGTTGCAGGCGACCAAGCCCAACGACGGCACGTTCTCGTGCAAGGCGTCGGGTTACTCGTCGCGCTGGCGGGTCTCGATCACGCAGTTCCCGACGTCGCAGACGATCCCCGCGGGCACGGCGATGAAGGTCGTCTTCCCCAAGAGCAACACCAGCTCGTCGACCTACCAGTCGATCTCCGGCTCACCCGTGCTGGTCGACCCGGCCGGTAGCATCACCATCCTGCCGTGATGGTCCTGGGTGCGCTCCTCACGCTGAGCCTGGCTGCTGTCGAAGTGCAGGTTCAGCCTGGTGTGCCGCGCCCGGGTGACGTGGTGCTCGTGATCGTCACGGGCACCGCTTCTTCTCCGTCGGGTCGTCTCGGCCCGGCGGAGTTGACGTTTCTGCCGCTCGGCGACCGCTGGCTGGCGATGACGGGTCTCTCGGTAGACGAGAAGCCTGGCACGTTGCCGCTGGAAGTCGTCACCGCTGACGCCGCAGGAAAAGACCGCGTCGAAGGCGCCGTCGAGGTGCGCCCGCCGGACTTCCGCAAGCGGCAGCTGACCGTCAGCAAGAAGTTCACCAGCATCTCGAAGAAGGACAAGCAGCGTTCGGTCGAAGACCAGAAGGCCTTCGCCGACGCACTCGACCGCGACTACGAGCCCTGGACCTTCCAAGCGGTCTTCGAGTGGCCGCGCCTGGCTGACGTCACCGCGCCCTTCGGTGACCTGCGCATGTTCAACGGCAAGAAGAAGAGCCAGCACTTCGGCATGGACCTCGACGGTTCCACCGGCGACCCGATCTACGCCGCCAACGACGGCGAAGTGGTGATGGCGCGAGACTGCTTCGCCTCGGGAAACACGGTGCTGGTGCACCACGGTGGGCGGCTGTTCACCTCGTACTTCCACCTGTCGGCGTTCGACGTGAAGCAGGGCGATCGCGTCAAGCGCGGGCAGAAGCTGGGCAACGTCGGCAAGACGGGCCGCGTCACCGGGCCTCACCTGCACTTCGGCGTGAAGCTCGACGGCAAGTGGGTCGACCCCGCGAGCCTGTTGCGGCTGCGTTGGTGACGGTCAGCGATCGTTCCACTTCGGCGGGCGCTTCTCCAGAAACGCCGTGACGCCCTCCATCGCGTCCTCCGCGAGCACGTTGATCGAGAGCTGATCGACCAGAAACTCCAGAGCCTGCGAGAGCGGCAGGTCTTCGGCGGTGAAGAAGCTCCTTCGGCCGAGCGCCACCACGGCGAGGCTCTTGCCCGCGAGCTTCTCGGCGAGCGTGTTCACTTCGCTGTCGAGCTGGTTGGCAGGCACCACGCGATTTACCAACCCCCAGTCGCGTGCCTGCGTCGCGGTGAGCCGGTCGCCGGTGAGCAACAGCTCGAGCGCTCGCTTACGCCCCACGTGCCGTTGCAACAGCGCCAGTACCATCATCGGGAAGAGCCCGCGATCGATCTCGGGAACGCCGACACCCGCTGAGTCGACCGCCACCGCGAGATCGCACGCCAGCATCAGCCCCACGCCACCGGCGAGCGCGTGACCGTTCACCCGGGCGATGGTCGGCTTCTTGAGCTGCTGAAAACGCAGCAGCATCTGCGCGAACGAACGGCGGCTCTCATGAGCGTCGAGGAAACCGTCGGCCTGCAGCGTCGAGAGATCGGCGCCAGCACAGAACACGCGGGAGCCGGCGCCGGTCAGCACCACGCACCGCACCGACGGGTCGGCCTCCGCACGGTCGAGGGCGGCGATCATCGCCTGCACCATGGGGCCCGACAGCGCGTTGCGCGCTGCTTCGCGATGAAGCGTGACGCGCGCGATCTGACCCGTCACCTCGTAGAGCAACTCGTCCATCGAAGGTCTCCTTCAGCTGCGGGCGCGCGCGCGTTCGACGCTCTTCGACGGCGCCGCCGGAACACCGCACACGCCGTTGAGGAACGTCTCGGCGACCTGTTCACGCGCACGATCGATCGCGGCCTCGTCACGCTTGTCGAGCAGGCCCATGACGAAGCTGGTGAGGCCCATTTCGATGCAGCCGAAGAGCGTGGTGGCGCACAGCACCGGCTCGAGGTGCCCCGGTATTTCACCGCGCGCCTGCGCTTCGCGGAACATCTGACCCGCCGCGAGGATCACCGCCGAGAACGCGCTGCCACGGTTCACCGCCCCGCCCGCCGGGCTCCGGCCGACTTCGAGGATCAGCACCTTCACGGCGCGCGGGTCACGCCGGTAGGCCTCGAAGGCCACGTTGATCACGCCGCGCACCCGGCCGACCACGTGCTCTTCGCGGTCGAGTTCTGCCTGCACGCGCGACAAGAAGCCCTGCCAGCCGCTCGCGAAGACCGACTCCAGCAGCTCGTCCTTGTTCTTGAAGTAGTGGTACACGAGCCCGTAGGCGACGCCCGCTTCCTTCGCGACGTCTTGAATACGGCAGCCGTGGTACCCCTTGCGCGAGAACACCTCGACCGCGGCGCGCATGATCACCTTGCGCCGCTCGGCCTCTCGCTCGGTTCGTGCCGGCGTCTTCTTCTGCTTCTCGGCCACCGCTGTGCACCTTTCCGCGAACTGATTCTGAGAAATTGATTCCAGAATCAGTGCGCGGAGAACGTAGCCGAAAGTGCGGCGCGGACAAGCCGCGCGATCACTCGATGTTGCCTTCGATGGTGCCGACCTGGAGCTTCACGACGTAGCCGTTGGTGGGCGACGACGTGAACTGGCAGGCGATGGTCGAACGGAAGCCGATGGGCGGCGTGCGCTTGGGGACCTGCTCGAGAGGAGGCGCGAGCGGGTCACGCTTGTCGGTGATGCTGAAGTCGATGAACGTGCCCGCCGGGTACGTGAACGCGAAGCCTTCGAGCGTCGAGCCGCTGACCTTCACCGGCGATTCGTCCTCCTGCGGAACCTCGCAGGTGTCGCTGTCGCTGTTGCGCGCCATGGAGTTGAACCACGGGTCGGCGATGTACGCGCGCATGCGGTACGGGCGGTACATGTCGTTCGGGTTACCGGCGGCGTGGCAGGTCGAGCTGCCCGGCGGGCACGCGAGGATGATCTGCGGCACGTTGTTGATGACGTTGCACGTGGAGGGCGCGATGCAGCCGGCCGGCGAGAACACGCGCTCGTGACCGGCCAGCGGGAAGGCGATCACGTCTTCGAGCGCCGGCACGCCCGTCCACAACAGGCGCTCCTGCTTCCAGATGAGGGTGTTGGCGTCCCACTTGCCGTTCTTGCCGTCCCACACCTTGTTGCCGTTCACGTCGATGAAGCGCTCACCCTCCTCGTAGGTGCCGGTGTCGTTGGAGTCGACGAAGGGCTCGGTGAGGTCGTCGAACGGCTCCTGGCCGTTGCACACGCCGTCGTTGTTGAAGTCGGTGAAGCCCTCTTCGCCGGAGGTGACGGCGATCATGCTGACCAGGTTGTCGCGCGGGTTGTTCTGGTAGTTCGCGCCCGTCGTCGGGTCCTTGCGAATCGGGTCGGGGCGGCGCGGCTCCTGGCCCGTCCAGTTCGACTCGGCGTACTGCGAGGGGCGAATGTTCCAGTTGAACGGGTGCATCCACAACGGCGCGAGGTACTCGCCGGTGTGCGTGGTGTCGTTGGTCACGTTCCACGAGAACGTGTCGGGCGTCACGTCGAGCGGCAGCGGCAACGAGGTCTTGTAGAGCACCGTCGCGTCGCCCACGAGGTTGGAGATCGACACCTCGCTGGGGCCGATGGTGCCGGCTTCGGTCATGAACGACACCAGCGCGCCCTCGATGCCGTCACCGTTGCGGTCAGCTACGTGCGCGGAGCAGTCGATCTGTGAACCGGCGATGAGGTGACGGGTCTGGTCGTACGCGCCGATGGCGTGACGACCGCCGGAACCCATGGAGGCGATGGGGCCGCACTGGAACGTCAACTGACGGCCGTTGGCGGTGGTACCGGCGAAGGTGATCGGCGGCGAACGCACGGTCTTGTCGCCCGACGTGGCCACCACGATGACCGAGTTCACGCGACCGCTTGCGACCAGTTGCGTCTCGGCGAAGCCGCTGCCGCGCAGCGAAGACGTGGTGGTCGGGCTGAGCGTGATGCCGGTGTTGGCCGACTCGAGCGCGAAGTCGACCGGCGCGCCAGCCAGGGGAATGCCACGCGAGTCGAGCAGGCGGAAACGCACGGTCGTCACGTCGCCGATGCGCGGCTGCACCGGCGCAATCTCGACGAACTCCATGACGGAGGGGCTGGTGCCACCACACGCCGACAACCCCAAAGCCAACACCGCTAACAGGCGAACGCGCATCGCTTCGACTCCCTTGGATTTCACGGGAAAAACGGAACGCGGCATCTTCAAGGCCACCCTCCAGATCGTCAAGCGATCTCAGCGGGTTCCAATCGTTCCGAAGCGCGAAACCGTGACACCGCCGATGAACTGCGGGGGCTGAATCGTCGGGTACAGCGGCTGCACCGCGTACACGTCGACGCGCCAGCAATCGCACGCGGGCGCAAAGCCCACGCCGACCATGTGCTGTTGAAAGACCCACCGGCCGTCGCTGGGGGTGGTGCTCGTGGTGTTCGGCTGCTCCTGCAGCAGCGTCGCGTCGTAGCGGAGGCTCAACGGGCCGAACGACCACCTGGCGCCGGCGGTGATCATCTGCACGCGCGTGGCAGTGGTGAAGCCGCGATCGACGAGGAACAGGAGATCGATCGGCTGCCTCGATCGCATGGTGCCCTCCATCAACACGTTCTCGTAGCTGAAGTACGCGCCATGACCGCGACCATCGTCGACGTCGGCGCGACCGCTCGCGCGCGTGAAGCGCCCCGGCTGCACCGGCGTGAGCCCGTCGTAGGCGACGCGGTTGGCGAGCGGGTCGAAGCGCAACACACCCAGGGCCGAGAACCAGCCGATGCGCGAGCCGACGCGACCATAGAACTCGCCGGGCGTGGGCTCCATGCGGGGGCCCGAGAACTCGAGGCCCTGCCCCACGTCGACGCGGAGCAATTCGTTCGACCCGTCCATCAGGCGCTGACGCAGTTCCGCGATGCCCTGCACGCGGGCCGAAATGCCAGGCACCGCAGCGTCGACTGCGTCGTAGGGAACGATGGCGTCGTAGCTCTCGGCACCGAAGGGCACGGCGCGCACCTCGACCAGCGGCTGAATGACGTGACGAACGCGGCCGAAGCGGCGCGACACCTCGGTCTCGAGCCGCCCTCCGAGCAGCAGGTAGCCGCGATGCCACGTGTTGCCCGACGCCTCGCCCGCCCACACGAATTGACGCCACGCCGCGAACGCGCTCGCTGAGAACACGCCGAAGGGCTGCGCGGTGACCGAGATCTTCGGCAACGCCATCAAGCGCGTACGCGCCTCACGCTCGCCCACCTGCCAGATGCGATCGCCGGTGCCGACCACGCCGCGCGGCGCGTAGAGCCGGTTGATGCCGTCGAGGAAGGGGGTGGGGAGGATCATGCCGCCTGCGGCGTTCACGCCTTCGTCACCTGTCTTCGAATACAGCGGCGAGAGTCGCACCACCTCGCCTTCCACCTCGAAGCGCAGGGGCCCCAGCACCGGCGGCAACCAGCCGAAGGTGAAGGCCGGCAATCGCTGCAGCGTGCCGGGCCCGAAGAGCGCGGCGTTGTAGGGCAGCGTCAGCTCGGCGCGGCGACCGAGCAGGTCGTAACCCCATTGAATGTCCTGGCGCAGACCGACATCGAGCCCGAGGTAGTGATCGCGCCCGCGGTGAAAGACCTTGGCGCCGCTGCGCAGGTACGTGGTCGAGCTCAGCAGCACGTCGACGGTGAGATCGCGGTTGTAGTCGCCGTCGGAGTGCACGTTCACGTCGGCGCGCGCCCCGAAGCCGAAGTCGAAGTCCTGCACGTGCTGCCATGCGAACTCGCCGCGCATGCCGCGGTGACCGCTGCCTCGCAAGCGCGCAAGTTCCTGCTCCACCGCGCGAGGCGTTCTGAAGTCGTAGACCAACCCGAGAATCGCCTTGCCGGTGACGCGCTTGCTCGGCGCGTAGCGGAACTCCGTCGACAGCTTCGGGCCTGCGAGGCCGTTGTCCTGTGTCCCTCCGAGGAAGAAGCCGGGGGTGAGCGTGATGTCGGCGCTGCGACCGAGCGTCAAATAGACCGGCAATTCGAGGCCAAACCCGGTGACGGGCGCGGTCGCGGGCTTGGGGAACAACAGGCCGCTCTGACGATCATTCAGCGGCAGCGACAGCCACGGGAGCCACAACACCGGCACGCTCCACAGCTTCACCACGGGGTTGGTCACCGCGACGCGGTCGTTCTTCGTGTCGACGACCGCTTCGGTCGAGCTGATCGACCAGGAAGGGTTCTTGTAGTCGCACTCGCACGGAACCAGCTCGAGGTACTCGACGCGCCAACCATTGGGCTCGCGCACCAGGTGATTGCCCTGCAGCAGCGCCTGAATGTTGCCGGTCTTCTCGAGCTTCTCGGCAGTGTCCGCCGCGAGGAACGCTTCGTCGCTCACGTCCTTCTTCGACTGCGCCTGGCCGTCGTACAGGTAGATCTCGCGAACCTCCTTGTTGTCATCGAGCAGCACGGTGACGAGGTCGGCGATGACCGCGAGCTTGCCGTTGTCGACGTTGCGAACCACGACGTGACCGACCGCCGTCGCGATGCGCTTGTGCTCGTCGTACACGATGCGTTCGGCGTTGATGATCGAACCGCCGCTGACCAGCCGCGCGCGACCTTCGGCGGTGGTCAGGTCTCTCTTGCCGTCGTGCAGCAGACGCTCAGCGGTCAGCTCGGTGTCGCCCGACGCGGGTGCGGCGCAGATCGTCAGTGCCAGCCACAGCGCGAGCATCCCGGCGCTTCTTTCACTCGGGGCGTTCGAATTCCAGCGTCAGCTCGTTGCCGGTCTGGCTCGCGCGATACGCGACGGCGCGCTTCAAGCTGATGAACACCTTCACGCCACCACCCTGCTCTTCGGGCCGCACCAGCGACACGGCGGTGTCGAAGAAGCTCGCGTCGATGATGCGCTGGTTGTTGGGCAGGCCCATCTGCGTGTTCTCGAGCGTGAGCACCACCTGACGATCGCTGTCTTCGCCGACGCGGTACCGCACCGGCGCTGACGTGCGGAAGAACACGCGCCCCACCCCTTCGTCCTGCTTGAAGCCCACGAAGGTCATGCGCGCCGCCTTGTTCGCGGCCACCGGCGGCGTGCGCTTCGACGCGAGCTCCGACGGCGAGGGCGTGCTGGCCGCAGCGGCCTCGAGCTCCCGCTGCTTGCGCGCGCGTTCGGCCTCCTTCACGGCGAGCTTCTTGTCTTCGGCTTCCCGCTGCTTCGCTTCTTCGGCGAGGCGCTTCTCTTCCGCCTCACGCCTCTTCGCTTCTTCGACGGCCTGACGGGCGGCGAGGGCCGCCGCGCGCTTCTCTTCCGCTTCTCGCTGCCTGGCCGCTTCGCGTTCACGCTTCGCGTCGAGCTCCGCCTGTTTTTTCTGCGCCTCGGCCAGGCGCGCGGCCTCCTTGCGATCAGCCTCTTCCTTGCGAGCCAGCGCCTCGCGTTCCTTCTTCTCACGCTCCGACTGCTCTCGGGCCTCGCGCTCGAGCCGCTTGAGCTCCGCGAGCTGACTGGCCTTCTGCTCGGCTTCGAGCTTCGCCAGCTGCTCCTTCTCTTCGCGCGCAGCCTTCTCGGCGGCGGCCCTGGCGAGGCGCTCGTCTTCTGCCCGCTGCTTCGCTTCGGCGAGCTCGCGCGCCTTGCGGTCGGCCTCCTCCTTCGCGGCCTTCGCCGCCGCTTCCTTTTCGAGGCGGAGCCGCTCCTTCTCCTGCCGCTCGAGCTCCAGCTTCGCGAGCCGCTCTTCTTCGGCCTTCTTCTTTGCCGCCTCGGCGGCCAGTTTCTGTTGACGCTCGGCTTCAGCCTTCTCGGCGGCGAGGCGCTCCTTCTCGAGGCGCTCGGTCTCCAGCTTCGCCAGCCGCGCCGCTTCCGCAGCCTTCGCTTCTTCGCGGGCCACGCGTTCCTTCTCTTCACGCGCGGCACGTTCGGCCTCGAGGCGGGCCCGCTCTTCGGCTTCGCGCTTCTCTTTCGCCTCACGATCGGCGGCCTGCTTCTGGGCCACCAGGGCGGACGGCTGCCCGGGGTCCGGCGGCAGCTTCACGAGCAGCGAGTTGCCGCTGCTGGCGATGTCGGCCTCGAGCTCCCGTTCGAAGCCGATCAGCACGCGCGCGATGGCCGACGAAGCCCCTCCGTAGGTCGCCACCTTGATCGACGTGATGGTCCCGTCGCCGACCTTCAGCTCCTTCGGCACGTCGACGAAGACCGCTTCCGAGATGTCGATCACCAGCCGTGGCGGGTCGACCATGGTGAACGTGGTGAAGTTGGGGCGACGGTTCCCGGCGATCTCGATCTGCCCGTTCTTCACCTCGATCTTCGAGATCGAGTTGAGCGACACGCGGTCTTGTGCGGCCGCGACGAACGACTGGAACACCAGCGCCATCGCGAGCAGTGAGCGGGCCTGTTTCATCATGTAGCAGGCTAGCAACGCGTGGCCGCGGCTCCAGTTTCCGGCCGACCGCGAATCAGTCGTTTACGCGGGGCAGCACCGGGACACGGGCGCGGTGCGTGCGCGCGTACTCGACCAGGTTCTTGATGTCGTAACAGATCTGCCGAATGTCATGGCCCATGGTGAGCTCGATGTGGCTGTTGCCCTTCACCGGGCGCCACAGCAGGTACTCACTCTTGGCCGCGCGGTACACCGAGCGGGTCGAGGCCAGCGAAGCCAGCGGGTCCATGTCGCCGAAGATGATCGCCATCGGCACCTTCAACTTCTGGAAGCCGCGCTGAAAGTCGTAGCCGGTGCGGTAGCAGACGACCTCCTGCCCGCGGATCCACCGGAGGAATTGATCGACGACCTTGCGGGGCTCTTTTTCGCCGCCCTCTTTGAGCAACCAGCGCACGTCGGCCATCGACATGCGGTCCCAACGGGTCAGCCAGTTCACGCGGCTGGCGATGAGGTTCGCCACCGGGCTCTGCTCCGCGTACCCGAGCGCGTCACTGGCGGCCTTGAGCCAGGTGTCGAGCGGCAGGTAGCTGTACTTGAGCTTCTTCGGTTCGCGCTCTTCGGTCTTCCGCGACAGCCGTGACGCGAGCTTCGAGAGCGCGTGCCCCACCCCGCGCTGCAGGTTGATGGTGCCCAGCGCGGTGTCGATGGCGCCGCTGATGCCGGGGCCCGCGTACGCGAGCAGCTTGAGCGGCAGGTTGTCTTTGCCGATCTCCGCGGGCGCGCCGATGGTGATGATGCCTTCGAAGTGCTCCTGGTGAATGCCCGCGTAGCCGTAGCCGAGCATGCCGCCCATGGAGTGACCGCAATAGAAGATGCGCTCACGCCGCGTGATGCGTCGAACGCCCGCGACCGCCGCCGGCAGGTCGTAGAGGAAGTAGCTGTCGATGTCCCAGTCCCACTCGAGATCGGCGGGCGGCTTGCGGTTGAACCTGGCGGCGCGCTCTTTCTGGAACTCGATGGAGCTCTTGCCGTGGCCACGCAGCTCGAGAATGTGAATGTCGAGCCCGAAGAACAGCAGGTTCTTCACGAACTCGCCGCTCGTCCACGCGTGCCGGTTTTGACAGAAGCCGTGCACCAGCAGCATCGGCTCGCCGAAGAGCGGCTGCGGGAACTTCTGCTCGACCGGGCGGTAGCGCGTGATGACCAGCGACCAGCCGTCGGCGGTTTCGACGGTGTAGCGGGTCTTCTTGTAGAGCGCGCGGAACTCGACCTCGTCGACCGTGGGGTGGCGAACGGCTGCTTCTTTCGACGGAGGGGCGTTCATCGCGGTCACTGTCTCAGCACTGTGTCACGGAGCTGCGAGCTTCGCGTATTCGAGCGACATGACCGCGGGCGTGCCGGCAGCGTCGTAGTAGCTGAGCAGCCGCAACTTCACGTAGGCGCCCTTCGTGGTGCGCACCACGTAGATCAGGTTGTCGCGCACGAAGAGTTTGTGAACGCCGATGTCGTACCGGTACCAGCCCTCGTACACGGTGTTGAAGATGCGATCGGCGGTGTCGATGGAATACCCGTCGGAGGGCGCGGTGGTCAGCGAGCTCCAGTCGGCGCCGTCGAGCACCAGACCTTCGACGTTGCCGGTGGGGCCACTGGCGCCGGAGTTCATGAAGATGTCGAAGCGCTTGAAGGCGAGGTCCCACTCGTTGGTGTCGAAGGCTTCGTCGGGCTTCAGCTCGCGGGCTTCGTCGAGGTCGACGTAGACCTGCGAGGCCTTGTTGGTGGCGTCGATCGCCAGACGGGTGACGTCTCCGTCCTGCTCGGCGCTCACCAGGGGCCCCGTCGTGGTCTCTCCGTCGAACGGGTAGTCGACGCGGAGGTCGTTCGCGCAGGACGAGAAGAGCAGCAGAAGAACGAGTGCGCGCATGTTCACAGCTCCAACGTGACGCCGCCGATGAGGCCGCGCGGCGGTCGCGGGTTGAAGTTCTGATCGCCCGCGTTGAGCAGGTTGTACCCGTTGACGAAGATCTTGAGCCACGAGCGGAAAGACCAGGTCAGCTGGGCTTCGAGATCGAAGAACCCCGGCGCCCAGACCTTCGCCTCGGTCTGGCCGGGTGCGTAGACGGTGATGTCTCCGTAGCCGACGCCTACGTAGAACGGCCGCGGCGAGTTCCAGGTGCCGCGCACCACGAACTCGAGCCCGAGTTGCGCATAGCGCCAGTTGAGGCTGCCGTTGATGCGGTGTGCAGAACGGCCCTCGAGCTGACGGTTGCGCGTGAGATCCCGCGCGTCGGTGCCCATGTACGCGAGGTCGAAGTAGGTGCTGCGGAACAACCGCGTGCGCAGCGAGAGTTCACCGCCCTGGGTGTAGGCGTTGGTCACGTTCTCGTAGCCGAAGCGCACCGGATCATCGGGGTTGGGCAACGCGTTCGCGGTGACGTTGATGAGGTTCTGGAGACTGGTGTGCCACGCGCTCGCGCTGAACACCCAGCCCTGCAGTGGCAACCTCCAGTCGAAGCTCACGTTCAGCGAACCGGAGCGCTCGGGCTGCAGGTTCGGGTTGCCCTGAACGATGTAGCCCACGCCGGCGTTCGAGAACTGAAGGTACAGCTCCGAGAAAGACGGAGGACGGAAGCCGAGGCCCCACGACGCGCGGAAGGTCAGCTCGGGAATCGGGTCGATCTTGAACGCGAGCCGCGGTGACGGCGCCCAACCGAACTGGGTGTCGATCTCGGCGCGGAAGCCCGGCGAGATCGTGAACTTCGGACCGACCGAATTGACGACCCATTCGTCCTGGAGGAATACGCCGACGCGGCCGCGTTGCACGTCTTGAGGGTCGATGCGGGTCGACGCAAGCAGCTCACTGAAACCTTCGACGCCGCCGGTGATGGTGTGGCGCTCGACGTGATGTTCGACGGTGCCGAACGCCTCCCACAGACGGGTGAGGTTCCGCGAGTACTCGTCGAGCGCGCGCGAGCTGCGTTGATCGACGAGGAACTGGTCGCGATACAGACCGAAGTGACCACGCAGCGTGGCCGTGGTGTTGCCGCCGTTGAAGCGCGCGGTGCCTCCGAGCCAGCCGTCGAACTGTTCGGTGCGCTGGTAGCGATCGAACACCGCACCTGACGTGTTCACGTCGACGGCGTTGAAGTCGGTGAACACGTAGGCCGTGCGGCCCCAGATGCGCAGGTCGTCATCGGGCACGAAGGCCACCTCGAGGTCAGCGTCGGCGCGCTTGACGCCCGCGATGCTCGTCGCCGCGTCGCTCGGGTCGTAGTCGTAGGGTTGACGGGTGCGGTAACCGCCACCGCCGCGCAGCTCGAACGCGCCGATCTTCGAGCCGACGTTGCCGCGCACGTCGCCCTCGAGGAGCGTGCCGAACATGCCGCGCACGCTGCCCTCGATCTTCTTTTGAGGCCGTCGCGTGATGAGGTTCACCACGCCGCCCATGGCATCAGCACCGTAGAGCGCGGCGGCGGGGCCTTTGACGATCTCGACGCGCTCGATCTCCCGGAGCGAGAAGCGCGTGATGTCGGTGAACGAGCCCGAGCGCCCGGCGACGCGCTGCCCGTCGATCAGGATGAGCACGTATTCCGGGTCGAGGCCCTGCAACCGAATGCCGGTGCCGCGCGCCGTGTAGACCATCTCGACACCCGGGTGCTGCTGCAGCAGCTGGGGCAAATCACGAACGCCGAGCGCTTCGATCTGGGCACGGGTGATGACCTCGGTGGGAACGACGACGTCGGCGGCGCGACGTTCACCTCGCGAGCTGGTCACCACGGTCAGGCGAGACGGGTCGGGGCGCTCGTCAGACACCCCGGCGTCGAGGATTCCGGCGTCTTCAACTGGGGCTTGGGCCAGCAGCGAAGCCAGCGCGATCGACAACATTCCGCCGCGCGCAATACCGCCCCGTGACAACGAGCGTCAACGGCGCAACCTGATGGAATCCAAAAGAAAAACGCCCGGAACCGATGAGTTCCGAGGCGTTCTGGGACTTCTTACTGGGGAACTAGGATTCGAACCTAGATAGCCAGAGTCAGAATCTGGAGTCCTGCCGTTGGACGATTCCCCACTATTGCAGCTACTTCTTTTTTCCGGCGCTGCCCTTACCACCACCACTCGTCGCCGGCACTACATAGATGCGAACTTCTTCGTTCGCTTCGTAGATGTTCAGACCTTCCCAGGAACCCTTCCCTGACGTGTTGGGAATGTGAATCGCCTTCACGCCTGGTTGGTTCACCACTTCCTTCCGCGGGTACGACGACGAGGGGTACACGTTCTTGTAGTACTTCAACGTGCCTTCCCAATCGTTCGACGACTTGTAGCGATGCTCCGCTACCTTTCGTGCGCCGTCCGGGAGTTGTGCTCCCAGTTCGGTCTCGCCCCACGCACTCACCGCCAACAACAACGACACGGTGATGAGTGCTCGCCCCATGTGCGGGCGCGCAAGTACCGTTTTGCTCCGAGCACTGTCAAGCATTGAGCAACTTGTCGTGCACCGAGAGCCAGTCCATCCAGAACGCGACGGCGCCGTGCAGGAAGAACCCGTAGAAAAAGCTCCGCGTGCGCACGGCGAGAATGCCCAACGCCACGCCAGCGACGATCGACCCCAGCGCTTCGAGCTCTGCCTTGCCCAGGTGCATCACGGCGAACGGCATCACCTGCACCAGAATCGCCTGCGCCCTCCCCCACTTCGGAACGAGGCCGTTGACCATCCACCCGCGGAAGAGGAACTCCCACGCGAAGAAGTAGGCCATGTAGCCGGCTTCGTAGACGAGGAAGAGTTTCCAGCTGACGCTGGTCTTGCCGCCGCCGAGGTTCTCCATGAACGCCGAGTTACCGGCGAGCGGGTAGATGCCCTTGAACGAGTCGAGCTTCGAGGCGACGTACGTGGCCGGCAGCATCACCGCCAGGAACAGCGCGCTGATCTTCAGCCCCTCCTTCCAGTCGCCCCACTGAAAACCGTAGCGCTCGTGAAAGCGCCCTTTCGTCGCGAACGACACGACGAGCGGCATCACCAGATACAGAACGAAGCTGCTGCCGAACCACCAGAGGTAGCCGAGCGCTCCGGCCCACGGGTGCGTGTCGAAGCGCGCCCCGACCAGGCTCCGCCAGAAGCCAGCAGAGCCCTGGTAATGCGAGACGATCAGCAGCGCGCTGCCGGCGTAGATGACGATCGCCGGCTCGCCGCCCAGGCCGTCGAGCAGCCCGCGCGCCCTGTCCTTCCAGGTCTGCAGAGGCGCTTCAGCTTCCAAGCACGCTGTCGATGCGGCGCATCGTCTCGTCACGGCCGAGCAGCACCAGCGTGTCGCCGATGCCGGGGCTGGTGGTACCGCCGGTGGCCGCGACTCGAATGGGCTGCGCGATGGCGCCCTTCTTCGCGCCGGTCTCCGTGGCGATCACGTCGACGATGGGGTCGATGGCCACCGCGGTCCACTCGGGCAACGCGAGCAGCTTCTCCTTCGCCTTCGAGAGCATGTCCTTGCCGGCGGCGTCGAGGTGCTTGGCGGCAGCGGCGGGGTCCATCGTCACGCCCTGCGCGTAGTAGGGCTTGATGCTGGCGGCCATGTCCACGAGCGTCTTCGCGCGCGGGGCGAACGCCTTCACGGCGGTCTCGAGCTTGGCGTCGACCACGGCTTCGACGCCGACGTTCTTCAAGTACGGCACCAGCGCGCTGGCGACTTGTGCGGGCGGCAAGGTCTTGAGCCAGTGCTCGTTGATCGACAGCAGCTTCTTCTCGTTCCACACGCCGTTGGTCTTGCCTACGTCCTTGAGGTCGAAGAACTCGACCATCTGCTCGCGGGTGAAGAGCTCGTCGTTGCCGTGGCTCCAGCCGAGGCGGCAGATGAAGTTGAGCAGCGCGTGCGGGAGCATGCCGTTGCGCTGGTGCGCCATCACGTCGGCTTCCGGGTGCTTGCGCTTGGAGAGCTTCTCGTTGTTCTGACCGAGGATCAGCGGGAAGTGGGCGAACACCGGCGGAGCCCAGCCCAGCGCCTGGTAGAGCGCGATCTGCGAGTAGGTCGAGTTGATGTGCTCCTGGCCACGACCGACGTGGCTGATCTGCATGTCGTGATCGTCGACCACACAGCCGAAGTTGTAGAGCGGGATTCCGTCGGTGCGCAGCAGCACGAAATCGTCGAGGTCGTCGTCGGGCTTCTCGAGGCGGCCGAGCACCAGGTCGTCGAAGCCGATGCGCTCACCTCTGGGCTGCATCTTGAAGCGGATGACGTGCGGCTTCTCGAGCTTCTCGTTCTTGTCGCGCCACGGGCTCGAGTACTTGAAGCCGGCTTTGCGCAAGTCGTCCTTGTCGGTGAGGCCCTTCGAGGCGGCGAAGTCCTTCCGCAGCTGCGCGGTCTCTTCTTCGGTCGTGTAGTCGCGGTAGGCCTTGCCCTGCGCGATGAGCTCGTCGGCGACCTGGTGGTAGCGCTTGATCTTCTCCATCTGGAAATACGGAGGGAACGGGCCGCCGACCTCGGGACCCTCGTCCCAGTCGATGCCGAGCCAGCGCAGCCCGTCGAGGATCGCCTTCACCGATTCGGGCGTGCTGCGCTCCTGATCGGTGTCTTCCATGCGCAGGACGAAGGTGCCGCCGAAGCGGCGCGCGTACAGCCAGTTCCACAGCGCCGTACGGGCGCCGCCGATGTGAAGGTAGCCGGTGGGAGACGGAGCAAATCGAACGCGGGGCGTCATGGCGGGCGCGCTGTAGCAGAGGGGAACAAGGGTGTCTCGCGTCGCTCGGAGCTGATCGCTATGGTGCTTCGCATGTCTCGTCTTCCACGAAGTTTCGCGCTGGGCGCGCTGCTGCTCGCGGCGCTGGCGCACGCGACCACGTTGCTCGCGCTCGATGTCGCTGCGTTGTCGAAGGGCTCCGGGGCCGTCGTTCGCGGCACCGTGAAGTCGGTCGACGCCCGGTGGACCAAAGACGGCGCGCGCATCATGACCGACGCGGTGATCGAGGTTCGCGAGACGTGGAAAGGCACGCACCGCGAGACGGTCACCGTCATGCAGCAGGGCGGCGTGATCGGCGAGGTCGGCCAGGTCGTTCACGGCACGATTCCCTTCCGCCGCGGTGATGAAGTGGTGCTCTTCCTCGAGCCGCGCGGCGAGCGCTTCATGCTCACCGGCATGATGCAGGGCGTCTTCCGCGTCGACGGAGACACGGCTCGGCAGGCCCTCGAAGGTGACGCGCTCTTCCTCGACCCTTCGACGCGTCAGCCGGTGCAGCCGTCGGCGCTGGCGGTGTCTCTGAGCTCGCTGCGCGCCCAGGTGGTGGCCACCTTGCCGACGGCGCCGCAGCCCACGAGCCCGGTGAAGACCACGCCATGATCGCCCAGCTCAGCCTCGCGATTCTGCTGACGCAGACCGGCTATGTGCGCAGCCGCGTCGATTCCGACGACCCCATGTCGCAATGCCTCTGGTGGCCGGAGAACACCGCCATCGTGCTGCACCAGAACAACGCCGGAAATCCCGAGAACAACGGCACCGAATTCGCCGCGTTCGGCAAGGCGGTCACCGCGTGGCAGACGCAGCTCAATTCGTGTTCGAGCCTCACCATCGCCGACGGCACACGCACCGATTCACGGCAGACCGGCCTGTTCGACGATCAGGATAACCAGAACGTCATCCTCTTCCGGCAGACGAAGTGCACCGACTCGGTGGCGCCCACGGACGCCTGCTGGAAGGAAGAGAACGACGACTGCGGCACGAAGTACGACTGCTGGCAGCACCAGGCCGCGGCGATCGCCATCACCACCACCTCGTACAACCCGAAGACCGGCCGCATTCTCGATTCGGACATCGAGTTCAACACCCCGAGCTTCGTGTTCACGACCGTCGATTCGCCGCCCTGCCCCTCGGTCGAGCTCGTCAGCCAGAGCTGCGTGGCCAGCGACATTCAGAACACCGCGACGCATGAGCTGGGTCACCTGCTCGGCTTGAGCCACATCGGGCAGGCGATGAGCACGATGGCGCCCAGCGCGAAGCTGGGTGAGACCTCGAAGCGGCTGCTCGACTCGGGCACCGCGCGCTTCGTGTGCGAGGTCTACCCGGCTGGCAAACCTTCCAGGACCTGCGTGCTCAAGACCGTGGAACCGACGCTCGGAAAGTCGAGCGGCTGCAGCTCGGCGCCCGTCGCCTTCGTGGGCCTCGCGCTGGCCACCCTGTTGCGGAGGCGCCGCCGCACATGACCTGGGTTCGCGTCATCGCCATGACGTTGCTCATCGCCACTCCGGCTGCTGCGCAGCAGTACCTGCGCACGGTCGCCAGTGAGTCGAAAGGCAGCGTCATGTGCGTGACGTGGTCGAAGCGCGACTTCGTGTACCGCGTCGGCGAAGGCGGCAGTTCACGCACGCCGGGCGAATCGGAGTTCACCGCGATCGACTCGGCGTTCGCCACCTGGCAGGCGGTCGCGGTGACGTGCTCCGACTTCACGTTCACGCGTGGAGCGCGCATCGCCAACCCGCGCGTCGGCAAAGGCACCGAGAGCGAGAACGTGCTCGTGTTTCGTGAAGACGGCTGCCGCGACGTGGTGCCGCTGACCGATTCGTGTCTGTCCGACGGCTCGTGCGCCAACAAGTACGGCTGCTGGGATCACAGCGAAGGCACGATCGGCCTCACCACGGTCACCTACAGCACGCGCACCGGCGTCGCCGTCGACGCCGACATCGAGTTCAACGCCTCGAACTTCCTGTTCACGACGCTCAGCGCCCCACCGTGTGAAGCCGGCCGCGAAGAGGTCACTTGCGTTGCCAACGACGTTCAGAACACCGCGACGCACGAGATCGGTCACGCGGTCGGCTTCGATCACGTGGAAGACGTGATGTCGACGATGGCCCCGACCGCGCCCGTGGGAGAGACCATCAAGCGTGTCATCGACACCGGCACGGCGAGTGGGTTCTGTCAGACGTACCCGCGCGGGCTGCCGCCGACGCCGTGTGACGAATTGGCCGTGCTGCGCAACCGCATCATCGCGCGCAACGTGGGCACCTTCGGCGTGAGCTGCGCGAACTCGAGCGTGCTGGGCGCTCCCGCGGTGATGCTGGCGCTCGCTGCGTTGCTGCGGCGTCGAAAGCGTTCGTGACGCTGCGGCCTGCGCTCCCCGCGACGGTGCTGCAGAAACTCCGGAAGATCTGCCTGTCGCTCGACGGCGTCACCGAAGAAGACGCGTGGATCGGCACCCGTTTCACGGTGAAGAAGCGGAACTTCGCGCACGTGCTGACGGTGTTCGAAGGTCACCCTCCGACGTACGCGAAGGCCGCGCGCGCCGACGGGCCGCTGGTGATGGTCACGTTTCGCGCCGTCGAACCGCCGCGGGCTCCGTACTTTCCGTGCGCGTGGGGAACGACCTGGAGCACGAAGGTCGTGGGCGTGGTGATCGACGCGAAGACCGATTGGAAGGCGCTGTGCGCGCTCATTGATTTCGGGCCCGAGGGCAGATGATGAAGTCGCCGACAAGGTCTTCGCCGGCTGAAATCTTGCGACCTGTCGCAGCTGCTTCAGGCTTGTCGTCATGACCAAGACCGAACGACGCGTCCGCCGTAGCGAGAAGGCCCACCAGGCACTCAACCTCTTCCTCGAGTCACTGCGCGAGCGCGAAGGCATCGGCGCGATGGCGGTGACCACCGAAGACGGCTTCCTGGTCGCGGGCGCGGGCAACGCCGACGTCGAGTGGATGGGCGCCCTGGGCGCGTCGTCGAAGCGCCAGACGCTGAGCTGGGAGCAGGAGACGCTCCACGTTCAGAAGGTCGAAGTGAACCGCGTGCCGATGTTCCTCACCTCGATGGGCCGCCGCGCCAGCGCGCAGAGCGTGCAGCTGGGGTTCGAGCGCATTCTCGCAGCTTGACCTGAACATGTGTTCAGTTGGAGGCTTGCGGTGCCATGAAACCGCAAGCCATCGCCAACCCGCCCAACCCGTGGGCGAGCAGCGAAGTCGAGTACCTCGAAGAGATCCCCCTGGCGAAGGTGGAGCTCTTCGACGACGCGAGTCAGACCATCCTCGCGAAAAACGACTCGCCCGACATCGGCTTCAACTACTCGGTCAATCCGTACCGCGGCTGCAATCACGCGTGTGCGTATTGCTTCGCGCGCCCTTCGCACGAGTATCTGTCGTGGGGTGCCGGCACTGATTTCGATACCAAGATCGTCGTGAAGCGCGAAGCGGCCCGGCTGCTGCGCGCGCAGTTCGACCGGCCCTCGTGGAAGGGAGAGCTGGTGATGTTCTCGGGCGTCACCGATTGCTACCAACCCACCGAAGCGACGCTGAAGCTCACGCGCTCCTGCCTCGAGGTCTGCGCGGAGTACCGCAACCCCGTCTCGATCATCACCAAGGCGCCGCTGATCGAACGTGACATCGACGTGCTGCAGCAGCTCAAGCGCGACGCGAGCGTTCACGTCGCGATCTCCGTGCCGATCTGGGATCAGGACCTCGCGCGCGGCATCGAACCCGGTGTGGCGACTCCGAAGCGGCGCATTGCGACGATCAAGAAGCTCACCGACGCCGGGCTGGAGGTGACCGTGATGGTGGCGCCGATCATTCCCGGCGTCTCCGACGACGGCATGGCCTACGTGCTCGAGGCGGCCCGCGATGCGGGCGCGAAGTCAGCGGGCTACGTGCTGCTGCGGTTGCCCGGCTCGGTGAAAGACGTGTTCGAGACGCGCATTCGCGCTGCGCTGCCGTTGCGCGCCGACAAGATCCTCCATCGCGTTCGGGAGACGCGCGGCGGAAAGCTCTACGACTCGCGCTGGGGCGTGCGTGGGCGTGGTGAAGGTCAGTACGCCGACGCGATCGAGCAGGTCTTCGAGAGCTGCGTTCGCCGCCTCGGCATGAATGCGCCCCGCTGGCCGGAGCGGCCGAGCACCTTCCGCCGCCCTCCCCGATTGGAACCGCAACTCGCGCTCTTCTGAAATCGCCGCGCAGTGGTTACGTAGGCGACTTCAGGAGGCAATTCGCACATGGGCATCTGCACGTGGCTGTTTCTGGGCGGCATCTCTGGCTGGTTGGCGAGCATCTTCGCGGGCACCAACGCGCGTCAGGGCATCATCGGGAACATCATCGTCGGCATCATCGGCGCGATGATCGGTGGTGCCGTGTTCACGTACTTCGGCGGTCACGATGTCACCGGCTTCAACCTCTACAGCGTGATGGTGGCGACGGTGGGCGGCGTCATTCTGCTCGCCATCAAGAACCTGTTGTTCGGCAAGCGGTAGGTCAGCTCCGCAGAGCCTTGAGCGCTTCGCGGAAGAGCACTTCGAAGCCAGCGTCGGCTCCGGCGCTCTCTTCGGCCTTCTGCGAGGCCTGCTCGGCCTGCGCTTCCTTGTAGCCGAGGTTCACCAGGGCGCTGACGAGGTCTGACTTGGGAGACTTCGCGGCCTTCGCCGGTTTCGTTCCCGGACTCGCCGCGCTCCCCATCAACTTCGCCTTCTCCTTGAGCTCGAGCACGAGCCGCTCGGCGGTCTTCTTGCCGACGCCGTGGATCTTCGTGAGCCGCGCGACGTCTCCCTTCGCGATCGCCGCGACCAGCTCGTCGACCTCGAGCCCCGACAACACGGTGATCGCGAGCTTCGGGCCCACGTGACTCACGGTGGTCAGCTGAAGGAAGAGGTCTTCTTCGACGGCCGACATGAAGCCATAGAGATCGAGCGCGTCTTCACGCACCACGGTGCGAATACGCAGCGAAATCGCCTCGCCCTTCTCGGGGAGCCGCGCCAACGACAGCAACGACATCGCCACGCGGTAGCCGACGCCGTTCACGTCGACGATCACCTCGGTGGCACCCTTCTCGAGAATCAACCCTTTGAGATGCGCGATCACGGCGCGGCCCTCACCACCGACGGCTTGAGCCGCGAGAAGAACGTGTCACCGGCGCCCACCGGTTTTCCAGCCGGCGACGCGCGCGGCACGCGGAGCTGGTTCACGTGACACAGCGCCACCGCGAGCGCGTCGGAGGCGTCGGCCCGATCGAAATCATTCGGGAGCCGCAACAACATCGACACCATGCGCGCGACGGACTCCTTCGAGTCGTTGCCCCCGGCGCCCACGGCCTTCTTCACGCGCGCGGGCGCATATTCGTGAACGTCGACACCGCTCTGCGCGGCCAGCAGCAACGCCACCCCACGCGCGTGACCGAGAATCAACGCGCTGCGCGCGTTCTTGTGCGTGAAGACGCCTTCGACCGCGACGGCATCGGGCCGGTACACGTCGAACACGCTGCGAAGCTCGGTGAAGATGGTCGAGAGCCGCAGATGAAGTGGCGACTTGCCGTCGGCCTTCACCACGCCGCTGTTCACGTGAATGGCCGTGCGGCCCTTCCACTCCACGACCCCGTAACCGAGGAACCGACTGCCGGGGTCAATGCCGAGGACGCGCATGGGGTGAACAGATGTTTACCCCACGCCTCAAAACCCCGAAAGATTTCTACTGCTTGAGAAGCGCCTTCGCTTCGTCGACGTGAGGGCCGTTGGGCTCGAGCTCGAGGTACTTCTGGAGCGCCGAGCGACCCAGCTCCTTCTCGTTGGCGTCGAAGTGCAGCGTCGCCAGGAGAATCTGCACGCGGCCGTTCTTCGGCTCGAGCGTCAGCACCTGATCGGCGGCCGCGCGCGCGCCCTTCACGTCACCGAAGTCGTAACGCGCCAGGCCCAACAGGTTCCACGCGTTCACCGCCCCGGGATCGGCGACGACCGCCTGCTCGAGAATGCTGATGGCCTTCTTGTACTGGCCGCGCTCGTAGAGCTTCGTCGCCTCCGCGAGGTTCTCGGAGATGTCGATGGCTGACACTTCGGGCACCAGCGCGGCCTCGTCGTAGAACTCGGGCTCTTCGATGTCGGGCAACGACGGCGGAGGCGTGACCGTCGCGGGCGCGACGACCACCGCAGGCGGCGGTGCGCTGACCACGGACTGCTCTTCACTCACGCGCGCTTCGAACATCACCGCGAGCATGCCGATGAGGATCGCCGCGGCCACGAACGGCCACACGTTGCGCGGCTTGCGAATCGGCACGACGGGCTCTTCATCGAGCTCGGTGGCCGCAGCCTGCGGAGCCGCGAAGAAGCTGGCGGCCGCGTCCGCTTCGACGGTCTTCATGTCGACGACGGGCGTCTGCGCGCGCGCGAGCACCGGCTTCATGTCGACCGCTGGCGTGTTGATGCGAGAGAGCCCGACCTGCGGCATCTCGACGTACGGCGTGTCGATGCGGGCCTGGCGATCGCCGCGCGGCGCGTCGACCTCCATCAGGCGCGCGTTGAGATCGTCTTCGATGGACTCGATCGACTGACCTTCCGAAGCGCGCATCAGGGCGAGCTCCATCACGGTGTCGGCGCCCATCGACGGCTCGGTGCGCACGAAGTCCTTCGCGGCTTCGGCGGCAGGCGTCTCCTGCTTCGGCTCGACCTGCATCGGCAGCTGGAACGCGTCGATCTGACGAAGCACGTCGGGCGCGAGGCCCTCCGACAGCACCGTCGGCACAGGCGCGCTGGTCCACCCGCCGTCGGGCTCCGCGACGTCGAGACCGGAGCCCTGCACTGCCTTCGGATACCAGTCTTCGTCTTCTTCGTGCGCCCCCTCGGACCGAATCTCGGCGGTGCCGGCGAAGAGCTTGTCCATCAGCTCCTGCGCTTCGCTCGCGCGGGGCTCGAACAGGCGCGGCATCGGGCGCAGCACGAGCAATTCGTCTTCCGTACCCCTGGCCGGCGTCAGCACGCCCATCAGGTAGAGCCGCGTGGCGACCTCGAGCGTGAGCGTTTCGGTCAATGGGCTGTCGAGCAGCACCTGTTCCGTCGAGCGGAAGCCGTCGAAGAGCTGCACGACATGATTGAGCTCGTCGGGCATGGCCTTGAGACCCGTGGCGAGGCGCGTGAAATCGACGGTCAACCGTGAATCGAGCGGCAGCGAGCGCGCCATCACGCGCGCCCACTTCTGCAACCGCGGAGAGACCAGCTCGACGACTTCGCGCAGGCCGCACTGCAGCTCCGCGAAGCCGTTCACCGGTTCGAGCACCAGCTTGTAGCCACCGCGCGTCAACGCGAGCGCACGCACCACGGCGTCGATCGTCCCACCGCGGCCGTCGAAGCGCGCGTCGATGATCTTCCCGGCGCGGAAACGAATCTCAGCGCGGCCGTTGACGAGGAACAGGCGGCCGGAGCGCGGGCACGACAACATCGCGCGCAGCAACTGCACCGGCGGCAACTGCGCCGCGTCGAACACCAGCGCACCGCCTGCACGGCGCGCCAGCTCGACACGCACCAGCGCCGAGATGTCACGCGCGAACGCGGGCTTCTGAATGAAGTCGTCGACGCCCACCACGTCGGCCATCGCCTCCACGTTCTCGTCGTCGGCGCGCGCCAGCAACAGCACGGGGATCTTCATCAACCGCTCGTCGCCTCGAATCTGCGCGACGAAGGTGAAGCCCTCTTCGCCCCCGAGATCCGACTCGAGGACGATCACGTCAGGCAGGCGGCCTGTCAGCAGCGAGAGCCCCTGCTTCCCGGAGCCGGCGCTCCACACCTCGAAGCCGTCACGGCCGAGAGCGACCTCGAGGACCGAGCGCGTCGACTCATCGGGATCCACCACCAACACCAACGGCTTCGGGGTGGGGCTCGTCGTCAGCTGAGCTTCGGTCGGGGAGAGATTCGTGCTGAGCGCCATGTGGACCTCCGTAAGACAGCGGCCCACCTCTTAACGCCAAGTTGTCGCGTCACTCAAATCGCCAACCCGCTGATTTCAGGTGAGCGAGAGCGTCTGTTCCAACCGGTTTTCGAGGTTTGGCAGCGCGGCGACACCGAACTCCGTCACGAGCGTGTGCCCAAGGAGCTGCAGGTCTTCAGGGGCGACCTCCTCGAACTGAAGGACCCAGCCACGACCGGCGTGCAGCTTCGCGGTGCAGCGCGCTTTGAACATGCGCGCCCGCGCTGGCAGGGAAACGTAGAGCGTCACGTCACTCAGGAACGGGCTCGCGCACGTGACCGGCAAGAGTGCGCTTCGCACCGAGAGTTCGAGGCCGCGACCCAACGTCGAGCAGCCGCGCGATTCGACGAACCAGTCGACGTCGAGCTTGAAACGCGGGTACCGACGCCCCGTCACTGCCGGCTTCTTCGTCGTCGCTCGCGCCATGCCACAAGGCTGTAGCTGCATTGGTTGCAGGTCAAAATTTCGGCTGGCACCGCGGCGAAACGCCGTGCTTTCGAAAACTTGGCGAAGTGACTGCCACAGGTACGTTGCTCCGATGCTCTCGACGATCCTCGTGCTCCTGGTCGCTGGCGCTGAAGGTGAACCGCGCGTCACCGGCGGCTACGTGGCCCCCGCTTCGCTGCCCGCCGGCACCAACGCCATCTACGGCTTCGTCGGCGCACCCGAGCTGGGCGCCGGGTACCGCCAGGGGTTCGGAGCCATCGAGCTCGACGCGCGCGCGAGCTTCAATCTCTTCAAGGTCTCGGCGTTGATCGAAGGCGGCGTGAAGTTCGCGGCCCTCGAGGCCGACCGGTTCCGCCTGGCGCCGCTGTTGATGCTGGGCCTCGAGTTCAACACCGGCGCGACGTATTTCGATCGGCACAACTTCGCGTTCATCGGCTTGCGCCCGAAGCTGGGCGCCAACGCGAGCTACGCGTTCACCGAGACGATTCACGGCGTGGCGCAGCTCGAGGTGCCGTTGTCGATCGCGCTGACGGTGCCCGGCTTTCAGCTCACGCCGCTGGTCGGGGCTGGCGGCGAGTTCCACCTGGGCGGCGGCTTCTCGATCGCGGTGACCGCGCACATCGGCATGGACGCCACGAAAGAGCCGCTCGGCGTCACGCAGGTGCGCCCTGCATGGGCCGCGCGGCTCGGGGTGGGCTACCGCTTGTTCTGACTCACCAGGTCCCGCGCAAGAACTGGAGCTGCGCGCCGTACCCGACGCCTTCCTGCGTGCGCGAGACCACTGGCGCTGCCGTCGGCAGGCCGAGCGAGAACCCATTCTTGTCAGGCGGCTTGCCCCAGGCGGCGAACAGGCTCTTCTTGGGCTGCTTGAAGATGTTGATCGCCGCCATCTGCAGAATCGGAACGATGCCCAGCGAGCCGATGAACAACCACACCACCGCGCCTTGATCTGGAGGCGCTCCCCCCGTCGACGCGCCCGAGAAGAGCGGCGGCGGAATGAACGAGGGATGCCCCTGGTAGCTGTTGGCGAAGTAGTAGGCGGTCAACACACCGGCCTGCGCCGCCAGGCCGACCAGCAGCGGAATCCACGAATCGATCTGGTAGTACGGCGAGCCGTTGGCGATGCCTGTCTGCGTCTGCGCCACGATGATGGGCGTCAGGCCGAAGATCGCCACCACCAGCACGCCCATGATGTCGCCGCCGAAGCCGCCGCTGCTCGCGTTGAGCAAGACGTATGGCAAGACCGTGGGGCCCGCCGCGCTCAACATGCCGAACAATGTCTCGCTGATCATCAGGCCGATCTCCGGCGGAGGCGGTGTCTTGTTCTGCGCGTTGCGGCCCTGACCGTAGGGCGAATACGTGTAGCCGGAGCTCGGCGCGTTCGGCGCATATGTCCCCGGAGGCGCGGGCGTACCGGGATTGGTGCCCGGCGCGGCCTGCGGCTGCGAGGTCGGCTCGGGCGGCGGCATGGGGGGAGGCGTGGCCGGCACCATCGGCGGCGGCGAAAATTCCTGTGTGCTCGACGTCGTGTCCTGGGCGGACGCCAGCATCGGCGCGAGCACCACCACGAACATCAGACTCTTGAATGACATCGGTTCTTCTCCTGCTTTTCGGCCCGGCCTTCACTGCACGGCGATGCAGTCGATCTCGACCTTCGCGCCTCTCGGCAACGCAGACACCTGTACGGTTGCCCGAGCGGGCGGGTTCTTCGGAAAGAAGCGCCCGTAGACCTCATTTACTTTGGCGAAGTCGTTGAGGTCTGTGAGGAAGATGCCGACGCGGGCGACGTGTTCAAACGTGCACCCCGCCGCCTTCAACACCGCCTCGAGGTTCTTCATCACCTGCTCGGTCTGCGCGACCACGTCGTCACCGCCGACCATCTGCATGCTGGCGGGATCGAGGGGAATCTGGCCGGAAAGGAAGACGGTGCGGCCGGTCGCGGCGATCGCCTGCGAGTACGGGCCAATCGCCCTGGGGGCGGCTTCGGTCTGGATCACATCTCGCGACATGAACCAGACCGTAGCGCAGAAGATCAGACGCGCTCGACCGAGAACACGCCCGTCAGTTTTTCGATGCTGCGCATCAGCTCGGTGAGCTGCTTGAGGTCAGCGATCGTCACTTCGAAGGTGTTCACCGCGCGGTCGTCGCCGGTGGCACGGCAGTTCGCCGCGGCGATGTTGACGCCCTTCTTGCTGAAGATCTGCGACATGTCGGCGAGCAGACCGGGACGATCTGCGGTGAGCACACGCAACGTGACCGGCCGGCGGTAGTCGCCCCGCACGTCCCACGCGACGTCGACCTTGCGCTCGGAGTCGGTTGCCTTCGCTTTCTCACACCCCTGCGTATGCACGGTCACACCGCGCCCGCGGGTGATGAAACCGACGATCGCGTCACCGGGCACCGGGTTGCAGCAGCGCCCGAAGCGAACGAGCACGTCGTCGATGCCGCCGATCGTCACGCCGCCCGACGGCTTCTTGCCCACCAGCTTCTTGGCGACGTCGGTGACGGTCTGGAACAGGCCCGAGGGCGACGATTCCTGAGGCGGCCGCTCGTTCTCTTTCTGGCGAACCTCTTCGGCCTTCTCTCTGGGAACGAGCAGGTCGACGAGCTGACTGGGCTGGAGCTTTCCGTAGCCGACCGCCACCAGCAGATCGTCTTCGTTGCGGTAGCCGTAGCCTTCGGCCGGCTTCTTGAGATCGCCGCCCTTCACGAGCTTGTTGAGGTTGAGGCCGAAGCGCTTGAACTCGCGCTCCGTGAGCTCGCGGCCAAGCACCAGGCTCTTCTCGCGCTGCTGCTCCTTGATGAACGCGCGGATCTTCTGCTGCGCGCGGCTGGTCTTGGCGAAGGTGAGCCAGTCTTTGCTTGGGTGCGCCTGCGGGCTGGTCAGCACTTCGACCTGATCACCGTTCTTCAGCTTGTAGCGGAGCGGGACGATCTTGCCGTTCACCTTGGCGCCGACGGTCTTCTCACCGACGCCGGAGTGAATCGCGTACGCGAAGTCGACGGGCGTCGCGCCGCGCGGGAGGCTCTTCACGTCGCCCTTGGGCGTGAACACGAAGACCTCGTCGGTGAAGAGATCCACCTTCACCGTGTCGAGGAACTCCTTGGGGTCTTTGAGGTCCTGCTGCCACTCGAGCAGTTGCCGCAGCCAGGCGAACTTCTCGTCGTCGCCCTTCATCTGCGCCTTGCCCTCTTTGTAGGCCCAGTGCGCGGCGATGCCTTCTTCGGCGATGCGGTGCATCTCTTCGGTGCGAATCTGAATCTCGATTCGCTCCGAGAGCGGCCCAATCACCGTGGTGTGCAGTGACTGGTACATGTTGGCTTTGGGGATCGCGATGAAGTCCTTGAAGCGGCCCGGCACCGGCTTCCACATCTGGTGCATGAGCCCGAGCGCGCCGTAGCAGTTGGCGAGCTCCGGGGTGATGATGCGGAAGGCGATGACGTCGGGCACCTGCTCGAAGTCGATGCCCTGCGAACGCATCTTCTTGTAGATGGAATAGAAGTGCTTGAAGCGGCCGCTCACGCGGGCCGGTACACCCTGCTCCTTGAGCTTGGCCTCGATGATGCCGGTGACGTCTTCGATGTACTTCTCGCGCTCCTTCTTCTTGCGCGCGATGCGTGTCTCGAGATCGAAGTAGTCCTTCGGGCGCGTGTAGCGGAACGAGAGATCTTCGAGCTCCGTCTTGATCCACGAGATGCCGAGGCGGTTGGCCAGCGGCGCGTAGATATCGAGCGTCTCCTGCGCGATGCGCGCCTGCTTCTCTTCGCTCATGTGGTCGAGCGTGCGCATGTTGTGCGTACGGTCGGCGAGCTTCACGAGAATGACGCGGATGTCCTGCGCCATGGCCACGAGCATCTTGCGGAAGTTCTCGGCCTGCTTTTCTTCCTGCGAGAGCTGGTGAGACGCGCTGAACTTCCCCAGCTTGGTGACGCCGTCGACGATCAGCGCGACCTCGTCGCCGAAGAGTTCACGGATCTCGTCGATGGTGGCCAGCGTGTCTTCGACGGTGTCGTGAAGCAGCCCCGCGACGATCGACGCTTCGTCGAGCCGCAGCTGGGCAAGCAGGCCAGCCACTTCGAGGGGATGAATCAGGTATGGCTCGCCGCTCTTGCGGACCTGCCCCTGGTGGACCTTGGCCGAGTAGACGTAGGCCTTCTTGATGATGTCGAGGTCGGGATCGGGGTGGTAGCCGGCGACGCGCTGAAGAATGTCGTTGAGGCGAATCAAACTGAAATCAGCGTAACACCCGGCAAACCTGCTGCAATGCGTCGCCCAATCGAGCAGGTGCAGACGACGCAACGCCATTGTTGCGGAAAGACTCAGGTTGTTTGACTATCGGCCCACTCCCATGCCCGCGCTGTTGACCAAAAACCTCGGGGTCATCTGCCCTTCTTGCGACTTCCTCAACGTCGTCGCTGCGGTGCGTTGCATGGCTTGTGGTACCGCCACCGACGGCAGCGCACCTCCGGCCCCTCGCATCGAAGTTCCGCGGGTCGGGCCCTCGGCGGTGCAGGCGATGCCGTCCGATCTCGAAGCCACCACGCCTGGCTCACCGCTTCCGTCGGCGCCACACGATGGCCCCCCGGGGCTCAAGCGCACCGCGAGCGGTGTCACGCCGATTCCACAGGTCCCGGGCCGCCCGCCCCCCGGCCCCACCCGCCCGACGTTCGAATCGTCGGGGTCGAGACCTCCTGCTGCGGTGGCTGCCGGACCGAAGCTCGGGCTCACGGTTCTGGCCGGGCCCGCCCGTGGCCAGCGATTCCGTCTGGCCGCGACGGGCGCACAGATCGGCCGGGCGAAGGGTGCCATTCTCTTCCCTGACGACCCGTTCATCTCACCGCTGCACGCGACGCTCTCGATCCGTGATGGTCGGCTGTACGTCCGCGACGAAGGGTCGACGTCGGGCGTGTACGTCAGCATCAACAACACCGAGACGATCCCCGCTGGTGGGCTCTTCTCGACCGGCCTTCGGCTCTTCCGTTTCGTCGGTGCCATCGAACCGGCGCCACCGTGGAATCACGAAGACGTCCTCATCTACGGCTCTGCGGTCCCCAACAATCAGGTCCAGTACGTGGTCGAGGAGATCATCCTCGGTGACCGTCCGGGTCGCTGTCTGATGAGCCCGGGGCCGACGCTCACCGTGGGTCAGGGTCGCTGTGACTTCAGCTTCCCCAACGACGAAGGCCTCGCGCCGCGTCACTGCGAGATTTCCCCGCTTCCCGACGGCGCGCTGATTCGCGATCTCTCTGGTGGGCTGGGCACGTTCGTGCGCGTCACTGGCGAGCGCCCGCTCAAGGCCGGCGATCGCCTGCGGGTCGGGCAGCAGACGTTGCAGGTCGAGACGCTCTGAAGCATCGCGGTCTCCGATTTTCTGAGGCCCGTTCCCGGCACCGGGCGTCGTAGCGTCGACGGTGGTGGAAATCGTGACGCGTCGGCGAGTTACGGGCGTTGCCTGGGTCGCCCGCTTTGGCGCTGCGAATGGCGAGGCGTGCAGCAGTGCGCTGGCGACCAGACATCGGGCCACCTGACTGGACACGGCCTTGGCGCCAGCGAGCGCGCGCGTCCGCCCAACGTGCGATTCACGACGTTTCCTGCGCCGCCGGGCGCAGTGGTCTGGTTTGGCGTTCGAAACACGCGAACGACGACGCGTTCAACCCGTGCGCGTCGCGCAAAATCCAGGACCGCTTTTGATTCCGGGCGCTTGGCAACGTCGCTCGGCCACGTTTCGTGCGGCACCGCGTCACCCGATTCAAGACACCTCTTGGATTTTCAAGTCGCATCACCCGCCGTGGAGTGGTTTCGGGCGCGTCGAGAACCCAGAATCCAAGACACTCCATGGGTTCGGGCCTGGCGACCGGCGCCGGAAGCCGGTGAGGCCGTGACGGAGGCGCCCGACGCCAAAGGTCTCTTTGGATCTCAACTTCGAGACGCCGACGAAAGAGTCGCTTCGCGCAACTTCATGCCCAGGACGCCGCAGCGCGCTTGCCGGGTCTACTGCGCGAGCATCTTTTCGACGTACTGCAGCGCTTTCCCGTTCGGCGCATCTTTGCGGTAGCGCGCCCACCAGCCGCGGGCGTCGTCGGCCATGTCCTTCTGGAAGTACAACTCGCCGATCTTGAGCGCGAGCTCGGGCTGCGGGTCTGCTTCCCACGCGGCGATGTAGCGCGAGAGCGCGAAATCCATCGCGCCCTTGTGCCACGCGTCGTCGCCTTCCAACGAAATGCGCGTCGCGTCCTGTGGGCGGCGCGTCTCGCGAGGCGGGTCGTAGTCGAACAGCTTTCCAGACCCGACGATCGGCGCGTTCGGAGGCGGCACGTAGACCTCCTTCGGCTTCTGCATCACGTTCCACGCGTAGATGCCGGCGAGCCCGAGCGCGAGCAGCACCAGCGCCGCCGTCGCGATCTTGAAAATCAACCCGCTCGTCGAGCCGCTGTTGGCCGTGGGGCTGGTATCGCGGTTGGCACCGGTCGCTCGAGAATCGTCACGCGCTGGAACGGGCCCCGACGTGTGCAGCGCGACCGCGTTCTTCACCGTGTTCTCAGCTGAGCTCCAGCTCTTCACGGTGCTCTCGTTCGAGCCCCATGGAGACGGCGGGTTCACGCGCGTCTCCTGTTGATCGATGGGCGTGACCTTGCGCGGCACCGGCGCCAAGCCCGGCGCCGACGGCTGACCTGGCCGGCGCGAAGGCCCGACCCCAGCGCGACGCTCCTTCTCGATCGCGAGCAGCTCGGCGCGGAACTGTTCGGCGGTCTGCGGGCGATCGTCGGGGTTCTTCGCGAGCGCCTTCATGATCAGGCGCTCCATCGCGGGCGACACACGCGCGTCGGGGCGGCGTCGCGTCGGCGGTGGAGGCACCTCGGTCAGATGCTTGGTGGCAAAACCCACCGCTGACTCGGAATCGAACGGCAGGAGCCCCGAGGTCAGTTGATAAAGAATGACGCCGACCGCGTAGAGATCGCTGCGGTGGTCGAGCTGGGCGCCGCGCGCCTGCTCCGGCGACATGTACTCGGGCGTGCCGCAGACGAAACCAGCGCGCGTGAGCGCCGGGCCGTCGTCGTTGGTGCCGTCGACGATCTTCGCGATGCCAAAGTCGAGCACCTTCACGAAGTCGGCCTCACCACGGCGCTGCTCCACCATGATGTTCTCAGGCTTGAGGTCGCGGTGAATGACGCCGGCAGAGTGCGCGTCGGCGAGCGCCGACAACACCTGGCTGATGATGCGGATCACGCGCGCTTCAGGCAGCGGCCATTCGCGCGAGAGGATGTGGTGCAGGTCTTTGCCCTGCACGTACTCCATGGCGATGTACATCGCCCCGTCGTCGGCCTGACCGAAGTCGAGCACGCTGATGGAGTTGGGATGGTTGAGGCGGCTCGCGGCTTTGGCTTCACGTTGAAAACGGGCGACGGTGCGCTCGTCGGAGAGCAACGCCTGACGCAACACCTTGAGCACGACCGGTTTGTCGAGCGCGAGCTGGGTGGCTTTGTAGACCTTGCCCATGCCTCCCTCGCCGATCATCTGCTCGACGCGGTACTTGTTGGCGACGGTCTTGCCGATGTGTTCGTCCGGAGCGGGCACGGTCTTTCATCAATCTTCCACGGCCTGCCCGTTCTCGCCACAGCAACGTTCCCTTCTCCACGAAAGGACTGGAGAGCGTGGTACACCCCAGCCGCCATGCCAGCCGCCAATCGTCCTCGCGTCGCCGTTCGCGTCGTTCGTGCCGATGGAGGACCCGAGTCCGTCATTCCCATGCGCGGCGACGTGATGCTGTGCGGCCGTCAGGGAGATCTCACGATCGCTGACGACCCGTTCGTCGCCGACACCCAGATGCGTCTGTTCTTTTCAGGTGCCCGCCTCGCCGTCGAAGACGTCGGCGGTGGCAACGGCATCTTCACGCGCCTTCGTGCGGATCGCGAAGTGTCGTCGGGTGGTGAGATTCGCGTCGGCCGCCAGCGCCTGGTGGTCGAGCCCATCGCTCCGCTCACCGCGGCTGACGACGGCGCGACTGCGTGGGGTTCGCCCGACGCCGGTCACCGGTTCCGTTTGATTCAGCTGCTCGAAGGCGGCATTCGCGGCGGCGCGTACCCGCTCAAAGACGGCGAGAATCACATCGGTCGCGAGAACGGAGACATCACGTTCCCGTCGGACGGCTTCGTGTCGGGTCGCCACGCCGTCTTGCAGGTCACGCCCGAGCGGCTCGTGCTCCGCGACCTCGGTTCGTCGAACGGCACCTTCTTGCGACTGGGTGCGCCCTCGTTCGTCGACAACGGGGATCAGTTCCTGATCGGCCGGCAGCTCGTTCGCGTCGAGCTGAGCTGAAGAAACGACAACGGGCCGCCAGTCAGCAAAGACCGGCAGCCCGTCGCGCACGCGTCTTTCGGCGAAGCACTCAGCCGTACGACTTTTCCTTCTTCTCCTGCTCTTCCTTGCAGCGGATGCAGAGCGTCGTGACCGGGCGCGCTTCGAGGCGCTTCATGCTGATCGGCTCTTCGCAGCGCTCGCACATGCCGAAGCTGCCGTCTTCGATGCGCTGAAGCGCCTTCTCGATCTTCTTGAGCAGGAACTTCTCACGGTCGCGGAGGCGGAACGCCATCGACTGCGCGTACTCGCTCGAGGCCTGATCGATCTCGTCAGGAAGGTCGTCGGTGTCGAAGTTCGACTCCTCCTCCATCGTCTTGCGCGCGTTCTCGAGAATGGCCTTGCGGCTGTCTTCGAGAGACTTCTTGAAGCGCTTCAGATCCTTCTGCGAAAGAACGCCCTTTTCTGACATTGGCTCCTCGGGTGCTGAAAAATGAAGGCGCGGCACTATGCGGACGTGGACGCCCCGAGTCAAGGCTTAGATAAATAAACCTTTGAAATCACTTGGGACGATTTACACTCCTGCACCATGTCGGAGACGAATCGTCTCGATCGCGAGTTCTTGAAGAGCGCCCTCACGCTCGCCAGCCAGGCAGACGTGGATCACCTGCTGGTGATCGGTGACACGGTGATTCCGCCCGCTGATCTGCGCGGCCGCAAATGCCGCAAAAAGTTGATCTACGCGGTGACCAGTCAGGCCCTCGGGCAGGAGCTCGTTCAGAAGAAGGAACGCGCGATCATCATTCCCGCGTACGACTACTCCCGCACCGAGCGCGTGAAGATGGCGATCGTCTCGGCGCTCGCGCAGGGGCAATTCAAAGAAGGCGACGCGGTGCTCTGTCTGACCGGTCGCATCGGCCGTCACCTCGACACCATGATGACCATGCGCATCGGTGGCTCGCTCGACGATCGCGTGGCGATCGAAGGCGTGAAGCTCGGTGACGAGTTCAATTCGCAGGTCGTCGACGCGCTCATCCAGCTCGCGCTGCAGATTGGTCAGGAGGGCTTCGAAGGCCACCCCGTCGGCACCATTCTCACCATCGGCGATCACAACGCAGTGATGGAGACGAGCCGGCAGCTCACCATCAACCCGTTCCAGGGGCTTTCGGAGAGCGAACGTAACGTTCTCGACCCACGCATTCGTGAAGCCATCAAGAACTTCTCGGTGCTCGACGGCGCCTTCGTGATTCGCGAAGACGGCGTGGTACTCGCGGCGGGCCGCTACTTGTCCGCGAGCGACGAGAACGTGAAGATTCCGCTGGGGCTCGGCGCGCGCCACGCCGCTGCTGCCAGCATCACCGCCACCACGCGCTGCATCGCGCTGGTGGTGAGCCAGACCTCGGGTGCCGTGCGCCTCTTCAAAGAGGGGCAGATCGTGCTCGAGCTCCACCAGACGGCGCGGAGGACTTAAAAGCCATGGGTTTCATCAAGTTCGAAGTTCCCAACTCGCTCCCTGTGGAAGACGCGAAGAAGCGCGTCGAAGCGCTGCTCGGCTACTGGAACCGCAAGTACGGCGTTTCGTCGGCCTGGGACGGCATCGCCGCGACGATGAAGGGCAAGGCCATGGGCATTTCCATCGACGGCAAGCTCGCGGTCGAAGGCAGTCGCATCGCGGGTGAAGCCAGCGACCCCGGCATGCTGCTCCGCGGCCAGGCGCAGAAGTACCTGACGCGCAAGTTCGCCGAGTACCTCGACCCCGCCAAATCGCTGGAGCAGATCCTCAAGGCCGAGGACTGAAACCGCTGGCGCAGAACGCCGCACTTCAACTGGTTCGCTGCGGTTGAAAGCCGCTACACTCCGGCCGTAACCCAGTCACAGCAGCGCGTGCGCTGAAGTGAGGACATCGTGAGTCGCGCCAAGCAGCAGGACGCGGAACTTGAGTTGCACACCGTCATCAAGAGCGAAACGCCGCTTCCTGTCGCTGATTCCGAGGCGACGATGTTGCCCAATTCACCCGCATTGGCGACGCCGTTGCCGCCGGCTCGCAACGTGCAGCAGTTGACAGACCCGGTGCCGCTGCCGTCGGCCTCGGCGGTTCAGACCCGGCCGAGGTCGTCAGCGTCGTCGCAGTCGCTCAACCCGGTGAAGGAGATCACGAGCCCGGAGCAGCAGAACGGCACGCCGGTCGAGCCCGACGTCGGCACCCGCATTCATCACTACGAAGTGATTCGCCTGCTCGGCCGCGGCGGCATGGGCTCGGTGTACCTGGCCCGCGACACGCGGCTGGGTCGTCGCGTGGCCATCAAGTTTCTGCGCACCCACTCGGCGGACCTCACCAAGCGCTTCATTCTCGAGGCGCGCACCACGGCCGCCGTTTCGCACGAGAACATCGTCATCATCTACGAGGTCGACGCCTGGCAGGGCATGCCCTTCATGGTGTTCGAGTTCATCACCGGCAACACGCTGAGCAAGGTCGCGCCTGAAGCGAAGGTGCTGCCGGCGCCGCGCGTGGTGGAGCTCATCGTGCCGGTGGTGCGCGCGCTCGCGTACGCGCACAGCCAGGGCATCGTTCACCGCGATCTCAAGCCCGACAACATCATGATCACCGAGTCGGGCACGACGAAGGTGCTCGACTTCGGCATCGCCAAGGTTCTGCAGGGCGAAGACGCTGGAACGCCGACGCAGATCAGCCGCCCGCGCGCGCCGAAGACCAACCTCGAGGACGAGGACGATTCGGAACTCACGCAGCAGGGCGCGATGATGGGAACGCTCTCGTACATGGCGCCCGAGCAGTGGGGCATCGGCGTTCCCATCGACCATCGCGCCGACATCTGGGCCGTCGGCATCATGATGTTCAAGATGCTCAGCGGGAAGCACCCGCTCGACCCGCTCAAGGGTCATCAGCTGATGGTCACCGGCATGCTCGACACGCCGATGCCGTCGCTCAAGAGCAAGTCGAACGACGTGCCCGCCGAGCTCATCGCGATCGTCGATCGCTGCCTGCTCAAGCGCAAAGAACAGCGCTTCCCCGACGCGGTCACCCTGCTCCGCGCGCTCGAGCCGTTCCTGCCTGGTCGCTACACGCGCGAGCTCAAGATCGACGAGAGCCCCTACGCGGGCCTTTCGGCGTTCCAGGAAAACGACGCCAACCGCTTCTTCGGCCGTGGCCCGGAGATCGCCGCGACCGTTCACCGCGTTCGCGAGCGCCCGCTGCTCGGCGTGGTGGGCCCGTCTGGCGCCGGCAAGTCGTCGTTCGTGCGCGCCGGTCTGGTGCCTGCGCTCAAGCGCTCGGGCGAAAACTGGGAATCGCTGGTGCTGCGCCCGGGCCGCAACCCGATCGCCGGTCTGGCTTCACTCATCTCCCCCATGCTCAGCACCTCGGCGTCGATCGCCGATGAGCTGGCGGAGCAGAAGAAGCTCGAAGCGCGCCTCATCAAAGAACCCGGCTTCGTGGGCGCGGTGCTCCGTGGCCGCGCGCGTCGCGAGAAGAAGAACATTCTGCTCTTCGTCGACCAGTTCGAAGAGCTCTACACGCTCGTGCCCGACGTCGCAGAGCGCAAGGCGTTCACCGCGTCGCTCGCCGCCGTGGCCGACGACCCGACGTCGCCGATTCGGCTCGTGCTCTCGATTCGCAGCGACTTCCTCGATCGCGTGCCCGAAGACGCCCGTTTCATGGCCGAGTTGAGCCAGGGCCTGGTGTTCCTGAACTCGCCGGGCACCGACGGGCTGCGCGAAGCGATCGTCTCGCCCGCTGAAATGGCCGGCTACCGCTTCGACTCGACCGAAGTGGTCGACGACATGATCAAACACCTGGCGACCACCCAGGGGGCCCTGCCGCTGCTCCAGTTCGCCGCGTCGAAGCTGTGGGACGCGCGCGATGCCGCCAACAAGCTGCTGACCCGCTCGGCCTACGAGGCGATCGGCGGCGTGGCCGGCGCCCTCGCTGCTCACGCCAACGCGGTCGTCGAGAAGTTGCCACCGGCCTCGCAGCCGCTGGTGAAGGCGATCTTCATGCGCCTGGTCACCCCTGAGCGGACGCGCGCGATCGTCGGCATGGACGAGCTGCGCGAGCTGGCCGGCAACCCGGCCGAAGTGCAGAGCCTCGTCGACGAGCTGGTTCAGGCGCGCCTGCTCGTCGTGCAGACCGGCGGTGGCGCGGCGACGGTGGAGATCGTTCACGAGTCGCTCATTCACAGCTGGCCCATGCTCAAGCGCTGGCTCGAAGAGAGCGGTGAAGATGCCGCGTTCCTCGATCAGCTGCGCACCGCCACCCGCCAGTGGATCCAGAAGGGTCACGACGAAGATCTGCTGTGGCGCGGCGAGCTCGCCGACGAAGCTCTGCGGTTCCAGCGCCGTTTCCGCGGTGAACTGCCGGCTTCGCAGAAGAAGTTCCTCGACGCCGTCATCGACCTGTCCGCGCGCCAGGCGCGTCGCAAGCGTGGGCTGACCATCGCCGCCATCGCGTTGCTCGGTCTGCTCGCGGCGGCCGCGACGGTGGCGTTGATCATCATCGCCGGCGCGCGTGCCCAGGCGCAGGAGCAGGCCGACGCGGCGCGCATCGCCGAAGCCGACGCCCGCGCGAACCTGGTGAAGGCGCAGCAGAAGGAAAATGAACGCGCCGAGGCAGCAGCCAAGGCCGAGAAGGCCGCTGCTGACCTCGTGCTCGCGCTCGACGCAGCCAAACAGGCCACCAAAGACGCCGAAGAGGCCGCCGAGAACGCGCGCAAGGCCGAGCTGAACGCCACGCGCAACGCGAAGAACGCCACCGAAGCCAAGCTCGCCGCGGAGAACGCGCGCAAGACGGCCGATCGGGAACGCCAGAAGGCCAACCGGCTCGCCGCCGAAGCCGAAGCGCGCGCCAAGCGCATCGAAGAGCAGCTCGGCAGCGCGGTGATCGACGATCTCAAGTGAGTTGAGGGGAACAATGACGAACGGACGATGGGCCGCGCTCGCGGTTGCGCTGGCGGTCAGCACTGCATTCGCCGCAGAAGAACCGGAGCGCCCGTGGGCCAGGGGCGTCGCGAAGGAAAAGCAGAACCAGGCGATCGCGCTCTTTCGCGAGGGCAACGCCGCGCTCAAAGAGTCGCTCTTCCCCAAAGCAGCGGGCACCTACCGTGAAGCGCTCGCGTACTGGGATCACCCCGCGATTCACTACAACCTCGCGCTCGCGCTGGTGAACCTCGACCAGCCGATCGAAGTGCACGAGCACCTGACGTCGGCGCTCAAGTTCGGCGCCGCGCCGCTCGACGACGACAAGTACCAGCAGGCGCAGCGCTACCTCGCGCTCATCGAGCGGCAGCTCACGAAGCTCACGGTGACGTGCAACTTCGACGGCGCGATCGTGAAGCTCGACGGCAAGACCATCTTCACCGGCCCCGGCAAGTGGGACGGCCTCGTGCGCTCCGGCCAGCACTCCCTGAGCGCCTCGAAAGAGGGCCTGTTGCCTGACGAGCGCTCGGTGACCTTCGGCGGCGGTGACGCGCAGGCCGTCGAACTGCGCGTGTACCGGACCGAGGAGCTCACCGAATACAAACGTGCCTTCAGCCCCGTCATTCCGTGGGCGGTGCTCGGAGCAGGCGTCGCCGCTGCTGGCGCTGGCCTCGGCATGCACCTGGGCGCCAACGGCATGTTCCAACAGTACGACCGTGGCGTGACCGACTGCGCTGGCACCACCGCCAACGCCAGCTGCACGTTGACGCCCGCGCTTCAGGAGCAGCGCACGTCGGCGGCGGGGCTGCAGACCGGCGCGATGGCGATGTACGCGGTCGGCGGCGCGGCCGTCGTGACCAGCATCGTCCTCTTCTATGCGGGTCGGCCGATCGGCTACCGCAAGACGGTGAACGTCGACGCCAGCTCCCCCACGCCGCCGGTCACGCTCATTCCCATTCTCACTCCCAACGGCGCCGGCGCGATGGCGTCGCTCGAGTTCTAAAACATGACCCAGCTTCGACGCCTTTCTCTGGCCGCCCTCGCGCTCGTCGCGGTTGGCTGTTTCGAGCCCAACAGCGACGAGTGCAGCCCCGGCGTGGTGTGCCCTGCCGGCAGCAAGTGCTCGGGTGACAAGACCCAGTGCATCGGCCTCAACGACACGTGCGGCAACGGCGTGACCGAAGGCAGCGAGCGCTGTGACGACGGCAACGTGCGCAATGGCGACGACTGCCGTTCTGACTGTCGGGGCCGCGCGGCGTGTGGCGACGGCAACCCCGACACCGACCTCCGCGACGAGCAGGGTCTTCAGCTCGAGCTGTGCGACGACGGCAACAACGTCAGCGGCGATGGCTGCTCCGCCGACTGCAAGTCGACCGAAGACTGCGGCAACAACATCTCCGACACCGCGCGCGGCGAGGAGTGCGACGACGGCCGTGACGGCGGTCACGAGTGCAATCTCTCGTGCAGGCTCAAGCGCTGTGGCGACAACACCAGGGACTTCCGCGTCGACGGTGGCAACGAGCTGTGTGACGACGGCAACGCCACGTCGGGCGATGGCTGCTCGGCCGACTGCCGATCAGACGAGCGCTGCGGCAACGGCATCACCGACACGGCGCGGGGCGAAGAGTGCGACGGGCAGCCCGACTGCAACGCGTGTCGCTGGAAGCGCTGCGGCGACGGCGTGCGCGACACCTTTGCCGATGGCGGCGAGGAAGAGTGCGACGAGGGCGATGGTGACGGCGGCATGAACGGCACCGGACCGTGGTGTTCGGCGCAGTGCACCCTGAAGCTGTGCGGCAACGCCATCACCGACCGGCTGGCCGCGTGGGACGGCGGCATTCGCAGCGAAGAGTGTGACGACGGCAACAGCGTCGAAGGCGACACCTGCGGGAACACCTGCCTCATTCCCCGTTGTGGCAACGGCCACCTCGACCCGATGGAGTTGTGCGACGACGGAAACAACGCGTCGGGCGACGGCTGTCGCAGCGACTGCCTGGGCCTCGAGCTCTGTGGTGACAATTTCCGCGACGTGCTGCTCCGCGACGGTGGAACCGAAGCGTGTGACGACGGCAATCGTGATGGTGGCGACGGCTGCCGCGCCGACTGCCAGGGCACCGAGCTGTGCGGTGACGGCAAGCTCGACCCCGTGCTGGTCGACGGTGGCACGGAGGTCTGCGACGACAACAACCAGCTCGGCGGTGACGGCTGCCGTGCCGACTGTCTGGGGGTGGAGCTTTGCGGCGACACGTTCACCGACCCGATCCTGAAAGACGGCGGCTTCGAAGCCTGTGACGACGGCAACACCGACGCCGGTGACGGCTGCCGTGCCGACTGCCGCGGCATCGAGATCTGCGGCGACAACCAGCTCGACGTGCTGCGCGACGGAGGTCTGGAGATCTGCGACGACGGCAACACCGTGGGTGGCGACACCTGCGCGGCCGACTGTCAGTCCACCGGTCTGTGCGGCAACGGCGACATCGAGACCAACCTCGGCGAAGAATGTGACGACGGCAACTCCGTCGACGTCGACGGCTGCAGCAACCTCTGCAAGCTGGCGATCTGCGGCGACTCGATCGTTCGCAGCGTGGGCGCGCCGACGGAGCAATGCGACACCGGCGGTCCGAGCGCGACCTGCAGCTTCCGCTGCACGTTCCAGCGCTGCGGCGACGGGCTCGTGAATACGTTCGCAGGCGAGCAGTGCGACGTGGCCAGCACCCAGGCCGACGCCGGTACCGAGACGACGACCTGCGACACCGACTGTACGGTGGCGTTCTGTGGCGACAACACGCGCAACGCCGCGCGCGGTGAAGACTGCGACACCGGCGGCAACACTGCGAGCTGCAACGCCGACTGCACCACGGCGGTGTGCGGCGATCGCAAGGTGAACCCCAACACCCTGCCCCCCGAGCAATGCGACACGGGCGCCGACACCGTGCAGTGCGACAACGACTGCACCACCGTCATCTGCGGCGATGGTCACTGGAACGCCGATGCCGGCGAGCAGTGCGACGACGGCAACACGGCCAACGACGATCGCTGCGTCACCAACTGCCGGCTCAACGTGTGCGGCGACGGCTTCCGCAACATTCGTGACGCCGGCTTCGAAGCCTGCGACGACGGCAACACCGCCAACGAAACGCGCTGTGCGTATGGCACCCCGGTGTGCACCGGCTGCAACTCGGCCTGCTCGGCGGTGCTGAACCTGGTCGGGCCGTACTGCGGCGACAACACCACGCAGGCCGACGCTGGCGAAGCGTGCGACGACGGCAACACCACCACCGAGAGCGCGTGCGTCTACGGTCAGACCTCGTGCACCGGCTGTGCGGGTGACTGTCGCGCGGCGTACTCGCTGGTCGGCAATCGCTTCTGCGGCAACGGCGTGCAAGACGTACAGCTCGACGGTGGCATCGAGCCCTGCGACGACGGCAATACGCAGACCGAGACGCAGTGCCCGTACGGCGTGGCCAACTGCTCGGTGTGTTCGGCCAACTGCCAGACGGTGATCGCCCGCACCGGCCCGCGCTGCGGCGACAACGCGACGCAGACCGACGCCGGCGAAGCCTGCGACGACGGCAACACCACCAACGAGAACAGCTGCAGCTATGGCCAGACGTCGTGCACCGGTTGCTCGAGCGACTGCCGCTCGGAGTACTCGCTGCCCGGCCTCGCGTTCTGCGGCAACGGCGTGCGCGACACGCAGCTCGACGGCGGCCTCGAGCCCTGCGACGACGGCAACACGATCACCGAAGCCGAGTGCCCGTACGGTCTTGGCTCGTGCTCGGTGTGCGCCGGCGACTGCCAGAGCCTGGTGGCCCGCACCGGTCCGCGCTGCGGCGACAACACCACGCAGGCTGACGCAGGCGAGGCGTGCGACGACGGCAACATCGTCAACGAGAACGACTGTGCCTATGGCCAGGCCTCGTGCACGGCGTGCGCGAGCGACTGCCGATCGACGTACACGGTCACCGGCACTCTGCGCTGCGGCAACGGCGTGAAAGACCTGCAGCTCGATGGTGGCCTCGAGCCCTGCGACGACGGCAACACCACCACCGAAGCGGCGTGCGACTACGGCACCGCGAGCTGCACGGCGTGCTCGGCGAACTGTCAGAACACGCTGAACCTCACCGGCAACGTGTGCGGTGATGGCGTGCGCGACCCGATTCGTGAGCAGTGCGACGACCGCAACACCAACGCGTGCGGTACGTGCAACGCGACGTGTACGGCGGCGCAGTCGTTCTCGTCCGCCCAGGGCACCATTCGCACCGTTCACGACGCAGACTTCGGCGCCAACCCCACCGAGGGTCAGACCATCGTGCTCAACGACGGCGCGAATACGCCGACCACGTTCTGCATGCGCTTCGACAACGCCATATTCACCTGCCCCGCGGGTCAGGTGATGATCGATCTGACCGGCAGCAGCCCCAACGCCGACCAGGTGGCCGACGTGGTGGTCGCTGCGATCAACGGCGTCGGTTCGACGCTCAACATCACGGCCACCAAGCGCACCACGCAGCCGTATGTCGCGCTCCGCAACGACACGCAGGGAGCGATCGGGAACCAGCCGATCACCGGCACGGTGTCGATCAACGGCTGGGTGATGACGGGCATGTCGGGCGGCAGCGGCGGCTTCGACTGCGCGAATGGCACCGGCTGCGCGGTGCACCAGGACTGCAGCAGCGGGTACTGCAACCCGACCACGCACGTCTGCGCGAACCCGTGAGCGCACCGGTGGCAGCGCCGGGCCGCAAAGGCTCGACGCTCTACATTCAGGTGCTGATCGCCGTGGCGCTGGGCATCGCGCTCGGCGTCGTCAAACCAACCTGGGGCCAGGCGCTCGAGCCCGTCGGCGCGGGCTTCGTGAAGCTCATCAAGATGCTCATCGCGCCCATCGTCTTCACGACGGTGGCCGTGGGCATCGCCGGCATGGGCGACTTGAAGAAGGTGGGCCGCGTCGGGGCCAAGGCGCTGGTGTGGTTCGAGGCGATGACCACCGTGGCGCTCGCGCTCGGGCTGCTCGTCGTCAACCTCGTGGGGCCCGGTCGCGGCATTCACGCGCGCGTCGAGGCGCTCGACACCAGCAAGCTCGACAAGACGCTCTCAGGGCCGCGGCCGCACGGCATCATCGAGCATCTGCAGGCCATCATTCCCGACAGCTTCGTGGGCGCCTTCACCAATGCCGACGTGCTCCAGGTGCTGCTGCTGGCGGTGCTGACCGGCGTCGCGGTCGCGGGCCTTGGTGAACGGGGCCAACCCATCGTTCATGGCCTCGAGAAGATCTCGTCGATGTTCTTCGCGCTGGTCGGCGTGGTGATGCGGCTGGCGCCGATCGGGGCGTTCGGTGCGATGGCCTTCACCATCGGCAAGTTCGGCTTCGAAACGCTGGGCAATCTGCTGCAGCTGATTTTGTCGTTCTACGCCACCGCGCTGCTCTTCGTGTTCGGCGTGCTGGGCCTCGCCCTGCGCCTCGTGGGGCTGTCGATCTTCAAGCTCGTGCGGCACATGAAGGACGAGCTGGTGCTGGTACTCGGCACGTCGTCTTCCGAGTCTGCCCTGCCCGACTTGATGACCAAGCTCGAGAAGCTGGGCTGCGGAGGGCCGGTGGTTCGCCTCGTGGTGCCGACCGGCTACTCGTTCAACCTCGACGGCACGTGCATCTACCTGACGATGGCGAGCGTCTTCGTGGCGCAGGCGCTCGACCAGCCCTTCACCCTCTCGGAGCAGCTGGCCCTGCTCGCCGTTCTGCTGCTCACGTCGAAGGGCGCGGCCAGCGTCACCGGCAGTGGCTTCGTCACGCTGGCGGCGACGCTGCAATCGGTCGGTACGGTTCCGGTGGCCGGGCTCTCGCTGCTGATCGGCATCGATCGCTTCATGTCGGAAGCACGCGCGCTGACGAACCTCGTGGGCAACGCCGTGGCCACCATCGTGGTCTCGAAGTGGGAAGGCGCGCTCGATCTGCAGAAGGCGCGCGACACGCTCGACCGCAAGGCGCTCTGAAACACGAAGGCCGCGCGACCTTTCGATCGCACGGCCCCGGGCCCTTCAGCGAAACGTCGTTCGCCGATCAGTCGGCCTTCACCGACGACGTGGTCCACGCGCCGCCACCCTGATCGCTGTACGTCGCCTTCTTGCCGCAGCCGGTGACGTTCACTTCCGTCTTCGACACTTCCTTCACCTTGAGGTCGTCTTCCTTGCACTCGAGGTCGAACGCGGCCTTCTTCATGCCTTCGTTCTTGAAGTTGGTCATCGTGGCGCAGCCAGAAAGCGCGGAGAGAGCGAGAGCAATTGCAGCGAAACGACGCATGTGTGTGACCTCCGTGAGGGGTGTTGAGGCGGGTGAGTAGCAACGTTCAGACGTTTCGACACGCGCGATGTAGAGACCACAACGCATCGATGGCGTGCGTGCCCCAATGTGTATCGAAAGAGAAACGCCATTCCCAGATCGCGGCGTTCTCCTGCGCGCTGTCCCACAGACTCAGTCCCCGACAGACGTCGAGATACACGTCGAGGAGATCTTCGGTGAGTGAGCCGGTCACCGGCTCGTCGCCGGCGTAGGGGTCGAAGATTTCCCAGTAGTGCTCGAACTGCTCGAAGGCCGTCCACGTGCTCGGCGCCTGCGGCACCGGACCGCTCTCGTCGATCGCCTCGGGCTCGTCGCCTTTGGGGAGCGCCACCGCGCCGATGTACAACTCGAGCAGCATCACGCGCGCCAGCGAGAGGCGCTCGTGCAGCGACGCCACGCCGCCTTCTTGAATGAAGTCGCAGTAGCGGCGGGCCGCGCCGACGAAGCGCACGACCTCCGGCGGAGCCGACACGCCGATGACCAGGTCGGTGATGGTCGCCTGCCCCACCACGCGTGCACCTTCCTGCATCGAGATGACGGTGCCGATCGACAGGTGCTCCCACGCTTCAGAGAGCAACGGTCGCAACGTCGCGTCGCACGAAGCGCCGGGTGACAGTTCACCGGAGAAATACAGCCGCGCGTCGTTGTTCGTCGGGTTGCCGATCGCCCAGCTCAGTCGCGCATCACTGCGGAGCGGAGCTTTACGGCCGCCAGCGTCTGTCGTCAGCAGTCGGACCCGCACCTTGAACGCCAACCGCTGCATCGACACCCCATGGAGAGATCACGCTGACGACTGAAACCGGAGTGCCTTTCAGTCTAGCCCTCCGGAGTTGTCACTCGCAGAGGTGTCATTGGCGGTTCCAAGCGGTGTTGTTGCGTCGCCCTCGGTCGGACGCCGTCGCCGGGAAACGCGTGGAACGTGCTCATCGTCGGGCCAATCGCTCCATCGCAGCCGAGCGACATCACGACCATCTCGCGTGTGTTCAGCCACTCAGAGGGATTGAAAAACGAAGGCCCCGGCTCTCCGAGGAGAACCGGGGCCTTCAATTGTGATCGGGGCGACTGGATTCGAACCAGCGACCACTTGCACCCCAAGCAAGTGCGCTACCAGGCTGCGCTACGCCCCGAAAACGGCAGGGTTGAGACGGCGCGCCTTATGCCCGCCTGACACCCACCGGTCAATTTCAATCTTCGCCGTCGTCGTCATCTGACTCCGGAGCGACGTGCCCTTCGTCTTCGTCCTCGGCCGAGAGTTCGTCCTCCGCGACGTAACCGTCGTTGAGATCGGCCTTGAGCACCTGGCTGGGCACGAACTTCACGACGCGACGTGCCGTGATCTCGATGGGCTGGCCGCTCTGCGGGTTACGGCCCGGGCGCGCGCGCTTGTAGCGAGGCTGGAAGTTCCCGAAGCCCGAGATCTTCACTTTGTCGCCGCGCTCGAGCGTCTCCTTGAGCGTGTCGAAGACCAACTCCACGAGTTCAGCTGACTCCTTCTTCGAGAAGCCCACCTTTTCGTAGACGCTCTCGATGATGTCCGCTTTCGTCATAGGTGTCGGAGCGTAGCCCGTGGTGCAGGCATGTCAACATGCCGACATTGCTACGCTTTTTCGCGACCTCGCAGACTTGGCTCCGAGGCCTGAAAATCGGGCGCTTACGCGCGCAGGGCACCGCCGACGCGCTTTGTCACCTCGGCAACGATCTTCGCGTGCGCGTCGACCACTTCCGCGTCGGTGAGGGTCTTGTCGGGCGACTTGTACTCGAGTGCAAACGCGAGGTTCTTGCGCCCCGCGCCCACCTGCACGCCGGTGAACACGTCGAAAATGCGCGCATCGGCGACGAGCGGCTTGCCCACCTCGAGGATCACGCCGCGCACCTGCTCGGCCGACACCTGCGCGTCGACGACCACCGCGAGATCGCGCAGCACCGACGGGAACTTCGAGAGTGACGCGTACTGCGGCACCAGGGTGGCGAGCGACAGCAGCGCCTCGACCTCGAGCTGGAACAGGAAGACGCCCGTCGGGGCGTCGAGCTTCTTCTGCGCGCGCGGGTGAAGCTCACCGAGTGTGCCGATGACCTTCTTGCCCACACGCACCGAGGCCGAGGCACGCGGGTGATACCAGGGCGAATCGAGCGCCTCGAAGACCGCACCTTCGATGTTCAACGCAGCGAGCACGGCTTCCACCGCACCACGCGCATCGTAGAAGTCGACGTTGGCGTCCTTCTCGGTCCACGTGCGATCGCCGTGACGCAGGCCCCACAGCGCTCCCGCGACCTGGAGCGTCTCCTTCGCGACGGGCGTCGAACCTTCTCCACCCTTCTCGTTGGGCACGTAGCTGCGCGCGATCTCGTAGAAACGAACGCCGCCGGCCTGGTGACGCGCCGAACGCGCGACGTTGGGCACCAGGCTCGCGAACAAGGTCGTGCGCATGGCCTGCTGCTCTACCGAGAGCGGGTTGGCGACGTTGATGACGCTCGCGTCGGCTTGAAAGGCCGCCAACTCCGCCGGCGCGACGAACGAGTAGTTCACCACCTCGTCGAGCCCTTCACCCGACAGCGCCGAGCGAATGCGACGCTCCGCCGTCACCCACGGGCGTTCCGGCTCGAGCGTCGAAAGGCCACGCGGAAGCGCCGCGGGAATCGCCTCGAAACCACGGATGCGCGCGATCTCTTCGATGAGGTCTTCTTCGATCGACACGTCGACGCGCACCTGCGGCACCAACCACTTGCCGTCACCCTTCGACACGAAGCCGAGCGAGGTGAGCACGCGGTTGCACTCGTCGGCGCTCACCGGCGTGCCGAGCACCTCACCGACTCGCTCGGTGCGCAGGGTGACGACGCGCGGCTCCTTCTTGTTCGCGTACACGTCGACCGAGCCCTTGAGCACGGTGCCGCCGCCGAGCTCGGCGATCAACGCCGCGGCGCGATCGATGACCTCGGGGACGACGGACACGTCGGTGCCACGCTCGAAGCGGTGCGACGACTCGGTGTGCAGCGCATGGCGCTTCGAAGAACGGCGAACGGTGGCCGGCTGGAAGGTCGCGCACTCGAGCAGCACGCGCGTGGTCTTCTCGGTCACTTCGCTCGACTCACCGCCCATGACGCCGGCGATGACCAGCGGGTTCTTCTCGTCACAGATCAGCAGGTCTTCCGCGTTCAACACGCGGTCCTTGCCGTCGAGCGTCTTCAACTTCTCGCCGGCCTTCGCGGTGCGAACCACGATCTGCGAACCACCGACGCGATCGAGATCGAAGGCGTGCAGCGGCTGGCCGTACTCGAGCATCACGTAGTTCGTGATGTCGACGAGGTTGTTGATGGCGCGCATGCCCGCCGCCTTGAGCCGCTCCTGCATCCACCCGGGCGACTGCTTCACCGTCACGCCTTCGATCACCCGCCCGGCGTAACGCCAGCAGCGGTCGGAATCGTCGATGGTGATCTTCACCTTCGAGCTCGCGTCGACCGACGACTCGTTCAACTTCACTTCGGGCTTCGTCAACGGCACGCCGAGCAGCGTCGAGACCTCGCGGGCGATGCCCAGGTGCGAGAGCGCGTCGCTGCGGTTCGGCGTGACATTCACCTCGAAGATCACGTCGTCGAGGCCGAGCGCTTCGGCGATGGGCGTGCCGACCTTCAGCGCCGGGTCGAGAATCAGGAGGCCCGAGCTCTCTTCGGTGATGCCGAGCTCCTTGCTGCTGCAGAGCATTCCGAAGCTCTCGACGTCGCGCATCTTCGCTTTGCCGATCTTCATGCCGCCGGGCAGCGCGGCGCCGACCTTCGCGAGCGGAACCTTGTCGCCGACCTTGTAGTTCTTCGCGCCGCACACCACCTGCAGCGGCGCGCCGGAGCCATCGTCGATCTTCGTGACCGACAGCTTGTCGGCGTTGGGGTGCTTCTCCGACGCGAGGATCTGCGCGACCACCACGCCACCGAGCGCCCTCCCCGGGCTGTCGATGCCCTCGATCTCCAGACCAGCCATCGTGAGCTTCTTGGCGAGCTCGTCGACCGAGTCAGGGAGCTGCACGTAGTCCTTGAGCCACTTGAGCGAAATCTTCATGACGTCGGTCCCTCAGAACTGCGCGACGAAGCGGTAGTCGTTCTCGAACATGGTGCGGAGGTCGTCGATGCCGTACCGCAGCATCGCGAGGCGCTCGACGCCCATGCCGAACGCGAACCCCGTGACCTGCGTGGGGTCGTAGTTGGCGTGCTTGAAGACGTTGGGGTGCACCATGCCGCTGCCCAGCACCTCGAGCCAGCCGGTCTGCTTGCACACGCGGCAGCCCTTGCCGCCGCAGAACACACACGACACGTCGACCTCTGCCGAAGGCTCGGTGAACGGGAAGAACGACGGGCGAAAGCGGGTCTTCGTCTTCGGGCCGAAGAAGGCGGTGGCGAACGCCGCCAGCGTGCCCTTCAACTCAGCGAACGTGACCTTCGAGTCGACGAGCAGACCTTCCACCTGATGGAACATCGGCGTGTGGGTCTGGTCACTGTCCTTGCGGTACACGCGGCCCGGCATCACGGCGCGCACCGGCGGCTTCTGCGCCAGCATCGTGCGGATCTGCACCGGCGAGGTGTGCGTGCGCAGCACGACCGGCTTCTTCACGGCGATGGTCGCCGGGTCGACGTAGAACGTGTCCTGCATGTCGCGCGCGGAGTGATCCGGCGGCATGTTGAGCGCTTCGAAGTTGTACCAGTCGAGCTCGATCTCCGGCCCCTGCTCGACCACGAAGCCCAGACGCGCGAACGTGCTGCAGATGTCTTCGAGCGTCTGTGAAACCGGGTGACGGCGGCCCTGACGGCGCGCGCGACCAGGCAACGTCACGTCGATGCGCGGCCCTTTGAGTTCGGCTTCGAGCGCGAGCTCCTGCACCCGGTTGATCGCGGCGGAGATCTTCGTCTCCAACTCGGCCTTCACGGCGTTGGCCTTCTCACCAAGCGCGCGCCGCTCGTCAGGCGCGAGCTTGCCCATGCCGCCGAGGATCGCAGCGATCTCGCCCTTCTTGCCGAGGTACTTCACGCGCAGTTGCTCGACCGCGTCGGGCGTCACCGCCGTCTCGAGCTCGCTGTTCGCTGCCGCTGCCAGTGCCGCCAGTCTTTCGTTCATGGCTTCGTGGACTGCTGTTGTTCGGGAAAAGAAAAACGGGGCCGCCCTTTCCAGAGCGACCCCGCGTCATCGAGCCTCAGAGGCTCTTCGAACTTCTCAGGCCGCCTTGGCGATCTGGGCGACCGCGCCAAAGCCCGCCAGGTCGTGCACCGCGAGATCCGCGAGGATCTTGCGATCGATGGCAACCTTCGCCTTCGACAGACCAGCGATGAGCTTCGAGTACGACAGACCGACCGTGCGAGCCGCCGCGTTGATGCGGACGATCCACAGCGAGCGGAAGTCGCGCTTGCGGCGCTGACGGTCACGCGAGGCGTAGTCGAGCGCGCGCTCGACGGCCTGGTTCGCACGCTTGTAGCAATTCTTGCGGCGACCGCGGAAACCCTTGGCCAGCTTGAGGATTGAATTACGACGACGACGAGCCTTTACACCCTTCTTGACGCGCATGGGTTCGTGGCTCCTTTCTCAGTTCGCCCCGTAGGGGAACATCTCTTTGATGACCTTCTTCGCGTCCATCTTGGCGAGGTGCGAAGTGCCGCGATTGCGGCGACGCGTGTCCATGGACTTCGCGTGCGTGAACAAGTGCTTACCGAACGCCTTGGCGTGCTTCACCTTGCCGTTCTTCTTCACCTGGAGGCGCTTCTTGGCGGAGCTCCGAGTCTTCAGCTTGGGCATGACTTGATTCCTGGAAACCTGCGAAAGGGCGGCCGACATATGGTGTCAGACACCGTGTGTCAACCGCCCTTCGACGTCAGGCCTTCGGCGCTTCAGCAACAGGCGCAGCGGGCGCCGGAGCCGCGGCCACTTCGGCAGCCGACGGATCCTTCTCGTCGGTACCGTCGGGCTTGCGACCGTCGTTCTTCTCACGCTCCTGAGCCATGAGCGCATTGCGGTGCGCGTCGCGGGCGCGCTGAGCGACCTTGTTGTTGGGGCCGAGGATCATGAACATCTGCTTGCCTTCGAGGCGAGGCGTCTGTTCGACGACGGCGATGTCCTTCAGGTCTCCGACCACGTCGTCGAGAATCTGGGTGCCGAGGTTGCGGTGCGTGATCTCACGACCACGGAACATGATCGTGATCTTCGCCTTGTTCCCCTCTTCGAGGAACTCGCGCACGTGACGCACCTTGGTCTCGTAGTCGTGCTCTTCGGTCTTCGGGCGAAGCTTGACCTCTTTGATCTTCACGACGACCTGCTTCTTCTTGGCGTCGTTGGCCTTCTTCTTTTCTTCGTACTTGAAGCGCCCGTAGTCCATGATCTTGCAGACGGGGGGCTTGGACATGGGGTTGACCTCGACGAGGTTCAACCCTTCAGCCTGGGCTTTCGCCAAAGCGACTTCGGTGGGCATGACGCCGAGTTGCTCACCGGCGGATCCGACGACGCGGACCTCACGGGCTTTGATTCGACGATCGGTTCGCTGATCACGTGCGAGAGCCAGGGCACAACTCCTTTGAAAAATTCGTTGGGTGAAAGAAGCGGCGCACCCTTAGCGAAACGACCTACCAAGTCAAGGCGTGTGGGACGCTTGCACCGCCCGGTTGGAACACGGGATCCTCGCAACGGCTTGCCGGGGGGCCGGAATGAACATCACTGATGTGAAGGTCTTCATCGTCGATGAAGACAAGTTGAGGGCGTACGTGACGATCACACTCGAGGCGTGCTTCGTGGTGCGCGACCTCAAGGTGATCCAGGGAACCGCGGGGCTCTTCGTCGCGATGCCTGCCAAGAAACGCAAAGACGGCAGCTACAAAGACATCGCCCATCCCCTCAACGCCGAGATGCGTGTGCGCCTCGAGAAGCGCGTGCTCGAGGAATACCAGAAGGCGCTCAAGAGCCCGAATCCGTTGCGTCCGCGTGACTCGCTGGTCGAAGCCGATTGATGTCACGCAGCACACATTGAACGGGTTGATGCGTTGCGGTACTGCCGCCGCATGCCCGTCAGCCACGACTTCAAGGTCTTCTCCGGAAACTCGAACCGCGGGCTGAGTGAGCGAATCTGCGAGTACTTGAAGCGGCCGCTCTCGAAGGCGGAAGTGGGCCGCTTCAGCGACGGCGAGATTCAGGTGGAGATCGGTGAGAACGTGCGCGGCTTCGACTGCTTCGTTCTGCAGTCGACCTGCCCCCCGGTGAACGACCACCTGATGGAGCTGCTGATCATGACCGACGCACTCAAGCGCGCGAGCGCCGCGTCGATCACCGCCGTGATTCCGTATTACGGCTACGCGCGGCAGGACCGCAAAGTGGCGGCGCGCACCCCCATCACCGCGAAGTTGATCGCCGATCTGCTGGCCAACGCCGGCGTCACCCGCGTGGTGTCGATGGACATGCACGCCGGTCAGATTCAGGGCTTCTTCAACATTCCGACCGACCACCTCTACGCCTCGCCGGTGTTCCTCGACGACCTGCGCAAGAAGTTCCCCAACTCGGAAGACATCGTGATCGTCTCGCCCGACGCCGGGGGTGTCGAGCGCGCCCGCGCCTACAGCAAGCGCCTCAACTGCCCGCTGGCGATCATCGACAAGCGCCGCCCGCGGCCCAACGCGTCGGAGGTGATGAACCTCATCGGTGACGTCGAGGGCAAGCACGCCATCGTGATCGACGACATCGTCGACACCGGTGGCACGCTCACCCAGGGCGCTGCCGCGTTGAAGGGCCGCGGCGCGAAGACGGTCTCTGCGTACATCGTGCACCCCATTCTCTCGGGCCCCGCGATCTCGCGCGTCACTGAATCGCAGCTCGAAGAGCTCGTGGTGTCCGACACCGTGCCGTTGTCGAAGCCGGCGCAGGCCTGCCCCAAGATCCGTCAGGTCGGCACCGAGCGCCTCTTCGGTGAAGCCCTCGCGCGCATCTACCGTGCCGAGTCGCTCTCCAGCCTCTTCGTTTGAGTCGGGCTGGCGCGTGAGCTGCGGTGAGCTGGGCACGCGTTCCAGCGGCGCGCGTGCGACGTCGCTGCGAGCACCCGATCCAACTCGCCGCAGACCGCCGTGGCTGAACTACGGTGCGCCCCATGCGTCATCTGTGGGTGGTCGTCGTTCTGTTGTGCGGCTGTGAGCAGCCCGCGTTCCCCGAAAAGTTCCTCTTCGGCGCGGCGACGGCCGGCTTTCAGGTCGACCCCGGCTGCCCGACGCTGAGCGAAGCGGAGTGCGTCGACACGAGGTCCGACTGGTACCAGTGGGTCACGTCGAAGACCGAACTCGACGACCTCAAAGACATCATCACCTTCGAACCGCTCGCCAACGGCCCCGGCTACTGGGAGCTGTACGAGCAGGATCTCGATCGCGCGAAGAACGAACTTGGCCTCAACGCGGTGCGCGTCTCGCTGGAGTGGAGCCGCATCTTCCCCACGCCGACCGACGGTCTCGAAGGTGACGCGCTCGCGGCGGTCGCCAATCAGCAGGCGCTCGCCGGCTACCACGCGCAGTTCGCCGCCATGAAGGCGCGCGGGCTCACGCCGATGGTGACGCTCAACCACTACACCCTGCCCGTGTGGATTCACGACGGCGTCGCCTGTCACAAGGACATCAAGAACTGCGTGAATCGCGGCTGGCTCGACCGTGAACGAACGGTGCGCGAGATCGCGAAGTACGCGGGGTTCGCCGCGAAGGAGTTCAGCGGCGAGGTCGAGCTGTGGGCCACCGAGAACGAGCCCTTTGCGCTCGTACTGCCCGGCTACCTGCTGCCTTCGAAAGACCGCGTGAACCCGCCGGGCGTCCAGTTCCGCTTCGAAGAAGCGAAGATCGTCATCGGCTCACTCATCGAAGCGCACGCACGCATGTACGACGCGGTGAAGGCCAACGATCCCACGTCGTCGGTGGGCCTCGTCTACGCCACGGCGCCGGTGAAACCCGCAGACCCGAACAATCGGCTCGACGTGAAGGCCGCAGAGAACACGTTCTACCTCTTCAACACGGTGTTCCTCGACGCGGTGACCAAAGGGCTGCTCGACGCCAATCTCGACGGCAAGCCTGATCAGGAAGCGCCGGTGAAATCGCTCGCCAACCGGATGGACTGGCTGGGCATGAACTTCTACACGCGCATCACGGTGTCGGGCTCCGCGCAGGCCAACCTGCCGACGCTCTCGCCGCTGACCACGTTCGACCCGCTGACCATCGTGCCGTGGGAGGACTACTCGAAGGGCATCTACGACATGCAGATGCACCTGCACGGCCGCTACGGCAAACCGATCTACGTGACCGAGACCGGCACCGACGCGGCGCCAGACGAGGAGCGCGTGGCCAGCTGGCTGGTGCGGCACCTCGAGTGGACGAAGCGCGCCATGAAGGACGGCGCGGACATTCGCGGCTTCTTCTACTGGTCGCTCATGGACAACTACGAGTGGAACCAGGGCATGCACATGCGCTTCGGGCTCTACGCACTCGAAGCCGACAAGACGCGTCGAGCGCGCAGCGCGGTGAAGCTCTACAACGACATCATCAAGAAGCGCGACCTCAGCTCCGAGCTGGTCAAGCAGTACCCGCCGGAGTGACCTGCCTCAGAGTTCTTCTTCCTTCTTCGAGAAGAGCTTCGCGTCGGCCTTCGACAACGGGAGCAGCTTCGCGAACAGGTCCGGTCTTCGCTGCTCGGTCAGCTTGAGCGCGTGCCAACGACGCCAGCGGGCGATGCGTGCGTGATCGCCGCTCTGCAGCACCTCGGGAACGGCGTGCCCGTTCCACTCGGGTGGCCGCGTGTACTGCGGGTGCTCCAGCGTTCCTGACTCGAAGCTCTCGGTCTGCGCTGACTCGGCGTTGCCCAGCACACCGGGCACCAGGCGCGCGACGGCATCGATGACGATCAACGCGCCGAGCTCGCCGCCGGTGAGCACGAAGTCACCCAGAGAGAGTTCTTCGTCGATCACCGTCATCGCGCGCTCGTCGATGCCCTCGTAGCGACCGCACACCAGAATCACCGAACCCCTCGATGCAATCTCTCGCGCCTTGCTCTGCGTGAAGGTGACACCGCGCGGGCTGAGCAGAATCACCTTCGCTTCAGGCAGACGCGCTCGCGCGGCGGCGATCGCACCGGCGAGCGGTTCGACCTTCATCACCATGCCGGCGCCGCCGCCATACGGCGTGTCGTCGGTGTTGCGGTGCTTTCCAGCCGCGAAGTCGCGCACGTCGGTCGCGGTGACCTCGAGCAGCTGCTTCTCCAGGGCTTTGCCGAGGATCGATTCCGACGTGTAGCCGGTGATCATCCGCGGGAAGACCGTCAGTACCTCGGCGCGGAAGGCCATCGCGTCACTCGTCGAACGACAGCGGGATCACCGTGATGCGTTTGCCGGGCACGTCGACCTTCGTCACGAACTCTTCGGCGAACGGAATCATCAGCTCTTCGCTGCCTTCGCGAATGACCAGGTTCGGCACCGGGCCCGACGACCAGATCTCCGCGACTTCACCCAGCCGCTTGCCCTCGGCGGTGACGGCCTCGAGCCCTACCAGGTCGCCGAGGAACACCTCGCCTTCCATCGGCGGCTCGAGATCTTCACGACGAACGAAGACGCCCGAGGCCTTGAAGGGCTCGGCGTGCTCACGTCGCGTCATCCCCTCGAAGCGAATCAGCAGATCACCGCCAGGCGCTTCACCGACCGACGCCAGCTCGAGCGTGTGCTCCTTGCCGTCGCGGGTGACGAGCACCAGCACATCGACCTCGTTGATCGCGGTCGACGTAGGGTCGAAGGTCTTCAGGACGACCTCACCTCGCAGACCATGCATCCGCGAGATGTAGCCGATTTGCAGGAGAGGCTTCACGGCTCGGCCGGAGCGCTGACCTGCGGAGGAGCGGCCGCACCATTCTTGCGATCGTCGAGGATCTCCAGCCGGGCCTTCTCACCCTTTTTCAGGGCCGCGTGCTGGAGAACCGTGCGAAGCGCATTCACGGTACGACCGTCACGCCCGATGACCTTACCGACGTCACCCGGCGCAACCTTGAGCTCGTAGAGCATGGCGCCGTCCTGCGGCGTCACGATCAGCTCGACCGCCTCGGGCTGGTCCACCAGCGCACGGGCGAGATACTCGACGAGCTGTTTCAAACTTACGCCTTGGGCGCGTTCTTCTTGGACGCCTTGTAGAGCGTGCCGACGGTCTCAGACGGCTTCGCGCCAGTCTTCGTCCAGTGCGCCCAACGCTCTTCCTTCACCTCGAACTTCGCAGGCGACTGGTTCGGGTCGTAGGTGCCGATGTTCTCGATGAAGCGACCGTCGCGGGGCATGCGCGAGTCAGCAGCAACGATGTGGTAGAAGGGGCGCTTCGTGGCGCCAGCGCGGGCAAGACGGAGGACGACGGCCATGGTGTTGAACCTCGGAAAAGAAAGGTGAGGAGCGGGCCTCTACAAGCAAAGTGCCCGGAATGTCAAGGATCCGCGACGGCCGCCCGCAGCGGGCGCAAAGGCGTAAAAGTCCGCTCTTTCTCGGTATTTGCGAGCTGACCGCAGGCGGCGGCGATGTCCCGGCCGCGGTTGGCGCGAATGAAAGCAGCCACTCCGGCGCGCTCGAGAATCTCGCGAAAGCGCTCGGCGCGGTTGTCGACGGTGGTGTGGTACCCGAGCCCCGGGTTCTCGTTGTACTGAATCAGGTTCACCTTGGCCGGCACGCCGACCAACAGCGTCGCCAGGCGATGCGCGTCGTCGTCCGCGTCGTTCACTCCGCCCATCAGCACGTATTCGAAGGTGATGCGCCGGCCCTGCTTGAGCGGGAACTTCCGGCACGCCTCCATCAAATCGGCGATCTTCCACTTCTTATTGATGGGCATGATCCCATCGCGCGTCTCGTCGCTCGAAGCGTTGAGCGAGATGGCGAGCTTCACGTCGGTCTCCTGACCGAAGCGTTCGATCATCGGCACGAGACCGACGGTGCTGACGGTGATGTGGCGGCTCGAGAAGTTGGGCCCGTCTTCGGACTGCAGAATCGACAGCGAAGTCTTCAGGTTCTCGAAGTTGTGCAGCGGCTCGCCCATACCCATGAACACCAGGTTGGTGAGCGGGCGCAGCAGCTTCGTATCGGTGCCGCGCACTTCACGATTCACGGCGTGAACCTGCGCGACGATCTCCGCCGGCGAGAGGTTGCGCATCAAACCCAGCGTCGCGGTCGCGCAGAACCGGCAACCCATGGCGCAACCGACCTGCGTCGACACACACAGCGTCTTGCGCTCGGGCGACGGCATGTAGACGGACTCGATGAGCTTCCCGTCCCACGTCTTCCAGCGGTACTTGATGGTGCCGTCGATGGAGCGCTGCTCGAGGTCTTTGGTCAGCGTGGCGATGTGCGCGTGCTCCGTCAGCTTGGCGCGCAGGTCCTTGGAGAGATCCGTCATCTCCTCGAACGACGTCGCGCCGCGCTGGTGAATCCACTTGTAGAGCTGCTTCGCGCGGAAGCTCTTCTCGCCGAGCGTGGTGACCACGAATTGCGTGAGCGCCTCCTGGGACAAGGAAGCGATGTCGGCCTTCACGGGGCTCTTGGGGGCGTCGGACACGGCGCGCAGCCTCTACCAGCATTCGCGCGCGCCCGTCGATCCACCGACCGGGAGCTTCAGCGCTTCGGCTTCGAGGTGCGGGGGGTCTTGCCCTTCTCTTTCTTGTCGGCCTCCTGCTTCTGAGGCGGCTTGCTCTGGGCTTCCTTCTTCGAGGCGGGCTGCTGTTCCGGGTGCGTCTTTCGCGAGGTGGCCATGCAATGGGCCTTTGCACCACGGATGCCACGGGGCCTTCAGTGCGAAGCCGCCTCACGGCTGTGGCGATCCTGCAACGCGGCGGCGATGACGCGCCTGAACGCCACATGTGCCGCGTCGCGATGGGTGCGTTCGTGCCAGTGAAGGAACATCTCGAAGCGCAGCGTGGGCCCGAGCCCCGACAGCAGCTGCAATGGCATCGCGCGGGCGTAGAGTTCGGCCGTTCGACGCGGCATGCCGCCGAGAAGGTCGGTCGACGACACGACGCTGGCGACCGCCGCAAAGCTGGGAACGGTGACGGCGATCGTCCGCCGGAGCCCCGCTTGCGCGTTCACCACGTTCGAAAAGGCCCGCCGCCCGCGCGTGGACGCGATCTTCAAGGCCGCGCAGCGGCAGTCGAACAACAAGGCGCCCACGAAGATGCAGGCGTGGTTCCGTGATCGTCTGCTGCCCGTCTTCGTGAAGCTCGGTGAACGCGGTCAGAACGCCACGTACGCACACCGGATCAACTTCGACGACTCGCTGGCCCAGCGGTGACCGCGCCCCGTAATGAAAACGGCCACCTCCCGTGAGGGAAGTGGCCGTCGAACCGCTTCGCGTGACGCGACTTACTTCTTGTGCGTGTACGAGAAGAGCTCGGTCGCGCGGAAGAAGTACGAGATCTCGTTCTTCGCGTTCTCGAGCGAGTCAGAGCCGTGAACCGTGTTCGCGTCGATCGACTTCGCGAAGTCGGCGCGGATGGTGCCCGGCGTGGCCTTCTTGGGGTCCGTGGCGCCCATGAGGTCGCGGTTCTTCTGCATCGCGTTCTCGCCCTCGAGCGCCATCAGCACGACCGGGCCCGAGATCATGAACGAGACGAGGTCCTTGAAGAACGGACGCTCCTTGTGCACCGCGTAGAAGCCTTCGGCCTCACGCTGCGAGAGGTGCTGCAGGCGGATCGCGATCGGCGTCAGGCCGTTCTCTTCGAAGCGCGAGATGATCTTGCCGATGACGCCCTTCTCCAGCGCGTCGGGCTTCAGGATGGACAGCGTGCGTTCAATCGCCATTTTGAAACTCCTTACAAAGTGAGGTTGCGGCCGCGCGGATATGCGACGCATCGCGTGAACGCAAATGGCTTTTAGCGACCTTCCGAGCGGTGCTACGCGCGCGGGCATGAATCGCAGCTTCCTGAACCATCTGCAGGGTCAGCTCGACGGCATCCGCGAAGCCGGCCTCTACAAAGGCGAACGCGTCATCACTTCACCCCAGCGCGCGAACATCACCGTCAAGGGAGAGACGGTGCTCAACCTGTGCGCCAACAACTACCTGGGCCTGGGTGATTCGAAGGACCTCATCGCCGCCGCCAAGACCGGCCTCGACGAAGCCGGCTTCGGCATGGCGTCGGTGCGCTTCATCTGCGGCACGCAGGCCATTCACAAGCAGCTCGAGGATCGCCTCACGAAGTTCCTCGGCACCGAAGACACGATTCTCTTCAGCTCCTGCTGGGACGCGAACGGTGGCGTGTTCGAAGTGGTGCTCGGCGAAGAAGACGCGGTGATCTCCGACGCGCTCAACCATGCGTCGATCATCGACGGCGTGCGCCTCTGCAAGGCGAAGCGCTTCCGCTACGCCAACAACGACATGAAGGAGCTCGAGCAGCGCCTCGTCGAGGCGAAGGACTCGCGCTTCAAGCTCATCGTCACCGACGGCGTGTTCTCGATGGACGGCGTGATCGCCGACCTGAAGACGCTCTGCGATCTCGCCGACAAGCACGACGCCATCGTGATGGTCGACGACTCGCACGCGGTCGGCTTCACGGGCGAAAAAGGCCGTGGGTCGCACGAGCTGCGCGGGGTGCTCGGCCGCATCGACATTCTCACCGGCACGCTCGGCAAGGCGCTCGGCGGGGCATCGGGTGGTTACGTGTCGGGCCGAAAGGAAATCGTCGAGCTGCTCCGCCAGCGTGCGCGGCCGTACCTGTTCTCGAACACGCTGATGCCCGCCATCGGCTACGCCACGCTGAAGGCGCTCGATCTGCTCGAGAGCGGTGACGGGTTGCGCAAGCAGCTGGTCGAGAACGCCGCGTACTTCCGCGCGCAGATGACGAAGGCCGGCTTCACGCTCGCGGGCGAAGGCCACCCCATCATTCCCGTGATGCTGGGTGACGCGAAGCTCGCCGGTTCTTTCGCCGAAGAGATGCTGAAGGAAGGCGTGTACGTCGTCGGCTTCAGCTTCCCGGTCGTGCCGCAGGGCAAGGCCCGCATTCGTACGCAGATGTCCGCAGCGCACACCCGCGCCGATCTCGATCGCGCGATCGCTGCATTCACCAAGGTCGGAAAGAAGTTGGGAGTCATCCAGTGAGAGCGTTGGTCAAAGCGAAGCGTGAGCCGGGCCTGTGGATGGAAGACGTGCCGAAGCCGGAGATCGGCCACAACGACGTGCTGATCAAGGTGCAGAAGACCGGCATCTGCGGCACCGACATCCACATCTACAACTGGGACGAGTGGAGCCAGCGCACCATCAAGACGCCGATGCACATCGGCCACGAGTTCATGGGCGTCGTCGCTGAAATCGGCAGCGAAGTGACCGGCTTCAAGATCGGCGACCGCGTGTCGGGTGAAGGCCACATCACCTGTGGCAACTGCCGCAACTGCCGCGCGGGCAAGCGTCACCTGTGCCGCAACACGGTCGGCCTCGGCGTGAACCGCATCGGCTGCTTCGCCGAGTACGTGGCGCTGCCGGCCTTCAACGTGTTCCCGATTCCCGCCGGCATTCCCGACGAGATCGCCTCGTTCTTCGACCCGCTCGGCAACGCGGTGCACACCGCGCTGTCGTTCGACCTCGTCGGCGAAGACGTGCTCATCACCGGCGCCGGCCCCATCGGCGTGATGGCGGCGGCGATCGCGCGGCACGTCGGCGCACGCCACGTGGTGCTGACCGACATGAACGACTACCGCCTCGAGCTGGGCAAGAAGCTCGGCGCCACGCGCACGGTGAACGTGGGCAAGGAAGACCTGAAGTCGGTCATGAACGAGATCGGCATGACCGAAGGCTTCGACGTGGGCCTCGAGATGAGCGGCAACGGCGCGGCCTTCAAGCAGATGTTCTCGACCATGAATCACGGCGGGCGCGTCGCGATCCTCGGCATCCCCGCCACCGAGATCGCCATCGACTGGAACCAGGTCATCTTCAAGGGCCTGGTGCTCAAGGGCGTGTACGGCCGGGAGATGTTCGAGACCTGGTACAAGATGCGCTCGATGCTGCAGAGCGGCCTTGACGTGAGCGCCGCCGTCACGCACCGCTACCCCGCCGCGCAGTTCAAGGAGGCCTTCGAGGTCATGCGCACCGGTCAGAGCGGAAAGGTGGTTCTCGATTGGCAGTCGTGAAGAAGAAGTTCGAAGCCGTGCCCGCGAAGGGCGCGCCGAAGCACGTGAAGGCAGCGCGCGCGGCGAAGGCCATCGAGTCGCTGCGAGCCGCTCCGAAGATCCCGCGGAAGTTGTTCGTGGCGATGGCCGGAAACATCGGCGCCGGCAAGACCACCGCGGCCAAGCTGCTGAGCCAGAAGTTCGGCTTCGAACTCTTCGACGAGCCGGTGATCGACAACCGGTTTCTGCGCCCGTACTACGGCGACATGAAGCGCTGGAGCTTCACGCTCCAGCTCGAGTTCCTCATTCGCCGCGTCGAGCACCACGAGTTGATCCACAAGGTGCCCAAGAGCTGCATTCAGGACCGCACGCTCTACGAAGACCCGGAGATCTTCGCGAAGTACCTGCACGGGCTCGGCAACATGACCGACACCGAGCTCGAGCTGTACTTCGAGTACTTCAAGCGGCTCACCAAACACGTCGCGCAGCCCGAGAAGGTGATCTGCTTCGACGTGCCGAAGGTCGACGTGCTGCTCTCGCGCATCAAGGTGCGCGGGCGTGAAGAAGAGAAAGGCATTCAGTCGGCGTTCTTGCGCGGTCTGAATGGCTACTACGCGACCTTCCCCATGGTGCTCGCCGGCAAGTACGGCGTGGACGTGCTGACGATCGACGTGACCTCGCTCGACATCCGCAACGGCAAGGGCCGAGCAGAGTTCCTCGACAAGGTCAGCGACTTCCTCGCGCGCTGAACCATGCACGCCCTGCGCTGGCTCGCACTCGCAATGCTCGTCTGGTCGGGCTGCCGGTGTCAGCCCGTCGTCGCGCCGACCGGGAGTGACGTTCGCATCGAGCCTCGGCAGCTCGAATTCGGCGGCGTGTACGTCGGCACAACGAAATCGAGAGCTGTTCAGCTCACGAATGGTGGCCGCGCGCCGGTGTCGATCACGCTCGCGGCGACTGCGCCGTTCTCGGTCGAAGCGAGTCTCGAGCTCGCGGGCGGCGCGGCGCTCGAGGTGCCCGTCACGTTTGCGCCGCTGGCTGCTGGCCCGAACACAGGCACGCTCACGCTCGACGACGGCATCACCACCACGCAAGTCGAGTTGATCGCAGACGCACTGCCGATACCGGCGTGTGAGGCGGGCGCGTGCACGACGGCCACGTTCTCGACGGAGCTGGGGACGTGCGTCACCACAGCGCGCGTCGACGGCACGGGCTGTGACCCGGGTTGCGGGGCGTCGGGTCTGTGCGTCGGTGGCGTGTGCCTCGCGCAGAACGCAGGCAATTGTGACGACGGCAACCCGTGCACCAACGACGCGTGCGGCGCCAACGGGCAGTGCGTGACCAGCCCGCGATCTTGCCCCGTCACGTCAGGCTGCCGGTCCGCGAGCTGTGACCCGGCTGTGGGCTGTATCGAGACACCGATCACCGACGGCACGGCGTGCGCCGAAGCCACGTGCCGTGACTCGTTTCTCTGCATCGACGGCGAGTGCGCGACACGTCGCAACGTCGATGCAGACACGCGTTGCACGTACACGGACGTCGGCGTGCACTCATTCAGCGTGTGCGCGCTCTCGTTGTCCGGCGACACGCGGTGCTGGGGCAGCAATCTGGCCAATCGGCTGCTGCGCGACGGAGGTTCCTCATTCGCGTTGCCTGACCTCTGGGCCGTGGGCTTCCCGGTGCGCGGCTTCCTCGGCGGGCGTGAGCGCCTCTGTGCGCATGACGGTCTCGGCAACATCGCGTGCCCACCGACACGACCGTTGTCGCCCGGCCTCGACGTGAACGGCCCGAGTTCCGTGACCGCCGACGGCGGTATCGTCAACGCCACCGCGAGCAACTTCCAGACGGAGCTGTCAGCGCGACTTCCAGCGCGGCGCATTTGGACCTTCCTCGGCACGGCGTGCGCACAGTTTGCAACTGGCGAAGTCGGGTGTTGGGGCAACTCCAACGACTTCTCTGACGTCGTGCCGGCCAGTGTCCGCTTCGAGGTGATGCCTTTCTCGTCACCGCCCACGGAGGTCGCCACCGCGAGGGGCACGTGCGGCCTCATGAGCGACGGTGGGTTGGAGTGCTTCGGTTCCTCGACGTCGACCGGTGCGCTCGCGCAACGACCTCTGCAGACCGGTGCGTGGCAGACCTTCTTCTCCGGAACCGTGGTGTACGGCCACCGCAGCGACGGTGAGGTCGACGCGTGCAGCACCGAGCTCGACGCGAACGGCGTGTTGAGCCGACCCTGCCGCCCGATGCCTGACGGCCGCAGGTACACGCGTCTGAGCGGCGACGGCAACACGACGTGCGGCGTCACCGACGGCGGCGCGCTCTGGTGTTGGGGCAGCAACGTCTACGGCCAGCTCGGCGTGCCGACGTTCTACACCGTCGCTTCCACCGTGCCCGTCAGCGACGTTCGCTTTCACGACCGCGGCTTCACCGTGTTCGGCGACGGTGGCGTGTTCGACGCGCAGGGTTCACCGCTCTCGCTCCCGCCCGGAACCGTGGAACGTGCGTGTTCGCCCTATGTCGTCATCGACGGAGCGACCTGGGTGTTCAGCAACGGCGTGTTCTCGATGTCGAGCGGCGCACCGACACTGCAACCCTCGTTCGCCGACTGTCTCGCGCTCGACGCAGGCGTGCGCGGCGAAGTGCGCTTCACCACTCAAGGCACGGACGTGTCGTGCCGTCTGGAACATGACGGCGGTATTCAGTGCAGCGGACTGACCGACGGAACGCTGGGGTTCGGAGCGCGTGACGCGGGTCTGCAACAGGCCGATCAACACCTCGCCATTCCTCCCGCGCGCGAAGTGCGCAACACGTACAACGCCGGGTGCGCGCTCACCGAAAGCGGGCACGTCTGGTGTTGGGGCGACCCCTTTGAAAAACCGGTGCCGCAGCCGGTGCCGTCCCTGCCCTTCCCGACCAGGCAGCTCGAATGTGGGAATGCGCACTGCTGCGCGCTGCATGGAGAGAACAGCGTGCGCTGCTGGGGCGCCAACTACGACTCGGCACTCGGAAGCCCGGGGCCCGCCACGGTGGTACCGAAGCCGGTCGTGATCGACGAGCGGGTGCGTGCGCTCACGCCTCAGGCGACCTGCGCGCTCTACGAATCAGGCCGCCTTCGCTGTTGGGGCTACGGCTGGCTGCGTCGCGACGTGCCGCGTGTCAGCGCCACGCCCGTGCTCATCGAGCACTGAAGACTCCCAGCGATCCGCCACTCGGCGGCGGCGTGAGCTTGAAGTTGCCGCGCGCGAACACCGCTCGCATCGGAAAGTGATCGCTGTGACCGAGGTTCAACACCTCGGCCTGCAGCGGTGCGAGACCCGGCCCGTAGAGCACGTGGTCGAACTGTGCGCGCAGCTCGAGCGACTTCGTGACCGGCCAGTGCCAGGTCTTCGCGTTGGGCGTGAATTCGGGGAGCGCGCTGCGGAACTTGCGATCGGCACTCCACGAAATCGCATCGCCGGAAGTGCCTTCGTTGAAGTCGCCGACGATCAAGTCGGCAGCCGCGAATCGAGCGACGCGAAGAAGCCGCTCAGTTCGCGACGACGCGTGGGACCCGTGCCGAAGTAGCCGGCGATCAACGAACCGTTCTCCGCGATCGGCGGGTGCAGGTGAACGTTCAGGAGCTGCACGCCGTCCACTTCGACGCGCATCGCCGGAAACCAGCCATGCGCTGCCGGCAACACTTCATGCGTGAACGGCTCGCGAGACAGCACCGCCTGCCCGCCCGCTGCGGCGTCATCGAGCCACCGCTGATGGGGAAATCGATCACGCAGCCCTTCGCTCAGGCGCAGTTCCCAGGCCGCGTTCGTCTCCTGAAGCAGCACCACGTCCGCGCCGCGCGTCGCCTCTTCCAGATCCTCCGAGCCCCATGCGAGCCCGTAGTTCACGTTCCACGTCACCACCGTCAACGTCGACTCGCCCTCGACCGCAGCCCGTGGAACACGAACCGGAGCACAGGCCACCAACAACACGACGAGCGCAATTCGCATGGGGCGCTTCAACGAATGACCTCGCGGAACGATTTCGCCTAAGTGCACGTCTCATGTCGCTCGCCCCGAGAAGTGGTGCCGATTCGGTCGTGGAAATGACGCAGCTCCTGATGCCGGGAGACGCGAACGCGCTCGGTGCGGCCTTCGGTGGCTCCGTCATGGGGTGGATCGACATCGCCGCCGCGGTTTCGGCCCAACGTCACGCGCGCCAGCAGGTGGTCACCGCGTCGATGGACGACCTCCACTTCCACGCACCCATCAAGATCGGCTTCCAGGTCATTCTGCGCGCGCGCGTGGTCGCGGCCTTCAGGTCATCGATGGAAGTCGGCGTCACCGTGCATGCCGAAAATCCGCTCACCGGTGAACGTCAGCTCACGACGAGCGCGCTGCTCACCTTCGTGGCCCTCGACAAGGACGGCAAGAAACTGCCGGTGCCCGCGCTGCTGTGTGAGTCGGAAGACGAACGGACCGCCGCCGAGGAAGCCACCGCGCGTCGTGCCGAGCGTCTTGCCCAGAAGGACAAGCCCGCCACCATGTGGATGAAGCTCCTCGATCGGTGACCTTCGCGGTCGTCGCTTGACCGGCCGGGTCGTCGCCTCTATTTAACCATTGGGTTAACTCTCTATGACCGCACTTGGAACGACGCTTGGCGCCATCTCAGACCCGACGCGGCGCGCGATTCTCTCGAGGTTGATGCGCGGTGAGGCGACCGTGAACGACCTCGCCGAGCCATTCGACATGTCGCTGCCGGCGATCTCGAAGCACTTGAAGGTGCTCGAAGCCGCGGGCCTGGTGACGCGCGGTCGAAACGGGCAGCAGCGGCCCGTGAAGTTGAACGCAGCGCCACTCCGCGAAGTCGTCGAGTGGCTCGAGCCCTATCGGCAGTTCTGGGAAGGCAGCTTCGATCGCCTCGAGGCCCACCTCGCCACCATGCAGAAGAAAGGACGGAAGCGATGAAGCCCTTGATCATGGAGCGGATCTTCAAGGCGCCGCGTGAACTCGTGTGGCGCGCGTTGTCAGACCCGGCGGAGGCCCTGCAGTGGTTGGGCCCGCGCGAGTTCCCCGCCGTGAAGTTCGAGACCGAGGGCCGCGTGGGAGGAACGTGGCGGGCGTGCCTCAAGGGCCCCGGTGGAGAAAAAGAGCTCTGGCAGGGCGGCGTCATTCGCGAGCTGGTGCCCAACGAGAAGTTGTCGTTCACGTTCAAGTGGGACGAACCCGACGCGATCGAAACGGTCGTGACCTACACGCTGAGCGACGCGCCCGGCGGCACGCGAATGGTCTTCCAGCAGGAACCGTTCAGCAGCGAGGCGTCTCGCGAGAGCCACCGCGGCGGTTGGGACAGCACGTTCGATCGGCTCGCCGAGTGGGTGCAGCGATGATCGTCGAAGGCGGCTGCCACTGCGGCGCGGTTCGCTTCCGGGCACAGAGCGCGCTCACCGAGACGAGTCGCTGCAACTGCTCCATCTGCGCAAAGGGCCGCTTCTGGAAGACGTGCGGCGTGAAGGTTTTCGGCACGGTCAGCTTCGAGGGCCAAAACCTGGTGGCGATCAACGTGATGTCGATCGACGGCCTCACGCCGGCTCAGCTCGCGGCGTTGCCGGTGAAATACGAGGACGGGCGGCACGACGCGTGGGCGCAGAAGCCGGCCGTGTCGAGCTACCTGTGAATCGGCGCGAGGATCTGCGCGAAGCGCTCGGGCGATCGGATGCCCTGTGAGTGCAGCCACGCTCGCGCACCTTCTTCTCCCAGTCGGAGGCGGGTGATGGTGGCAAAGAGCGTCATCTCGCAGCGATCGAACGCCGACGCCGCGGCGCGAAGACGTTCTGGCGAGTTCGTGGCGAGGCCTTCAATCAACAACGCCTGGGCAGAGGCCCAGTCGGCGCCTTCGCGCTCCAGCATGCGCGCGTGACGAAGCGCTTCGTCGTTGCGGCCGAGCGCAAGCAGCACGCGCGCCATCAGTGACCGCGCTTCGACCCGCACGTTCTGAATTCGCAGCAGCTGTGACGACGACAGCGATCGCCAACACGTCTCGATGCGCGCGAGCGTCGCGGCCGAAGGCGCTTCGTAGAGGTCCGCCATCGTCTCCGAGACGACGGCCCAGTAGTGCTGGAAGTGAAACGCGTGCGACGACCAGCCGGAGAGCGCTGTCTTCATCGACGCGCGCGCGCCGGCGACGTCATCGGCGGCGAGCGCCACCACGTTCGCGAGCCCGAGCCGAAGGCCGGTGACGGCGTAGCGATCTCCACGTTGCTCGGCGTCACGAAGCAACGCGGGAATTCGAACGGAGAGGCCCGCCACGTCGCCAAGGTAGAACTGTGCCCACACTGCGAAGAGCCGCGAGTTCGCCGCTTCCCAGCTCACCGCGGCACCCACGTCGGCGAAGCGCTTCTCGGCATCGGACGTGAGGCGGGCGGCTTCGCGCCAACGCCCAACGAGAAAACGCGTCAGCCCGTCACAGAAGTCGATGAGGCCGCTGAGCTGCGCGTCACCGATTCGGTCGGCCAGCGCTCGCGACTCGCCGATGAGGTCGGCGGCGCGGCGTTCGCTGCGCACACCTCCGGTGGCGACGAAGGCCGCCTCTGCCGAGAGCGCCCGAGCGACGCGGTATGGCTCGCCGGCTTCGAGCGCGAGCAACAGCTGCCGCGACTGAAAGCCCGCGCCGCGAATGGTGTCGACCATCGCCAGGCCCATCGACACCGCCCAGCACGCGTCGATCCGCTGCAACAACTCGGGCGCGATTCGCGACGCCGGCGTTTCCACGAACGACAGCCCGCGAAACCAGATGTGAAAACGCCGAAACAGCAACGCCATCACCGCGCGCGTCGGCGTCTTCGCCAGCGTCATGCCGAGCTGGTCGAGCACTTCGCGAACGGCGGCGAGCCCTGCGTCGATGTGCCCACTGCGCAGCAGCTGTTCCGCGCGAAGCCGGCGGAGCTCGAGCGTGCGGTCCGGCGCCAACGCGTCACCCTGCTCGTCCATCGCCAGTGCGTACGTCCTGGCTGAATCGGCGCCGCGGCCAGCCTGGGCCCACGTCTGCGCGAGCTCCAACTGAACGTCGCGGCGACGTGTGTCGTCGCGCGGCATCAGCTCGAGGGCGCGTTCGAAGAGCACCCCGGCGCGCTCGAAGGCGAGCTGCCGCGAGGCACGACGAGCCGCGTCGAGTGTCTCGTCTGCAGCGCGCTCCACGAGCCCGGCGGCGCCCAGGTGCCAGGCGACGGCGTCGAGTTCTCCGGCGGCCTTCAGCGCGTCGGCGAGGCGAACGTGGAGGTCCTGCGCGCGACCGACGTCGATGGCATTGACCACCGCTTCGCGCGTGCGGTGGTGCCAGGGCTCGATGCGATCGTCCTGGGTACCTCGCAGGAGCCGTGCGGACTTGAGCACCGTGACCACGTCGAAATCGGACGCGCGCAGACCCGATACGGCTTGCGCGACGCGTTCAGACAACGGTGATGCGGCGAGCGCGACCGCTTCGAGCAGGCGACGTTGAGCCCCCTCGAGCATGTCGAGGCGCGAGCGCATGACGTCTTCGAGCGCGATGTCGCCGCCCACTTCGGCGAGCTGATGCAGGAGGAAGGGATTGCCTCTCGAATCGCGCGCGAGCGCTTCGGCGCGGTTGGCGCCACCGAGTTGCGCTGCCAGCGAGCGCGCGGCTTCGGTGTCGAGCTCGCGCAGGTGGAGCGCGATGCCCTCTTCGTCTGGCGTCGGGAACTCGCGGGTGAAGACCAGCACCGCGAGCACCGGCGGCGCGCCCTCGGCGTGCACGAGCTCTTGAAGAACCTGCGCGCTGTCGGCATCGCCCCACTGGGCGTCGTCGATCACCACCACGAGCGGCGCGCGATCACCGATGCGTCCGAGCAGCTCGCGCAACGCGTGGATCGCGCGACGACGAAGCTCCGTGGCCTCCTTGACGTCTCGCAGCGGCGATTCGCGGAACGCCCTCACCTTTCCCAGCACCGGGAACATGCGCACCAGGGCCGCCGCGTCGCGCGGCAACAGCGCGTCGACCTTCTCGGAGCTCAGCGAGGTCAGGTGCCGCACCAGCGCGTCGATCACCGAATCGAGCGCCTTGTACGGGACCGATTCGCGCTCGTAGCACCGGCCCTGCAGCACGACGCCATCGACCTCGCTGATGAAGCGGCGCACCAATGCCGACTTCCCGACCCCCGAGACGCCCGTGAGCGTCAACACCACCGGCGCGCCGTTGCGACTCTTCGCCAGCGCGTCACGAAGCACACCCAGCTCGGCGTCGCGACCCACGAAGCCAGCTTCGAGCCGCGGCCGCACCGCTCCGCCGCCGAACTGCCTGGCCAACTCGGCGGCGCCGAAGCGCTCCGCGGGCTCCCGTCGCAACAGCCCGACACAGAGCGCATCGAGCTCCGCGACGATGGCAGGCACAAAGTCACGCGGTGAAGGTGCGGGCCGACGCTGTTTGTCCAACAGCACCTGGACGCCGGTGCCGTCGAACGGCACGCGCCCCGTGAGCGCCTGAAAGAGCATCACTCCGACCGCGTACCAATCGGCCGGTGCCCCCACGACGCCCGAGCCGGCCTGCTCCGGCGCCATGTACGCCGCCGTGCCCACGATGGACCCGTCGTCGGTCTCCGGCGCGCCTTCGAGCTCGAGCACCAGCCCGAAGTCGAGAATGACGACCCGCCCGTCTTTCGTGACCAGCACGTTGGAGGGCTTCAGATCGCGATGCAGACGTCCCTGCGAATGCAGGAAGGAAACGCCGGCGACCAATTGGCGGAACGCGGGCTCCAACCGTGACGCGTCGAACTGATCGCTCGCGCCCGCCGAGCGGACGGTGACCCCGAGCTCCGCGGTGGGCGCGTCACGTGACGATTGCTGCTGCGGCCGCACCCACGACATGAAGTCCACACCGTCGATGAGCTCGAGCGAGAAGAACCACACGTCGCCATCGACCGAGAGCTCGTAGAGCGCTGCGAGGTTGGGATGCCGAACACCCGCGAGCGCGCGGAACTCACGCTTCAAACGCGACAGCGAATCGGGGTCTTGCCGTCGAAGGACCTTCAGCGCGACCCGGCGGCCGTCGCGTTCGCGGTCGATGGCCTCGTAGACGACGCCCATGCCACCGGCGCCCAGCTCGCGAACGATCTCGTAGCGAGCGGTGCCCCGGAAGCCGGTCATTCCTTCTTCCGCGGCTTCGTCAGGCCGTAGAGCTGAAGACGCGTCACCAGCGTGCGGCGGCTCACACCGAGCAGCGCGGCGGCCTTCGTCTGGTTTCCGCCGGTCTTGTCGAGGGCGTCCATCACCGCGCGGCGTTCGGCGGCTTCACGTTCGTCGCGGAGGTTGGAGGAGCTCGAGGTCGCGGCCACCTCGCGGCGAGGCGTCGCCACGCCAAGCCCGAGCGCTTCGGCCGACAACGTCTCGTCGCCGGCGAGCAGGAGCGCGCGTTCGATCACGTTCTTGAGCTCGCGAATGTTGCCGGGCCACGGCCACGCGTGCAGCGCGTCGATCGCGTCGCGGGTGAACGTCGGCGCCGGCCGCTTCTCGCGTTGCGCAGCGTCGGTGAGGAAGTGGAGCGCGAGCGGCTCGAGCTCGTCGCGGCGTTCACGCAGCGGCGGGATCACCACCGAGATGCCGTTCACCCGGAAGTAGAGATCGGAGCGGAACGCGCCGCGCGCCACTTCGGCTTCGAGGTCACGATTGGTGGCGAACACGAAGCGCGCGTCGATCGCTTCGGGGCTCGTCGCGCCCACGCGGAGCACCTTCCGCTCCTCGAGAACACGCAGCAACTTGGCCTGAATCGACGCGGGCATTTCGCCCACTTCGTCGAGGAACACGGTGCCACCGCGCGCGGCCTCGAGCAGGCCCTGCTTCTGCTTGATGGCGCCGGTGAACGCGCCCTTCTCGTGGCCGAACAGCTCACTCTCGAGCAGCGATTCGGTGAGCGCCGCGCAGTTGAGCTTCAGGAACGGGCCCGCCGCGCGCTTGCTGCGACGGTGAATCTCGGCGGCCAGCACCTCTTTGCCGACGCCCGTCTCGCCGAGCAGCAGCACGTTGATCTGCGAAGGGGCGATGCGATCGACCAGCCGGTAGATGGCGGCCATGGCGTCGTCGCGCACCACGAACCCCGGTGCTGGCGCGCTCGCGGGCCTGGCACACGCGGCGATCAACATGTCGGGGTCGGTGCCATCGCGCGGAGAGACCGCGTGGCCAGCACGAACGCGCGCGCCGCGCGCCACCAGCTTCGCCGACAGCTTGTGCATCAACTGCTGCGCGGCATCAGGTGAGCGGCCGGGCGCCAGCACTTCGAACTGCCCGGGGCCGAACGAGGCCACCATGTCGTGCGGCGTCAGCTCAGCGGAGAGCACCTCCTGCGCCACACCGGGCGGCGCGATCACCTGAAGGCGCAGCACCGCGAACGGCGGCCTGGTTTCGGCGATCAACTCGAGGAAGTGCTGATGGGTGTGCAGGTTCCACGGCCGCGTGCTCGCCGACAGCTCGTCGATCTGCAGCACCGCGATGCTGGTGCCCAGCTCGATGGCGTCGCCTTCCGAGAGGTCGATCTCTTCGTGCGCCGAGAGCTTGCGGCCGCGCACCGTGGTGCCGTTGGCGCTCCCGAGGTCGATCAACTGCACGGCGCCTTCGCGCACCACGAACTGCGCGTGCCGGCGTGACGTCGCCGCGTCATCCAGGCGGATCTCGACGTCTTCACCGCGGCCGATGGTCACCGTGCCGCGCGCGGGCAACGCGAACGACGAAGCGCCGCCTTCGGTCACCAGCACCACGCGCCAGCGCCCGCCACGTGCGGCGTCGGGTTTCTCGGCGAGCTTCACCGTTTCCTGATTGGCGACGGACATGGCTCGAAGAGTGTACGTCAGGGCTGCTTCGGAGAACGCAGCGCTCGCACCGCGTATTGCACGCCGATGACGACGGCGATCGCCACGAACACGAGGTTGAGGCCGGTCGCGCCCAGCCACAGGCGGTAGGCGGCGATGCCGAAGCACGCGAGCGCGAAGATCCAGTTGCGAATCGACAGCGGAATGGTGCGGATGGTGGAGATCACCCACGCCGCGCCCAGCACGATCACTGCAACCCAGTCGATGCCCACGCCGTTCATGCGGCCTCTCCTTCTTTCTTCTGCTCGGACAACCTGCCCGCGATGTCACTGAACGACGCGTGCGAGCGGACCATGAAGAACAACCCGAAGAGGATCTGCTGAACGATCTGGAAGAGCCACAGCAGGTTGGCGAACGCGACGCCGCTGGAGTTCACCACCGCGTCCGACAGGAAGACCGACATGCCCAGCTTGAGCGCGAACTGCGCAGTGCCAGCCGACCCCGGCGCCGCGGGAATCAGCATGCCCACGATGGTGACGCACAGCAGGAAGTAGCCCTGGAACAGCGACATCTCGAGCGGGAGACACGACCCGCCGCTGGCGTTCGAGCAGTCGAAGCTGTTGGCGAAGTACGACATGCCGAAGCCGTTCGCGACCCAGTACACGCCGGTCCACACGAAGAAGAGCGTCATGTTCTTCGCGTCAGGCAGCTGCTTGAGCGCCCCCACGAAGCCATCGACGATGCCGATGATCTTCTCGGTGGGACCGGGAGCGATGCGCCCTGCGGTCTTGCGCATCACGCCCACCACGAAGTCGTGACGCCAGCGCGCCAGGAGCAGGAACAGGAAGCCGCCGCCGAAGACGAGCAGCATCATCCACGCGCCGGTGCGGATCGCCGGGAGGCCGCGCGCGTCATCGGGCAGGAACCACATCAACACGAACAACAACGCCGCGATGATGAGGCCATCGATGATGCGCTCGAGCACCACCGACGTCATCGCCGCGCTGCGACGAATGTTCGACCGCTGCGCGATCAAGAACGGGCGCGCGAACTCGCCGAGCCGGAACGGCAGGATGATGAGCATCATGAAGCCGATGGCTGACGCCTCGTTGAGCTTCTTGAACGGGACGTGCTCGATGCCCGACAGCAGGTTTCCCCAGCGCAGCGTGCGCGCGAAGTGGATGACGGTGAGAATCGCGGTGTAGCCGACGACCAGACGCACCCAGTTCGCCGCCTTGAGCGCGCCGAAGAACTCGTCCCAGTTGGTGCCTTTGAAGGTCCACACCAGACAGGCCACGGTCACTGCCATGCCGAGGAGGAATTTGACCCACTTGTTCACGTGCCGCCCCTTAGCTCAATCGACGACGCCCGACAGGAGCTTCTCAGGACGGTGCCGGACCATGTCGTTGAAGACCTTGCTGCCCACTGATTTCTCGAGCGCCTTCAGCGACTCGGACACCCATTTTTCCGCGCCCACCGGCGAATGCAGATCGGTCGCGGCGATGGCGTAGAGCCCCTCGGACAAGAACGAGCGCGCCAACCGCTCTGCCGACTTTCCGTAGCGGCCGATGAGCGCGCCCATGTCGAGTTGCAACAGCGCGCCGGCCTGCACCAATTCCGCGGCGCGGCCCTTCTTCTCGAACTCGAAGCAGCGCTCCGGGTGCGCGATGAGCGGCGTGACGCCCTTCAACTTCATGCGGAAGATGACGTCGTTGAGCCGCGGCAGCGGGCCTTGATACGGCGCTTCGACCAGCAGCACCCTGCCCTCGCCCAGGAGCCGCGCGTCGGGCGTGCCCAACGACGTGAAGAGCGACTCTTCGAGGAAGAAGTTCTCGGCGTTGCGATGCAGCTCGAAGGTGAAGCCCGCGTCACCGAGCGCGAGCCGCGTGTCTTCCAGCTTCGTCAGGCACAGGGCGCGGTCGAATGACCTGAACTCGCGGCGGAAGTGTGGAGACGGCGCCAGCTTCGAGTAGCCGAGGTTCGCGAGCGCCCGCGCCATCTCGAGCGTGTCGGCCATCGACTTGCTGCCATCGTCGATCCCCGGCAGCAGGTGCAGATGGAGATCGACCAGGCCGCTCATCGCCAGTCGACCAGCACGCCGAAGTCGAAGCCGCCCACGAAGAGGTTCCCGGGCCGGCCACGCGTGTAGATGAACGGTGCCGCGTAGCCGATGTAGAGCGCGAGGCGCACGTGCGGCGCGAGCATGATGCCGCCCTGCAGCCGGCCCTCGGCGTAGGGCAGCACCCGGTCTTCGGCAAAGAAGGTGTTGGGTTCCCAGAACGCGCGGTACCAGACGGCTCCGAACATGGCGCTGAAGCCCCAGTGGAGCAGCTGACGGTCGCTGCGGAACGCCGCGCCGAGGAGCCCGACGTGCTGGAAGTGCCACGTCATCGGCTTCTGGGGGTTCGCGCCGAGGCCCGTGCCGAACGCCATGCTGACGATGAGCGCGTTGCGCGGTTGATCGACGACGGTCCATTCCCACGCGAGCCGCAGGTGCGGCGAGAACAGGTCGCGGTTGACGAAGCTGCCCAGCGACGCCGAACGGGGCAGATACCAGGGCACCAGCGGGTGATCAGACGGGCGCTCGTCGACGTTGGAGGTCTTCGCGGCAGACGGGTCGGACGCCGACAACAACACGCTCAAGATCGCGGCGGTCCACATCGTGGGGCGCGTTTCGCTCTGTCACAGCGTGCTTGTCAATGAAGACCCCGGGCTCTAGAAACCGCGAACCTTTCCGGCACTTACGCCACTTCGGGAGAGCTTCTTGTCCACGTCGCTCCGCACCTACGTCTTCCTCGACAGCCTTCAGCCCCAGCTCGCCGCCCACATCTCGACGACGTGCCGTGGTTACTTTCCCGTACCGTACGTCGCCTCGCTGTTCGTGGAGATCGCGCCCGGCATGGCGATTCACCGCCTGATGGACAGCGCGCTCAAGAACACCAACGTGCAGCCCGCGACGCTGGTCGTCGAGCGCGCGTACGGCATGCTCGAGCTGCACAGCGAAGACAAGGGCGAGGTGCGCAGCGCCGGTGAGTCGATCCTCAAAGAGCTCGGCGTGAAAGAAGAAGATCGCATCAAGCCGCGCATCGTCTCGAACACCATCATTCGCGCCATCGAGCCGATGCACGCAATGATCCTCGACAAGATCCGCTTCGGTTCGTTGATCGTTCCCGGCGAGTCGCTGCTGATCATCGAGACCGAGCCGGCGGCCTACGCTGCGCTCGCCGCGAACGAGGCCGAGAAGGCCGCGAACGTGAAGCTGGTCGACGTGAACCCGGTCGGCGCGTTCGGCCGTCTGTACCTCTCGGGCACCGAAGCCGAGATTGATTCCGCGGCCGAAGCCGCGCTGGCGGCGCTCAAGGGCGTCACCGGTAAAGAGCACACCAAGTAACTTTCGCTAACGCAGTACCACCACACACGAGAGGCAGAAGACTCCGATGGCTGACGCACTGGGAATGATCGAGACCAAGGGCTTCGTTGGAATGGTCGAGGCCGCCGACGCGGCGGTGAAGGCCGCCAAGGTCGAGCTGGTGGGCTACGAGAAGATCGGCGGCGGTTACGTGACGATGATCGTCCGCGGCGACGTCGCGGCAGTGAAGGCGGCCGTCGAAGCCGGCGCTCGTGGCGCTGAGCGTGTCGGCGAGCTCGTCTCGACGCACGTCATCCCCCGCCCGCACGCCAACATCGACACGGTGCTCCCGCTCGGCCGCGTCGAGCAGGCCAAGTCCGAAGGCAAGTAAGACATGCTGCTCGGCAAAGTGGTGGGCACCGTGGTGGCCACCCGCAAGGAGCCGACTCTGGACGGCTCCCGTTTTCTGCTCGTGCGCGGCCTCGACACTGAGGGCAAGGCGACGTCGTCACTCGTCGTGGCGGTCGACGCCATGGGCGCTGGCGTCGGCGAAGTCGTGCTCTACGCGTCGGGTTCTTCGGCTCGCCAGACCGAGATGACCAAAGATCGCCCCGTCGACGCGGTGATCATGGCCATCGTCGATCAGGTCGAGGTCGAAGGCCGGCTGACGTACGAGAAGTGATCTTCCTGGAGCTCCCGCGATGAATGAGGCGCAGATCAACGCAATCGTCGAGGCCGTGGTTCGCCGCGTCTCGAGCGATCTGAACAAGGCGCCGTCACTCGGCGGGAAGGCTCCGGCGATCATCACGCGCCGCGCAGGCGTGTTCGACGATCTCGACTCCGCCGCCGATGCCGCCGTCAAGGCGCAGGAGCAGTGGGTGGCGCTCGATGTCGAAGTGCGGGAGCGCTGCATCGAAGCGATGCGGCAGTGCACGCGCGACAACGTCAACCAGCTGGCCACCATGGCGGTCGAGGAGACCAAGCTCGGCAACGTGAAGGACAAGATCGTCAAGAACCTGCTGTGCGCCAACAAGACGCCCGGCATGGAGCTCTTGAAGCCCCAGGCCTGGACCGGTGATCACGGCCTCATGCTGCTGGAGCGCGCGCCGTTCGGGGTCATCGGTGCGATCACCCCGACCACCAACGCCACCGAGACCATCATCAACAACGGCATCGCCATGGTCGCGGGTGGCAACTCCGTCGTGTTCAACGTGCACCCCACGGCCAAGGGCTGCGCGAACTGGTTCGTGCAGAAGCTGAACGAATCGATCATGGCCGCAGGCGGCCCCGCCAACCTGCTCTGCTCCATCGCCAACCCGACGATCGAATCGGCCGGGGCGTTGATGAAGCACCCGAAGATCCGCCTCATCGTGGTGACGGGAGGCCCGGCCGTGGTGAAGG
>QFQP01000107.1 GCA_003243425.1 Archangium gephyra | reverse complement strand
ACCAATCAACTACTCCCTGCATCCTTGCGGAGCCGCGAAGCGGCGGAGCAGTACACTACCTTCCCCTTCTAACAACTACCTCCTCCCCCTCCCCCCACAAAACTACCTGTCCTCCTCTCCCCCCACAAAACTCCCTGCTCTCCTCCCCTCCCACCAACTACCTCCCAGTCCTCTCCCTCCCACCAACTACCTCCCAGTACTCCCCCACCCAAAACTCCCTGCTCTCCTCCCCTCCCACCAACTACCTCCCAGTACTCCCCCTCCCACCAAGTCCCTGTCCCCACCCCAAAACTTCCTGCTCTCCTCCCCCCCCAACCATCAACTACCTGCCAGTCCTCTCCCCCACCAACTTCCTTACACTCCAATAACTCCCTGTCCCCCTCCTACCCCTAACAAGTCCCTGTCCCCCTTCTACCTCTAATAAGTACCTGCCCCATTCAAAACTTCCTGTCCTCCTCCCCCCAACCATCAACTTCCTTACTCCCCGCTCCATCACTTACACCCCACTAACTACCTGCCCTCACAAAAACTTCCTGTCCTCCTCCCCCCTATTCCTTTCCTCCATAAGTCTTTTTAAGTTCAATACGCTCTTTTCTCTTCTTTTCACTCTTTTTACGCTCTTTTCTCTTTTTAACCTCTTTTAAACAAAAAACTACCTTCAAATAGCCCCTCCGGCTCTCCTCTCAAACACACAACACTCAACCTCCTCATATAATACATTCCTCCTCTTCTTCTAACTCACAATTTTAAACAAAACAACACATACCCTAATTTCCTTTCAATATGCATTTTCCTTTCTTTTCCGCCACCAACCGCCACTTTCTTCTCCTTCCTTCCTTCCTTCATTTCTCCTCCTCCTCCTTTATTCTTTGCTCTTTCTTTACTCCTCCTTCTTATTTCTTCCCCTTCTCCTCCTTCATTTTCTTTCACTTTCTCTTTTTATTTCTTCCCCTTCACCTTATTTCTTCCCCTTCTCCTCCTTCATTTCTCCTCCTTTCTTCCTTCCATTTCTCCTCCTTTCTTCTTCTCCTCCTCCTTCATCTCACCTTCTTCTAGTCCCCCCTTTTCAGTAGAGTTTATTCATTTTCAACACAAATTTTCAACAAAAAACAACACAAATCGTCCTTACCTCAACATTCCTCCTCCTCCTTCCTTCATAACCCCCTCCTTACAACCCACTTTCCCTCTGTCTTTTTAGGACTCTTCCACTCACACACATTTTTAACGCACTTTTAACCAGTACCTGCCCCCCTCCCAACTACCTGCCCTCCTCCCAAAGTATCTGCCCTCCTCCCCCACAACTCTTCTGTCTCCCCCCACCACAAGTACCTGTCCCCCACCACAAGTACCTGCCCTCCTCCCCCTCTCCCACACACACCCCAATCAACCTGCTCACTAATTTCTCTCCAAACTCTTCCACTAACACACACTTTTAAGGCATTTCCTTTTAACCACCCAACAAGTCGCAGTACCTTCCTCCCTCCCAAGTCCCTGTCTCTCCCCACCAAGTGCTTCCTTCTCCTCCCCCTCCCAAGTCTCTGTTCCCCCACCAAGTACCTGCTCCTCTCTCTCTCCCACACACACACCCAATCAACTTGCTCACTAATTTCTCCTTCAACTCTTCCACTAACACACATTCCCTTTAAGGTATTTTTAACTAGTACCTTCCCCCCTCCCAAGTCCCTGCTTCTTCTCTCCCCTCCCAAGTCCCTGCTCCCCCACCAAGTCCCTGTCTCCCTCTCCCCCTCTACTAGCTCCCTCACTTCCTCCCCCTCCAACCAACCCTCTTTTTTCTTCATCACCCCCACCAAGTCCTCTGCTTTCACACACAAAACCTTCAAATAACACACATTCCCTTTAAGGTATTTTCCTTTAACCACCCAACAAGCGAGCAGTACCTTCCCCCCTCCCAACTACCTGCTACCTGCTCTCCTCCTCCGAACCCACCAACTGCCTATTCCTCCAACAAGTCCCTGTCTCCCTCTCCTCCTCCGCCCCCCTCCCTCACTTTCCTGTCTCTCCCCATCAAAAGTACCTGCCAGTCTCCCAAGTCTCTCATTCTCCTCCTTCTCCCCTTTCACTTTCCTGTCTCCCCCCATCAAGTCCCTGCTTCTCTACTCAGTCCCTGTCCTTCCCCTCCCCCTCCCAACTTCCTCACTCCTACTCCTCCTCTCCCAACTTCCTGTCCCCCCAAACAAGTCCCGAGCTCTCCTGTCCCCCACCAAGTACCTCACCTTCTCTCAAGTCCCGAGCTCTCCAAAACCTTCACTTTTCTGTCTCCCCCCCCACCAAGTACCTCACCTTCTCTCAAGTCCCGAGCTCTCCAAAACCTTCACTTTTCTGTCTCCCCCCACCAAGTCCCTGCTTCTCCCCTCCTTTCCCGCCCAAGTGCCTATCCCCCCATCAAGTCCCTGTCTCTCTCTCCCCCTCCTTCTCACCTTCTGTTAAGTCCCGAGCTCAAAGCCCTCTTCCAACACTTTCCTGTCTCTCCCCCCACCAAGTACCTCACCTTCTAACAACTTCCTGCGCCTCCCCTCCCCCAAACAAGTCCCGAGCTCTCTTGTCCCCCCACCAAGTGTCTGCTCTCCAAAACCTTCATTTTTCTGT
>QFQP01000061.1 GCA_003243425.1 Archangium gephyra | reverse complement strand
CGATTCTCAACTTCGACCCGAAGGCCGCCGCGAAGGTGAACTTCAAGAATGAAGACCGCGCGCCGCTGCTCTTCATCGCCGGCGAGAAGGGCTGGGAAGAAGTCGCCAGCTTCGCGCTCGACTGGGCGAACAGCCGACGGCGTTCGGCCTCAACTGACAGCCGCCGGAGCTCCCGAAAAAGGAGAGCGCGCCCACCCAGTACGAGTGCCGGGAGCGCTTGAGCTCCCACTTCCCAAGGAGCTCCACCATGAACCCCCGTCCCGCGTGGCCCCAGAGTGGGCCACGTCAGTTGCTGTCTGCGCTCGCAGTGCTCATCTCGCTCGGCGCAGCGAACGCCGGCGCGCAGCCGGTCTGCCCCACGCCCACGCTCGCGATGTGCGTCGACTCCACGTACCGCTCGAGCACCTGCTTCACCACCCACCGCACGTATTGCGGGTCGATCATCGACTCCAACTGGCGCGCGCAGGTGCCGGCGTTGCAGCAGCGCTACCGCCTGTTGCCCGACAACCTCGGTGGCACCATTCGCCAGGTCGGCTCGATGCCCCCGCGCGAGCCGGGCAGCGCCACCAACGTGACGGGCTACCAGGGCACCATCGGCGGTCTGGTCGCCATCAACCAGATCCTCGAGCGCAAGGGCTACGCGAACCTCTCGCCTGCCGAGGCGGCGTTCGCGGCCGAGAAGGCCAAATGGTCGATGAACGGGCAGGCGGTCTCGAGCTGCCGCGAGTTCGTGCACGAGCGCTTCCGCGACTACAGCGAGTTCGAAGCGAAGGCCGGCAAGTACGCAGGTGACAACCGCGCGTTCTTCAACGCGGCCTACGGGCAGAACGGCATCGCCTACAGAACGCTGCTGTCGAGCACCCAGCAGAAGCTCGCGAGCATCTTCAACGGCACGAAGGTCGAGAAGAACTCGTACTTCCTGTTCACGAAGGGCCCGTACCCGGCGGGGCAACAGCCGTACCCCTTCAGCCACCCCGCGGTGCAGAAGGCGCAGAACGTCGCCGCGCGCACCTGGTACGCCGAGACCGACGACTGGCACCAGCAGATGAGCCAGCAGCTGGGCAACTACAACGACGACGTGCTCGACGAAGAGCGCGGCCGCCAGCAGCAGTTCGAAGCGCTGCTCGCCGAGCGCGAATCGGTGTGGAAGAGCTACGAGACCGTCGAGAAGCTGGCGAAGAAGAACCGCGCGCAGCTCGACACCGAGACGGCCGCCGCCCTGCGTGCCATCGACGCGAAGCTCGAAAAGGCGCTCATCGACGCCGAGAAGAACGGCTGTCTGGTGAGCCAGGGCATCAGCCGCTGCGACTGGAGCCCGCGCCGCTACCACGACGACGTTCGCCGCGTGATGGACGCGCGCCGTCAGCCCGAGCTCGCTGCGTGCATGCGCCTGACGGGCAACGACTTCAGCCCCTCGAGCTTCATCCGCGACGCGCAGCGCCTCGGCCTGCCCGACCTCAAGCAGAAGAACTACACGCTCAACCCCGACCTGGTCGCCGAGTTCCTGGGCATCTACGGCGGTCACGTCGACACCCTCGACCTGCCCACCGAGCCGTCGACGGGCCTCACCCGCCGCTCGGGTCGCCACGAAGATTCCGGCGAAGAAGGTGACCGCAGCAGCTTCGCGGGGGCCATCGCCTACGGCGCCGGCTGGGAAGCGACCTGGGGCTCGGCGATGTGTGAGGCCGAAGTGGCCGTCGACGGTTACGCGCGCGCGAAGATCTGGGTCTTCGGCAGCGAGACCGACGTCGGCGAAATCACCGGCCGCCTGGGCACCGAAGACGAACAGATTCACGCCGAGGTCGACGTGCGCCTGTTCGGCAGCGACGTGTACTCGCTCGATGAACGCCACCCGGCCTTCCTCGACTTCCAGGTCGCCGACTGGAACACCTCGCACACCATCGAAGGCAGCGCGCAGTTCGTCATCGTCTTCGTGCCGGTCAACGTGTCGGCCGGTCTGGCGGCGAAGCTCGGCATCGAGTTCCGGCTCGGCGGCGCGGTGGTGCGTGACTGCAGCGTCGACATGGCGGGCATCGACCTCGTCGGCACCATCAAGCCCTACGTCGACCTCGGCGTGACCGCGGCCATCGCCATCGGGGTGCAGGGCTTCCGCGCCGGGCTGCGTGGCGTGGTCAGCATCGCCAAGGTGTCCACGCCGCTGCGTGGCTCCATCGGCGTGTACCTGAACTCGGCCCACGAGCTGTTCATGCGCATGGGCCTGCGCTTCGGCATTCAGCAGAACTACCTCGACGGCCGCATCAGCCTCTTCGCCGAGCTCGGGCCGTTCACTGCCGAGTTCACCATCGTGCGCTGGACCGGCTTCGGTGGCCCGGAGGTGGTGCTGTTCGACGAGCACTTCGACGTCGCGCTCGCGCGGCTCTGAAGCCCGGCTGAACACGACGCGCCGCCGAAAAACGCAGGTGGCGCGTCGTGCCCGTTGTTCAACTTCTCTTCACGTACGGAGTTCTTCATGAAGCGCGTCTTCATTGCGTCTCTCGCGGTGGTGTCGGTGTTCTGTGCGTCATTCGTGGTGTCGAACCTCCAGGCTGCCGACGCGGCGCCGGTGGTCGCCGCGAAGGCGCGCGTCGAGCGCTACCCCGTCGACCTCGAGCGGCGCTTTCAGCTGCTGGTCACCCAGCGTCAGGTCACCGCGTTGCCCGCGGGCAGCACGCTGGCCGAAGGTGAGCTCTCGCTCGATGGCGTGGTCAGCCTGACCGGGCGGCGCACCTCGCCGGGCGCGGCGGTGGTGGTGCTGCGCGTCGAGTCGCTCCGCGCGGCGAGCGCCAGCGTGATGGGGCAGCCGGTGCCGCTCGACGGGCTGGCAGGCGCCGAGGCGTGGGCCCACCTCGACGTGAACGGGCAGCTGCAGGCGCTGCAGTTCTCCGACGAGACGCCGGTGCCCATTCGCTACCTGCTGCAGGGCCTCGCGGGCGACCTCTTCGTGCCGACGTTCGAGGCGCCCACGACCGAGGTGGTCGAGAAGCTGGCGATGGGTGACGTCGGCACCACGCTGGCGTGGAGCGGTGACACGCGGCTGCACCGGGAACGCACGCGCTTCACCGCGTGGCGCCTGGGGCAGCAGCAGCCCGAGGCCTTGTCGATGCACGACGGCGCCGACGTCACGTTCGACAGCGCGGGGTTGCTCACCTCGCTCACCGCCGAGGCCGAGCTGCTCGGGCAGTCGGCGCAGGGGCAGGTGCTCGCGCGGCGCAAAGCGGCGATGACGTTGCAGTTCCTCGACGCCCAGGAGCGCGCCGCCGAGGTGCTGGCCGTCACCTCGCACCCGGTGCTGCGGCCGGTGGGCGGCGTGAAGAGCGAAATCGACCAGGAGCGCGCGCTGCTCGAGGCCCAGGCGGCGGGCGTGACCTTCGAGCACGTGCTGACGGCGTTCACGAAGTACGAAGACCCGCGCGCGTGGAATGACCGCGCCGAGTTCGTGCTGCGCGCGGTGGCGGTGTTGCAGTTGCACCCCGAGCGCGCCCACGAGCTGGTGGCCGTCTTCCAGAACGCGAAGAGCGAGCAGATGCGCGCGCAGGTGCTCGACGTGCTGGCGAGTGCAGGGCACCCGCAGGCCCAGGCCGCGCTGGTGAACGCGTTGCGCACCGGCGCCACCGACGCGTTGGTGGCCCGCCAGCTCTTTCAGCGGCTGTCGCTGGTGAAGAAGCCCACCGCACAGACGCTGCAGTTCGTGCTCGAGCAACACGCCGCGGCGCGCGCGTCGGGCGTCACCGAAGACCGCAACGCGCGGGCCTATGTGCTGGGCAGCCTCGCGTACACCGCGCGCACCACGTCTCCGCAGCTGAGCAACACCATGGTCGACCAGCTGGTCGACGACGTGGAGCAGGCGCAGACCGCCAAAGACCTGCAGGCCACGCTGCGCGCGCTGGGAAATTCGGGTGACGCGCGGGTGCTCGACATCGCGAAGGAGAAGAGCGCCGACGCCGACGCCAACGTGCGCGCGGCGGCGCTGGCCTCGCTGCGCCGCGTGCCCGGCGCCGACGTGGAAGCGGTGCTGCGGGAGCGGCTGCTGACGGAGCGCTCGCGCGAGGTGCAGGCCGCGGCCTTCGATGCCCTGCGCGGTCGTGCGTTGAGCGAAGAGACGCTGCAGGGGCTGCGCACGCTGGTCAGTCAGCAGCGGCTGCAGCGCGGCGCCGAGCGCGCCCTGCTGAACCTGGCGACCGAGCAAAAGACCGCCACGCCGGCGTTGGTACAGACCCTTCAGTCACTGCTGTTGATGCCCGGTCTGTCGGCGAACACGCGCGCCGAGGTGCAGGCCACGCTCGCGCGGCTCGCCAGCTGAGCCAGCGCCCGTCTGCCGCCCGGCCGGCGGCGTTCCACTTCAACTCCCTGGAGTCTCTTCCATGCGAAGTCTTCTGCTGTTCTTCGCGCTGCTGGCGGCGAGTGCCCATGCTTCGGCGCTCGACGACGTGGCGCTCGGTGGCGACGTGCAGTTTCAGTCGGTGGTGCTGCGCGTCGACGGTCACGCCTTCGCGTTGAACGACCGCGTGGTGAGCAAGGCGCCGGGCTCGCTCGACGTCTGGGTACCGCTCACCGCGTTCGGGCTCGCGCACGGTGACGTGGTGCGGCTGTCGGGCACGCAGAGCGGCTCGCAGCTGTGGTGGTCCTTCGACCATCGGCTCTCGAGCGACTACGTGCAGGGCACCGTGCACGTGCAGCGCGTGCGCGGCACGCTGGTGCTCGAGGCCTCGCGCATCCCCTCCAGCACGCCGTGTGGTGGCAGCGCCTGCGCGCGCAACGTGCGGCTCCGCCTGGCGCCCGGCTCGAGCGTGGAGGCCAGCGGCTGGAACGTCATCGAAGGGCTCGGCAACTTCACGAAGGGCGTCGAGGTGGCGGCCTTCACCGCGTCGGCCGGCGTGGCGCAGCCGGTGCTGCAGTCGTTGACCGTCGACCTGCCGCGCTCGCGCTGCGCGTCGCCCGTGTGGACCACCTTGACCGGCGTGGTGACGCTCTCGGGGCCCGCCGCGTCCGACGGCGCCACCGTGGCGTTGCGCAGCACCGACCCTTCGGCGGTGTGGGTGCCGGCTGTGCGCGTGCGTGCCGGTGAACGGAGCGCGCGCTTCACGGGTCTGCTGCGCGCGGGCTTCAGCTCGACGGCGCAGGTGACGGCGGTGGCCGGCGGCGTGTCGCGCATGGCGCTCGTCGACCGGGTGAACTGCCCGGTGCTGACGCTGCCTCCGAGCATCGCGCGGCTGCTGGTGCTCCCGGGGCGACCGCTGGGCCTCACCACCGACGGGCAGGTGGTGGTGCAGCGCGCCACCGGTGACGTGCTCGTCGACGTGACCAACGGCAAGGAGACCTCGTTGTCTTCGCTGCTCGGCGTCAGCGACGCGCGGGTGTCGGCGGTGAAGGGCCGTGAGTTGACGTTGCGCCAGTCGGCCAACGCCACCGAGACGTGGCTGGTGAATCTGCTCGGGCCGCGCTCCGGCAAGCTGCCAACGGTGACGCCGGTCGCGCTGACGCCGGCGGGGCTCTCGTTGGCGTACGACGCGCAGGGAAACCTGGGGTTGCTCGATGCGCACGCCGGTTTTCAGAAGCCGAAGGCGCTCGAGAAGCTGTCGGTCAGCAGCGCGTCGGGAAACGCCGCGGGCAACTTCGCGGTCGGCCTGGTCGACGGCAACGACGTGGTGCCCGCGGTGCTCAACTTCGAGCAGGTCACCAGGCTCGGCGCGCAGCCCGGTGAAGCGGTCGCCATTCTCGAGTCGGGTGAGGTGTTCGGCCATCAGCTCGACGCGCAGAAGAGCCACCGCGCGTTCTCGTGTGACGCGGCGTGTGTCGCTGACGGCGGCAAGTTCCCGAAGGTCTATGCGCTGCCGCGCGGCTGTACTTCTGCGACGGTGACGCTGGCGTCCGAGTCGGGGTGGATTTCGGGGCTCGCGACCTGCAGCGGAAAGTCGGTGCCGTGGATCTCCGGGCCGACGAGGCAGGTGTGGCGGCTCGACGAGCTCTTCAAGGTGCCGAACGCCGAGCTGCGTGAAGTGGTGGCCATTTCCGACGACGGCGAGCTGCTGGTGCGCGCCGCGTCTTCGCAGACCAACTCGTACTTCTGGGTGAAGCGATGAAGCGGATGCTGGCGATGGGTCTTCTGGTGTTGATGAGCGCGTGTGGTGGCACTCCCGGGGCGACGCCGTGCGGCTCCATCGCCGACTGTGGCGCGTCGTCGAACTGCACCGACCACGTGTGCACGCCGTGCGGCGCCACGGGTCAGGAGTGCTGCAACACCGCAGCGCTCGAGCCCTCGTGCCACGCCGGCCTCAGCTGCGGCGCGAGCGTGGCGGGCATGCGCCGCGAGTGCGCACCGTGCGGCAACGAAGGCCAGGCCTGCTGCACCGGTGAAGGCACCGTGATGCCGTGCGGCGGCGGGCTCACCTGTTCGTCCAACGTGTGCGTCGGTGGCTCGGTGGCCTGCGTGCCGGGCCCCTCGCCGATGACGATTCCCGTGGGCATCGTCGACGTGAACGCGTGTGGCCTCCGCGTCATCGCCATTCAGGCCAGCAGCTTCGCGCAGGCCCGCGACTGTGCGGCCACCATGCTGAGCGCGGGCGAGCTGGTGCGGGTCGACCCCCCGCCCGCCGAAGGGCTCCGCAGCTACGAGGTGTGCGTGCTGCGCATGGGCATGCGCACGCCCGACACGCTTCAGGCCTTCACCGACGGTGACGCGCGCATCTGTGCGTGTGGCGGTGCCGACCGCACGTTGGGTTGCCACGTCCTCTACGACTGCCGGAGTTGATTACCGACGCACGGCGAACTGGCCGCTCCACGCGCCGCCGACCGTCGACTTCGGCGCCACCGCCTGCGCGATGACCGCCAGCGACTCGGTCGAGATGCGAACGAAGCGCACCCCCAGCTCCGCGCGGCCTTCCTTCTCGACCACCCAGCGCACTTCACCAACCGCTTCCACGCGGCCTGCGGGCAGGTCGAACTCCAGGTGCAGCTCGCGGCCCCGCTCCAGCGCCGCGTCGACGCTCAGGCACAACCCGGAGCTCGAGATGTCGACGATGTCGCCCCGGAGCGCGGTGGTGCTGGCTCCCAGAAAGCGCGCACTGCAGGCCACACGGCGGTGACTGCGGTTGTCGTCGAACATGGTGTCGTCTTTCTCGAGCAGACTTCGTTCCAACCACCCAACCACCCGTACTGCTTCACGAATTCACCCGGCGCCGCCCACCGGAGGCGTGGGGTGGAGCCCACAGCGGGTGGCACATCCGCGCTCCATGTCACGACGCTTCACGTCGTCAGCAAGCGGGTCAGCTCGGCTTCATCGAGGGGAACGAAGGCGCCCTTGTCGGCCTCGTGCAGGTGCACCATGGCGTGGCCGATGTCGAACCACAGGCCGTGCAGCCGCACTTCGCCCTGGCGCAGCCGCTTTCGTACCGGCTCGTAGGTGGCCACGTGGTCGAGCTGCACCAGCACGTTGGCCTGGCTGAGCTGGTCCACCTCGCCGAGGCCCTCGTCGAAGTGCATGGTGCGCACGCGCTGCAACGCGGGCTCACCGTGCTCGAGCCACCTGGCGAGGTTGGGCGCCACGTCGGCGAAGCTGCGACGGCCCTTCTGCACCGCCGCCATCGCCCCGCAGTTGCTGTGGCCACACACCGCGATGTCGCGAATGCCCAGCACCTCGAGCGCGTATTCGATGGCGCTGGCCTCCGACACGTCGCCCACGCTCTGGCCGCGCGCGTCGGCTGGCGCCACGAGGTTGCCGATGGAGCGCACCACGAAGACCTCACCGGGCTCACCGCTGGTGATGAGGTGCGGCACCACGCGGCTGTCGCAGCAGGTGAAGAGCAGCAGCTCGGGGGTCTGGCCGTGCGCGAGCTTCTCGAAGAGTGGCTTGAGTGACGGGCGCAGTTCTTCCTTGAAGTTGATGAGGCCGGCGAAGAGGCGTTCCATCGCGCCAGCTTGGCAACGGCGTCAGCGGTGCGTCCACCACCACGCGGCGAAGGCGAGGCAGGCGCCGACGAGCACGACGCCCAGCAGAACCACGGGCCACTTCGAGGCCGGCCGCTTCGGCACCGGCTGGTTGAGCACCGTCTGCTTCTCGACCGGTCTGGGCGGGCGCGGGCGCTGCACCATCGGCCGCTCGGGAATGGTGGGCGCCTCGAGCGCGGGCGCAGGCTCGACGACCTTCGATTCGGTGAGCTGCAGCGCGCGGGGCACGGCGGGGCGCGATGGCGTGGTGGCCGCTTCCGAGGGGGGCGGCGTGTACACCGGTTCGAGCTCGGTCTTCGGCAGCGGCTTGACGTAGGTGTCGCTCAGGCTCCCGGCGGGCGGCTGTTGCGGCTGCTCGTCTTTGGTGGGCACCGCGCCACCGAGCGGCTCACCGTGGGGGTTCGGCGTGGGCTTCGGCCAGCGGGTCTCGTCGACGTCGAGCTTCTGCAGCTCGCGCGCGAACTCCTGCATCGAGGCGAAGCGTTCGTTGGGTGACTTGGCGCACGCGCGCGCGATGAACGCGTCGACCTGCGGGAAATCGAGCGCCGGGTCGGCCCACTTGAGCGTGGGCATCGGCGTCTGCACCTGATGCATCAGGATCTGCGCGACGTTGCGGCCACCCATGGCGATGGCGCCGGTCAGCATCTCGTAGAAGACGAGGCCCAGCGCGTAGATGTCGGTGCGGCCGTCGAGCGGTTCGTCTTTGACCTGCTCGGGCGCCATGTAGCGCGGCGTGCCCGCCAGCATGCCTTCACCGGTGAGCCGCACGCCCGCGTTGCGCAGCAGCCGCGCGATGCCGAAGTCGAGCACCTTGACGTGGAGCACCGCACCGGTGCGCCGCACGCGCAGGTTCTCGGGCTTGATGTCGCGGTGCACGATGTGGTGGTCGTGCGCGTGGCCGAGCGCGTCGGCGATTTGAAGAATGATGTCGCGCGCCTCGCTCCACGTGAGCCGGCCTTCGCGGCGCAGCAGCTCGCGCAGGTCTTCGCCCTGCACCAGCTCGAAGGCGATGAAGAGCCGGTCTTCCTCGTCGCGCCCGAGGTCGTAGATCTGCGGTGCGTTGGGGTGCTGCATGGTGACCGCGACCTTCGCCTCGTTGAGGAAGCGCTCGAGGCGCGCCTCGTCACCCGACTCCGGGTCGAGGAACTTGAGCGCCACCTGCTCGCCGCCGTTCACCGGCTGCGCGAGGAAGACGAGGCCCATGCCGCCACTGCCGAGGCGCGAAATGATGCGGTAGCGCCCCGCGATGATGTGGTCGGGCGCCGGCATCTTCAGCGTGCTGACTTCCGCCTCGTTCTTCATTTCGACGTGTCGCGACGCGCGCGGGCGAGCTCCAGCTGGTGGTGAATGAAGGCCTTCACGTCACGGTTCGCGGCCGCCAGCTGCTGGGGAATGAACGAGGCCTTCGTCATGCCCGGCAGGGTGTTGATTTCGAGGAGCACGGGGCCGGAGGTGGTGAGGATCATGTCGGTGCGCGAATAGCCGTAGCAGCCCACCGCCCGGTGCGTCAGCACTGCGAGCGCCTGCGCCTGCGCGCGTTGCCCGTCGTCGATGGGGGCGGGCGTCAGCTCTTCGGTGCCGCGGCCGAGGTACTTGCCCTCGTAGTCGAACGCGCCGCCGTCGAGCAGCCGCACTTCAGACACGGGGAGCGCAGCCGGGCCGTCGACGTCGTCGATGACGCCCACCGTGAGCTCGCGGCCTTCGACGAATTGTTCGGCGAGGTACGAGATTCGCAGCGCGTGGAGCTTCGCGGCGGCGGCTGGAATTTCTGAAGTCGCGCGCAGGTGAACGAGGCCGTGACTCGAGCCGTCAGCCCGCGGCTTGAGCACCCAGCGTGGGGAGCGCGCCATCAGCTCGTGAAGCGACCTGGTGAGCAGCTCGGGGTTCGAGGTGTCGAGCAGCCGCGCTTCGGCGATGCGTGCGCCCTTCGCCGCGGCGAGCTCGCGGGTCTTGTGCTTGTCGAAGGCGTTGGCGCTGGCGGTGCTGTCGGAGCCGGTGAAGGCCAGCCCGCGCCCTTCGAGCTTGCGCTGGGTGACACCGTTCTCGCCGTCGCCGCCGTGCAGCGAGAGGAAGAAGGTGCGGCCCCTGGCGTCGTCGGAGTCGAGCGCGTCGTCGAGTGACGGCCAGCGCGCGGCGGTCTTCGGCCGGAAGTCGTCGGTGAAGGCGTTCCGGTGCGCGGCGAGCTCGGCGTGCGGCGTGACGAAGACGGGGCCGTCTTTGGCGATGAACCAGCAGCTGGCGTCGGGGAGGTGCGTGCTGACGTTCTGCGCGGAGGCGACGGACACGAGCCGTTCGCTCGAGCTGCCACCGAAGAGGATGACGACGTCGGAAGACATGGCCGGTGACACTACGCGAGCGTCGACGGGAGCGAGAATTTACGCACCACCTCTCCCTCAACCCTCTCCGCCGTGGCGCCGAGGGGCAAGTACAGTGACCGAATGCGCTTGATGCTCGCTGCGTTGCTGCTGCTCGCCTGCTCGAAGAAGGAGCTCAAACCCCGCAACCCGCAGCCGCCGGTGACCTCGCCCACCGGCGTCATCACCCAGGTGCTCCGCGAGGGCTACGACGACGGCGACGTCGCGAAGAAGGGCGACAAGATCTCCATTCACTTCACCGGCACGCTCACCGACGGCGGCGTCTTCGACTCGAGCTACCAGCGCGGCGCGTTCAACTTCTGGGTCGGCGAGGGCATGGTCGTGCCCGGGCTCGACCAAGGGCTGCTCGGCATGAAGGAAGGTGAAGCGCGCCTCATCACCATTCCTCCGCTCGAGGGCTACGCCAACGACGCGAAGCCCGGCATTCCGCCGCGCTCGACGCTGGTGTTCGAAGTCGAACTGCTCGACGTGCGCTGAGCCACATCGGTCGTTCATCCGACGGACATCGGGACGACCTCCCGTTGCCCGATTTTCGGAAAGCGCGCGCGCACGCACCATGCGTTCACCTCGCAGCACTCCAAAGGGTGAACGGAATGTTCAAGAAGATCCTCATTGCCTTGCTCCTCGTGGTGTTCGGCCCGCTGCTGGTCATCGAGTTCTTCGGCGACAACCTCAGGGCGCTCTGCGGCATGTCGGCTGACTCGCTTGCAGGCGACGGCCCGGTGACCGCGCGCCGCGATTCGTTGATGAAGAAGTCGCTCTCGAACTTCGGCGGTGGTCCCGGCATCTCGTTCGCACCTCCCGGCGTGGTGAACCCCACCGTCAACGCGAAGCGTGACGCGCTGAGCACCTTCGCCATCGACGTCGACACGGCCTCGTACACCTGGGCGCGGCGCGTGATTGAGGGCGGTCAATGCCCGGCGCCCGAAGGCGTGCGCGTCGAAGAGTGGGTCAACGCGTTCGACTACGAGCTGCCGCGACCGTCGGGGAAACCCTTCGCGGTGCAGGTCGACGGCGCGGTCTCACCGTTCGATGAAACGAAGACGCTGCTGCGGGTCGCGCTGCAGGGCCGCACCATTCACACCGCGCAGCGCAAGCCCGCGCACCTGGTGTTCCTCGTCGACGTCAGCGGCTCGATGAACGCGCCCGACAAGCTGCCGCTCGCCAGGCAGGCGCTGCGGTTCCTCTCGGCGCAGCTGGCTCCGCACGACACGGTGGCGCTCGTCACCTACGCGGGCAGCACGCGCGTGGTGTTGAAGCCCACGCCGGTCAGCGACCTTGCGACCATCATCAGCGGCATCGACTCGCTGGCGTCGGGTGGCGGCACCGACATGGGCGCCGGCATGCAGCTCGCGTACGAAATGGCGGTGCGTGACGCGGTGCCCGGCCACACCGCGCGCGTCATCGTGCTCACCGACGGTGACGCCAACATCGGCAACACGTCCCACGCTTCGATGCTCGACGCGGTGCACGCGTACGTGAAGCAGGGCGTGACGCTCACCACGGTGGGCTTCGGCATGGGCGACTACCGCGCCGACGCGCTCGAGCAGCTGGCCGACAAGGGCAACGGTCAGGCGCTCTACGTCGACGGTGAGAAGACGATTGAGCGCGTGTTCGGCGAGAAGTTGAACGGCACGCTCGAGGTCATCGCCCGTGACGTGAAGGTGCAGGTGGCCTTCGACCCGGAGGTCGTCTCCACGTACCGGCTCGTGGGTTACGAGAACCGCGACCTCGCCGACGAAGACTTCAAGAAAGACGACGTCGACGCGGGTGAGCTGGGCGCAGGGCATCAGGTCACGGCGCTGTACGAGCTCACGTTGACCTCGAAGCGCGGCTCGCTGGGCACGGTGTCGGTGCGTGGGCAGCTGCCCGACTCGAGCGAGGTCTTCCAGCTCGACACCGACCTGCCGCGCGACGCGGTGAATCAGTCGCTCGAGCAGGCCTCGTCGGAGCTGCGCTTCGCCACCGCCGTCGCGCTCGGGGCGGATCTGCTGCGTGGGCACCGGCCCGGCGACTGGACCCTCGAGGCGGTCGCCGAGCTCGCGGAGGACGCGGCCAGGGGCCACGAAGCGCGCCGTGAGTTCGCGCGGCTGATGCGCAGCGCAGCGACAAACCGGGAGCGCACGGTGTCGGCGCGCGTCATCTCCGACAACGACGGTTACTGAGGCAGCTTCCAGCGGAGCCCTTCGATGACCTCGAGCGGGCCTCCGCAGGTGATTTCGTGGCACGCGCGGCAGCGGTCGAGCACCGCCTCGTAGGTGTCGCGGGAAGGCGCGGCGTCGAACTTCTGCACCGCGTCGAGGTAGCCCACGGCCATGCCGTCGAAGGCCTCGTTGCGGTCGCGGGCATCGGTGGGCCAGGCGCAGCGCAGCTTGCGGTGCGTGGGGAACTTCGGGCTCACGGTCTGGCCCGCTTCGACGACGGTGCGCGCGGCCTTCCAGTCCTCGACGAAGGCGCGCATCAGGGTGGCGAGCTCGGAGGCGCCGTTGGGGTTGATGGAGGAGGGGATGAGGTGGCCCGGTGAGCCGGGAACCCCGGGCACGAGCGGCGTGGCCAGCGTGCACTCGGGCAGCGGCGGCGGGCCAGCGTCGACGGTGGGCGCGGGCGGTGTGGGTTTGGTGCAGCCGAGGATCAACGCGAGCGCGGCGATGCGGAGGGTCGACATGATCAGCCTCGAAGGAGGAAGGGCGAAGGGTGGCCTGCATCGTGCAGTTTCACGGGCGGGCGCTGCGAGTTCGTGGGCGCAGGGGCGAGGCTCGATTTTCAGACCGTGTACCCAATGGGTACTTGCTCGTACCCAATGGGTACACAGCTGGGAAAGTGAGCCCACCTCGCGGCGCGCCCGAGAGCCTGTCCGGGTCGCGCACGACCGAAGCCCGCCGCCCCGCTTTCCTGAAGGCCTCACAGGTCCTTCACGTGATGAATCGGCGTGCCCTGCACACCACCGGGCCGATCCTTCGTCGAGATGCTCCACACGTCGACCTGCGGGTCGTCGTCGATGTTACCCACGCACGCGACGGTGATTTCACACTTCGGACACTCACCCTCGATGCCCACCGACGCGCGCACGTCCTTCGGCATCGCAGCGAGCAGGTCTTCCAGCAACACGCCGCGCTTCTTCGTGTCGGGCCCGTAACCGACCGACTCCATCAACGGCGGCGACGGCAACTCGTCCCGCCGCGTCAGCTCGCCCGACGTCGCGAACAGGTAGAGGTACCGATTGCCCTGCGCAGGCGCGAATCCGATCTCCGCGGGGTGCACCGAGTACCGCTGGTGCTCCGAATAGAACGAGGTCTCGAGCCCGATGATGGTGCGCAGCCGCGCGCGGCACTCGTGGTCGCGCGGTGGGCCCTTGAGCAGGTTGCAGCCCGAAAGAACGAAGACGAACACCACCGCGAAGCGCACCGCCGCCCCGTAGCAAAAGACCGGGTGTGACTTGAACCATGGCGGTGAAATGCACCCCATGCTGACGGTGTAAGTGCGCGGATCCCCGCCCGAAATGATCGGCCCGCAGCCTGCAAAGTGGGACGGCGCGATGCATCACCTCGTCCTCATCATTCATGTGCTGCTGTTCGGCCTGACGGTGTGGGCGGTCATTCGCCGTTACCGGCGCGCCCAGTACGAAGACCAGCGCGAGCGGTGGGTGTCGGTGCTCCAGCGTACGTCGACCGGCGCGATGTCGGTGAACGCCCGCGGCATCGTCGACTGGTGCAACCCGGCGCTGGCGCAGATCACCGGGCTCCCGCTGGTCGGCAACGACCTGTCGCTCTTCCTGGCGCACCTCGAGAAGACCCCGGCCGCTGAAGGGGTCTGCGCGGCGCTCACCAACCACACGCCGGTGCGCGCCTCCCTGGCGTGGACGCGCCCTGACGACGGCGAGCAGCTGCGGCTGTTGGTCGAAGTGCAGCCGCTCTCACGCAAAGGCCGCCCCAACGGCGCGGTGTTGGTGGTCGACGACCACACCCGTGAGTTCGAGATGTACGAAGAAATCGACCGCGCGCGGCTGCAGATGCACACCCGCGAGTTCGAGATGAGCGACGAAATCGACCGCGCCCGGCTGCAACTGCACGCCTTCGTGCAGCACGCGCCCGCGGCCATGGCCATGCTCGACCGCGAGCTGCGCTACGTGGCCTGCAGCGGCCGCTGGTTGAGCGACTTCGACCTCGACGCCAGCATCATCGGCCGCACGCAGAGCGAAGTGTTGCCCGCGCTCACCGACGGCTGGACCGAGGTGTACGCCCGCTGCCTCGAGGGCGGCATCGAACGCCGTGAAGCCGAGCTCTACGAGTCTGAGACCGGCGCCCGCTACCTGCAGTGGGAGGTGCGCCCCTGGGAAGAGCTCGATGGGCGCATCGGCGGTGTGCTGCTGCTGGCGACCGACGTGACGGCCCAGGTGCACGAGACGGTGACGCTCGAGCACCGCAACGACATGCTCGCGCACCGCAACACGCTGCTGGTGGGCCTGCTGGGCGACATCACCTCGCCGCTCACCAGCGACGCCGACGCGTACCACAAGCTCACCGAGTCCTTCGCCGACATGCTCAAGGCTGATCAGGTCGGCGTGTGGATCAAGGGCAGCGACGGCGTGCTCGCCTGCCGCGACCTCTACCTGCGCAGCGACCACTCCCACGACGCCACGCGCGCCATCCCGTCACAGACCTACCGCGAGTACCTCGGCCGCCTCGAGGCGCAGCCGATGTTGGCGCTCGACTCCCTCGATGACCCCGGCTGCCCGACGGACCTGCGCGCGGCGCTCGAGGCGGAAGGCATGGCCGCGCACATGTCGGTCGCGCTGCGTCGCCAGGGAAAGCTGATGGGCGTGTTGTGCATCAACCAGCGCAGCCCCCGGCAGTGGACGCTCGACGACCAGTCGGCGGTGAGCAGCTTCGCCACGCTGGTGCGCCTGCGTCACGAATCGGCGCGCCGCCTCATCGCCGAGCAGGCGCTGCGCGAGCGCATGGACCAGCTCGACGAGGCCCGCCGCCGCGCCGAGAGCGCCGACCGCGCCAAGAGCGAGTTCCTCGCCACCATGAGCCACGAGATTCGCACGCCGATGAACGGCATCATCGGCTTCGCGAACCTGCTGTTGCAGTCGCGCCTCGACGCCGAGCAGCACGGCTTTGCGTCGATGATTCACAGCAGCGCCGAGGCCCTGCTCACCATCATCAACGACATCCTCGACTTCTCGAAGATCGAGAGCGGCAAGTTGATGCTCGAGAACATCGCGTGGAACGTGCGCGAGACGCTCGGTGACGTGGTCGACCTGCTGGCCCCCCGCGCCCGCGAGCAGCGCCTGTCGTTGATCATCGACGTCAGCGAGCGGGTGCCCGAGCGCGTGCGCGGCGACCCGGGCCGCGTGCGCCAGGTGGTGCTCAACCTCGTCGGCAACGCGCTCAAGTTCACCGAGAAGGGTCACGTGGCCCTGCGCGTCGACTGGGCCGGCGAGCGCCTGCGCGTGCGCGTCGAAGACACCGGCATGGGCGTGCCCGACCAGCTCCGGCCGTACCTCTTCACGCGCTTCCGTCAGGCCGATGGCAGCACCACCCGCCGCTTCGGTGGCACCGGCCTGGGGCTCTCGATTTCGCGCGGCCTCGTCGAGCGCATGGGCGGCGTGATCGACCTCGAGTCGAACTCCTCGCAGGGCTCGTGCTTCACCTTCTCGGTGCCCGCCGGCGCCGAGCTCCAGGAAGCGCCCGTCGAGCGGCCGCTGGAAGGCATGAGCGTGCTGGTGCTCGAGCCCGAGCTCGCGGTGCGCGAAGTGCTGACGCGGCAGCTGTGGCGCTGGGGCGCGCGCGTCGACGCCACCAATTCACTGCATGAAGCGAAGGACGCGCTGGCCGGCGCCCGCTTCGACGCGGTGCTCGCCGCCGAGCCCGCTGACGCCCAGGAGCGCCTCAACTTCTTCGGCATGCTGGCCGCGGCCGCCTCGCCTCCGGTGCCCACGGTGTTGCTGGCCAACTCCGCGCTGCGCGACAGCGTGCCGGTGCCGGGCGTGGTCGCCACGCTGGTCAAGCCGCTCTCGCGCATGGGCCCGTTGCTCGAGGCGCTGCGCGGCGTGCTCACGTCGTCGTCAGCGTCGTCGCGTGGGGTGGCCGGCGCGACCCGGTTGGCCTCGTGGGTCGGCCCGGTGCGAGTGCTGCTGGTCGAAGACAACCTCGTCAACCAGCGGCTCGCGCAGCACCTGTTGCAGAAGCTGGGCTGCACGGTGACCTGCGCCGGCAACGGGCTCGAGGCGTTGCAGGTGCTCGACCAGCAGACCTTCGACTTCGTCTTCATGGACTGTCACATGCCCGAGCTCGACGGCTACGAGGCCACGCGGTGCATTCGCAAGCGCTGGAGCGCCGAGGCGCTGCCCGTGGTGGCGCTCACCGCCGACGCCATGGCCGGTCAGCGCGAGCGCTGCCTCGCCGCCGGCATGAACGACTTGCTGACCAAACCGCTGCGCCAACTCGAGCTGGTGAGCGCGCTGCGTCGCTACGTCCGTCTTCCCGGAGTTGCTGCATGACTGCTCGTATTCCTCCTCGCGCGCAGGGCCGTTATGACTCTGCCATTCGTGCCATGCCGACCCGTCGGGTGCTGGTGGTCGACGACACAGACGACAACCGCAAGCTGATGGCGCGCTTCCTCGAGCACGACGGCTATGAGGTGCTGACCGCCTCGAACGGCGCCGACGCGCTGGGGATTCTGCGCGAGACGGCCATCAGCCTCGTGCTGCTCGACGTGCACATGCCCGACATGGACGGCATCGAGGTGTGCCGTCGCATTCGCCGCGACCCGCGCTGCCGCAAGATTCCCGTGGTGCTCATCACCGCCGACAGCCCCAACGCGGGTGGCGAGCTCGCCGGTCTCGAGGTGGGTGCCGACGAATACCTGCACCGCCCGGTGTCGCGGCCGGTGCTGGCGGCGCGCGTTCGCAACCTGCTGCGCCTGGCCGACGCCGAGCGTGAAGAGCAGATGCTCGCGCAGGTCGCCCAGTCGGAGAAGCTCGCGGGCATCGGGCAGGTCGCCGCCGGGGTGGCGCACGAAATCAACAACCCCCTGTCATTCGTGTTGTCGAACCTCGAGACCCTGCGCGGCTACTTCGAAGACATGCAGACCGTGCTCGCGGCGTGGAAACAGTCGCCAGAGGCCGGTGCGCGCGCCGAGCAGGCTGTCGGCTTCGCCACCGTCGAGAAGGACCTCGCGCCGCTGCTCGAAGAGACCATCGGCGGTGGTGAGCGCATGCGCAGCATCGTGCGCGAGCTCAAGAGCTTCATGCGCGGGCAGGGCGACGAGTGTGAGTCACTGGACCTCTCGGAGGTGGTGCGCTCGACGCTGGTGCTGACCGAGCGTGAGTTGATGCAGAAGGCGGTGATCGACCGCGACCTCGCGCCCGCGTGGGTGGAAGGCGCGCCCCGGCAACGGCTGCACCAGGTGGTGCTGAACCTCATCGTCAACGCCAAGCAGGCCATGGAAGCGCGGCCATTGGAGCCGGGTCACCAGCACCGCCTCGAGGTCACCACGCGCACCGAAGACGGCATGGCCATTCTCAGCGTGGCCGACACGGGGGCGGGTGTCCCCGAAGACATCCGCCAGCGCATCTTCGAGCCGTTCTTCACGACCAAGCCGGTGGGGGTGGGTGTGGGCCTCGGCCTGTCGCTGTGCGCGATGGTGATGGAGCAGCTTGGAGGCACCGTGCAGCTCGACAGCCGCGTGGGCGAAGGCACACGGTTCACGCTGCGCATTCCCATGGTGCGACCGCCGGTGTCGTCGTCGAGCATCATCTCGCCCGCATCGGTCGCTTCGTGAGCTGACGCGCAGGCCTCGAAGGCAGCAGTCGCAGCGCCGTGCGCGGTTTCGCGGCGGCCTGCACGCGCTTCCGCCCGGGGCCCGCGCGCGCGTTGATCAACGACGTTTCTGTCCGCGCAGGGTGATCTCCGCGTCTTTCAGAAATGACGCGCCGATTGACGCAGGCGTGACGCAACGACGCCGGCAGGAAGATCCATCGGTTGCGTCAAAGCCTCGCCGGTCTGAGCTTACGAAGCGCGCGCTCACCCGCTCGCAGGCTGGCCTCGCGACTTCGAGCGAAGGGGCCAACTTGTCGTCGATTTTTGAGCGAAGGCGGTCAATTTCGACGA
>QFQP01000106.1 GCA_003243425.1 Archangium gephyra | reverse complement strand
CATTCCCGTCTTCGTCGACTTCTTCTTCACCGTCCTCGCCAGCCCACTTCCAGGTGCGCGTGGACACGATGGGCGGACCGGTGGGCGGCGTCGAGGTGACGTGCGCGCGACGGCGCATGCCCAAACCGTCGTAGCCGTACACGGCGGTGAAGGAGGTGGCGCCCGGCGCCAGCATTGAGGCCGACACCAGACGGCCATCGACGTCCCAGTGGTAGGCGACGGACTGGCCACCCACGGTGCGAGAAGTCACCTGGCCATTCTTGTCGACGGAGTACCGGAGGAAGTCCGAGTTGTTGCTGACGTTGACGACGGCTTTGAGTGCACCGATGTCGTCGTAGTCGTACCGGCGATGGACCGACTGCCCTGCGGAGGCGAAGGACACCGGCCAGCCCGCAGTCACAGGGAAGTGCTTCTCTTCAGCCTTCGCCCCGTCGGCAGACAGCGCCCAGACCTCTGCGTGGCCGTCCCATTCCTGGACGGCCGTGAGTCGATTGGCGGCGTCGATGATGAAGTGCCTCGTCTGTCCGTTGAAGGTCTCCGAGGTCCGGTTGCCACGGTTGTCGTAGGAATAGCTTCTGGTGCCAGCGGGGGAGGTGATGCGCTCCAGCCAGCCGCGTCCGTCGTAGGCGAAGGCCTCGTCACCGAGTTGCGCGAGGCGCTGGCCGCCGGGCTCCCAGGTGACAGTGGAAGTGCCCCAGGGGCCGGAGACTCCGGCGAGGCGGCCAAGGGAGTCGTACTGCCAGCCGATGGCGCCGCGAGACGCACGGCGACGCGTATTGCCGTCGTAGGTGTAGGTGATGCCGGCGCCGCCGCGAGTCACTGTCTCGAGGCGGTGCGAGGTGTCGTAAGCCCACGTAGACGTCTCGGGAGGCGTCGGCGCGGTGTAGGTGTCCTGCAAGCCAGTCAACGCATTCCAGCCGTCGTAAAGCATGCGCTTCGAAATCAGACCTGCGCCGTTGGTGGTGGCTGTTTTGTAATTCACAGACACCGTCCTGCCGCGTCCGTCGATGAGGGCTGCCACCTCCTCGCCCATCGGCGTGCCCGTGGTGGCCACGCCGTTTTCGAAGGTGGTGGTCCATGTGCTTCCAGTACCCGTGTCGCCCAGCCTGTATTTCTCGAGTCGACCCAGCCCGTCGAAGGACTCGAAGTGCTGCGCCTTCTGCTTGCTGCCCGCCGGCGGCGTCACCCGCGAGAGGCGCAGCAACTCGTCGTAGCCATAGGTCCACTTCGCCGCCGTGGGCAGTGTGACTTCCCGGAGCTCTCCGCGAGGCCCGTAGAGATGGGTGCTTGTCTGGGCGTCAGCGGTGCCGACACCTTCCGTGACGCTGTGTACGTGGCTCAGCTCGTCGTACGCGGTGGCTGTCGCGGTGCTTTCATTGTCGCGGCTGACCGTGACCCGGGTGGGCAGCGCGCGGCCGGTGCCCAGCGCGTACTCGTATTGCGTGGTGGTGAGTCGATTGTCGGGCGTGAGGACTGCCGCGACGTCGCCTCGCGTCGTGTACCCAAACTTCGTCGCCTCAGTCCCGAAGGTCTCGATGCTGAGACGCCCGTCGGCGCCGTAGAGCCGCGTACGGGCCGGTGCGTCGGCCGAAGTGAAGCGACTCAGTGCGCCCGCGCCGTCGTAGTCCCATGCGTCGGTGACGTCGCCAATGGTGTGCAGCGAGAGGTGGCCCAGGCCATCGTAGGTCGCCGACTCGGTGGGGGAGGGCACCGGTTGGCCGTTGAACTTCCAGACGTAACTCGTGGTGGAGACGCGGCCGAGCCACGCGATGTTGGTGGTGTAGTCGTAGCCCTGGCTGCCGGCGCTCCACACTTCGTGGGCCTGCTTGACGCGGCCTCGACCATCGACGAGCTGCGTTGACGTCAGCTGCCAGCTGCCTTCTCTGGTGATGGACTCGTGGACGACGTCACCGTCGTAGCGGAGCGACGTCGTGCGCATCCCATCCGACTCGTCGACTTCGACGAGCTGGCCGCGGCCGTTGTAGCGGCGGCGTACCGTCATGTTGGTGACGGGCAGGGTCTCCTTCACCCAGCCGGGCTCGTCGTACGAGTACGTCCACGTCGCGCCGTTGTCGGTACGCGTCTTGAGGCGGCCCGCGGCGTCGAAGTGCGTCGACTGCGAGAAGCCCATGGGGCCCGACACCGTGCTGTCGAGGCCGAGGGCGTCAGTGGTGAAGGTGAAGGTGTTTCCCTTCTCGTCAGTCGTCGACAGGCGGGCGCCCATCGCGTCCCAGGTACTGCGGCGCGTGCTGCCATCGGGCAAGGTGGTGACGAGCAGCCGCCCCTTCGCGTCGTAGGTGAAGGACGTCGTCGCGGTCTCCGCCGGGGCGTCGAGTTGAGTCACCTCTTCGGT
>QFQP01000105.1 GCA_003243425.1 Archangium gephyra | reverse complement strand
CCCGTCGCTGTGAGTTCGACAGAAACTGTCTGGGCGGAGAAATCTGCGAGGCGGGCGTTTGTCGGCTCGTAGGAGGCGGCGGCGCCGGCGGAGGTACGGGCGGCGGCACGCAGACGGGCGGCGGCGCAGGAGGAGGGGGGGTGGCAACCTCTGTGCGACGACGACATGCCCGGACGGCTACCTGTGCGAGGAGGGCGTGTGTCTGTTGAAGGTGACCGGACTGGAGATTGTGACGCCGGACGGCGGCACGTTCGGTCCTGGAGCGCCGATGACACTGAGAGCGAGGCTGACCACCAGCGCGAGCGTGACGTTGCCGACGACTCTCTCTGTGGAGGCGGCCGCGTTTCCGACGCTGACGAGTCTTTCGCAAAGTGGCGGTGAGTATTCGGCGGCGGCAGTGGCGCCGAGCGGCTCGAGTGGAATGACGTCGGTGAAGGTGAAGACGCAGCTTGAAGACGCGGGGTTCGAAGCGACGGTGATGGTGAATGTGGACACCACGGCGCCGACGGTGAGTTTGTCGGTGGTGAGTGCGCCAGGCCGCGTCAACGGCGCTGAGTTTACAGAGCAGGATTCAGTGATGGCCGGTGCCTTCAAGCGTGACGAATTCGCGGAGGTGCAGGTGGCCAGCAGTGAAGCAGTCGCCTTTGCGTTGGCGGACTTCACAGGGGTACCGATGTCTGCGTTGTCACCGACAGCGTGCACGACGGCATGCGTGCGGGCAGTGTGCGAGTGCGTGTCGGTGGACGTGGCGAAGTTGCCGATGAATGACTTCCGGAAGACCTTCAGCATCGGGTTGAGTCCGCGGCGGGACATGTATGGGAATGCGTCGGACGCCATCCCTGACGCGAACTTCGCGGTGACGCGATTCAGGTGGAGTCGCGCCGTGGCAGCGACGACGCCTGTGGCGATTCATGCGCCGGCCTTGTCGAGCAACGGCGTCGTTTACGCCGGTATTGTGCAGACGCCATCGAGCGGTGCAGTGGTGGCGGTGACGCCGACGGGTGCGCTGTTGGCAGGCTTCGATGGCGGCGCACAGTATGGAGCCATCACGACGTCGCCCGTCATCGGAGACAGCTTGTATGTGGCGTACAAGAGTGCGACGGATGCGGCCATCCGTGCTGTGAGTGTTTCGACGGGTGGTCCTGTCTCGCCAGCCCGGTGTGCTGACCCCGCGAGGTTGTACAAATCATCACTGTCGTTGGTCGACATGGCTGCCGCCGATGAACGCATAGTGGCTGTTTCGCAGAACGGTGTTTTGGTCGGAGCGCGACCGACAGCATCAGTTGGCAACTGCTTTGAAGCCAGCGTCCCTTCGCTGACCGGCTCGAATCGGTACTCAGTCGTCGCGGAGGATGGTGAAGCCTTCCTGGCAACCACCTCGAGCGCGACGCTGACTCGTGTGTCTTCGCCTGTGTCTCTGGTTTGGGGAACGCCGCAGACGACGAATCAGCACAATCTCTTCACTGATGCGCTGGTCCGCTCTGGCACGGTGATTGGAGGAGGAGGGCTGACGGTAGGTGGAGTGTATGCAATGACGGAGAGTTCCTTTTCGTCGGCTCCAGCGAAGTTCACGCTGGATGGCGGCGCGCCCGGCGCGACGGGGCCTGCGCTGGCCGGGAGCGCTGCTTCCCCTGTGTTTGTGTATGGAAATGGTTCGCAGGTGGTGAGTGTGCCGCGCACGGCGGGGAATCCGGGCGGGTTCGGGCTGGCGACCTCGAGAGACCTTGTTGGTGGCAGCATTGTCGGCACGCCGGTCATCGGCAGCGACGGAAGCATCCACGTCGTGGATTCGGATGGACGGGTGACGGCATTGACGTCTTCGCTCACGCCTCTGTGGTCGGCTGACGTCGCGGGTACGGTGGACTCATCGCTGACGCTGGATTCAGCGAGAGACTCGACGGGTGGAATTGTGTGTAGCCGGCCGGGCAGTCTGTATGTCGTGTCAACAGGCGACGGAAAGCTGTACTCCATCATCGTCGACTCGCACGGGCTGAGTTCGACGGCGCCATGGCCAACCTACCAGCACGACAATGCGCGCACTGGGAATCAAACGCGCTCCACTGCCGACTGGGCCTGCCCTCCGTAGCTCACAAGCACCTGGCTTCGCGAAGTCAGACCTCGCGCTCCGGGAGTTGAAGCGCACCGACTGTGAGAGGGAAGACGCGTGTCTAGCGCAACTGACGACGCTCTACGGCCTCTACATGAGCCTCGATTACTCGCTGGAAGGCGCGGTCGTCGCTTCGGGCCTCGTGGTGCGCGACGACGGGAAAGTCGTCGCGCCAACCCAGACGGTGAAGCTCGCGAAAGGCAAAGACCCTTTCAAAGACATCGCGAAGAACGCGCTGGTCGCGCTGTATGGCCAGCTGAAGCTGAGCGAGCTGCCCGCGGTGCGGCCCG
>QFQP01000104.1 GCA_003243425.1 Archangium gephyra | reverse complement strand
CTGACGTCGCTCCTACAGGAATCCACAGCCGCGGTTGGGTTCCCAGCCAAGGAAGCACCGGCTGCCTCTGCTACGCTTTCCCCCATGGAAAACACCGCCGAACCGACCCGTATCACCCCCATGGCCCAGCGCTTCCGCGGCTACCTGCCCGTGGTGGTGGACGTGGAAACCGGTGGCTTCGACTGGAACCGTCACGCGCTGCTGGAACTGGCGGCGGTGCCGCTGGACCTGGACGAGAACGGCGCGCTGGTCTGCGGCGAGACCGCCAGCGTGCACCTGCACCCCGCACCCGGCACCGAGATCGATCCGAAGTCGCTGGAAGTCACCGGCATCGACCTGGACCACCCCTTCCGTTTCGCCAAGCACGAGAAGGACGCGCTGGACCACGTGTTCGCGCCGGTGCGCGCGGCGGTGAAGAAGCACGGCTGCCAGCGCGCGATCCTGGTGGGGCACAACGCGCACTTCGACCTCAACTTCCTCAACGCCGCGGTGGCGCGCGTGGCGCACAAGCGCAATCCGTTCCACCCCTTCAGCGTGTTCGACACGGTATCGCTGGCCGGCGTGGCCTACGGCCAGACCGTGCTCGCGCGCGCGGTACAGGCCGCGGGCTTCGACTGGAATGCCGAGGACGCCCATTCGGCCGTGTACGACGCCGAGCAGACCGCGAGGCTGTTCTGCAAGATCGTCAACGCGTGGCCCAGGCACGCAGCGTCCACGCCGGTTGCGGAGCCCGAGCAGGACACCGTCACCATGTATCGGCCCACAGGCCCGGAAGAACTCGCTCTACTGTCACGGCACGATTTCCGTCGTAGGCCGCCCCGCCTGCCCGAACAGCCCATCTTCTATCCCGTCACCAACGAGCAGTACGCCGCTGAAATCGCTGAGCGGTGGAACATCAAGGACAGCGGGAACGGTTACGTGACGCGCTTCAGGGTGCGCAAGGACTTCATGGCGCGCTATCCCATACAGAAAGTCGGTGGTGCCCACCACACCGAATGGTGGGTGCCTGCCGAGGAGCTGGAACTGTTCAACGACAATATCGTGGGCACCATCGAAGTCATCCGCGAATTCAAGTGATGGTCATCCGCGCGCTGCGCGCCGACATCACCACCCTGCAGGTCGACGCCATCGTCAACGCAGCGAACAGCTCGCTGCTCGGCGGCGGCGGTGTGGATGGCGCCATCCATCGCGCGGCAGGTCCGGACCTGGTGCACGAGTGCCGGCTGCTCGGTGGCTGCAGGACCGGCGAAGCAAAAATCACGAAGGGATACCGCCTGCCGTCGCGCCATGTGATCCATACCGTCGGTCCGGTCTGGCGTGGCGGCGAGCGGGGAGAACCCGACCTGCTGGCTGCGTGTTACCGCAACAGCCTGGCGTTCGCGGCGAAGCACGACCTGCGCAGCATTGCCTTTCCCTGCATCAGCACGGGCATCTTCGGCTACCCCGCGGATGCCGCCGCGCGTGTTGCGGTCGACACGGTGCGCGCCGCACTGGCTGCGTCGACCGCACCGCCGGACGTGACCTTCTGCTGCTTCTCCGCCGACGACCTGGCGCACTACCAGGCGCTGCTGGACTGACTACGCGCTGCCGCTGCCGGCGGTCTCCACCGGCGCTCGTGAGGTCATCGCTGCGCCGGCGGATGCCACGATGATCGACGCGATCGCCAGCCACTGCAGCATCGACAGGCGCTCGTGCAGGAACAGCAAGCCGCACAGCGCGGCGATGGCCGGTTCCAGGCTCATTAGCATGCCGAAGGTGCGCGTCGGCATCTTCGTCAGCGCCACCATTTCCAGGCTGTAGGGAATCGCCGTGGACAGCAGCGCCACCGCCAGCGCGATGGGCAGCAGCGCGGGCGCCAGCAACGCGCCACCGGCATGCGCCACACCGAACGGCACCGCGACCGCCGCGGCGATGCAACTGCCGATGGCGACGGTCTGCGGACCATGCGCGTTGCCCGCCTTCTGGCCGAACACGATGTACATCGCCCAGCAGGCACCGGCGCCCAGCGCGTACGCCACGCCGACGGGATCGAGTGCCTGCGCACCCTGCTCCGGCACCAGCAGCACCAGTCCGATCACGGCCAGCACCACCCAGCCCACGTCGCGCAGATGACGCGACCCCAGCAACGCGACCGCGAGCGGGCCGGTGAACTCGAGCGCGACCGCAATGCCCAGCGGCACGGTCTCCAGCGACTTGTAGAACAGCAGGTTCATCAGGCCCAGCGAGGTGCCGTAGAACAGCAGCAGCGGCCACTGGTCGCGGGTGACGCGCATGCGCCACGGCCGGAACACCGCCACCAGGATCAGCGTGGCCAGCGCCAGTCGCAGCGCGGTCGCGCCGGTCGCACCGACGGCCGGGAACAGGCTCTTCGCCATCGACGCGCCCGCCTGGATGGACAGCATG
>QFQP01000103.1 GCA_003243425.1 Archangium gephyra | reverse complement strand
GCGACGGCGTCATCAAGATCGAGATGCACTTCCTGCCCGACGTCTACGTCACCTGCGACGTCTGCAAGGGCAAGCGCTATGACCGCGAGACGCTCGAGGTGAAATACCGCGAGCGCTCGATCGCCGACGTGCTCGACATGACGGTCGAGGAGGCCAAGGACCTGTTCAAGGCCGTGCCCTCGATCCGCGACAAGATGGTGACGCTCGCCCGCGTCGGGCTCGACTATGTCAAGGTCGGCCAGCAGGCGACGACGCTCTCGGGCGGCGAGGCGCAGCGCGTCAAGCTCTCCAAGGAGCTCTCCAAGCGCGCCACCGGCCGCACACTCTACATCCTGGACGAGCCGACCACCGGCCTGCACTTCCACGACGTCGCCAAGCTGATGGAGGTGCTGCACGAGCTGGTCGAGCAGGGCAATTCCGTGGTGGTGATCGAGCACAATCTCGAAGTGATCAAGACCGCCGACTGGATCATCGACATGGGCCCCGAAGGCGGCGACGGCGGCGGCATGGTCGTGGCGCAAGGCACGCCGGAGGACGTCGTCCGGATCGGCAAGGGCCACACCGCGCGGTTCCTCAAGGAGGTGCTGGAGCGGCGGCCGTTGAAGGGCAAGGGGGCGAGGCAGGCGGCGGAGTAGAGGGCTCGACGTGGATCATGATTAAGGCGCAGGAATGAAAGCGACACGATCACCGTCTTGCGCTGTGTCGCCGGCAAACCATTCGTAGTGAACGGCGTCTGCTACGTCGCTCGGCGGCTCCTTGTTTTCGATAACAATGATTTGGATCGACTTGTCGACAGACTTTAGTGCTTCCCAGAAGGCTGCCTCGACGCTCGCGGCGACTGGGCCGTCGGCGCCTTTGATCTGCGCCCCCCGCTTCTTGTAGCTTGTAAGAGGCGAGTCGATGACGACAAGGCCCGGGTGCGGGCGACGCTCGCGATTGCAATAGCGCAGCAAAGCAATCACAAAGGCTGAATATAGCACAGCTCGGACACCCTTGCCGTGCGACTGGCGCGCCTGGCCGTCAACGATGATATCGTACGCGCGTGCATCAAACTCGACGCGCCCCGCCCCCACCCAGTGCCATTCCCGGAGAACGACCTCGACCTCGTCGCAGAAGGCCCGAAGCGCTTTGCTGGGAAGGGGCTCCCATTCCCGTTTTACGCCACGGGCAGCAGACGCGGTTCGCTCGATCTCGTCTTTCATCGCGCGTAAACTTTCGAGTTGCTCACGATCAACTTTCGAAGCCTCCAGTTCCACGCGTCGCGAGACGAGAGTTTGGAGGCGTGCAGTACTCGTCTCGAGACCAACTTGTACATCGCCGCGAAGTTGACGATCTGTTCGCTCCATTATTCCGAGGGCAGTGCTTCGTTGCTGGTCACGCGCCACGCGCCGCGTTTCGAGGCTCGCGATGGCGTCTTTCAAATCCTTCCGCTGCGCCAAGATCTTTGCGGCTTCGGCGCGTGCAGACGCGTACACCTCGACGCTTCCTGAGGCCGCCGTATGTGCATGGTCTGGCGTCATGGGTTGGTCGCACAGCGGGCACTTCACGTCCTGAAGAGCTTCGAAATAGTGGGCCCCCTCCGAAATGAAATCTAGGCGCGCAAGATCTGAAATGTAACGTTCATCCAAGAGGCGGTAGCGCGTTAGCAGCTCATCTATTGCCAAAATCTGGGTGTCAGCATGCTGGAGTTCTTTCGATGCCGTCTTCCGCTCCTCAAGTATCTTCACACGATCATCTTCGAATTGGGCTAAGGCTGCGGAGACGGAAGCAATCGTGCTATCAACGCGCTCGATTGTTTCTTCGGGGTCGGCTTTCTCAATGCGCTCAAACCTCTTCTCTAACGGCCCCAAGAGGTCGGCAATGACACTGAGTTGGGCATTCAGCCTAGTCCTCGCGATTTCACGCTTTTCAGCCGCAATGACCCCCTGATCGTCCTTTCCGGAAAGCATGAACGCGAACATGCGCTCACGCACCGTGTTGTCATAACCCTCACGCCCAAGGATCGGAGACTGCTCTTCAATTACGGAGATTTCATCGATGGCTATCACGGGCATGAAAGTCCGGATCGAAAGGCGCTGCGTCTTTCCATCGTTGTTAGAGCGCAGCTTCGCCTCCGGAATGTCCGCAAAGGGAAATATAATCGAGGTAACGTCGACAGCATTACTTTTGCCGTGCCTGCGATGGGCTATCTTCTCACCGGGGCTATCTATTTCATCAATCTGGCATCTGTGGGCAGCAAGGTCGCCGCCGGATAAGCTGCGTTCAAGTGTAAGGAATGCCTTTTGCGAGTTCTCGAACTCTACGAAGAGCTGTTCATAGGGTTCAGCTTGGGTGGAGTTGCCCCTGTTTGACCGGACAGTCAGCTATTGAGCTTGTGCCCGTATGAACTCCCGAGGGGAGCGCATTTTGA
>QFQP01000102.1 GCA_003243425.1 Archangium gephyra | reverse complement strand
GACCTACGGCGTGCGCGAACGCTTCGACGTGCTGGGCGCGGTCGACTGGCTGCGTGCTCACGGATACGGCCGGGTGGGCGTGCTCGGCGCATCGATGGGAGCGGCAACCACGCTGTTTGCCGCCGCCGCCGAGCCGGCGATCGCCGCCGTCGTCGCCGACAGCCCGTTCGTGGACTTCGGCCTGATGATCGAGCGCCAGTATCGCCGCCTGTCGCGGTTGCCGGTGTGGTTCCTGCCGGGCGCACTGGCGCTCGGTCGACTGCTCACGGGAATCGACCTGCTGCGCGTGCGCCCGCTGGACGCGGCGGCCGCGCTGTCCGGGCGGCCCGCGCTGGTGATTCACAGCGAAGGGGATCGCTTTATCCCCGCGGCCGACGGTTGGTAAGCGATCAATGAATCGCATTCTTCCGCTGAGGTGCTGACCTGAGTAAAGCTGCGTGTTCCTCATTTCATTCGAGGAAGAAAGGGAGCACGCAATGAGTAGCAAGGTCAATCTGGATCGATGGGTGCCGCACCTGTTGGCGGCGAAGCGGGATGGCAAATCACTGGCGGCCTACGCGCGCGAGCGCGGGCTGTCGCAGTACACGCTGTATGCAGCACGCGAGTCGCTGCGGCGTGCCGAAGGCGAAGTCGAGCCGGGGCAGCGGGTGGCGGCATCGCGCCAGCGGCGCCAGGGGGCAGCGGCGCCGGCATTTGCGGCGGTGAGGTTGGCAGCGCCGGCGCTGCCGGCGTCGATGCCGATGCTGTGTGCGCAGCTGCCCAATGGCATCGCGGTGCAGTTGCACTGTGCCGTTGCGGATGTGCCGCTGGTGGGCGTGCTGCTGCAGACCCTTGCGAGGCTGCCGTGTTCCGCTTCGACGCGCAGTTAGCCGTGTACGTGCACCGCGATGCGGTGGACTTTCGGAAGAACATCAACGGATTGGCCGCGCTGGTCGAGCACGGACTGGGGCTCGATCCCTTTGCGGCCGCTGTCTACGTCTTTCGCAACCGCCGCACCGATCGCGTCAAGATTCTGGGCTGGCAGCACAACGGCTTCTGGCTGCTGAGCAAACGTCTGGAGTCCGAGCGCTTCGTGTGGCCGCGCGCCGAGCAGGCCATCATCACGCTCAGCGTCGAGCAACTGCACTGGCTGCTGGCGGGCATTGATCTGGCGGCGTTACGAGGTCATCGCGCACTGCGTTTTGCGCGTGCGAGTTGAGGCACGACGCCGAGTTGATGCGGATCGAACGCATGCGAGCATCGCCGGTCTAAAGCGGCGATGCACATGCCCCAGCACAACGAAGAAGAACTGAACCGTCTGCGCGAGACACTGGCGCGCATCACGCGGGAGCACAGCGCACTGCGCGACGAATTGCGCCTCGTGCGCACCGAGCGCGATCTGCTCAAGGAACGCCTGCACGCATCGTTGCGCAAGCTCTTCGCCGCCAAGAGCGAGGCGCGCGGCACCGACCAGAAGGATCTGTTCTTCAACGAAGCCGAGGCGCTGGCGCCAGTGCCGACGGCGGCCGTCGACGAAGGCGTATCGGTGGCCGCGCACAAGCGCCTGAAGCGGGGCCGCAAGCCGCTCGATCCGGCCCTGCCGCGCGAAGTCATCCGTCACGAATTGCCCGCGCACGAGCGCCTCTGCCCGCACGACGGGACGCCGTTGCAGGAAATCGGTGTGGAAGCGAGCGAGCAACTCGACATCATCCCGCAGCAGGTGCGTGTGATCCGGCATGAGCGGGTCAAATACGCCTGCCCGTGCTGCACGCAGCACCTGCGCACCGCGCCCGCGCCGCTGCGGCTGATTCCGAAAGCGCTGCTCACCGACGATGCACTGGCGTGGGTGGTGGCGGCCAAGTACCAGGACGCGCTGCCGCTGTACCGGCAGGCGGCGATCCTGGGCCGCTTCGGCGGCGAGATCTCGCGCAACACGCTGGCGGCCAATGTCGTGCGCGCCGGGCAAGCGGTGCAGCCGCTGATCAACCTGCTGCGCGATCACCTGTTCGACTGTCGCCTCGTGCACGGTGACGAAACCGAACTGCAGGTCCTGAAGGAACCGGGGCGCGCGGCGCAACGCAAGAGCTACCTCTGGGTGCAGATGAGCGGCGCCGGGCCGCCGCTGCGCCTGTTCACGTATGCCCAGAATCGCAGCGGGGCAACCGCGCAACGGCTGTACGACGGCCTGGCGCAAGGCGCGGCTTTCGTCACCGACGGCTACGAGGTGTACGACGGCATTGCGCAGGCGCATCGGCTGGTGCATTTGGGGTGCTGGAGTCACGCGCGCCGGCGCTTTATCGACGCCGAGGCGGCGCTGCCGAAGACGGCGCGCTCGCCCGAGCAGCCGGCCACGCAGTTCGTCGCGCTGATCCGCGAGCTGTACGCCATCGAGGCGCGGGCACGCGAGCTCGAGCTGCACGCCGCAGAACGTCTGC
>QFQP01000101.1 GCA_003243425.1 Archangium gephyra | reverse complement strand
TACCTTCGGGTATCGACCAAAGACCAAGCGCAGCGGGGCGGCCGCGACGAGGGCTTTTCGATCCCCGCTCAGCGGGAGGCGAACCTGCGCAAGGCCGACGCCATCGGAGCGCAGATCGTGGAGGAGTTCGTCGATGCAGGCGAGTCCGCGAAGAGCGCCGACCGCCCAGAACTCATGAGGATGATCCAATACGTCAAGCAGCACCGCGTGAGCTACTGCATCGTCCACAAGGTCGACCGGCTCGCCAGGAACCGAGCGGACGACGTGGCGATCCATCTCGCTCTGCGGGAGGCCGGCGTGATGCTGGTGTCAGCGACGGAGAACATCGACGAGACTCCATCGGGCATGCTCCTTCACGGCATCATGTCGTCGATCGCCGAGTTCTACTCTCGGAACCTCGCGACCGAGGTCGTCAAGGGACTCACCCAGAAGGCGCAGTCCGGCGGAACCCCGGGCAAGGCGCCCATCGGCTATCTGAACAACCGGAAGCTGGACGAGAATCGGCGCGAGGTCAGGTTCGTCGAACTCGACCCGGATCGCGCCCCGCTCGTCAAGTGGGCGTTCTATGCCTACGCGACTGGCGAGTGGTCCCTCAGTTCACTGCAGCGGGAGCTGACCATGCGCGGGCTGACGACCGTGCCGACACCCAAGTTCCCGTCGACACCGCTCTCCACCAGTGCTGTGCACAAGATGCTGACCCGCCCCTACTACAAGGGCACGATCATCTACCGCGGCACGAGTTACCAGGGGACGCACGAGCCACTGGTGCCACCCGAGGTCTGGTACCAGGTGCAATCAGTGCTTCGGAGCCATGACAGCGCCGGGGAACGAACACAGAAGCACGAGCATTACTTGAAGGGAACCCTCTTCTGCGGACAGTGCGGCTCGCGGCTCCTCGTCGCCCATGCGAAGAGCAAGAGCGGCATGATCTACCCGTACTTCGTGTGCGCAGGTCGACAGACCGGTCGAACGAACTGCGATCGGTCGGCGATTCCTATCCCTACAGCCGAGCGCATGGTCGAGGACTACTACCAGCGGATCACCCTGGCACCCGAGACCCAGCTCGCAGTGCGAGACGCGATCGCGGCTGAGTTCGACCACCGGGTCGTGAGCGGGAAAGTCGAACTCGATCAGCTCGTAGGGCGTCAGTCCGACATCGAAGATCAGCAGAAGCGACTGCTCGACGCGCATCTCGCCGGCGCCGTCCCGCTGCGACTCCTGCAGGAGAAGCAGACCGCCCTGGAACTCGAACTGGAGGGCCTCAAGGATCGTATCCAGGCCCACATGGGCGACTATGCGGAGGCGAAAGCGTACCTCGGCGACTGCCTGACACTCCTGGGCGACTGCGCCGCGATGTACACGGCGAGCGACGCCGAGAATCGGCGTCTGCTCAACCTCGCCCTGTTCGACAGGGTGTACGTCGATGCCGACGGCGAGCCGCAGTTCGACCTGCGCCCCGAGGTCGGATTCCTGACGGATACCGAGACGCTCACCAAAGCCCGGGAGTGGGATGGCTCAGGCATACCGGGTTTGAACATGCCCAGTGTTCAAACATTGCTTACTGGGTGGACCCTAGGAGATTCGAACTCCTGACCTCCTCGATGCGAACGAGGCGCGCTACCAACTGCGCCAAGGGCCCGTATTGCGTCGTCTAGCCTAGCATCCCCCGCGAGCGCCTCGCACGCCGCACGCGCGGCTGCCTCATCCGGCGCGGCGACGGCGCAGGGCCCCGTCGATGTCGGGCATCGCGGGGACCGCGGCGGCGTCGACGACGCCCATGCTCGCGAAGCGCGACGGGGTCGACGGCGTCGACGCGGGACGCGCGTCGGTTCCCGCCGCGGGTGCGCGCGTGGCCGCTGGCACCTGCTCCTGCGCGCGGCGGATGGCACGCGCCGCCGCGTCGGCGGCCTCGCTGAGCTCCGCCTCGGCGCGGGCGGCCGCGCGGGCGACGTCCGCAGCGGTCGGCGCGGGCGCGGCCGGACGGTCGAGATAGGTCGGGCGCGGCAGCGGCCGCGGCGTCCACTCGCGACGACGCACCGGCTCCGCGGCGGCGACGGCGATGTCGGGCACGACGACCGATCGGCGGGCCGGCTGGGCGGCGGCCGTCGCGGCCGACCGCGCTCGGCCGATGCGGGCGAGCCGACCGAGGAGGGCCACCCCGGTGAGCGCGAGGAGCATCCCGCCGACGGCGAGCATCGGCGACACCGCGGCGAGCCCGGCGGAGATCCCGACGCCGACCTGCACGGCGACGACGGTCACCGCGACGAGCACCACCGTGCTCACCGCGAGTCGGGTCCGCCGCAGCCGGGCGGTCGCCCTGGCGCGCGGGTCGAGCCCGGCGGGCAGGGGCGTCGTCACGGGGGCGCCGACGGCGACCGGACGATCCCGGAGCTCGCGCGCGAGGGCGCGCGCCCTCGCC
>QFQP01000100.1 GCA_003243425.1 Archangium gephyra | reverse complement strand
GGCAACGCTGTTCCAGTGGCTCGACCGCGAGAAGCGGCCCCCGCAGTTGGATGAGAAGATCGCGAACTTCCCCTACGTCAATGGCGGCCTCTTCCGCGACCGGATCGACACCCCAGCCTTCGACCGCAAGATGCGCGATGCGCTCCTGGCCGCGTGCGAGTTCAACTGGTCGCGGATCAGCCCGGCAATCTTCGGGAGTCTCTTCCAGGCAGTGAAGGACAAGAAGGCTCGCGACAAGCTCGGCGAGCACTACACGACCGAGACGAACATCCTCAAGCTCATCAACCCGATGTTCATGGACGAGTTGCACGCCCGGTTCGACGCCGGCCGCAACGAACCGCAGAAGCTCGAGCAGCTCCGCGCCGACATGGGCCTGATGCGCTTCCTCGACCCCGCGTGCGGGTGCGGCAACTTCCTCGTCATCGCATACCGGGAGATGCGTGCCCTCGACCTTGCGATCCTGGAACGCCTACAAGAGCTGGACCCGAGAAAGTGGGGCCGCACGGCATGGTTCGACGCCGCAGAGTTGCCGGTCAAACTCGCGAACTTTCATGGCATCGAGATTGAGGACTGGCCCGCCCGGATCGCCGAGACTGCGCTCCACCTCGTCGAGCACCAGGCGAACCAGGCGATGGAAGCCGCCATCGGCGGAGCACCACCGACCCTGCCTCTCGACAAGGTCAAGAACATCACCGTCGCAAACGCGCTTCGCACCGACTGGGCTGATGTGATGCAGCCGAGCCACGACCTCTACGTGTTCGGGAACCCCCCATTCCTCGGCCACGCCTCACGCGAGGAGGAGCAGGCTCAGGAACTCCGCGCCGTATGGAGCTGAAAGGACATCGGACGACTCGATTACGTCACCGGCTGGTACGCGAAGGCGCTTGACCTCTTCCGCCGTAACGAGTATGCAGGAGAGTTCGCCTTTGTCTCGACCAACTCAATCACCCAGGGCGAGCCGGTGCCCGCGCTCTTCGGCCCCGTCTTCGCCGACGGTTGGCGAATCTCCTTCGCACATCGAACTTTCGCCTGGTCCAGCGAGGCTCCGGGGCAGGCGGCGGTGCATTGCGTGATCGTCGGCTTCGACCGACGAACGGCTCCAGCGGCTCGAGTGTTCGAGTATGCCGACCTCAAAGGTGATCCCGCCGAGCTTCCCGTCCATGAGCAGCTCAACGGGTATCTCGTCGACGGCCCGCTTGCTCTGGTCGAGCAGCGAAGCTCCGGCCCGCTTGCCGCAGACCTCCCACCAATGGTGTTCGGCAACACCCCGCGCGATGGCGGGGCACTCATCGTCGAGCCTGACGCCTATCCGCAGTTCGCCGCCGATCCTGTCGCGGCGAAGTACCTGCGGCGACTCGTCGGGGCACAGGAGTTGATCCACAATGAGCCGCGGTGGTGCTTGTGGATGGTCGATCTCGATCCAGCCGACCTCGGGCGCTCTCGTCTCCTTAAGGACCGCGCCGAGCAGTGCCGAGCATGGCGTCTTGCGAGCAAGGCAAAGCAGGCAAATGATGCCGCAGCGACACCCCACCTCTTTTGGTACCGCTCGCATCGCGATGTACCGCACCTGGTGGTGCCAAGTGTGTCCAGTGAGGGCCGGCGATTCCTCGGCTCAGCACACTTCGGGCCCGAGGTGATTTCGAGCAACCTCAACTACACGAGCGAGGACCCGGACGGGCTCGCGTTCGCAGTCATCTCCTCCTCGGCATTCATGGAGTGGCTCAGGTCGACGGGCGGCAAGCTCGAGTCGCGACTGCGCTTCTCGAACACGCAGGTCTGGAACACCTTTCCGCTTCCGCGGCTCACGCCCGAGCTGCGCGCCGAGATCATCTCGGCAGGGCAGGCGGTGCTCGACGCCCGCGCGCTGCACCCCGAACGGAGCCTTGCCGACCACTACAACCCGCTTGCGATGGCACCCGAGTTGCTCAAGGCGCATGCCCAGCTCGATCGCGCTGTCGATGCCGTCTTTGGCCTCAAGAACCCCACCAACGATCAGCGTCTCGCCGCTCTCTTCGACAGCTACATGCGGCTCACTGATGGCTGAGTGAAGCCCCGGCTCCGGTGAAGGCTCCGTTTGTTGGACCCAGTGCTTGCCGAGGCGGAGACGTCTTGATGTGCGGCATCGTGCAGCTGACCCACGAGGTTGCCGAGTTCATCAGCGACCGCGCTCACCTTCACGAGGTCGACCAACCGCTGCAGGGCGCTCTGGGGCAGTGACGAGTTCCTGCAAACCTCACCCTCATGCCGCCATCCCCTCATTCGCGCGTGCGACGGTTTCCCGCCCCTGACGGACACTCTCGCGATGCGCGCCGAGCCTCTCCGAGCCTCGGCGATGAGTGGCGTTCACGGTTCGCCTCGGCCTGCGGAAAGCCGTACGAGTTCTGGGTGCCTCGCTCAATCCGAACTCGCGTTCAAGCTCAGCGGCAGCTCGCTGTCGGCCATGACCTCGGCGAAGGGCCG
>QFQP01000027.1 GCA_003243425.1 Archangium gephyra | reverse complement strand
CAAGGCTGAGAACTTCCTCGGCTTCCTACACATTGCTTGCTCGGTAATTCTCTTGAGGCAATTTTGAGATCGCCTCTAGACCTTCATATTATTTTGAAGGAAAGCGATCAGTCGGCAAAGTACGAATTGTTCGAACGTTTGAACACTGGCGGCTCCCTCGCAAGTGCACAAGAGGTGCGCAGTTGCGTGTTGGTCTGGTCGAATGAAAAGCGTTTCGACTGGATGACGAATCTCTCCAAGCAGGCTGCATTCAATGCTTCGGTCGAGCTGTCCGAACGTCTTGAAAAGCAGCAGTACCGAATGGAGCTCGTTCTTCGTTTTATCGTGTTCTCGCGCCTAACGGAGCTGACATTTCAGCATAAAGATCTAGGCGAGTTCTTGAATGCGGAGAATCGGGCGTTGGCTGCTGACGACGCCTTTGATGAGAAGGCGATGACAAGGACGTTTGCATCTACGTTTGGCCTTATCGATGCGGCGCTGGGCTCAGACGCCTTCCGACGATTCGACACGACCAAGAAGGAATTTCGTGGGCCTTTCATTATCTCGGCGTTCGAAGCCGTCGCGTTGGGTGTCGCTCACAACATCAGTGCCTGGAAAAAGACGCCAAACGCCGAGGCAAAGCTCGCAGACAAAGTAAAGAAGCTCTGGAGCAAGCACGACTTCACGGACTGGGTTGGCCCCGGCAGCGGCGCTCGCGAACGAATCCAAGTCTCCGTCCCATTTGGCCGCGCGCACTTCAAGCCGTGACGACAATTGACGACTTCTCGAGGTCGCTTCGAAATGAACTTGGTTGGCGGCGAAAGGAGCTAAATAACTATAATCGTTGGATTCGTCGGGAGGCTGGTAGTCCCCAGCAGCAGTCTTCCTTGCGCGGAGCGATTGCTGTTTTGTACGCGCACTGGGAGGGTTTCATAAAGCACTCGAGCGAGCTGTATCTTGCGTATCTGATTGAACGACGACACGACTATATTGAATTGAGATTCAATTTCGTCGCGCTCGGCCTCAGGTCTCAGTTGCTGAGTGCGTTGCAGCGCGGTGGGGTGGAAGCGCTGGCAAAGCAGATTGAGTTTATTCACTCAGGGTTGCGTTCCAGAGCCCGCTTTTCCTTTAAGAATGTCGTCGATACGAAGTCGAATTTGAGCGTCGCCGTTTTCAAAGACATCGTGTCTGCGATTGGTCTCGTGTATCGTGATGAGTTTGCTGTGGCGGAGAAGCCAATCATCGAACGGCTTCTTGAGTTGAGAAACGGGATTGCTCACGGAGAGTGGCGAAAAGTGGAGCTGTCCGAGTTCTCAGAAATTTACGTCAAGATAGATGAGTTGTTGGCAATGTTTGCTGCGGACCTTGAGAATGCCGCACTTAATCGGAGCTATTTACGAACGTAGAAGTTGGCGCTGTGCTTTGCGACCGAAGTTGGACTTGCCCCGCTACGTCTAGCTTCACTTGCGAGACAACGACAACGCGTGGCGCACGATCGCCCCGGCGATGTCCTTCTTCGTCGCCTTCTCGAGGCCCTCGAACCCGGGCGACGAGTTGAGCTCCATCACCTTGGGCCCGTCCTTGCCTTCGAGCATGTCGACGCCGCACACGCTCAAGCCCACGGCCCGCGCGGCGCGCACCGCGACCTCCTGATACTCGCGCGGCAGCCGGATCGACTTGCCCTCGCCACCGCGGTGAATGTTGCTGCGGAACTCGCCGCCGCGCGCCTGTCGCCGCATCGCGCCGATGACCTCGTCACCGACGACCAGCACGCGCACGTCGCGGCCGCGTGACTCCTTGACGAACTCCTGAATGCACACGTCCTGACCCAGACCCCAGAACGTCTGCACGATGGTCTCGGCCTCCTGCAGGGTGTCGGCGAGCATCACGCCCACGCCCTGCGTTCCGCGCAGCAGCTTGATGATGCACGGCAGCCCGTTCACGCCGTGGAGCAGCCGTTTCACGTTCGCGTGCTCGTTGGCCATGATGGTGCGCGGCACGTCGATGCCTTCGAACGCGAGCAGCTGCAGGCACCGCAACTTGTCGCGGCTCTTGGCGATCGACTGCGCGGGGTTCACCACCGGCACCCCCATGGTCTCGAGGTGCGTGACCACCGCCATGCCGTAGGTGGTGATGCTGGCGCCGATGCGCGGAATCGCGGCCTCGAGGCCCTTCACCTCCACGCCGCGGTACAGCAGCTGGTTGCCGCCGGGCGAGACGACCATCGCGCATCGCAGCGTGTCCATCACCAGCGCGCGCGCGCCCTGCTGCTTCGCGGCCTCGACCAGACGTTGTGTGGAGTAGAGCGACTTCTTCCGCGACAGAATGCACAACCGCTGACGAGCCATGAGAGCGGCGGCACCGTAGCAGTCCACCGTACGGAAACACCGGGTCACGAACGCGTCACACGCAGGTGAACACTGTGCGACGCACGGCATCTGTCACCTGAATGACAAACGGCGAAGGGTACACGCCGCCGCGTCATGCGCTTCGTGGCGGTCCTTTCACTCTGGCTCAGTGCCTGTGCGGCGGCTCCGGCTGATCCCCGTGAAGCCATCGTGGTGCAGGCGCTGGTCGACGCCGATGAAGTGCTGCTGCGCACGCGCCCCGAGCTGATGGCCGGCAAGTACCAGCGCATGGCGGGCAGCACGTTCGACTTCTTCCGCGGCAATCTGCCGGTGGCGGTCGCCGACTGGGAAGCCGGGCGCACCTCGCGCAGCGGCTTCGGCGGCACCTCGTTCCCGGTGGCCGGTCTCGGAGACCCGCACCCCGAGAACTTCGGGCTGCTGCTGGGCCGCGACGGCACGTTCACCTTCGAGCCCAACGACTTCGACAGCGCCAGCCTCGTTCCATACCTCTTCGACGTGCGCCGGCTCGTCACCGGGCTCGCCGTCGCCACGCGCGCCACGGGCCAGACCGCCGCGCCCGAGGCCGTGGCCCGCGCCGCTGCCGAATCGTACGTCACCACCTTCCTCGGGCTGTCCGACGGCTCGCTCACGCCGATGCCGGTGACCGGGCCCGGCGATTCACGCGTGCTGCAAGACACCTTCGAGCGTGGCCTTCGCGACCTCACCGCGCGCGCCGAGCTGCGCGACCTCACCGTCGTCGAAGCCGGTCAGCGCCGTTTCATTCGCGGCCCGCCGAACGAGAACGAGCCCACGGAGACCCTCGAGTCACTGCACCCAGACCTGCTCGCGTCGATCCCCGAACTGCTGATCCGCCTCCCTGATCACGGCGCGATTCTCGACGTGGTCCGCCAGTTCGGCAGCGGCGTCGCCAGTTGGCCGCGGCTGCGTTTCCTCGTGCTGCTCGACGGCGCGACCGAGTCACGTGACGACGACTTCATCGTCGAGCTCAAGGAGCTCACCGAGGCGCCGACCGCCGCGTGGTTCCGCCCGTATGCCGTCGCCGCTGATGCCCCGAGCCGCGTGGAAGCCGCGCTCCGCCGCGCGTGGTTCCGGCCTGACGCCGACCCGCGTTGGTACGCGACGGCGTGGCGCGGCCTGCCCATGCAGGTGCGCACGGAATCGGAGGCGAACAAGGGCATCAACACCTCACGCTTCACCGGCGCCCGCGCCTCGGAGGCCGAGCTCGTGAAGCTCGCGCACGTGCTGGGAACGATTCTCGCGCGCGTGCACTTCACCGGCAGCAGCCGCGAGGCCATCGACGACGTGCGCGCCCAGCTGCTCCGCGACCCCGAGAGCTTCGCGCTCGAGCAGGCCAACTTCGCGCTCGTACAGTCGGAAGAGCTCGTCGCCGACCACCAACGCTTCCTCCACGCGCTCGAGACGCTCGGCCCCACGCTCGGCGTGCAGCCCGACGTGCGCGAGCTGCCCACCGGTTTTCCCCGCGAAGTCTTCGGTCCTCCATGATCTCCGCACTCGTTCTCTCGTTGTTCCTCACGCAGGCCGACGCCGGCGCAGCAGACGCAGGTGTCGCCGAGTCACTGCCGCTGCCGACCTTCACGCCGCGCATCGACGCCTTCGGTGAGTTCGCCGCGCGCATGCCGACTGCGGGGCCCGCGCTGCCGGTCTTCTCTGTTCCGCGTGTGCAAGTGGGAATCGACGCGAACTGGTTGGGCGCCAGCGGTCGCGTGCTGGCCGAAGGTGCCTACGCCACCAACGGTGGAGCGCTCATCGGCGTGCAGGGCGACAGCGTGGTGCTGCGGTTGCGCGAAGCGTGGGGTGGCTACCAGTGGCGATTCCTCGAAGCGCGCCTCGGCCTCATTCCCACGCTGCTCATCCCCGAAATGGAGCGCGGCTTCCGCTTCCGCGAGCTGACGCCCGATGGGCTCGAACAGCACCGCCTGCTGGCACCGGCCGACTTCGGAGGCATTCTTCGCGTTCACCTGCCCGCGAGCTACGGCTGGGTCGGCGCGGCCGTCACCAACGGCGAGGGCTACACCTCGCGCGAGCTCAACCCCGGCAAGAACGTCGACGTCACCGCGCTCATTCGTCCCCTCGCTGCGCTCGACATTCCGCTCGAGGTGCTGGGCGTCGCGTCGTTCGGTACCTCGGGGCTCCCCGAAGTGCCGACCACGCGCGCCGGAGGTGGCGTTCAGTACAGCGCGCAGCACTTCGGTGCCGGCGTCAACGCGTTCTGGGCGAAGGGCCTGCTGGCCGACCCCACGCGTGAAGGCGTGCTCGCGCAGGGCTTCGTGCGTGGAACGTTGTTCGAACACCTGCAGCTGGTCGCGCGCGCGCAGTGGTTCCAGCGCTCGCTCACGGCGGAAGACGCGGTCTTCGAAGGCCTCGTCGGCGTCGGTGGCAGCGTCTTCTTCATCGAAGGTTTCGTGGCCTGGGTGCGCACGCTGACGCTCGGTGCCGCGCGCGCCGCGCTCCCCGGCGTCGACGCACATGAAGTTCGAGTGGTGATGCGGCTGCGTTGGCCGCAGTGGACTCCCTGAAGTGATGGAAGGAATGAACATGAAGCGCTTGAGAATTTTCGGACTCGCCGGTGGCCTCGCGCTCGCTGCGTTGAGTGGTTGTGAGAAGCCCGCGTGTGACGCCACCACCTGCAGCACCGGGTGCTGTGACGCTGACGGCGAGTGCCGCCCCGGCTCCGAGGTCGACGCGTGCGGCCTCGGTGGTCGCGTGTGCATCGCCTGCGCGGGCTCGCAGACGTGCGGCCTGGGCATCTGCAGCAGCAACACCGGCACCGGCGGCGGCACCGGTGGAGGCTCGGGCAACACCGGCGGCGGCACCGGCACCATCGACTACGTCGTCGCGCTCAACGAAGTGGCCACCAGCGACGGTGACTTCTTCGAGCTCATCAACACCGGCAGCACCACGGCCGACCTCTCCGGCTTCCAGGTGGCCGACCTCGACGGCGCCATCAACGGCCCGAAGCTGGAAGACGCGCTCACGCTGCCCGCGGGCACCACGCTGGCGCCCGGCGCGATTCTGCTCTTCACCGAAGGCACCACTGCGGGGCCGTCGACGTCGTGCGGCAGCACCCAGGTGACGTCGTGCTTCACGGTCACCTTCGGGCTGTCGGCCGGCAACGGTGACTCCATCTTCCTCGTCGACGCGACGGGCGCCACGAAGCTGCGCGCCGATGTGCCGCCTGACGCGCACCCGGCCAACGCGAGCTACGGCCGCTTGCCCGATGGCACGGGTTCCTTCCGCGTCACCTCGCGCACGCCCGGTCTTCCCAACGCGGAGTTCATGCCGGTCGACGCCGGTACCACCACCGATGCGGGCATGGTCACCACCGACGCCGGCACCGCGCTTCCCGACGGCGGCGCGGCCCCGGTGGTCTTCAACGAAGTGGCCGTGAGCAACGGGGACTTCTTCGAGCTGCTCAACGTGAGCGCCGCTTCGTTCGACCTCTCCGGCTACAAGCTGGCCGACCTCGACAGCGCCACGGGCGGGCCGAAGCTGGCCGAAGCGGTCACCGTGCCTTCCGGCACCACCCTGGCGCCCGGCGCGTTCCTGCTCTTCTCCGAAGGCACCGGCTGCGGCGACGCGGGCGTGAGCTGCCTCAACATTCCGTACGGCCTGTCGGGCAACGGTGAGTCGTTGTTCCTCCTGGCGCCCGGTGACGTGGTCGAGCAGCGCCTCGACATTCCCGGCTCGCCGCACGCCGCCAACCGCAGCTTCGGGCGCATTCCCGATGGCGCGGGCAGCTTCGTGCAGACGCTGCGCACGCCGGGTCGCGCCAACGAGCTCGAAGTGGTCGTCACGCCAGACGCGGGCGCGCCGGTCGACGCAGGCGTGCAGGTCGACGCCGGCGTGCAGGTCGACGCGGGCGTGGAGGTGGACGCGGGTGTGGGCTTCGACGCGGGCATCGAAGGGCTCGCGTTCAACGAGGTGGCGGTGAGCAACGGTGACTTCTTCGAGTTGATCAACCTCAACGCGATGCCGCGCGACCTCTCGGGCTTCAAGGTCGCCGACCTCGACGGCGCCACCAACGGCCCCAAGCTCGCCGACGCCGTCACGCTGCCGGCGGGCACGGTCGTCGCGTCGGGCGCGCGGCAGCTCTTCTACGAAGGCGCCACCTGCGGCACGTTCACCGGCACCTGCATCAACTTCGGCTTCGGGCTGTCGGGCAACGGTGAGTCGCTCTTCCTGCTCTCGCCTGCCAACGACGTGCTGCTGCGCCTCGACGTTCCCGCCAGCTCGCACGCGGCCAACCGCAGCTTCGGCCGCATTCCCGACGGCTCGGGCCCGTTCGTCGAAACCGCGCGCACGCCGGGCGAGGTGAACGCGCTGTTCGTCACCCCCGACGCGGGAGTTCCCGTCGACGCGGGCGTCACCCTCGACGCGGGCGTTGAACTGCAGTTCGTGGTGGTGAACGTCGGCCCCGGCCAGAGCGCCGACGGAGGCCTCAGCAACGCGTCGACGCCGGTGACGCTCGAGTACCGCCTCGTCAGCACGGGCGCCGTGCAGCGCTCCATCGCGTTGCCGACGGCGGTGAACGGCACCAACCGTGCGTTTGCAGTGTCGGGCTCTGCGACGTCGGAAGGTCAGCTGACGCGCGGGCAGGGCGGCTGGGCGCTCGGTGGCTACGCGGTGTCGCCGGGCTACGGGTCGGTGGTGGCCGACGCCGGCATTCAGCGCGTGGGCGCGTGGGTGGCCGACGATGGCGGCATCGACACCAGCACCGCGTTCTCCGACGGGTACATCGCCAACAACGTGCGCGTGGTGGCGAGCGTCGACGGCACGGGCTTCTGGTTCGGCGGCGCGGGCACCCCCGGGGGCGTGCGCTACGCGGCCGCGGGTTCACCCACCACGGCCGAAGTTTTCAGCGGCGTGAGCAACGTGCGCTCGGTGAAGATCTTCCAGGGCCAGCTCTACGCGTCGACCGCAGCGAGCGCGAACCCGGTCGGCACGCGCGTGTATTCGATTGGCGCGGGGTTGCCGCAGGCGGCGACGACGGCGAGCCCGTTCAACGGCGTGGGCGCGACGGTCGCGGCCAATGACTTCACGCTGCTCGACCTGGTGCCGCCGGTGGGGCCCGACCGTCTGTACCTCGCGACCGACACGGGCTCGCTGCAGAGCTTCAACTTCAACGGCACGTCGTGGACGGCCAATCAGGCCTTCAGCGCCTCGAGCGGCGCGTGCACCTCGGTCGCTGCGAAGCAGACGGCGGCGGGCGTGGTGGTGCTCTGCTCGACGGGTACGGCGGTGTACCGCTGGCTCGACGACAACCTGAACGTGCCGGTGGCGCAGCTGGTGGTGACGGCGGCGCCGGGCTTCGTGTTCCGCGGCGTCGCCTTCGAGTGAGTCGGCGTCAGCGGAAGACCTCGGCGAACAGCGCGTCCATCAGGCTGTACGCGCGCTTCGCCGAGGTGGGGTTGTAGTCGGCCTGGCCGGCCTGCTTCGCGTCGACGTCGGTGAAGCTGTGCACGGTGTTGCCGAAGGCGACGAGCTGCCAGTCGACCTTCGCGGCGCGCATTTCGCTCTCGAACGAGGCGACCTCTTCGGCGGGCACGTACGGGTCGTCGGCGCCGTGAAGGGCGAGCACCTTGCCCTTGATGTTCTTCGCGTCGGCGGGCGTGGGCGAGCCGAGGCCACCGTGGAACGAGACGACCGCGGCGAGCGGAGCGCCGGTGCGCGCGAGCTCGAGGGCGGTGGTGCCTCCGAAGCAGAAGCCGATGGCGGCGTACTGCTTGTCGGCGACGGGCAGGTTCTTCTGCGCGCGGAAGACGTCGAAGGCCCTGGTGACGCGCTTGCGCAGCAGCGGGCGGTTTTCCTTGAGCGCGCCCGAGACCTTGCCGGCGGCGGCCATGTCGGCGGGGCGGCCGGTGAGGCCGAAGACGTCGGCGACGAAGACGACGTAGCCGCGTGAAGCGACGAGCTCGGCCTGCTTCAGGTTGGCTTCGTTGATGCCGAGCCAGTTGGGCACGAGGAGCACGCCGGGCTTTTTGTCTTTGCTGGCGTCGTCGAAGACGAGGACCGACTCGTACTTCGCGCCGTCGAGCTCGTAGGCGACCTTCTTCTGAACGACGGCCGCGGAAGCAGACGTCGCGAGGAGTGCAGCGAGGAGGGTGGTTTTCATGCGCGCGGGTGTAACGCCGAGTGGGTGAGCGCGCGCGGGGCAGAAAACCTCGCGGGCGAATCAGTGGATCGATTCGAGGCCGTGCACAGTGGCGCGCTTCAGCAGACGAATCGCGTCGGTGTAGCAGCGGTCGTCATGGAGTCCGATGACTTCATTGAAGAGCCGTTCGATGGTCATCGCTTCCGTTCGCGAGAGCACGCGTTTGCCGGAATGATCGACCCATTCAGCAGGCGCGTCTTCCCAGTGAAACGAGATGCCACGCGCGAGCAGGTGCTTCCAAAGCTGTACAGCGTCAGCGCGTGTACGGATTGCAGCGGGACACGTCGTCTCGGTCGATTTGCCCATGGTTCATGGAGGTATCACGCACCCCTGACAAGTGACCTGACCTCACGGATGAAGTCACCGAACACCATGAGTTCCGGACGAATCTTCGGCGGAAATTTCTTCAGCAGAGACGCAGGGACCACAAGTTGGATGTTCTCGTCGCGCATCTCGCTGAACTGCGTGACTGAGACGCCCTCCTGAAGCGTCAGGAGGTGTTTCTTGTGCTGCGCCAGCCGATTCGCCTCGTTGATGACCTGACGCCAGCGGTCCTTGCACGTTGTCTTCACGGCAAGCATGCGCAGCTTCTCCGCTGGGAACCGTGGGTTCAGGTAGTCGTCGATGGTGGGAAATATGAAGTCTGGTCGCTTCTGACCTTCGGTGATCGCGTTGTGCGTGAACTTGACCTGTTCTTCTTGAAGGATTTGCCGCACGTGCAGTTCGAGTGATTTCCCGGCACGGGACTTCCGGCGATTGGTGACGCTCAACGCGCTGCGGATGAACGCGTCGATGCTTGTGAAGCCGTTCTTCAGCGACGGAAGAACGCACGCCTCCTCCACCGAGAAGAAGATCTGCTCCTCGCACGCGCGCCGTTCCATCAGTCGCCGGTCGACCTTCATGGTCGTAGCCTGTGGACGACGTTCGATTGCCAGCCGCATCAACGTCTCAGTGCTGGGGAACTCCTTCTTCCACTCTGGTTTGATCTCCGCGGGGCTGAGCCAGCACGAACTCCTCCCGGGCGCGACTACGTGTTCACCGCTGAGGAAATAGAGACGCCCGTCTCCGGGAAGTACGTCTCCGCAGATGGCTTCTAATGTGTCCTCTTCTTCGGGCGTGCGTGCGAGCCAAGCCATCGCTTCTCTTGGCGCGCCGACGTGCTGCGGGAACGAAAGTACAAGAAGCGCGCCCATCTGATCGGGGTCTTGGATGGGCGACGATTTTCCGCCCCAACGCGTCATGTGCACTTCGTTGCGCGTTCTTTGATTGTAGAAGGTCACCGCGGTGTCGGCCTCGCTCGCATGCGAGCCGAACTTCACGAAGCAGTCGCGCTTCGGATTTGCGCTCTTCTCTTCGAGCAATCCGGGAAAGAGAACCCGAACCGCCTGCTTCGGAAGGTACATTCCAACTTGGTGCGATCCGGTCGCACCCGTGTCGTTTGCGGACAGGCGTTTCACGAACCAGACGCGTTCGGAGCCCGCAGCTTCGAGGAGCCAATCCTCCACCCCCGAGTTGCTCATGCAGCGTCGCGACTCGTCGTTGCGAGATTCAGTTCAGATTGACGCGGCTCGATGTGCTGAGCGACGGCTCGAGCGACGGCTTTGACGACTGGCACGACGACGGAGTTACCGAACTGCTTGTACGTGCGCATATCGCTGCACGGCAGTTGAAACCCATCCGGGAACCCCATCAGACGGGCGCACTCGCGCGGCGTAAGGCGACGTGGGTTTCTTCGCGGCCCCTGCGGCACAAGGATCTCGGAGCCATCCTTGTAGTAGCGGGCGCTGAGTGTGCGAGTTGTGCCGTCGGGCGACGCGAGACCGAACCCGAACCCATTGCCTGCCTTCTTGTGCTTCTCCGCGTACGCCTGCAGGTAGGCCCAGAGGTTCGGCGTGAGCGTGTACTTCTTGTCGACATCGGTCTCAAGGATGTCGGCCAACTTCGGGCGTCGGTCCCTCAAAACCGGAAATTTGAAGCCGACGTTCTTCCTGAAACCAACGATGTAGATCCGCTCGCGATGCTGAGGGACCAGCTTCTTCGCATCGAGAACCTGAGCCTCCACGTGGTACCCGAGCTCATCGCGGAGGGTCTGCATGATGACGCGGAAGGTGTTGCCCTTGTCGTGAGAGACGAGGTTCTTCACGTTCTCCAAGATGAATGCTTGAGGTCTCTTCACGCGAATGATCTCGCGAACGTTGAAGAAGAGCGTGCCCTGCGTAGGGTGCGCAAAGCCGTGGCTTCGGCCGAGGGCATTGGCCTTTGAGACACCAGCGATGCTGAACGGCTGGCAGGGGAATCCCGCAGTCAGAACGTCGTGGTCCGGAATGGATGCCGGGTCGATCTTGGTGATGTCGCCATCTGGCGTGTGGCCGAAGTTCGCTGCGTAGGTCTTGGCCGCGTAGGCGTCCCACTCCGACGCGAACACGCATTCGCCGCCAGCGGCTTCAAGCCCCAAGCGGAAGCCGCCGATGCCGGCGAAGAGATCAATGAATCTGAAGTTGGCGCTCGGCATGAAGTCCTCGAAAGATCGGGAGGACCTACTCCTACCCTGGAGGGCTGACAACCGACCCCTCTCCGCCCTTGGGCGGCGCTCCAGGCAGGCTGAGCAGAGAGTCGCACAGTGAGACGAGAGTCGTAGACGCCAGCCCATCCAAGTCGCGATACCGACTCACAATGTTCAGTTCGCGGCCAAGCCACGCGGCGCCTTTGTCGATCGACCCGCGACTGTTCCTGAAGTGGCGAAGCGATTCGAGTGCCGCGAGCAGAACGCGGCTACTGCTACCGAACGACCGATCTCGGATCTGCAAATGGGCGTTCTGGGTGCCAAGCAGGAGCCGAGTGAAGAAGTATGGGTCGGCATCCGCCGCCTGCTCGAACAAGGGGTCGACGCGCTGAGGGTCGAACGTCGCCTCGGCCGCCCACCAGAGACGGGCCAATGCATGACGACCAACGGACCCACGGCCTTGCCCCAGAAGAAACCAGTGGTCACGGACGCTGTTCAGGGCCTTCTTCTCGTCAGTCGGAATCGGCCAACGCGCGCGGCAGTAGTCCGCAAAGATGACGTGAGCGAGCCAGGTCCAGAGGCGATTGTCTCGAGCATCTCGCGGCGACGCGAACACACCCGCGAGCCAACGATGCAGCGCAATGGCGTTCTCGACGTCGTTATCTGCTGGTCGTTTCCGATTCGTGATGACGAGGTTCGGCGGTACCGACACAACATATGGCGTCGGCAGCGTCTGCTCGTCGGCCAACACCAAATTGCCGGCGGCTCGATAGGCATTAAGTCGCTCGTGAATCGTGACTCGAAGGTCGTCGAGCGCCTCGGCGTTGACGACACGCAGTTGCAGGTTGGAGTCACTCATTCGACTCATCCATTTTGGCGAGCACGTGTGTTGCTGCTCGGTAGAAAGGCCGTTTCAGAACGATCGATGCGGCGGTGATCGCCGAAGTCTCGTCGCCGATGGCTGCGTCATCGAGGATCTGCCTGAGCCTGAGTTGCCACGGCAGCAACGCCTGCTGATCAGAACTTCTCAACGAGTTGATGGCTTCGATCAGGGCTGGGAAGACCAATCCGGTATGGATGACACCCACGTGGTGCTGCTTCACCTTCTCGTATTGGGTCAATTCGCTCTTTGAGAGCTTGATGATGACGTGATTCTCCGCATCGCACACCACGCTCATCGGTTCGTCGTCTGTCTCGTTCGAGCGGATTCGGAACAGCGACGCTGCGTTACCTGAGAGCGGATCGAACGAGTCGTGAACATCGAAATAGAAGTAGAGGCCGGTCGCGAGAATGGAGCCGGTCTCAATCGTGAAAGACGCGTCGCCGTAGTCTGCATGCAGACGCGTGGGCCGATACGAATCCAGAGTGCGCCGAGCCGCGACGTCTATGGTCACCTCGACGGTGCCTTGGAGTTCTCCGCTTCCGACGCTGATGTCCAGGCTGTGATTTGCCGTCTTCCACACACGGCGAAAGAACGTCGAGCCGCACTCGATGCGCACGACGAATTCGGCACCGCCATCGTTCAGAAGCGAATCGATCGCTTCGTTTGTGCAGCGCAGCTCATTGATCGAGATGGTCGTGGTCTGACTCGACACATCGACGTCCGGCGTAGACGCTGAGAGTTCGCCGAACGCGTCGTCCCCTACGCCGACGACCGGATGTGGAAGAGACGCCGCCTTACGTGCCATCGACCACCTCCAACGACAAACCCATCCTGCGATTCGGCGTCACGATGAGACGAAAGTTCCGTGTCTGATTCCTGGTGAATGGAACACTCGACAACACCGAGTCCGCTGCATCAAACCGTTCACCGGTTGCGATGTCTTCGAGCGCGAGATTTTCAAGGTCGTAGGCAGTGTCTTCGCCAACAGCACGCAGTCGAAGGGTTGCATTACCGGTGCGGCTCGACGTCACGACCACGCGAGTGCCTTCGTCTGGATTCACGAACCAAGAGCGGAATCGAACGTCGCCGGGCCTTATGCGCGGTCGGGTCGAGCCGTCGTCCCCGCGATTGCCTCGGCCGTCGCCCTGTTCGTTTCCGTTCCCTCGCGTACCGTCTGACTGATCGTTTTCTTTCCCGCTCGTTCCGTCGACGCCATCTCCGGGGTCCGAGCCCAAGTCGTTGGCGTCAACAGGAGCGGCGCGCACGGGAGGGATCTGGCGATGCGTTCGCACGGCCTTTTTCCCGGGCTTGGGCTCTCTCTTACCACTTTCAGCATCAGCGATTCGCTGCGTGACCTTGATGGCGCCCTTCACGGCCGACGGCGAGGCCGGCGCGTCTTCAGGCAGGTAGTCGGAAAGCCCCTCGACATCTTGCTCTTCCTGAGCTGTCGAACTCAGCAAGGACTCGAGTTTGTCGCGGATGAACTTGTTCACCTCTGCGACTACGACATCTCGTCCCGGTACCTTCTTCGTCCAGCTGTCATGCTCTGGACCCTCGAATTTTCGAAGCAGTCCGTTTCCTTTCGGGTCCTCACAGATGAACACGGCCGCGTACTTGGAGAGCACGTTGAGTGTCCGCTCGTGCACGAGCAGCAGTGGAGCGCGCATATGAGCGACCTTGCATGAGCCGTCATCGTCTCGAGTGACGAAGAGCTGCATCTTCCCGAGTCGAGGGCTTTCGGTCTCAAACCTCAGGTTGGGGTCTGTCTCTCGTAGTGCGCGGACGTACTGACGCGGCCAGAGAAGGTTGTCCTGAATCTCCTTCTTCGAACCTTTCGTGTTCTTCGTGTTCTCGGCTTGTGCTGCGGCGATTCTTGCGTCGAATTCGCGTTCCAGTGTGCTGGCGTTGAGCATCAGCTTGTTTCCGGCCGAAACGTCGATGGTGACGTTGAGTCGACCCAAAGCGATCGCCGCGAAGAAGTTCTTGAGTACCGCGTCGAGAACCAACTGATGCCAAGGAATCGGCTTCGCGTCGTCAACAGCGAGTCGAGGGTCGAAGCCAAGCAGGAAGAGGTCCGTGCCGATCGTGTCGCGGCGTAAGGCTTCAGGGATCTCGTTTGGATCTGTGAGCCTCTCGACGCCGAGCTTTGCGTCGTTGCCGTAGAACCCGATGTTCTGCAGCCAGTCTCCGTCACTCGGTACCGAGCGCCAGATGGATTTTCCGATGAAACCAAAGCCGGATGCTGTGCGCGTTCCGTAGAAGACGGTTCGAAGCCTCGAGAGCGCGAAAGGGGCGAGTTGTCCGATTCCGTATGAGCCGCCGCCGTCACCATGCATTCCCGGCGAACCTTGCTGTCGTACGAGGCGATCCCAGGCTGAGTTCGGCGTGTTGTCATCGCCCTCAAGACCTGTCGTCTGTTCGTCGCGTACACGCAGAACAGGAATGGTTGGGCCCTTCAGGATCTTCGTCGCCCACTCAAACGTGAGACGTCCGTTCTCTTCGTACTTCGCCTCGTCATCCCTGAAGCTCTCTGCCGTGTATCTGCGGCAGCGCTCGATGTGCTCGGCGAGTTGAGCGATGCCCGGCACGCTCGCAGTTGGAATGTGAAGCAGAGTGAAGGTCACATGGATCGCCTGCTCGCTAGGCGCGCGCGCGTCGATGCTGTTCTGGATCACCTCACGTGCCATCGATCGAATGCTGTCATTCGAGAACATCGCGATACCCGCGTTGTTCAGGCCATACTTCTGTCCGCCATTGGACGGAGGAAATCGCCAGCATCGGTCTGTCATTTCGTCTCCTTCTCCGCGCGGATACGCCCCAGCTTCCGCGTGTTCCGAATTCGTTGCTCTGTTCGTGCGCGCGACGCGTCGAGCAGTTCCTCCAGCGTCCAGCGCTCCTCACGCCCAGTGCCGAGGTGCTCCACCGCGACAACTCGCGGCTGGACTCGCCGCTGAGTTCCTCGAACGACGAGTTCGCCGGCCCGCGTGACCGACTCAAGTACTTCGTGCTCCCAGAGCCTCACGACGGTCCAACCGTTGGCGCGGAGTTTCAGCGTCTGTCGTCGATCACGATCGACGTTCTCTCTCAGCTTCTTGTCCCAGAACGCAGAGTTGCCGCGCGGATGGACGTAGTGCTCAGGACACCCGTGCCAGAAGCACCCGTCGATCATCACCGCGAGCTTCCGCGATGGAAACGCGATGTCTACGCGAACACCTTCAATTCGATACTGAAGTCGGTATCGGAGCCCGCGACGCGTCAGCTCTTTCCTCAGCGCGAGTTCGGGCCGCGTGTTCGCGCCCTTGATGCGCGCCATGTTTTCCGACCGTGTCAACGCCATCCGGCCACCCCCGCGCCAATGCTACACCTTCAGCGTCACACCCTCGCGCGCCGCGAACACTTCCAACTCCACCCCGTGCCCCTCGGCGCGCTCGACGCACTCGAGAACGATCATGTCGACATCCCGGTCGCCGTGCATCGGGTCGTGGTGCGTGAGCGCCAACCGCCGCACACCCGCCTGCGCCGCCAGATCGACCACCGTCGTCGCGCGCGGGTGACCCCAGCCGACCTTCTGCGCGTACTCCGCGTCGGTGTACTGCGCGTCGGCCACCAGCAGGTCCGCGTTCTGAACTGCCTGCACCAGTTCGTCCGGCAGCTCGCGCAGCGCCGACGCGTCGCGCGTCACGATGTCGGGGTCGACCAACAACTGGTCCAGCTCGCTGTCGGTCGCGAACACCACGCTGCGGCCGTCATGTTCGACGCGGAACCCCATGCTCCCGCCGGGGTGCTTCTGGCCGAAGCTCGTCACTTTCACGTCGTCGATGGTCACCGACGCGCCCGCGAAGCTCCGCGACAGAATCTTCGCGCCCAGGTCCGAGAACCTCACCGGGAAGTACGCGTTCGACATCTGCCCAGACAACAATTGGTAATTCTTGTCATCGCCCTTCGGGCCATACACATACAGCGTCGTGTTCTTCGCATACGCCGGCCCGAAGAACGGAAAACCCTGAATGTGATCCCAATGGGGGTGCGACAGAAACAAATGCACCGTCAGCGATTTCGGAGCCCCGCGCATCAGGTGCACGCCCAGCTCTCGCAGGCCCGTACCGGCATCGAAGATGAGCAGCGTGTCGTCGACGCGCACTTCCACGCACGAGGTGTTACCGCCATACCGGCGCGTTCTCGGCCCCGGCGTGGGAATCGACCCGCGCACGCCCCAGAAGCGAACGAAGATGTCGCTCACTTCACGTCCCCTCTCGGTACGTCAGCACCACGTCACCCAGCTGCAGCTCGTCGCCGTCGCGCAGCACCGCCGAGTGCACGCGCAGCCCGTTGAGCAGAATGCCGTTGCGGCTGCCCAGGTCTTCCACCGTGTACTCACCTTCGTTGCGCGTCAGCTTCGCGTGCGCGCGGCTCACTTCTTCGCTGTCGAGCAGCAGCGTCGCCTTGTCGCCACGGCCCAGCACCAGGCTGTCGGCGTCGAGCACGAAGCGCTCGCCCCGCTTCTTCGTCTCCAGCACGTGCGGTCGCTGGTTCACGGGGCGGAAGCCCTTCACCCGAACTGCGACTTGCGTGTGGAAATCCTCGAACTCGGTCGTGTCGCGGTTCAAAGGCATGGGTTGGCGAGCGTATACCGGGCACTGTCTCTGGCATGAGCGCCTTCGTCGCCATCGACCTCTCGGCTTCTGCCCGGCTTGAAGTGCAGACGCTCATCGACGCGGTGCGCCCCCGCTTCGAAGCGAAGTGGCTGCCGCCCGAGAAGCTCCACGTCACCGTGCAGTTCCTCGGCAACCCTGAAGCAGCGCGCATCGCCGGGTTGCTCCCCCTCGTCGACGCCCTGGCCGCGCGCCACCGGCCTTTCGAGCTCGGCCTTCGCGGGGCCGGCACGTTCATCACCGCGCGGGCGCCTTCGGTGTTGTGGCTGGGCATCGACGGGGCGCTCGAGGCGCTGCAGGCGCTGCACACCGACGCCGCCACCTCGCTGGGAGCGCTCGAGGTGCGCGACTACCGGCCGCACCTCACCCTCGCGCGGGCGCACACCGACGGGTTCTTCGAGCCGTTGAGCGAGGAGCTCCGTGACTTCACCGGCACCCGCTTCACGGTCGACGGCCTCACGCTCTACGAGAGCACGCACCACCACTACCACGTGCTTCATCGGGCGCCGTTCGCGCCTGCGTGACATCATCACCGCACGATGTTCAGACGCTCCATCGTCGTCGCGTTGGTGCTGGTGCTCATTCTCGGAGCGGTCGTGCTCTTCGTGCCGCTGCCGCGCACCGTGACGAGCTCGTTCACCCTGGTGCCGCACGCGAAGGTCGAGGTCACAGCGCCGCGCGAAGGCGCGTTCAGCGAGGTCACCGCTGCGGGCATGGTGAACAAGGGCGCGGTGCTCGCGACGTACGACCTCGCGCCGCTCGAAGCGCGCAAGCAGGACATCGAGAAGCAGATCGCCTCGCTGACGAAGCAGCTGCAGGCGCCGCCGAACCCCAACGCCGCGACCAACCTGGTGAAGGCGCAGGCAGCGTTGAAGACCGCGCAGACCGCGCTGGCGAAGGCGAAGGGAAAGAAGAAGGTCGCCGCGGCGAAGAAGGTGAAGGCCGCGGAGGTGGCCGTCGAGAAGGCCAAGGCCGCGCTGCCGAAGCCCGCATTCGAGCTCGAGAAGCCGCTGCAGGAGTTGAACGTGGTGCTGGAGTCGGTGAACTCGCAGCTCGCGCAGCCGACCATCGTCGCGCCGGTGGCGGGGGCCTTCACGCCGGCCATCGAGGTGGGGAAGACGGTGACGGCCGGCGCCAGCGTCGGCGCGGTCGAAGACAGCTCGAAGTTGAAGGCGGTGGTGAAGCAGCCCGACGGTGAGGTCATCAAGCGTGGGCAGGTCGTCACGCTGGTGCTGCCCAGGGGGAAGAAGCGCGTGGCCTTCGACGGTGACGCGAAGGGCGGCCTCGCCGAGGCGATGTTCGACAACGCGAAGGGTGACTTGAAGCCGGGCGTGACGGGCACCGCGGAGCTCGAAGGCGAGCCCCGGGCGATGGTGCAGTTGAAGTAGCCGGCGCGGCTGGCGACTACTCGCGGGTGAGAATCGTCGCTTCGCCTTGACCGACGCCGACACACAAGGTGGCCAGGCCGTGCGTCACCTGGCGGCGCTTCATCTCGTGCACCAGCGTGGTGACGATGCGCGCGCCCGAGCAGCCGAGCGGGTGACCCAGCGCGATGGCGCCGCCGTTCACGTTCGAGATTTCTTCCGAGAGACCGAGCGCGCGCAGCACCCCGAGCGCCTGCACCGCGAATGCCTCGTTCAATTCCGCGAGGCCCAGGTCCTTCAACGTCAGGCCTGCGCGTGACAACGCCTTCCTGGTCGCGTCGACCGGCCCGAGCCCCATCACGCGCGGGTCGATGCCGTGTGCTGCCGAGGCGCGCCAGGTGGCCAACGGCTCGAGACCGAGTGACTTCGCGCGCTCACGCGACATCAGCACCAGCGCCGCCGCGCCGTCGTTGAGGCCGCTCGAGTTGCCGGCGGTCACCGTGCCGCCGGTGCGGAACGCGGCCTTCAACTTGCCCAGCTGCGCGAGGTCGGTCGCCACTTCGTACGTCTCGCCCTTCTTTTCGGCGCGCGGGTGCTCGTCGACCGAGAAGAAATCGGTCGCGCCCTTCTTGCCGGCGATAGGCACAGGAACGATTTCTTCGGCGAAGCGGCCTTCGTTCATCGCCGCCACCGCGCGAGTCTGACTCTGCAGCGCGAACTTGTCCTGGTCTTCACGCGTGATGCCGGTGCGCTCGGCGATGTTCTCGGCGGTCTCACCCATCGCCTCCAGCGGGAAGAGGGCCGCCAGCTTCGGGTTCGGGTAGCGCCAGCCGAGCGCGGTGTCGTACGCGGTAACGTTGCCGCCCGGCGAGTTCTTGGGCAGCGAATACGGCGCGCGCGTCATGCTCTCGACGCCGCCCGCCACGTAGACGTCGCCTTCCCCGGCCCGAATGGCGCGCGCCGCCTGGTTGATGGCCGCCAGCCCGCTCGCGCACAGCCGGTTCACGGTGAACGCTGGCACCGTGTTCGGCAGCCCCGCGAGCAGCGTCGCCATGCGCGCCACGTTGCGGTTGTCCTCGCCGGCCTGGTTGGCGCAGCCGAAGACCACCTCTTCAAGCTCCTTGCCCTCGACGCCGGCCCGCTTGACCGCTTCGGCGATGACCAGCGCCGCGAGGTCGTCGGGGCGAACGCTGGCCAGACCTCCGTTGAGACGACCGATGGGCGTACGAACGGCACTGACGATGACCACGTCGCGGAGCGGGCTCATGGCGCGGCTCATAGCGCTTGTGTGGCGCATTCGCCCCGTCGACATGATGAGGAGCGCTCCATGGCCTCAAGTCTGTTCCTGCTGCTCGACGACATCGCCTCCGCGCTCGATGACGTCGCCTTGTTGACCAAGGTCGCCGCCAAGAAGACCGCCGGGGTGCTCGGTGACGACCTCGCGCTCAACGCACAGCAGGTCAGCGGCGTGACCGCCAACCGCGAATTGCCGGTGGTGTGGGCGGTGGCGAAGGGCTCGCTCGTCAACAAGGCCATTCTCGTGCCGCTCGCGCTGTTGATCAGCCAGTTCGCGCACTGGCTCGTCGCGCCGCTGATGCTCATCGGCGGTTCGTTCCTGTGCTTCGAGGGCGTCGAGAAGATCGCCCACGCGCTCAAGTCGCGCCGTGAAGACGCGGAATCGAAGAAGCATCACGCGGCCGCGGTCACCGACGAGACCATCGACCTCGTGGCGCTCGAAAAGCAGAAGGTGAAGGGCGCCATCCGCACCGACTTCATCCTCTCGGCGGAGATCATCATCATCGCGCTCGGCACCGTGGCCGACGAGTCGTTCACGCTGCGGGTCGTGACCTTGGTCGCCATCTCGCTGCTGATGACCGTGGGGGTGTACGGCCTGGTGGCCGGCATCGTGAAGCTCGACGACGTCGGCCTGTTCCTGTCGAAGAAGGCGAGCGCGTTCGCGAAGCGGGTCGGCGGGCTCATGGTGCGCAGCGCGCCGGTGTTGATGAAGTTCCTGTCCATCGCGGGGACCATCGCCATGTTCCTCGTGGGTGGCGGGCTCTTCGTGCACAACGTGACGCCGGTGCACCACTTCATCGAGAAGGTGATGCCCGACAACACCGGGGGCGAGCTGCTCGGCAACGTGGTCGAAGCGCTGGTGGGCGTGGCCGTGGGCCTCGTGGTGTTCGTCGTGGTGGAGCTGGTGAAGAAGCTCGTCAGCAAGGTGCGCCGCCCCGCGACGTCGTGAAGATTTCCTGAACGTGGCATGCGCCGCGTGTCGATTTGCTTGACGGTCGGGTCGGCGTATCTCTTCGCCGCATGCTGGTGTTCGAAATCGTCATCGCGTTGCTGCTCGGTGGTGCGCTGCTGTCGATGGTGTCGCGGCGCATCGGTGCTCCGTACCCGGCGGTGGTGGCGCTGGCCGGTGCGGCGCTGGCGTTGATGCCGGGCACGCCGAGCCTGTCGCTCGACCCGCGCGGCGACATGAACGACGTCATGCAGCGGCGCTACTCCGTCTTGCTGGCCCGCGCCGAGACCCAATCGGCAGACCTCGCCGGGGAAGTTCGGCAGCAGCAGACCGAGGCAGACGCGACGGTCATCGCCGTCGCCACGTCGGCTGAACGGCAGAAGCTGCTCGCGCTGCGCGCCGACGGCACGATTGGTGATGCAGCCTTTCAGCGCGTGGAGCAGGAGCTCGATTTCGAAGAGGTCTCGCTGCAGGCCATGGGAAATGCATGAGAGCCGTGGCTGTCTGACCACATTCCTCGCTCGTTGTTTGTCTGGTTTGACCGAGCGGTGACTCAGAAGACCGCGCGCATCGCGCTGACGTTGTTGCTGTTGGGCATCTATTCGACGCTCTCTGTCGCCCGCCGCATCACCGAGTTCATTCGCGGCGCAGGCCTGCTGCGAATGATGGTGGCCGGCGCCTTCGTGCTCGCCGCGGTCGCGGTGGTGACGTTGATCCTCAAGCACCCCGGGCTCCGCAGGCCGCGCGTGGTGCTGATGGTGCTCATCGCTGCTGCGCTCTACGCGGCCGTCATCTGGCCGCTGTCGAGCCCCGAAGAGAAGCTCCACTTCCTCGAGTACGGCGCCGTCGGCGTGCTGGCGTTCCTCTCGACGCCGGAGGCGTGGTCGACGCCCAGACGCTTCAGCGTCGCGGCGCTCTTCACCGTCGCTGCCGGCTGGCTCGACGAGGGCATTCAGGCGCTGCTGCCCAACCGCTACTACGACCTGCGTGACGTGGGCTTCAACGCGCTGGCGGGGCTGATGGCGCTCTCGGTCTTCACGCTGCTGCGCGCCGTGGCCCTGCGCCGCGCGCACGCGTGACGTCGACGCCACCGACTGTGGCGTTCTTGCGTGTGGCGGCACTGCAAGTTGCCGAAACCACACCACGGCATCGCTGATGCTTCTGGCGGTGGGCCATGAGCACCCTCGTCAAAGACCGCGTTCGTCAGCTCGCCAACCTGCTGATCATTCCCACCGCCATCATCATCAACGCCTTCAACGGCCCGAAGAACGGTGAAGTCGCGCGGCAGACCGAGCCGCTGCTGGCCGCCTCGGGGTGGACGTTCATGGTGTGGAACCTCATCTTCCTGGGGCTCATCGGCTACGCGGTCTTCCAGGCGCTGCCCTCGCAACGCACCAACCCGGCGCTGCGTCGCATCGGCCCGTTCACCGCCATCGCCAGTGCGTGCACCGGTGTGTGGGTGTTGCTCTTCACCAACCTGCACTTCACCGCTGCGTGGCTGACCATTCTCGTGTTGCTCGGCTCGCTCATCGCCATCGAGGTGTTGCTCGGTGACGCGGCCCGCAGCGGCAAGGCGCTGTGGCTGGTGCGCGTACCGTTCGGCGTGATGCTGGGCTGGGTCAGCGCGGCGGTGATTCTCAACACGGCGCAGTGGCTGCACACCGTGGTGCGGTGGAACGGCGCGCCGCTGACGCCGTTGAGCTGGTCGCTGCTGCTCGTGGCCGTCGCGCTGGCGCTGGGTATGGTGATGGGCCTGGTGCGCCGCAACCTCTCGTTCGTGGCGGTGATGTCGTGGGCGCTGCTGGGCATCGCGACGTACGTGCAACCGCAGTCGCTCGTCATCGCCGCGGGGCTCGCGTGCGGCGCGCTCGCGGTGCTGTTCGTGGGCGAGCTCATCGCCATGCGCACCGGCCGCTTGAGCCTCGACTTGCGGGGCCAGCAGCGCTGGGTGTGACGGCCCGTTGGCTGGCACCGGGCGGTAACCACCCGCGCGTACGGAAGAGTGCTCAACGGTCCGATGTGGGGTACTCCGTGCTTCTTATGACCGCGGCGCACTCCACCGTTCGGGAGGCACTGAAGACCGGCACGGCCGACGCGCATCGCTCGCTCGAAACGGCGATGAACCTCACTGGCGCGAACGCCACCCGCGCGCGGTACGTGCAGTACCTGATGGCGCTCACCAGCGTTCACGAAGCGCTCGAGCCCTCGCTCCTGGCTGACCCCGAGCTGCGCGCGTTGATCGACGACCTACCCACGCGCGCGCGCGCCGACGCGGGCAGGCACGACCTCGCCAGCCTGGGCGAAGCGCAGCATCGCCGCCGCTTCACCGCGCAGCTCCCCATGAACACGGTCGCCGAGAAGCTCGGCGTGCTCTACGTGCTCGAAGGTTCGACGCTGGGCGGCCAGGTGTTGCGGCGCGAGCTCAAGTCGGCGCTCGGCATTCACGATGAATCGCTGCGCTACGTGAGCGGCTACGGCGAGCTCACGGGCCCGAAGTGGAAGCATTTTCTCGAGGCGCTGGAACGTGGCGTCACGACCGACGAGGCCCGGCGGCAGGCCGTGTCGGCCGCTCAGGCCACGTTCGAAGCACTGCAGGCGTTTTTCGAAGCGCACGAGGTACGTACAGCATGACCACCACGCTCGAAGTCGATCTCTCCAACTGCGACCGTGAACCCATTCACATTCCCGGCACCGTGCAGCCGCACGGCGTGTTGGTGGCGCTCGACCCGACGACGCTGCGCATCGAGCAGATCTCGAAGACGGTCGAAACGCTGGCAGGCAAGAAGGTCGATTCGCTGCTCGGTCAACCGCTGTCGGCGCTCGTCTCGCCCACCACCATGGAGCGCGTGCAGCGCCGGGTGTTGGAAGGCGTCTCGTCGTCGGCGCGTCACCTCGGCACCGACACGCTGGGCACCAGCGGCCCCTTCGACGTGCTGCTGCACCAGTTCGAAGACGTGCTCATCCTCGAGGCCGAGCAGGAGCTCTCGGAGCAGGGGCTGTCGCTGGAGCGCACCGAGCTGCTGCGCGAGAGCCTCGATCGCGCGGAGCGCGCAGGTTCTCTCGAAGAGCTGGCGCGCGTGGTGTGCAACGACGTGCAGAAGCTCTCGGGCTACGACCGCGTGATGTTCTACCGCTTCGCGCGTGACGCCAGCGGTGAGGTCTTCGCCGAGACCATCGCGCCGGGTCAGAAGCTCGAGCCCTTCCTGGGGCTGCGCTACCCGGCGACGGACATTCCGCGTCAGGCGCGCGCGGCGATGGTGCAGAAGCGCGCGCGCAGCATCATCGACGCGAAGGCCGTGGCGTCGGCGCTGGTGCCGGTGAACAACCCGCGCACCAACGAGCCGCTCAACATGGTGCACGCCGAGCTGCGCTCGTCGTCGCCGATTCACCTCGAGTACCTGGCGAACATGGGCGTGACCGCGTCGCTCACCATTTCGGTGGTGGTCGAAGGCCAGCTCTGGGGTCTCATCGCGTGTCACCATTACTCGGGCCCGCGGTTGCTCTCGTACGACGCGCGGCTGTCCTGTGAGCACCTCTCGCGCGCGGTGTCGCTGCACGTGGGCCGGCAGCTCGAACGTCACGCGGCGCGGCTGCGCGACCGTGGGCAGGCGGCGCGTGAAGCGTTCATCTCGGCGCTGCCACCGCAGAATGATCAAGAGCCCGCGACGGTGTTGCTGAACCAGGCCTCGTTGCTCGAGTCGGCGCTCGACTCCACGGGCTTCGTGGTGCTGACGAAGAACAAGGTGCTCACCAGCGGCCGGGTTCCTTCGGAATCACAATTGCGCGCGTTGACCGGGTGGCTCGCGGAGCAGGGCGTGCTCGACGTCTGGGCCACCGATTCCCTGAAGGACTCGAAGTACCCCGGCGCGGCCGACATCGGCGCCGACGCCGCGGGTGTGGTGGCGCTGCCGCTGACGCGCACCGGCGGTGAGTGGCTGCTGTGGTTGCGCGGCGAAGAAGCGACCACCGTGACGTGGGCCGGTCGTCCTGAAAAGGCGGTGGTGCAGGAGGCCGGCAGTGGGCGGCTGTCACCGCGCAAGTCGTTCGAGGCGTGGACCGAGAGCGTGCGTTTCCACTCCAGGCCCTGGGAAGCGGCCGAGCTGCAGACCGCGCGCCGCGTGCGCGTGACGCTCGCCGAGCTGGTGTACCAGCACTCGGAGCGCATGGAGCGCATGAACTCGCGCCTGCGTCAGTTGAACGAGGAGCTCGACGCGTTCGCGCACGTGGCGTCGCACGACCTGAAGTCGCCGATTCGTTCGATTCGCAATCTCGCGACGTGGATCATCGACGACGCGGGCGAGCAGCTGCCGGCGACTGCGCGGGCGCACGTCGATCAGGTCATCGGCATCACCGACCGCATGTACCAGCTGGTCGAATCGCTCATGCGCTTCTCGCGCTCGGGCCGCCGCGAAATGAACATGGAGCTGGTGTCGCTGGACCAGCTGTTCGCCGACGTGCTCGTCGAGCAGGGCGCTGCGATTCGGAGCGCCAACGCGAGCGTCGAGGTCGAGCCGAATCTCCCGTCGCTGAAGGGCGACCCCACGATGCTGCGCGAGGTGTTCGCGAACCTCATCGCCAACGGGCTCAAGTACACCGACCAGAAGGCGCCGCGCATTCAGGTGGGCAGTCGCGAGGGCGCGCAGCCCGGCACGGTGCAGATCTTCGTGAAGGACGATGGCATCGGCATTCCGTTCGAGCGCCAGTCGGAGGTGTTTCAGATCTTCCGGCGCCTGCACCCGGCCGACGCGTACCAGGGCGGCTCGGGCGTGGGCCTGTCCATCGTGCAGAACCTGGTGGCCCGGCACGGTGGGCACATCGAGCTCGAGTCGACGCCCGGTGAAGGCAGCACGTTCTTCGTCACGCTGCCGATTTCGTGAAGGTCAGTCGCCACGCTGGCGGCGCGTCTTGCGTTGCAAACGCGCGCGCCGCGCCGTAGCGAAGGACCATCGTGAAGACAGATTTCATTCAGGAACTCACGTGGCGCCGCATGCTCCACGATTCGATGCCCGGCACCGACAAGCTGCTCAACTCCGAGCGCGTCAGTGGCTACATCGGCTTCGACCCCACGGCCGATTCACTGGGCGTCGGCAACCTGGTGCAGGTGATGACGCTGCTGCACTTTCAGCAGGCCGGTCACAAGCCGTTCGCGTTGATGGGCGGCGCCACCGGCATGATCGGCGACCCGTCGCTCAAGTCCGAAGAGCGCTCGCTGCTGTCGACCGACACGCTGCAGGCCAACCTCGCGGGGCAGAAGAAGCAGCTCGAGCGCTTCCTCGACTTTTCGGGTGACGGCGCGGAGCTGGTGAACAACTACGACTGGTTCAAGGACATCGGCTTCCTCGACTTCATCCGCGACGCCGGCAAGCACCTGACCGTCAACTACATGATGGCGAAGGACTCGGTGAAGAACCGGCTGACCGGTGAGAACCGCGACGGCATGAGCTTCACCGAGTTCACGTACCAGCTGATTCAGGGCTGGGACTTCTACTGGCTCTACAAGCATCGCGGCGTGAAGCTGCAGATGGGCGGGTCTGATCAGTGGGGCAACATCACCACCGGCACCGAGCTCATCCGCCGCAAGGCGCAGGGCGAGGCGTACGCGCTGACCACGCCGCTGATCAAGAAGGCCGACGGCGTGAAGTTCGGCAAGACCGAGAAGGGCAACGTGTGGCTCGATGCGAAGCGCACGTCGCCGTACGAGTTCTTCCAGTTCTGGCTCAACGCGAGTGACGAAGACGTGAAGAACTACATTCGCGTGTTCACGCTGCTCGACCGCGCGACCATCGAAGGGCTCGAGACCGAGCACGACGCGGCGCCGCAGAACCGGCTGCTGCAGAAGACGCTCGCGAAGGACATCACCACGCGCGTGCATGGGAAGGACGAGGTCGACGCGGCGCTGGCGGCGACGGAGCTGTTGTTCGGCAAGGGCACGGTCGAGCAGCTCAAGTCGCTGTCGGCCGAGGTGTTCGAGCGCGTGTTCGTGGGTGCTGGTGTTCCGGTGGCCGATGTTCCGCGTGATCAATTGAGCGCCGGTGTGAACGTCATCGACCTGTTCACCGAGAAGTCGCAGCTCGTGGCTTCGAAGGGTGAAGCACGCAAGCTGATGACCGCCAACGCGCTGTCGGTGAACAAGGCGAAGGTGAGCGACCCGAAGCAGAACATCGGCACCGAGTCGCTGATCAACGAGCGCTACGTGCTGCTGCAGAAGGGCAAGAAGGACTACTGCCTCATTCGCGCGGTGTGACGCTGCGCAGGGCGCTGGCCCCAGAAGAAACGGCTGCCTGGAAGGCGAGGCGCGACGAGGGTTCCGGCTCAGCACGTCTCGGGCAGGCCCCTCACTTCGCGGCGAAGGTCGTCAAGGTGAGCGCTTCGTGACTGGCCTCCCCGGGGCCCGGCCGGTTCCAAAACCGAGTGCCGTACTGTCGTCGAGACGGTAATATGCTACAGGCTCGATGACTGTGACGCCACTCAGGCCGGGATCGCCTGCGAGTACGAACCGTCACCCGGCTGGGCCGGCACGAACCCGCCGGTCAGCACCTGCTTGATGACCACCTTGCCCGGCTGATCCTTCAGCACGACCGCGTAGTAGCTGAACGGGTGCTCCGACTTGATCAGCTTCTCGGACACCACGTTTTCCGGGCTCGGCGCGGGTTGATCGAAGTGCAGTTGACCCTTGGCGAGCAGCTGCGTCACGCGCTCCGACAGCGGCTTCTTCTTGAACGAATCGAGCGCCGCACCCAGCAACGCGGTGCGCTCGAAGCTGCGAACCTGCGCGGCGCTGAACTCGCCACCGATGAAGCGCTGGTTCTTCGGCAGGTCCACCGGCCCACGAATCGCCGTCGACGTGCCATGCATGAAGTGCGTGTCTTCCTGCACGTAGAAGACCTCGTTGGTCTTCGGGTTCACCAGCGCGAACTCGTTGCGCTCCACGCTGCGGTTCAACGTGGTCTGGCTCATCGGCACGCGGATCAACGGGTCGCCGTTCGGAGCCGTCCACCGGCCGTCTTCACCCTTGCGAGGCGCGTTGAGCGCGGCGTTCAGGCCCGCCATCGGCTCGAGCTTCGCCGCCTGCGACTGCAGCCTGGTCACCGTGTCCCGCAGGTGCAGCGCGACGCGCTGGTTGTGCTTCGCGAACAGCGGCGCCGGGTTGATGGGCACCACCGGCGGGCGAACGTGCTTCTGCGCGGCCTTCGCCAGCTCGTCTCTGTTGAAGAGCTTGCGCGCGACACCGGCCACGTCGATGACCGCCGCCGACTTCACAGGTGACGTCGAGGGCTTCACGAGGGTGAGCCTGGGAGACGGCTGAGCGATACGGGTCATGGTGCGTTCTCCGGGACAGCGTTTGGTTACTGGAGTTCTCGGAGTGAGCGCGCTCCACTCACGACCGCGTACATGACAACCGCATTTACAAAGCGCGCCAGCATCGTCGCGGTGGTGTTCGCGAGCGCGGTGGTGGCGCTGGCCGTCGGCTGTTTCATGCGCTCGAGCGTGCAGGGACACTACGAGCCGCGGCAGGTGCTGACGGTGCTGACGCCGTCGCCGGGTCGCGCGCCGCTCGAGGTCGAGCGTGACGTGAGCACGCCCATCGAGCGAGCGATGTCGAGCCTGCGCGGCGTCACCTCGGTGCGCAGCGAGAGCCGCGACGGTGAGTCACGCGTGCTGGTCGCGTTCGAAGGTGACGACTTTGCCTTCGGCCACGCAGCCACAGACGCACTCACGAAGTTGCAGGCGCAACTGCCCCACGACGTGGTGACGGAGGTGCGCGTGAGCGCGGCCGAGCCCATCGAAGCGCGGTACCTCCTTCGCTCCGACACGCTCGACGCGCTGTCTTTGTCACAGTGGGTGAAGACCGAGTTCGTGCGCGCCATCGAAGTTCAAGCCGGCGTTCGCCAGGTCGACGTGTGCGGCGGCGTCGAGCCAACACGCGTGGTGACCCTCGACCCACGGAAGCTGGCGGCGTACGGCATCGCCCTGAGTGACGCGCTGCACGCGATCGAGCTGGCCGGTGACGACGAAGACGTGAGCCTCGGCGTCGTGTCGCTTCGTGACGTGGCGCGCATCGAGCGCACCGGAATTCCAGACGACTGCCGCGCGTGGCTCGACGGTGCACCCGTCATCGTGGTGACGGTCACGCGCGTCGTCGAAGGCGAGACGCCCTTGCCGGCGACGCCTGAGACCGTGTCGATGAAGCGCGTCGAAGGCGCGGTCGAAGGTCTCTACCGTTCGCGCGAGCAACCGCCAGAGACCGGGTTGGTGCTGAAGCGGCCGCACGGGTTGATCAGCTTCACGCCGCAGCCGGGCCTCGAAGTGCTTCGGAAACCAGGTGGCGTGGTGGTGCGCGTGTTCGGAGAAGACCTCGCGGCACTTCGCGCTCACGCCAGCGCACTCCGGGCGTCAATCAAGGACGCGCGGTGGCTCGGCGCGGTGACGCCCGGCGAAGACGTGACCCTGCGGACGGTGAAGACCGCGGACCGCAGGCCCGCCGCGGCGCAGACCATGCGGTTCCAGCTCATCGGCGCGCGGGGAGGACAGGGGACGCTGGTGAAGGTCGAAGACGAGCTCGACGAGGCGCAGCGCATGACCGTCACCGAGACACTCGGACCCGAGCTGGTGGTGCACGTCGACGGCAGACGCGTCATCGAGTTCGACGTGGGCGCGAGCGAGCACGACGTGAAGCACGCCATCGACGGTGTCCCGGTGCCGCCCGGTGTCCTGGTGACGGTCAGCGCGCGCTGCGCTCGACCTCGTGGCTGCGGCCTTTGATTCTGCAGGTCGCGCTCGCCAGAGTTCACGCGCGAGCCCTGATCAGCGCACACGTCGCTTCCAGATGACGACCGTCGCGATCACTGCGCTAGCTTGCGCGCCCATGCGACGAGTTCTGCTTGCGGCCGTGGCCTTGTCTTCGTTCACCGTCTTCGCGCAGCAACCGGCGACCATCGTCGGCGTGGTGGCCGCGACCAACGCCGAGACCGCGAAGAAGCAGTCTGAAGCGCTCGCTTCATTCGCGTCGTCGGCGCTGAAGGAGCTGGTGCTGCCGCGCGTCTACGCGGAGCAAGAGACGCTCGCGGTCGCGCTCGGCAAAGGGGAGATCGACCTCGCGCTGATGGGGCCGCTCGCGTACCTGCGCATTCCGAAGGGCACCAAGTCGCAGCTGCTGTTCCGCACCATTCGCGGCGGCAAGGCCACCTACCGCTCGGTGTTGTTCGGGCCGCCCACCAGCAAGCTGACGTCGCTCGAGGCGCTCAAGAAGAACAAGGGCACGTTGAAGGCGGCGTGGGTCGAGACCTCGAGCGCGTCGGGCTACATCGTTCCCAAGGCGCTGCTCTTGAGCTCGGGCATCAACCCGCAGCACTCCTTCGACACGCAGGACTTCCTCGGTTCGCACGACGCGGTCTGTCAGGCCGTGTGGGAAGGGAAGTACGACGTGGGCGCGACGTTCAGCGACCCGGTCAGCAACGACACGAAGGTGACCGGTTGCGTGGGTGCGCTCGGAAAGAAGACCGATTCACTCAAGGTCATCGCGCTCTCAGAGGACTTCCCGAATGACGTGTTCGTCGCCGGCCCGAAGTTCCCCGCGGGCAAGGCGCAGGCCGTCATCGCCGCGGCGAAGGCCTCGAAGGCTGACGCGTTGAAACCCGCGTTCCTCGCCGAGGGTGTCGCCGACGTGAAAGACGAAGACTTCACGCCCATTCGCAAGGCGCTCGACGCGTTCGTTCCATGAAGACGCTCGCGCTCGTCGTCGTGGCGCTGCTGATCATCGCAGTGCCTTCGTACTGGTACCTGACCGCACGCAACGGGGAGCCGGCCGGCACGTTCGACCTCGACCTCACCGAGCTGCGGCGACTCGCCAACGAGCAGCCCGGTGAGAAGCCCACTGAAGTGCGCGCGGAGTTCATCGCCACGCTGCAGTTCCCCGAGCGCGCGATTCTCGCCGGTTCGTCGTGGGAGCCGCGCAACCTCGACGTGTATGCCTTTCAGGCGCGCTACGCCGACGGCTCGTTCGGGCTCATCGACACCGGCATGGACGAAGCGGCCGCGAAGGCCGAAGGCGCGACGTTCTTCGACGCCGAGGCCTTCGAGCGCGTCTCCGCTGCCATGGAACCCGCGCGCTTCATCGTGGTCACGCACGAGCACTACGACCACATGGGCGGCGTGGTCGTGCACCCGAAGGTGAAGTCGCTCCGCTTCCTCGTCACGCCGCAGCAGCTGCAGGTGCCCGGCAACCTCGAGCCCGTGAAGCTCGGCGAGGTGCCCGACGAGAAGCTCGTGTACGAGAAGGGCGCGGCCATCGCCCCCGGTGTCGTGGTGTGGCGCGCCGCGGGTCACACCGTCGGTCACCAGATCATCTTCGTGCAGCGCGCCGACGGTGAAGAGTTCCTCTTCCTCGGTGACGTCGCCTGGTATCGCGAGAACTACCGGCAGGTGCGTGAGCGCGCGACGCTGGCCACGTTGATCATGGGTGAAGATCGCGGCGCCGTGCTGGCGCAGCTCGCGGCGGTGAAGGCGCTCAGCGAGGCGAACCCGAAGCTCCACGTGGTGCCCGGTCACGACCCCGACGTGTACAAAGAGGCCTTCACCGGTGGCTGGCTGGTGCGCGGCTTCTGACGCGTTGCACGAGCGCACTCCGTAGTTACAGGACCCACAGTCCTCACACACACGGAGAGCACATGTCAGACGCGAAGACCGAACTGCAGACGCTGAAGACTGAAATTCTCGCCTTCAAGGACAACGTGAAGCTGAAGGCCGCGCTCGCGAAGATGGACCTCAAGGCGCAATGGGACGAGCTCGAGCCGCAGCTCGAACGCGCCGCCAGCAGCGCCAGCATCGTGAGCCAGGAAGTCGTGGGCGACCTCAAGCGTCGCTTCGAGGAGTTCAAGGCGCGCATCGCCGCCAGCTGACGGTTGCAAGGCGTGCAGCAGCGCACGCGCCGCGAGATGCTCGACCGATGCTCGTGAAGCTCCGGTTGCTGCTCGGCGCTGTGCTGCTGCTGCTCGCGTGTGGTCCGCAGGAAAAGAAGAAGAGCGATGACCCCACGGTCGTCGCCGAAGCGCTCGACGAGCCGGTCGACCTGAGCGTCAACGCGATCGGCGCGTTCTGGACCTCCCAGCCTCTAGCCAGGACGTCTTCGGCGACGGGGAGCGGAAAGCCGGGCGCGCTGCAGTTCGTCGCCGCCGACGGTGGTGACGTGCGCACGTTGATCACCGGGCTCAATCGCCCCAGCGCCATATGACGTTGAGCTGTGGCGTGTCGCTCGCGTCGAGGTCGAGCCAGTACACGCGCTCATCGTCGGTGCTGTGCGCTTCAACGGCGACGAACGTGCGGTGCTGCTCTCGTTCAGCGGGTTCACGCGCGACGTGCCGACGACGGGCACGCGCCTGATTCCGTACCGGGGCCGGTTGTATTTCGGTGGCGCGATGAATCTGTGGGCCGTTCCGCTCGACGGTGGCGCGCCCGAGTCACTCGTGCGGGCGCGCATTCGCGGTGGCTCGCTCTCGGTGGCGCTCGTCGGCGACGACGGCATCTACTTCCGCGAGACCAATCAGAGCCTGGGAGTCGACGTGAAGCACGTCGGCCTGGGGGGCGCGGGGCCCGGTGAAGATCCCGGCGCGTGGGTGCTCGTCGATGGCGGCGTCGACGCGGGGGTCGCCGATGCAGGCCGTGATGACGCAGGCGTCGATGCGGGAATGAACGGTCCTCCGCCCGAGGCTCCGGGCGTCACCGTGCTGCGGAGCGGCTTCGTGCTCAGCGGTACCACCAACGTCGCCATCGCCAACGAGGCCGTCTATTGGTTCACCAACGGTCTGCTCGGCGGCACCGTGTGGTCGGCGCCGTTCAACGGAGGCCCCGAACGAGAGGTGGTGCGGTTCCCTTCGAATGGCGGCGCCACCGACCTCGCGAGCGACGGTCGTGACGTGCTGTACCTGGTGAGCACCAATACCGGCGGGCTGCTGTATCGAATCGACGACGACACGGCGACGAAGCTCGTGCAGCTCGGCTTGCTCGATTCGGGAACGCCGCGCGTCTTGCGCCTCGACGCCACGAGCGCGTGGTTCTTCGCCGGTGGAGGAACGCTCTCTCGGCTGCATCGCGTGCAGCGTCTGCGCGGCGTCGACGGCGGCGTGACCATCGACGCGGGAACGCGTGACGCAGGTCCGTGATTGCGAAGCGTTCTCAGCCCATCAAACGCGGGTGCGTGGCCCAACGCACCTCGCTACAACGCGGCCCCATGAAAGAGCTCGACGTCGACGCCACGCTGAATCTCCTCAACCGCATCATGGAGTTCGAACTCGCGGGCGTCGTCCGCTACACGCACTACTCGCTGATGGTCGCGGGTCCGAACCGCATTCCCATCGTCGCGTTCATGAAGGCCCAGGCCACCGAGTCGCTCCTGCACGCGCAGACCGCCGGTGAAATTCTGGTGGGGCTCGGCGGTCACCCGACGCTCTCCATCGCGGAGATCCCCGAGAGCTACAAACACTCGGTGAAGGACATTCTCGAAGAGTCGTTGAGCCACGAACGCTCGGCGCTCGAAATCTACAAGTCGCTGCTCGAGGTGGTCGAAGACAGCTCCGTGTACCTCGAGGAGTACGCGCGCACGCAGATCGCTCAGGAGGAAATGCACGGGCTGGAGGTGCGCAAGATGCTCCGCGACGTCGGCGTGCACCACGCGCACGGTGAGTTCCCGCACGCGCATGCCGAAGCGCAGCGCGACGAGAAGAAGAAGGACAAGAAAGAGAAGAAGGAAAAGAAGAAGAAGAAGCACGAGGACGACTGAGTGACCTCGCAGCTCGTCACCGTCGACACGCACTACGTGATGCCGCAGCTCGCGGCGGCGTATCTGCGCGTCGAAGGGAAGGAAGCGGCCTTCATCGAGGTGAACACCACGCATGCGGTGCCGTACCTGCTCGCGGCGTTGCGTGACGCGGGCCGCACGCCGGAAGACGTGAAGTTCATCATCGTCACGCACGTGCACCTCGACCACGCGGGTGGAACTTCGGCGCTGCTCGAGGTGTGCCCCAACGCGACGGTGGTGGCGCACCCGCGCGCGGCGCGGCACCTCATCGACCCGTCGCGGCTGGTGGCGAGCGCGCGTCAGGTGTACGGCGACGAGGCCTTCGACGAGCTGTACGGCAGCATCGAGCCCATCGACGCCTCGCGCGTGCGCACGATGGAAGACGGTGAAGCGGTGCAGCTGGGCGACGCGACGCTGAAGTTCCTGCACACGCGCGGTCACGCCAATCACCACTTCGTGGTGCACGACGAGAAGCAGAACGTGGTGTTCACCGGCGACACCTTCGGGCTCGTGTACCCCGCGTTGCAGAAGGCGAAGCGGTTCGCGATCGCGTCGACGTCTCCGACCGATTTCGACGGGCCTGCGGCGATCGCTTCGGTGAAGCGGATCATGGCGCTCGAGCCGCGCGCGGTCGCGCTCACGCACTTCGGGCTCTACGAAGACGTGGCCGCGATCGGCGAGCAGTTGCTGCGATGGCTCGAGGTGAGCTCGAAGTTGTTCGACGAAGGCAAAGCGAGCGGCGACGAGCTCGGCACGCTCGAGCAGCGCTTCAAGTGGAAGCTCGAGGGCGAGATGGGTGACGCGGCCCAGCGGTCCGGCTTGGTGCCCACGGCTGAAGACAAGAAGCTGATGAAGTTCGACCTCGAGTTGAACGCGCAGGGCCTGGCGTTCGCGGCGGTGAAGGCGCGCGGCTGATCAGCCCACGGCGTGGTTGTTCAGCGCGCAGGTGTTGGCCTTGTCGAGGGCCTTGCCGAGTTCTCTGGTGTCGCGCGACGGGTCGATGGTGCGAACGCACGAGAGCATCGTCGACAGCCGTGACGTGCGGCGGTGCGAATACATGGGGTGTTCGCTCGGGCATTCGCCCTGGATGCGCAGCGCTTCGATGGCGCCGGTGAAGAGCTTCACGGCTTCGTCCTTGTTGCCTTCGCCCGCGAGTGTCCACGCGCGGAGCAGCGGTGGGAGCTCGTCGCCGAACTCCTTTCGGAGTGCGGAAGCCTTCTTCTGCTGATCAGCGCTCATGGGGGCGCAGGTGCCGAGCGCCGCTTCGGCGCTGAGCAACGCCGTGTTGTCGCCCCACGGACCGAGCGTGGTCAGCGAACTGCCGACGGGCGCGGCGACGGTCTTCGCCCCGAGCACCTCGGCGGAGAAGCGAACCGCTGCCAGATCGCTGCGTCGGCCCTTTTCGGCTTTGAGCGCGGTGATGACCTTTTCGACGGGCCGTTGTTCCATCGCCGGTGGCGGTTCGGCGTGACCGACGTTGGCCACGAGGGCGATTCCGACTGCGGCGGCCATCACGGCGGCGAGGACGAGGCGCATGGTGACAGCGTAGCGGGTGCTGATCATTCGCGGTCGCGTTCTTGCGGCGGTGCGCGTTCGACGACCATGCTGCAGAGATGATCAGCCGTACCTCGGGGACCCGATCACGATTTCTGATGGCCGCGCTGAGTGTGGTCATCGCTGGCTGCCTCGATCCGGTCGATGAGCCGGAGGGCGGGTTCGGGGGTGGGGTTCCCGCAGGCGGGGGAACGGGCGTCGGCGGCGGCGTTCCGTCCGGCGGAGGAACGGGCTTCGGCGGCGGCATTCCGCTCGGTGGAGGCACCGGCTTCGGAGGCGGCATTCCTGTCGGCGGAGGAACCGGCTTCGGCGGCGGTATTCCTGTCGGTGGAGGAACCGGCTTCGGCGGCGGCATTCCGCTCGGTGGAGGCACCGGATTCGGCGGCGGCATTCCTGTCGGCGGAGGAACCGGATTCGGCGGCGGCATTCCGCTCGGTGGAGGAACCGGATTCGGCGGCGGCATTCCTGTCGGCGGAGGAACGGGTTTCGGCGGCGGCATTCCTGTCGGTGGAGGAACCGGATTCGGCGGCGGCATTCCTGTCGGTGGAGGGACCGGATTCGGCGGCGGTATTCCTGTGGGCGGAGGAACCGGCTTCGGCGGCGGCATTCCTCTCGGTGGAGGCACCGGATTCGGCGGCGGCATTCCTGTGGGCGGAGGGACCGGATTCGGCGGCGGCATTCCTGTCGGCGGAGGAACGGGCTTCGGCGGCGGCATTCCGCTCGGTGGAGGCACCGGCTTCGGCGGCGGCGCTCCTGTCGGCGGCGGCCCTTCCGACGGCGGAGCGGTCTGCAACGCCTTCACCTGTGACGGCTGCTGCGTCGGTGTGACCTGCGTGCCGCCGCACTCCCAGACCAACAACGCGTGCGGGCTGAGCGGCGCGTCGTGTGGTGTCTGCGGTGCCGGCGCGTCGTGCGATCAAGGCGTCTGCGCCTTCACCGACGGGGGTGCGCCACGCATCGGCGACGGCTGCGCGAGCGACTTCCAGTGCAAGCCTCCGCAGAACGGCTTCTGCATTCCCGAAACCGTCTTCGGCCAGAACAGCGGCTTCCCCGGTGGCTACTGCTCGGCGAGCTGCGGCGCGACGATGTGCCCGGTCGGCTCGGCGTGCATCGACGTCGGCAGCCAGACCGGCGGCAGCAACCCGCTGTGCTTCGAGACCTGCAATGCGCCCCGCACCGGCCGCGCGTCGTGCCGCGCGAACTACGTCTGTGAGATCAACTTCAACGGCGGTGGCGGAGGCCTCTGCGCGCCGCGCTGCAACTCGCCCGGCTTCTCGTGCCCGCAGGGCACGGCGTGCAACTCGACCAGCGGCTACTGCAACCCCGCGGGCTTGCCGTAGTCACTTCGCGACCGGAACACCGCTGAGCAGCGCGAACCCCGAGAGCGACGCCTCGGGCTCGTCGCTCACCGCGGCCACGGCGAGCTGACTGAGCGCCCGCTCGGTCTTCTTCGTCTTCCAGTGCGCCGCGAGGCCCGCGTACAGCCGCGACGCCTTGCCGCCGCGCCACACCCTGGCGAACTCCGAAGCCTGCGCGTGCTGGCCTTCGAACTCGAGCGCGCCGGGGAAGAACAACCGGCTGCCTTCGTTCACCGTCACTTCGCCACCGTCGTCGAACTGCTGCATGCCGCCATCGCTGCGAAGACCACGCGGCCCGAGCGCGAGCGGCTGCTTCCACCCGTGCCGCCAGTACTTCACGCGCTCGTGTTGATCGAACAGCTGAATGACCGCCATGCGCACGTCGTCGGTGCCCAGCGCCGCCAGCGCCTCACGACCGGCGCGCCGCGGGTTCTCGTTGTCGCCGGTGTCACCGTCGAGCACGGCCTTGATGGCGGCCATGGCCTTGGCCAGGTCGCCGCCGCCCGAGAGCCACACCAGCAGCTGACGGTCTGAATGCAGCTGCACGTGTTCGAATTGATCTCCGCGCGACGCGAGGCACGACACCTCGAACTTCCGCGAGCGGAAGGTCCTCGCTTCGTAGGTCGAGGGCACCGCGCTGATCAGCGGCGGTGACACTGCGCGCACCGCGGCGACCCGCACGTCGCCGACCGGCGCGTGCACCGACCGGCTGCGCTTGTTGAACTCGGCCCAGAAAGCGTTCTTCGCGAGCGTGACCACACGCAACGGCTCTTCGCCGAGCTGCGCGTTGGCCACGTCGTTCAAGATGCGCGGCCCTTCCGAATAGCCCCGCGCGCCCCGGCCCATGAACCCCGCGCTGGGAATGATGATCAGATCTCCGGCCGCCAGGTGCACCGCGCGACCATTCGCGAAATGATCAGCGGCCTCGCGCAGCATCTTGCGCTCGAGCGCGCCGTGATGACCGTCGATGGTGATGGTGCGGCCTTCTTCACCCGACGCCCACACCACGCCGTTCGAGAGCCCTGCCGCATAGGGCGTGACCTTCATGTGCCGCGGCTCGAACAACACCACCGCGCATTCGAGGCGCTGGTCGAAGGGCCTGGCGCACAACGCCTCGAGCGCGAGGTTGGCCGCGAGCCCCGGGTCACCGTCTTCTTCCAGCGAGGCGCGCAGCGAAGCGAACGCAGCGTCGAGCGAGTGCACCACCGGCCGGCCATCACGGTCGACCACGCGCATCGACACGAACGCGAAGCGGTCATCGGCCAGCTGCAGGCCGGCGAACAACTCGGGCACCGCCTGCGGAATCTTCTGCTCGATGACCGAGAGCTCGAAGCGTGGGTACACGTGTGCCCACAACGTGGCGTCGGGCTCGGGGTAGGGCGTTTCGTCGTCGTCGTCGTGCGGTCGTGGTTCGGCGCGCGGCATGCGGGTCGAGACGCGCTCGTCTTCGATGACCAACGACGTGTTGCAGTACGTGCAGGTGACGCGCGCGACGTCTTCGGGAACCGAAAGTGGCGCACCACACGAAGGGCAATGCGGAGCCTGAATTCGCACGGCTTCGTTCTACCTGCGTCGCCAGAAATACGAAGGCCCAGCCTCTTCGAGAGAGACCGGGCCTGCGGGTGCTTCAGATGAAGCGAGGGCTCAGCCGACGAGACGAACGTTCGCCGCCTGGAGGCCCTTGGGGCCGCGGTTCACGTCGAACTCGACCTTCTGACCCTCAGCGAGGGTGCGGAAGCCATCGGCCTGAATCGCCGTGTGGTGGCAGAACACGTCGTCGCCGCCGCCGTCCTGGCTGATGAAACCGAAACCCTTCGCATCGTTGAACCACTTCACAGTACCAAGTGCCATTTTGCTTTTTCTGCTTTCGAAATTCGGGTCGCTGAATGCGCTCCGGCGCCCCCCATGAGGCTGACGCGGGGCACCCAGTATCCGCATTCCCGCCAAAGGGGAAGAGGGGCGAATTGATCAGGTCTAAGCACTCGAATCTCCTGTCTTCCATTGAATGGAAGCGTCGAATTTCTGAGTCGACGCAGTGCGTCCAACCGGGCGGATCAACGGGTTGTCGGGCGGTACACAGCTTGCTGTTCGCGCGCGTCATGCGCTGCGTGCTCGCGGGTCTTCTGACGGTGTTGGTGGGCTGTGGCGGCCAGGTTCCCGAGCGCGATGGCGGGGTCGATGGTGGCCCCGACCCGGTGCAGACCGACGGCGGTTTCGACCTCAACGACGTGAGCTGGCTGTTGCCATTGCCGCACGCCTCGCAGCGCGACGCGCTGTTGTCGTTCGAAGCGGTGGGCGCGCGGGGCACGTTGTTCCCGAAAGCGCTCTACGACGGGCTGCCGCTGCTGGTGCCTGATCAGCTGAACGGCACGATTCACGACGAGTTCAGGATCATCGGCGTGCGGGTCGACCCGTGCTTCCCGAAAGACGCGCTCAACTCGGGCTGCATCAAGCAGGTGCGACTGGTGGCACAGCCGGTGACGTTCACGCCGCTCACCTCGACGCGCGACGCCGCGATTCACCTCTTCTACGACTTGAGCGACGACGACTGGGCGCAGCTGATCAGCCGCGTGACCGGGCTCAAGGCCATGGCCCGGGGCGCGACCGCCGGGCTGCCGCTCGACGTGCACCCGGTGATCAAACGCGAAGGCGTCAACGGCGCGTATGCGGTGAAGCTCCGCGAGATGATCAGCCAGCTGTGTGGCGCGCAGAACCTCTCGCGCGTGGCGTTCATGCGGTTGCTGCAGGAAGACGTCGCCTGGCGCTTCGGTGCGTTCGACGTGAAGAACGGCGGGCTGGTGGCCGACCCGATTCCGCGGCTCAACGCGGTCACCGAGCAGGGCGTGCAGGAGCTCGGCACGCCCGCGTTTCGTGCGGGAGATCTCCAGCCCGCAGCGCCAGGCGACGACCTGCTGGTGCTGCTGTCGGAACAGGAGATGCGGCTCACCGACGACCGCACGCTGCAGAAGGCCATCACGTCTGCGCTCAGGCTCGAGCACCCGCAGCGGCTGTCGCCCAGGACCGCCGACTGCGCGAGCTGTCACGTCGCGTCGCGCGCGCTGACCAACGCGAAGAACCAGCGGCAACTCGACCTGTCGAACCACGCCGATGCCTTCGTGTTCGACACGCGCTTCGACCTCCGCCGCATCGATCGCGTCGGGAATGATCCGCGGGCGTTGCGCGCGTTCGGCTACTTCCAGGACCAGAGCGCGTTCAGCCAGCGCGTCATCAACGAGAGCGCCGAAGTGGCCGCGGCGCTCAGTCGCTCACCGTGAGACACGTGAACGCGCTGATCAATGCGGGCGCTGCGGCGTCAATCGTTGCCCTTGATGCAGGCGATGGGGCGCAGGCGACGTTCGACCTTCGCGAGGCCGGCGAGCTCCACCGCGCCCAGCACCTGGTTGAGGTCCTTGTAACAGGGCCCTGACTCGTCGAGCGGGGTGTGACGCGTGTTGAGCACCACGCCCAGCTTGCCCATGCGCAGGTCGGTCTGCTTCTGGTCGAGCACGCGTTTGGCCTTCGCGCGCGAGAGCGCACGCCCCGCACCGTGATTGATGGAGTGAATCGAGTCCTTCGCGCCGGCCTCGGCGAAGAGGATGGCGCTGCCGGTCTCCATGGAACCTGGAATCAGAATCGGGTGACCACGCGCGGCCCACGGCGTGCCCTTCAACGACGGGTGCCCACCGGGGAACGCACGCGTCGCGCCCTTGCGCGCCACGAAGCGCCCGTCTTCGAGCTGAATCAGGTTGTGGGAGATCTCGTAATAGACGCGCGCTTCACCACCGAAGACCTGCTCGATGGCCTCGCACACCGCCTCACCGATGAGCAGGCGATTGGCGATGGCGAAGTTCGCCGCCATGTTGTGCAGGTTCCAGTACGCGCGGCCGGTGGGCGACTCGGCGTCGAACCACACCTTGTCTTCCGACTTGCCCGTGAGCCCGAGCAGCGTCGCGCCCCGCACGAAGAAGCCCTTCGCGATGTTCCAGCCGAAGCCGCGGCTGCCCGTGTGCAGCATCACCCACACGCGACCGTCCTGGTCGACCTGCATCTCGCAGAAGTGATTCCCACCGCCGAGTGAGCCGAGCTGTGAACGCTTGCTCCACGCCTCTTCGGGAATGTCGACGGTGTCGTCTTCGACGGGAATGCACGCGCGCTCGGTGACGTCGTGCCCGCGGCCCAACGCCTTCGCGCCGTAGCGCACGACCTCCTTGAGCTTCTTCGTCGCCCCGACCCGCGCGCCGGCCCCCGGCTGACCGACGCCGACGCCGATGCGCTGCACGACCGCGTCGATCCACATGCGGCGCTTCTGCACGTCGGCCACGTCGTCCCACGTGAGCGAGGTCGACAACTGCACCATGCCGCAGCCGATGTCGTAGCCCGCCGCCGTGGGCAGCAAGATGCCTTCGGTCTCGATGGCCGTGCCGATGGGAACGCCGTAGCCGACGTGGCAATCGGGCGTCAGCGCCACGCGCCTGGCACCGGGAAAGCTGCACGCGTTCACGACCTGCGCGAACACGTCTTCTTCCACGCCCCCACCGCCGTCTGCGCCGAAGAGCAGCGCGTCGGACAGAAACAGGTGCGCGTCGCAGCGCATGGTCTTCGTCTTCGGCAGCACCCAGTGCGCGGGCCCGGCGTTGACGAGTGTTTGCTTCCAGCTCATGACGATCGTCTCCGAGGCGCGCTCGACGAACGCGGTGTTCGCATTCTGACGCGGGTGGGTGTTGAGCGCTCACTTCCTCCGACGCAACGTGCGACGCTTGGCGCGTGGTGGGCGGCTCTTCAGAATGCGAATGGCATTCGGGGGGAAGCACATGGAGTTCGACCAATTCGCGAACGCGCTGCTCGAAGCGGCGCCCGACGCCGTCATCGTGGCCGACGAGAAGGGCCGCATCGTACTCGTCAACGCGCAGACCGAACGGCTGCTGGGCTACGGCCGCGAGGCGTTGAAGGGCCGCCCGGTCGAGACGTTGGTGCCCACCGGCAGTCGCGACGCGCACGTGCGCTGGCGCGCGCAGTACACGGGCACTCCGGTGCGGCGACAGATGGGCCGTCATTCGCTCGAGGTGTGCGCGTTGCGGCGCGACGGCACGGAGGTGCCGGTGGAGATCACCCTGGCGCCGGTGACCATCGGTGGTGGCGCGTTCACCATCGCGGTCATGCGCGACTTGACGGATCGCCGGCGCCTCGAAGACCGGCTGCTGTTTCTGTCGACGCACGACGCGCTGACCGGGCTCGCGAACCGGAGCGCGTTCGACGAAGCGCTCGCGCGGCTCGACGAGCGCGGGCCGCACCCCGTGGGCGTGGTGATGGTCGACCTCGACGGGTTGAAGCGCGTCAACGACGAAGGTGGGCACGCCGCGGGTGATGCGTTGTTGCGGCGCACGGCGACCGTGTTGCGTTCGACGTTTCGTGAAAGCGACCTCGTGGCGCGCATCGGCGGTGACGAGTTCGCGGTGCTCGCCGCAGGCCGTGACGCGAGCGTGGTGCAGACCCTGGCGACGCGGTTGGAAGAAGCAGTGGCCATGCACAACCGTGACTTCGTCGGAGTGCCGCTCGCGCTGTCCATCGGCGTGGCCATCGCTGACCCGGGCGTTCCCCTGTCGACCGCGGTCCAAGACGCGGACGCGCGGATGTACTCGATGAAGCGCGCGCACCGGGGCCGCTGACACGGGAGCGGTGACCGCCGATGTCCGCGGTCGTACACGCACCCACTGAACACCTGTCTGTACCGTATTACTGCGGGCGTCCGCGGCGCGTTTGGCTACACCGTGCCACATGGCGAACACGGGTCTGACTTCGGCGGAAGCGGCGGAGCGGTTGGCGAAGTTCGGGCCCAACGAGCTGCAGCGTGAAGAGGGCACCAACCCGCTGCTGCTCCTGCTCGCGCAGTTGAAGAGCCCGATGATCATCCTGCTCGGCGTGGCAGCGGTGGTGTCGGGCGTGCTCGGTGAGGTGCCCGAGGCCGTCGCCATCATCACCATCGTGGTGCTCAACGCGGTCGTCGGCTTCGTGCAGGAGTTCCGCGCCGAGAAGGCCGTTCACGCGCTCCGCAACATGACGGCACCGCGCGCGCGCGTGCTGCGCGACGGCAAGGCCACGCTGATTCCCGCCGCCGAAGTGGTGCCCGGTGACGTGCTGCTGCTCGAAGGAGGTGACCTCGTCGCCGCCGACTCACGGGTGCTCGAGGCGCACGCGCTCAGCATCATCGAAGCCGCGCTCACCGGCGAGTCGGTGCCCGTCGAGAAGAACACCACCGCGAGCACGCCCGAGACGCCGCTGGCCGAACGACACGACCAGGTCTTCATGGGCACCGCCGTCGCCAACGGCTCGGGGCGCGCCGAGGTGCTCGCCACCGGCTCGAAGACCGAGCTCGGGAAGATCGCCAACCTGCTGGCCACCGCCACCGAGCAGCTGACGCCGTTGCAGCTGCAGCTCGAGAAGGTCGGCAGGTCGTTGCTGTGGCTGTGCCTGCTGGTGGTCGGCGTGGTCGCGGGGCTCGGCATCTGGCGCGGTCAGCCGTTGCTCGAGCTGCTGGTGTCGTCGATTTCACTGGCCGTCGCCGCGGTGCCCGAAGGGTTGCCGGCCATCGTCACCATCGCGCTGGCGATCGGCGTGCAGCGCATGGCTGATCAGCACGTGCTGGTGCGCAAGCTGCCTGCCGTCGAAGCGCTGGGGTCGGCGACGGTCATCTGCACCGACAAGACGGGCACGCTCACGCGCGGCGTGATGAGCACGCGGGAAGTGTGGGGCCAGGACGAGAAGCAGGTCGTCTACGCCGCCGCGGCGAGCTGTGACGCCGAGCTCAACGACAAAGGTGGCGTCGGAGACCCGACGGAGCTGGCGATTCTCGAGAAGGCGCGGGAGCTCGGCATCGAGCGCGACGCCATCGAGCAGGAGAACGCGCGCAGGCGGGTCTTCCCCTTCGATGCGGTGCGAAAACGCATGAGCATCGAGCGCGCCGACGGCGTGCTCTACGTGAAGGGCGCGGTCGACCTGATGTTGCCGCTCTGTGTGGCCGGCACCGAAGGCGCGCTCGACAAGAACGCCGAGATGGCCGCGCGTGGGCTGCGCGTGCTCGCCATCGCCACGCGAACCAATGCGCCCGCGGGTGAACAACCACCCGAAGAAGGGCTCACCTTGATTGGTCTGCTGGGGCTCGCTGATCCGCCGCGCGAAGAAGCGGTGAAGGCCATCGCCACCGCGCACGAAGCCGGCATTCGCACGGTGATGATGACCGGTGACCACCCGACTACCGCCGCGGCCATCGCCCGCGAGATGGGCCTCGTGAAGCAAGACGAGCCGCTCGAAGGTCGCGTCTACGCGCGCGTCACGCCAGAAGACAAACTCACCATCGTTCGTGAGCTGAAGAAGAAGGGCGAAATCGTCGCCATGACCGGTGACGGCACCAACGACGCGCCCGCGTTGAAGGAAGCGCACGTGGGCATCGCCATGGGCATCACCGGCGTCGAAGTGACGCGCGAGGCCGCCGACATGGTGCTCGCCGACGACAACTTCGCCTCCATCATCAAGGCGGTGAAGGAAGGCCGCGGCATCTACGACAACATCCGCAAGACGCTGGTGTACTTGCTGGGCGGCAACGTCGCCGAGCTGCTCGTCACCTTCGCGGCGTCGCTCGTCGGGCTGCCGCTGCCGATGCTGGCGTTGCACCTGTTGTGGGTGAACCTGGTGACCGACGGCCTGCCCGCCCTCGCTCTGGTGATGGACCCCGCGAGCGACGACGCGCTGCACCGCAAGCCGCGGCCTCCGAACGAGCCGATGCTGGGGAAGCGTGAGTGGCTGCGCGTGGTGGCGACGGGCTTGCTCGTGGGCGGCGTGGCCTTCATCGCCTTCGAGCGCGAACTCGAGACCGACACGCTGGAGCACGCGCGCACGCTGGCCTTCAGCACGCTGGTGTTCGCGCAGATCTTCAACGCCGTCGCCTTCCGCAGCTTCGACCGCGTGTACTTCGAGGTCGGCGTGTTCACCAACTGGCGGCTCGTCGCGGTGATGGTGACGACCATCGCGCTGCAGTTCGGGCTGGTGGCGTTGCCGTGGACCAACGACCTCTTCGACCTCGGCCCCTTCAGCTGGAAGGTGATGGGCATCGCCCTGGGGCTGGGGCTCGTGCCCGCCACGGTCATCGAGGTGTGGAAGCTGCTGCGCCGGCCGTTCGTGAAGCGGTCAGCCGCGCAGTGACTCGAGCAGCGTGTCGTGCGGTGACGCGAACACCGTCTCGATGCGCTTCGTGAGGGCCGCGTCCATCTTCGAGACGGCGGGCGTCACGCGGTCGCGCGCGTGCTCGGGCCAGCGGGGTGTCGGCGCGGGAACGTCGATGCCGTCGGGCTTGAGAAAGACGGTCGAGGCGGGCGCCGGCGCGTGCCGCAGCAGCCAGTCACCCACGGCCAGCTGCGCCGACACGCGCATCAGGAACACCTTCGTCGCGCCATCGGTGCCCGCGGGAATCAACGCCTCGAGCACGTGCCGCAGCCTGTTCTCGTCGACCTCCCCGAAGATGGCCTTCGAGACCTGAAACACGCCGACGGTGTGCAGGCCGGGTACGGCGTTGCCGCGCAGCCGGCCGAAGCTCCACGACACGTGCAGCAGCGAGTGGTCGGCCGAGGCCCCGAACCAGGTCAGCTGGGTGCTCTGCTCCCAGTGTCGCGCCACGCGCTCCGGAGGCGTTCGCGCGCGAATCAACACCACGTTGAGTGCGTCACTCACCACCCGCTGGCACGTTTCCCACGAGGTACTCATGGGGCCTTCATAACGATTCACGCTTCATTGGGGCCCACGTGCATGCGATGAACGTTTTCGAGATGTCCGACGCGCGCCTGTCCGAGACTTTTCCGTCGCCCTCGGCATCGCTGGAGCCGGGCACGCTCATTCTCGACGGCCGCTTCCGCGTCACCCGCCTGCTGGGCAGCGGCGGCATGGGCTTCGTGTACCTCGCCGAGCAGGTGTCGTTGTCGCGCACCGTCGCGGTGAAGGTGCTGCGTCACGACCTCGCCACGGCCCCGGGGTTTTCGGAGCGCTTCCGCCGCGAAGCGCTGCTGCTCAGCTCGGTGGAGCACGCCGCGGTGGTGCGCGTCATCGACTACGGCACGCACGAGGGCGCGCCGTGTCTGGTGATGGAGTACGTCGAAGGCGAGACGCTCGAGCAGGTGTTGCAGCGCGAGGCGCCGCTGTCGGTCGACCGGGTGGAGCGCCTGCTCTCGCAGCTCGCCCAGGGCCTCGCGGCGATTCACGCGCGCGGCATCATTCACCGCGACCTCAAGCCCGACAACGTGGTGATGGCCAGGTCGGCCGAGGGGCTCGAGCAGCCACGGTTGCTCGACTTCGGCATCGCGCGGCTGATGGACACCGAAGAGGGCGCCGCGAAGTCGCAGGTGACGCAGGTGGGCATGGTGCTCGGTACGCCCGAGTACATCTCGCCCGAGCAGGGCCTGGGGCAGCAGCTCGACGCGCGCAGCGACCTCTATTCGCTGGGCGTGATGCTGTTCCGCGCGCTCACCGGCCGGCACCCGTTCCCCGGGCCTTCACCTCGGGAGTTCATCGCGCAGCACATTCACCAGCGGCCGCCGTCGGTGCTCGACATGGCGCCGCACCTCAGAGACTTCGCCGGTCTGGTCGCCGCCGTCGACGCGTGTCTGCAGAAGGAGCCGTCGATGCGGCCGCAGTCGGCGACCGGGCTCTTCTCGTTGTCGACGGCCGAGGTGCTCGCTTTGTCGTCGCCGGCGATTGCGCCGGTGCCGGTGAAGAAGCGGCGCACCTCGTCGTTGATCGCCGCGTTGATCGGCGCGTGGGTGGGGGCCGCCATCACCCTGGGGCTGTGGTTCACCTGGTTCAGCGAGCCCACGCGCAAGGCGCAGCGGTTGATAGGCGCGGGCCGCGGCAGTGAAGCGCTGCAGGTCATTGACGAGCTGGGCGAGCAGGGGCGCACCGCGGCGCTCACGCAGCTGCGCGCCACGGCGCTTCATCAGGTCGGCCGCCACGACGAGGAGTGGAAGTTGATGGCCTCGCTGCCCGAGACCGAGCCGCTCGAGCCCCTGGCGCTCTCGGCGCTCGCGGACGACTACGGTCATCAGGAGACGCTCAAGCTGCGCAAGCTGATGGCCGCGTTGCCCAAGACCTACTCGCTGCCGGTGTTGCAGAAGGTCGCCAGGGGCGACGCCAGCTGGGCGCAGTGGGGCGCGCTGCGCTTCGTCGACGTCGAGTACGCGGGGCAGGGGTTGCCGCTCACCGAGCTGTACGTGCAGGCGCTGGCCAACAAGGACTGTGCGGTGCGGCGCGTGGCGGCCAGGCGCCTGGTCGACTTCCGCAGCCCCGAGGTGATGCCGGCGCTCGAGACGTTGAAGGCCATGCCGCGCGAGAAGGGCGAACCGGACTGTGGTCAGGCCGCGGCAGAAGCGGCGTTGAAGGCCCTCGCGAAGGAGTGACCGGCGCGCGCGCGCGCGGGGAACACCTCCTGCATTCCCGGTCTGCATGTCTTCAGACCGTCTCTCCACGGCCGCGTCGTCGTGCCCGTCGAACCACACCGTGCGGACGCTCGCCCTCGCCGCGCTCAGCGGCATCGCGCTCACGTTGTGGTGGGTGCGCGCCTCGACGTGGGCACCGGGCTTCCACTTCCTCTGGTGGAACCTCTTCCTCGCGTGGGTGCCGTGGTTCGCGTCGCTGGTGCTCGCGCGCGTGAAGCACGGAGTGACCTTCTGGTTCACCACCGCCTTCTGGCTCGCGTTCTTCCCCAACGCGCCGTACCTGCTGACCGACCTCATGCACCTGAGGCACCGCGCGCCGGTCCCGCTCTGGTTCGACGTGCTCTTCCTCGCGTCGTTCGCGTGGGCGGGCTGTCTGGTGGGCTGGGACTCCCTGTCGCGGGTGCACGCCGCGCTCACCAGACGGCACGGCAGTCTCAAGGCCGGCGGCTTCGTCTTCTGCTGCGTCGCGCTGTGCGGCATCGGCGTGTTCCTGGGCCGCTTCGAGCGCCTCAACTCGTGGGAGCTCGTCACTGCGCCGATGCGCGTGGTGGCCTCGAGCCTCGAGTCGTTGCAGCAACCGCGCGCGCTGGTCTTCAGCGTGGCCTTCGCGGCCTTCGTGGGCGCGGGCTACCTCTTCACGCGGCGTGAAATCACTTCGTGATGGCGCCGAAGGCGATTCGCAGCACGAAGCGCTCGTTGTCGCGCAACGTCATCGGCTCGGGCAGCGCCTTGTCGGCCTCGTTCTTTACCGCTGCGATCTGCGTGAGCCCGCCCAGCGACACCCAGAAGTGGGTCGCCGTAATCGTCAGCACCGGGCCCAGGTAGATGGCCGTGCCCTGGTAGTCGTTGGCCGCCCACGCCGAGCGCCCACGCGCCTCGAGGCCGAAGCTCGCGAACGACGAGAACTGGTAGCGCAGCGCCAGGTTCTCTTCGAGCCGGGTGTCGATGCCGGTGCGCCCATTCCAGAAGATGGAGCGCGTGCCCGAGGCGTTGAAGGCGAACAGCACCCGGCCCACTTCCACGTCGAACACCAGCCGCGCCTCCAGCTCGACCATGTCGGGCGCGATGGCGAAGCGGCCCTGACCACCGAGCTGAATCGGCACCTCGGTGCCGCGCCACACGGCCCAGCGCCACAGCGACGACATGCGCGGGTCGATGCGGTCCCCGGCGTTGGTGTGCGTGATGTCGAAGTCGAGCGAGAGCTGCGACTCGAGCGCGTTCGTCACACCGCGCGACCAGGCGATGCGTGAATCGAACTGCACGAAGTCGGTGGTGCGTTCGATGCGCGGGGTGAACCACGCTTCGACCCCATTCTCACCGGCAGCGTTGGTGCGGTTGGTCCACGCAAAAGGAAAGTCGCGCGGCGCGGCGAGGGCCGGCAGCGCGACGAGCACCACGAGGAGTTGCGTGCGGAGCGACAAGGCCCCTGCTGCTTACTGCTGCTGACTCATCAGCGTCACGAAATCACGCTGCATGTACGCGTTGTTGAACTTGCTCCCCAGCGTCAGGGCGTGCATCGGGTTCACCACGCGCGGCGCGGCGGCCGTCGCGAAGTCACGACGCATGTACTCATTGTCGAGCAGGTCCATCAGCAGGCCCAGCTGCATGGCGGTCATCATCTGGTTGCCGGTGAGCTGGTTCATCATGTCGCGGCGCATGTAGCCGTTGCTCTGCGTGCGCAGCGCTTCGTACACGTTCGACCACGTCGGCCCGTCCATCGCCCAGCGGCCGTTGCGCTGCATCGAGCAGCCGGGGTCGTTGGGGCCCGTGCCGCAGTCACGCACTGGGTACCCGGGGCCACCCGGCGGCGGCAGCTGCGGCTGCACCTGATTGAGCTGCGCCGAGATGAGCTGCGTGTAGTCGCGCTGGTAGATGGAGTTGTTGAACTTCGCCGAGTACGCGAGCGCGTGCTGCGGGTTCACCAGCCGGCGCGCGCCGCGCCTGGCCACGTCCATGCGGGTGATTTCGTTGCGGAACAGGTCGAGCACCAGGCCGAACTGCACGGCGGTCAGGTAGTTGCCGCCGTTGAGCATGGTCTGCGCAATCTCCTGCCGCAGAATCTCGTTGGGGTTGCTCTGCATCGAGCTGAGGAAGCCCTGGAAGGTCGTCCCGTCCATCGGCAAGCGGCCGTCGCGCGTCATCAGGCAGCCCACGTCGGGGCCGGTGCCGCAATCACGCTGCGTCATCGGCGGCGGGTAGCCGGGGCCGGGCGGCGGGCCCGGAGGCAGCTGCGGCACGTTGGCGCGGAACTGCACCTCGCGCGTCACCACCGCGCGGCCGCGCGCATCGAACACCGAGACCTGCGCGATGAAGCGGCCGTTGGCGAAGTCGTCTTCGGCGAGCGTCGAGGCGAGGAAGTAGTGCGTGAAGGCGTTGCGCCATACGAAGGGGTCGCTGGGCACGCTCCAGGTCTGCGTGGTGGTCCACTCGCTCCAGTTGCCCTGCAGGCTCCTGAAGCGCGCGCCGAGGTAGAAGTTCTGACCGCGCATGTTGCGCAGCGTGAGCTCGGGCACCGTCACCCGCACTGCGGTCTCACCGTCGAACTGCGCGTTGGTCTGCACCTGCAGCTGCTTCATGTCGCCGAAGCGCGACCGCTCGTCGTCGTCATCACGGCCCGGGCCCCGGCCGCCGCCGTTGTTGTCCCAGCGCGAGGTGCGCACGTCGTTGAGCGCGTCGTCGGCGCGGTAGAGCGCGTTGAGCACGCCGTCGGGGCAGTTGGCGAAACCCGCGCTGGCGGCCGCGTTCGCCACCAGCCGTTCGACCCGCTGCACCTCCATGAAGTCGGCGTCGTTGCCCAGTGCGCGCACCTCACGCACCAGGCTCTCGAGGCGCCCCTGCATGGTCGTGCGGCAACCCGGGCCCGAACGCTGCGCGGCCCTCGACGCTTCATTCACGGCATCTTCAGCCTGGCGCAGCGGCCTCCGGTTCTGCGCGGAGGCACCGAGCGGCGCGAGGGTACAGGCAGCAAGAACGAGCGACTTCAGCAGGCGAGACATGGGGTTCCTTCTGTGGGGTGGCAGCTCAGGAAAGATGACGCGAACCGAGCGCGTCGCATTCACCGAATCAATCAGCAAGAGGCCTCAGATTTCCGAGGGTTCTTGCGCGGGGAGGCGCCTTGCGAAAGCGCGCCTCGCGGTACCATGACGCGCGCATTGGAAACCGCGTCACGGCGCCACCAGGCACGGCTCGCACAGCGGTGAATGCTCAGCTCCGAACTTCGCGCACACCGACAGGGAGGTGCCGCCCGCCCGCCGAGCGATCTCCGCGGCCTCCGAGAACGCAGTGCGCGCGCGTTGAAAGCCGGCGCTCTTCTTCTCGGCGGCAGAGAACCCGGTGCACGAATGGCCGGCGGCGCGCTGCGCGAGCAGCAGCTCCATCAAGGCGATGTTGGCCTTCACCGTCATCAACGCCTCGTCGTCACCGAGCTTGGTGGCCGCGTCTTCCGCGCGACGAAAGAAGGGCAGGGCGCCTTCGACGTCACCCGACACGAAGTGGGCCGAGCCCAGGTTGTTGGCGATGAGCCGCACCCCCTTCTGGAAGTCGAGCCGCGTGTAGAGCGCCAGCGCCTGCGAGAAGGCCTTCTTCTGCACGCCGGGGTCGGCGCACTGTTTTGCCCACATGCCCACGTCGTTCCACACCTGCGCGAGCGCGATGTCGTCACGGTGACCGAGCACGCGAAGGGCCGCGTCGTAGCGCTTCCTGGCGCCCGCACAGTCGCCGTCGTCGAGGCGCAGGTCGCCCAGCTTCTGCAGCGCGCGGCCTTCGCTCACCGCGTCGCGTTTCTGTTTCGACTCGCGCGCCACGAGGTCGACGAGTTTTTCCGCCTCTTCACGGCGCCCACTTCGTCTCAGTTGCTGCGCTTCGTCGACGCGCGCGTCGTACGGCTGAGGGGCGGGCGCGGCGCAGAGCACGAGAAAGAGCACCATGTGTCACTCCGGCAGGGGTGGGTGGGGCGTGACTGTGTGGCTGTGCCTTTCTGCCACAGCGCTCCCCGTGTTCTGCCAGTGGATCAGCGGATCTACGCGCTGGCCCCGGGCTTGCTCTGAACGCCGCGCATGAGCACCACCCGCATTCCTCAGGTTGGTTCAACGCTGGTCCTTGGAGAGTTGATCGGCCGTGGCGGCATGGGCGAAGTCTGGGGCGGCGTCGATCGCCGTTCGGGCTCGCGCGTCGCCGTGAAGCTGGCGCGCACGGACATCGAAGAGGCGCAGTGGGCCGCTGAACAGTTCGAGCGCGAGCTCGCGGTGCACGCCCTGGCCTCGAAGCTCGACTGTGTGCCGACGTTGCTCCGCCGGGGTCGCGTGCAGGGCCGCACCTACGGCGTCATCGAGCGCGTCGACGGCCCCACGCTGCGCGAGGTCATGCAGAACAAGGGTCGCCCGCCGGCAGAGGTGGCGACGCAGCTCGTCGACCAGCTGATCAACTGCACGCTCTCGATGCACGACATCGGCATCGTTCACCGCGACCTCAAGCCGTCGAACCTGCTGATGGACAACGGCACGATGCGCATCATCGACTTCGGCGTCGCCTGCCGCGTGGAAGAGGCGTCGCACTTCGATGACCGCGTCGTCGTCGGCACCACCGGCTACATGAGCCCCGAGCAGCTGCTGGGTGCCAAGTGCGCCCCTGAGTCGGTCGACACCTGGAGCATCGCCATCGTCGCCTACGAGCTGCTCACCGGTCACCGCCCCTTCGCCGGCCCCGGCGTGCGTGAGATGTGCGGCGCCGTGCTCGAGCACCGCTACGAAGCGCCGAGCCGCAAGTGCGTGTTCGGCCCCGCCATCGACGCCTTCTTCGAGCGCGCGTTCGCGCCGCGCCTCGATCAGCGCTTCGCCTCCCTCGAGGTGATGGGCAACGCGTGGCGCGCGGTCACCGGTCGCCGCGCCTCGAGCAAGGTGGCGCTCAAGTGGCTGCAGGGTTGGGAATCGGCGCGGGTTCCTTCGAGCCTTCCGACCACGCGGGTGGCACGTGCGGCATAAGCTCGAGACGTGTCTTGGCCCCTCTTCATCACCATTCTCGAGGTGGGTTGGTTCTGCGTCCTCGTGCCGTGGATCGTTCTCGAGAAGCGAAGCCCCACTGCCACCCTGGCGTGGATCTTCGGGCTCATGCTGCTCCCCGTCGTCGGCGTTCCCTTCTACCTCCTCATTGGTCCGCGCCGCCTCCAGCGAAAGAAGAGCCGGCTGCTCGCCGCGCGTGCCCAGGTCGGCCGGCTGCTCGAAGACTGCGAGTGGTTTCATGAAGTCGGTGCGCACAGCGCTGCACTGATGAAGGTCGCTACGCGCACCGGTGGTGTTCCGCCGATGCGCGTGGAGTACGCAAACGTCTTCGCCGACGGCGACGCCAAGTACGACGCGCTGCTGCGCGCCATCGCCGAGGCGAAGCACCACATTCACCTCGAGTACTACATCTTCCGCGACGACGAGACCGGCCGGCAGGTGCTGGCCGCGTTGATGAAAAAAGCGCGCGCGGGCGTCGAAGTGCGGCTGCTCATCGACGCCGTCGGCGCCAGCTTGAGCGACGACACCGAGGGCGACCTCGACGACGCGGGCGTGAAGCTCTTCTATTTCAACCCCGCCTTCAGCTCGCTGCAGCGCATCTTCAACTTTCGCACGCACCGGAAGATCGTCGTCATCGACGGCACCATCGGCTTCACCGGCGGCATCAACATCACCGACGACCAGTCGGCGCGCACCAACGGCCAGACCGCGTGGCGCGACACCAGCGTCGAGATTCGGGGCGAGGCCGTGCAGGGGCTTCAGCGCACCTTCCTCGAGAACTGGAACTTCGCGTCGAACGAGAAGAAGACCGGCAAGGAGCTCGACGCCTATTTCCCCGAGCCCAGAGGCCGGGGAGATCGCCTCGTGCAGATCATCGCCTCGGGGCCCGACGACGGCCGCCGTGGCATCGAAGCGTTCTTCATCGCGTCGATCGGCACTGCACAGAAGCGCGTGTGGCTGACCACGCCGTACTTCGTGCCCAACGAGCCGCTGCACTCGGCCATCGTGCTGGCGGCGATGCGCGGGGTCGACGTGCGCATCATTCTTCCCCACCAGACCGACTCGAGGGCCGTCGACCTCGCGAGCGCCACGTTTCACGACGCGCTGCTGCGCGCCGGCGTGCGCATCTACATCTACGGCCCGCCGATGCTGCACGCCAAGACCTCCATCATCGATGACGTAGGGGTGATCGGCTCCGCCAACCTCGACGACCGCTCGCTGCGGCTCAACTTCGAGGTGGTGGCGGCCTTCTACGGCGGGCCCGTGGTCGAGGCGCTCAGCCGCCAGTTCGAGGCCGACCGCGAGCGGGCGAAGCTCAAGATCCGCCTCGAAGAGAAAGCGCCGTTACACCGCCAGCTGATCACCGCTCTGGCGAGGTTGTTCGCACCCCAGCTTTGATCATCTGGTTGACGGGCTTCCACGAAGCCTTTACAAACCCTGAACGAACGTTGAACAAACACGTTCAGGGAGGCCACCGTGAAGACCCGCGCCGCGCACGCCGAGACGAACCCAGCTGGGCTGCTCACCCGTTACGGCCAGGAACTGGAGGTTCGGCTCAGCGAATGGCTCGACGCTGGTGACGAAGAGGGCCTCGATTCACTGTGGCGGCAGTCGCGCCAGTCGGTGCGGGAGTACGTGCTGCGCCCCGCCAAGCGCGTGCGGCCGACGCTGCTGACGCTGGGCTGGTTGATGGCCAGGCCCGACGGCATGCGGGGAGAGATTCCCGAAGCGCTGCTGTCGTTCGGCGCCGGGCTCGAGCTGCTGCACACCTTCATGCTGGTGCACGACGACGTGGCCGACCGCGCGGCGACCCGGCGCGGTGGCGCGGCGCTGCACGAGCTCTTCGGCGGTGGAAAGCAGGGTGATGATCTCGCGGTGCTCGCCGGCGACCACCTCTACGCGCGCGCCGTGGAGCTGATGCTGAGCTCGCCCGAGAGCGTCGCGGCCACCCGGTACATGCTGGAGGTCTGCCGTCACACCGCGGCCGGCCAGCACCTGGACCTCGTGCTCTCGCGCGCGCCGTTGTCGACGGTGACCCTGTTCCGCACCTTGAAGGTCGCCGACCTGAAGACCGCCCGCTACGGCTTCGTGGCGCCGCTCGCGTGTGGCGCGATGCTGGCCGGTGGTTCGCCGGCGCTCATCGACTCGCTCAAGCGCGTCGGCCGTCACGCGGGCCTCGCGTACCAGCTGCGCGACGACCTCATCGGCCTGCTGGGTGACGCCGCGACGGCCGGCAAGCCGTGCGGCGGCGACTACCTCGAGGGCAAGCGCACGTTCCCGGTCATCGCCGCGTGGACGCGCGCCGACGCCGAGGGCCGAGAAGCGCTGGAGTCGCTGTGGGAAGCGCCCAACGAAGCGCGGCTGGCGACGGCGCGGGAGCTGGTCAAGACCTGGGGCGGCGCCTCGTCGACCCAGAAGGTCATCGACACCCGAACGCGCGCGGCGACACGGGCCCTCGATGCGCTCGGTGACTCGGCGGGCGCGGCGATGTTGCGGCACCTGTTCGACGGGCTCGCGCGGAGGAATTCGTGAAACGCGCGCTGGTGGTGGGCGCGGGCGTCGGCGGGCTGACCGCGGCGATGAAGCTCGCGCACGCCGGCTTTGACGTGACGGTGTTCGAGAAGCAGTCGGAGCCCGGTGGCCGCTGCGGCCGCGTGTCGTTCGACGGCTTTCAGTTCGACCTCGGCCCGACGATTCTGCTGATGCCGCACGTGCTCGAGAGTGCGTTCGCGTCGGTCGGCCGCAAGCTGTCCGACTACCTGCAGCTGACGCGCTGCGACCCGCATTACCGCGTGCACTACCGCGACGGCTCCCGCTTCACGCTGTGGACTGATCAGCAGCGCATGAGCGAAGAGCTCGAGCGCCTCGAGCCCGGCAGCGCCGCGAAGTACCGCGACTTCATCGACCACGGCCGCAAGCAGCACGACCTCGCGTTCCCGAAGTTCATCAGCAAGCACTTCGCGTCGGTGTGGCCCTTCGTCGCGCCGTCGAACGTGCCGGCCATCTTCCAGGTGGGCGCGCTCAAGAAGCTGTGGCCGCACGTCAGCTCGTTCTTCCGCGACGCGCGGCTGCGGCAGGCGCTCAGCTTTCAGACCATGTACCTGGGCCTGTCCCCGTGGGACGCGCCGGCGGTCTTCTCGCTGCTGCCCTTCACCGAAGCGACGCACGGCATCTGGTTCCCCGAAGGTGGGCTGCACGCGGTGCCGCTGGCGCTCGAGAAGGTGTGCCTCGAGCTGGGCGTGAAGTTCCGCTACTCGACGTCGATTCGCCGGTTCGTGGTCGAGCACGGCAGCGCCACCGGGGTCGAGCTCGAAGACGGTTCCGTCGAGCGCGCCGACGTCGTGCTCTGCAACGCCGACTACGCCCACGCCGTGAAGCACTTCCTGCCGGGGGAGGTGGCCACCCGGCGCAGCGAAGCCGTCGAGCGCCGCCGCTTCACGTCGTCGGGCTACATGCTGTACCTCGGCCTCTCGCGCGAAGTGCCGGAGTTGATGCATCACAACGTGTTCTTCGGGAGCGACTTCGAAGGCAGCTTCCGCGACATCTTCGGCCGCCGCCGCGTGCCCGACGACGTGAGCTTCTACGTGAACGCGCCGTCGCGCACCGGCAAGGGCTTCGCGGCCCCCGGCAAAGACGCGCTCTACGTGCTGGTGCCGGTGCCCGAGCAGAACGAGGGCGTCGACTGGGCCGTCGAAGGCCCGAAGGTGCGCGCGCAGGTGTTCGCGCGCTTGAAGGCCGAGGGCTACGGCGACGTGGAGTCGCTGGTCGAAGCAGAGCGCGTCATCACGCCGAACGATTGGGCCAGCGAGTTGAACCTCGCGCGTGGCTCGAACTTCGGGCTCGCGCAGAGCTTCTGGCAGATCGGCCCGTTCCGCCCGACGGTCAAAGACCCCGACGTCTCGCGACTGTTCTGGTGCGGCGCTTCGATTCAGCCCGGCACGGGCGTGCCCACGGTGATGTTGAGCGCGGGTTTCGCGGTCGACGCCATCCTCGAAGAGGCCGGCATGCAGCGCGCGGAGGCCGCATGACGGGCTCCGCGCTCGCTCTGGGGTACCGCTCCGCGCAGGGCGTGACCAGGCACCACGCCAAGAGCTTCTATTTCTCGTCGGCGGCGCTGTTCGGCCATCGACGGCTGGGGGCCTACGCGCTGTACGCGTTCTGCCGGAGGCTCGACGACGTGGTCGACGCGCCGACGCCGGGCGTGTCGCTGACGCAGTCGCTGGACCGCGCGCATGGCTGTGTGCGGTCGGTGTTCGGTGGCCACGTGCTGCCCGAGACGCCGTGGCCCGAGAACGAGCAGCTCGCGCTCATCGACACCGTGAAGCGCTTCGGCATCGCGGAGCAGCCGTTTCACGACCTCATCGCCGGCATGGAGATGGACACCGTGAAGTCGCGCTACGCGAGCTGGGCGGAGCTCGACGGCTACTGCTACCGCGCGGCCGGCACGGTGGGGTTGATGATGGCGCCGCTGCTGGGCACGACCGACGCGGTGGCGCTCAAGCACGCCGACGACCTCGGCCGCGCGATGCAGCTGACGAACATCCTCCGCGACGTGAAGGAAGACCTGGGCCGCGGGCGCGTGTACCTGCCGCAGGACGAGCTGGCCGCCCACGGCGTGACCGAAGAGATGCTGGCGCGCGGCGTGGTGACCGACGCGTGGCGCTCCTTCGCGCGGTTTCAGATTGCGCGCGCGCGCGCGCTGTACGCCTCGGGTGAAGCGGGCGCCAGGTACCTGCCGGGCTTCAGTGCGCCGCGGGTCGTGCGGCTGTTGTCGAGCATCTACGGGGGAATTCTCGACATCATCGAGCAGCGCGACTTCGACGTGTTCTCGCAGCGCGCCTCGGTCTCGAAGGCCGGAAAGTTCTGGCGACTGCTGAAGGTCGCGTTGCTCCCTGCGCCCCGGCACGGCGAGGCGCAAGTCACCCCGTCTTCTCCACGGATCTCGTCATGAAGAAGGTCGCCGTCATCGGAGCCGGCTTCGGAGGCATGACCGCCGCCGCCGAGCTCGCGCGCGCTGGCCACCAGGTCACGCTCTTCGAGCAGGCCTCGACCCTGGGTGGCAAGGCCCAGCTGGTCACCCACGCCGGCGTGAAGCTCGACACCGGCCCCACGCTGCTGACGATGCCGCACGTCGTCGAGCAGACCTTCTCGCGCCTCGGCGCGGCAGATCTCCTCCCGCGCTTCCACCGGCTCACGCACCACGCGCGCTACACGTGGAGCGACGGCCGCACCTTCGACTGCGGCGACGACCTCGAGCAGACCGCGGCGTCAGCCAGCACCTTCGAGGACGGGAACTCGATTCACCGCTTCTACGAAGACGCGAAGAACATTCACTACGCAGCCGGCGAGCCGTACCTCGAGGCGCCCTTCGAAGGCACGCTGGCCTTCATGACCCGCGTCGCCCGTCGCGGCGTCGCCTCGGCGCTGGCGGGCCTGAAGATGTCGTCGCTCGACTCGCTGGCGCGCAAGCACTTCACCTCGCCGCAGCTGCAGCAGTTCGTCGGGCGCTTCGCGACCTACGCCGGCGCCTCGCCGTACGAAGCGAGCGCCGCCTTCGCGATGATTCCGCACATCGAACGTGCGTTCGGCGTGCACCACGTCGAAGGCGGCATGGCGGGCCTGGTCGCCGCGTTCGGCAAGGCGCTCGAGCGCCTCGGGGTGACCATTCGCTACGGTGCCCGCGCGAGCTGGAAACAGCACGGCCGCTCGCTCGTGGCCGGCCCCAGCGGCGACGAGCACGAGTTCGATTCCATCGTCGTGAATCAAGACCCCCTGCTCGGCACGCACGAGCCGCTCGCGCTGTCGGGCTACGTGCTGCTGCTCGACGCCGACAGGCGACTGTCGCTCCCGCACCACAGCATCGCCTTCACCGATGACCCGAAGACCGAGTTCGCCGCGTTGTTCCGCGGTGAGCAGCCGTACGCCACCACGGTCTACGTGTGTCACCCCGCGGCGAGTGACGCGTCGGTCGCGCCGCAAGGCCGCAGCGGCTTGTTCGTGATGGTGAACTCCCCTGCGCTGCGCGGCGAAGCCGACGTCGGCAGGTGGACCCAGCACGCGACCCAGCTGCGCGCGCTGTGCGTGGAGACGGTCAAGAAGCTGGCGCCTGAGGCGCGCGACGCGAACATCGCCATCGTCGGTGAGCGCACGCCCGTCGACCTCGCGCGCGGTGGGGCGCCGGGCGGTTCCATCTACGGCTTTCTGCCGCACGGGAAGTTCGGCCCCTTCGCGCGGCCGAAGATGCGGTCGAAGACGCGCGGCGTGTTCTACGCCGGTGGCGGCACGCACCCCGGTGGCGGTGTGCCGATGGTGATGTTGTCGGGTCACTTCGCGTCGACGCTCGTCGAGCAGCACCTCGGAGGCCGGTCATGACTCCGCGTTCGGGTGAAGCGGGGTCGGGTCACGACGGGGGCGCACGCGAGCTCCCCACGCGGCCCGGCGCCTACCGCTGGTACTACTTCGACCTCGTCGCCGGCGACGTCACCGCGGTCTGCATCTTCATGATCGGCTCGCTCTTCTCACCGCGCTACGCGAGCCGCGTGAAGAAGGGCGCCAACCCGCAGGCGCACTCGGCCATCAACTTCGCGCTCTACGAGAACCGCGTGCCGCAGCAGTGGGTGCTCTCCGAGTACGAGCAGGTCTCGCTCGAGAAGAACACGCTGCGCATCGGCAGCTCGTCGCTGACGTGGAACGACGACGGCACCATTCACGTGAGCATCTCCGAGCGCACGCCGGTGTGGGGCAAGCCCGCGCAGTGTGAGTTCGAGTTCTGCCCCGAGGTGCGCGGCGCCGACGCGTACCAACTCGTCGACGGTCTCCCGCACTTCTGGCACCCCTACGCGCCGCGCGGCACCGCGAAGCTCACGCTGCCGTTGCAGAACCGCGTGCTCGAAGGCCGCGGCTACCACGACGGAAATCACGGCGAGACGCCGCTGGGCACCGACCTCGAGGGCTGGGACTGGTCGCGCACGCACCACGTCGACTCGACGCACATCACCTACCGCCCGTGGCACGACGGCGTGACCCCGCTGCAGGTCGCGGTGACCGCTGAAGGCGTGACCTCGTGCCGCTCGCACACCGACGCGCCGATGACCTCGCGTACGCGTTGGGGGCTGCCGGTGCCGCGGTCGCTCTCGGGGCTGCCCACGTCGCTGCTGGAGTCGTCGCCGTTCTACGCGCGCCTCGAGGCCGGTGACGCCAGCGCGCACACCGTGTGCGAGGTGGCTGACTTCAAGAAGTTCCGCTCGCCGCTCATCACGTGGATGGCGCACTTCCGTACGCGCGTGGAGGCGGGGCGATGAGCATCGCGTTCGCCCTCTGGTGCGCGGTCGCCATCGGCTTCACGGCCACGGCGCTGCTGCGTGCTGGAAGGCGACGTGGGCTCGTGGGCCGGGTTCCCAGCGAGCCCATCGTGCTCCTCCGCCCCGTCGACGCGCCCACGCCGACGGAGCTGCAGAACCTCAAGCACCTCGCCCAGGGCGTCGAGCAGTACGTCGTCGCGCCGGTGCCCAGCGGCGCGGGGGCGTGGCTGGCCTCGGACCCGCACGGCTTCAACCGCAAGCTGGGCCACATTCACGCCGCGCTCGCGAAGCTGGGGGTGATGAAGCCGGTGTTGATCGTCGACGCCGACGTGCACGTCGACGACGCGCTGGTGGGCGCGCTCGTCGCAGGGCTCGACAGCGGCGCAGCACTCGCGTGGGCGTCTCCCGCGCCGGTCGAGCCGGGCTTCGAGCGCGGTCTGCTCGTTCAGTCCGCGCACAGCTTCGAAGTGCTCGACGCGATTTCTCCGGGCAGCTCACCGCTGTGCGGCAAGGCGATGGCGTTGTCCCCCGCGGCGCTCGAGGTGCTGCGCTCCATTCCCGATTGTGTGGGCGAAGACCTCGAGCTGTCGAAGGCGCTCCACCGGCGCGGGCTGACCACCAGGCTGGTGGCGCGCGCCAACCTCCCGGGGCGCCGCTCGCTCGAGGCGTCGTTCGCGCGCTTCACGCGGTGGATGCAGGTGCTGCGCGCGCATCGCGGGGCGCTGTTCCCCACCATTCCGCTCTTCTTCGCGTGTACGCCGCTGCTGATGCTCGCGGCGGCTGCTCTCGACTCGCAGCTGCTGACGGCCCTCACCGCGGTGCTGGTGCTGGCGCGCTTCGGGCTCGCCTTCGCGCTCGAACGCAGCCTCTCGCCGTGGTGGTTCGCCGGTGAGTGTCTGCTGCTCGCCAGCTGGGTGAAGTCGTTGCTGCTGGGTTCCCGCGTGACCTGGCGTGGTCGCGTGCTGCACATCGGCGCGAAGGGAGTGCTCGAATGATTCCCGCGGCCAAGCAGCCGTTCTTCACCTGGGCGCTCGACCACTACGTGCATTGGAAGCTGCGCTCGAACTTCCGCGGCCTGTGGTGCCACGGCGCGCTGCCCGAGGGCGACGAGCCGCTGCTGATGTACGCGAACCACACCAGCTTCTGGGACGGCTTCGCCGCGCACGCGTTGTCCCGGGCGCACCAGCGCGACGGTTACGCGTTGATGGAGGAGCACAACCTCGCGCGCTACCCGTTCCTCCGTCGCATCGGCGCGTTCTCGATTCGCCGCGGTGAAGCGAGGTCGGCGCGCGAGAGCCTCAAGTACGCCGCGAAGCTGCTCGCCAGGCCGCGCGCGCTGGTGTGCGTCTTCCCCCAGGGCACGCTCGCGCCGCGCGCTACGCCGCCCCTCCAGCTGGAGCGTGGCGTCGAGCTGCTGGCGCGGATGACCGGCGTTCGCTGTGTGCCGGTGGCCATGCACTTCGGCTTCTTCGAACACGAATACCCCGACGTCGTGCTGCACGTGGGTGCCGCGCACGCGCCGGAGCCACTCGAGAACATGACGTTGCGGCTCGACGCGCTGGTGCTGGCGCAGTCGAAGCTGACGACGTGCACCGACCTCACCCCTTTGTTGAATGGCCGTCGCTCCGTAGCTGAACGCTGGGACGCGGCGAGGAGGCTCACATGACCGAGCGCGCCTACAGAATCGCGCTGGCCGCGCAGATCAGCGGCGTGAAGGAACCTCTGATTCGTCAGTGGGAGAAGCGCTACGGCGTGCTCAAGCCCACGCGCACCGCCGGCGGTTACCGCACGTACTCCGACGCCGACATCGAGGTGCTCAAGCGCTTGAAGGCGCTCACCGCGCAGGGCGTGTCCATCGCGCAGGCGGTGCAGCAGCTGCCCGACATCCGCCGTGACGTGAAGGCCACCGCCGAGGCGCCGCCCAAGCCCGCCACGATGGATCAGCTCGCGAAGTGGACCGCCGAGGTCTTCGACGCAGCAGCGCGGTTCGATCAACTCCGCGTCGACCTGATTCTCGGCGAAGTGCAGGCCTCGATGCCGCCGCTGGCGTTCTACGACGACTTCCTCGGGCCGCTGCTCAAGCAGGTCGGTGACCACTGGCACGCCGGTGAAATCTCCATCGCCGAGGAGCACCTCGTCAGCCAGGCCGCGCGACAACGCATGGTGGCGTTGCTGGTGAATGCGCCCCGGCGCGCGAAGAAGCACGTGGTGTGCGCGTGCCCGGCCGACGAAGAGCACGAGCTCGGGCTGCTCGGCGTGGCGCTGCATTTCCGGCACGCGGGGTGGCGCGTCACCTACCTCGGCGCGCGCACGCCGGCCGCGCAGCTCGCCCGCGTGGTGAAGGGCTCGAAGGCCGACCTCGTGGCGCTCTCGCTGGTCAGCGAGCTGAAGACGCCGAAGTACCTCGAAGAGATCTCCGCGGCGCTGCCGGAAGGGGTGCCCGTCGTCATCGGCGGGTCGGGTACGCGCAGTTCGAAGGCGGTCATCAAGAAGCTGGGTTTCACCGTTGCCGAGAGCGTCGCGGACTTCATGCGCGTACGCGACGAGGAGCAGTCATGAGAGTCGCCATCATCGGCGCGGGCCCCGGCGGCCTCGCGTCAGCCATCAACCTCGCGGGCATGGGCCACGACGTCACCGTCATCGAGAAGGAAGCGGTGCCCGGCGGCCGCATGCGCGGCATCACCTTCGGTGACTACACGTGTGACACCGGGCCCACGATTCTTCAGCTGCCGCAGGTGCTCGAGAAGGTCTTCACCCGCGCCGGCAAGCGCCTCGAAGACTACGTGACGCTCAAGGCGCTCGAGCCGAACACGCGGCTGCACTTCTGGGACGGCAGTCAGCTCGACACCTCGCGCGACCAGGTTCGCATGCGCGCGTCGCTCGCGAAGCTGAACCCGGAGTTGCCGAAGGCCTGGGACCGCTGGCTCGAGAACTCGCGCCGCAAGTACCCCATCGCCTACGAGAAGTTCATCTGCACCAACGCCGAGTCGCTCGGCTACTACGCGCCGTGGCGGTTGCTCGAGACGCTGCCGTTCAAGCCCTGGCAGACGCTCTACACGCACCTCGACTCGTACTTTCACGACGACCGCGTCACCTACGCGATGAGCTACCCGTCGAAGTACCTCGGGCTCCACCCCACGACGTGCAGCAGCGTGTTCAGCGTCATCCCGTACCTCGAGGTCGAGTACGGCGTGTGGCACGTGATGGGCGGCTTCCGCTCGCTCTCGAAGGGCATGGCGCGGTGCGCGTCTGACCTCGGCGCGAAGTTCAAATACTCGTCGCCGGTGAAGCGGGTCATCATCGAGCACGGCGCGGCGAAGGGCGTGGAGCTGAGCACCGGGGAGCGGCTGTCGTTCGACGCGGTGGTCATCAACGCCGACCTCCCGTACGCGGCGACGCAGTTGGTCGACCCGTCGGTGCGCGAAGGCACGCAGCTGTCGGACAAGAACCTCGAGCGCGCCAACTACAGCTGCAGCACGTTCATGATGTACCTCGGGCTCGACAAGCGCTTCGACGAGCTGCCGCACCACCTCATCTACCTGTCGGAGGCCGTGCGTCGCACCGACAAGGCCGCGCTCGAAGACCGCGCCGCCGACGTCGACGACCCGCCGTTCTACGTCTGCAATCCCACGCCCACCGACAAGTCGGGCGTGCCCGACGGTCACTCATCTCTCTACGTGCTGGTGCCGACGCCCAACACCGCGCGCGACGTGAACTGGGAAGACGTGAAGGCGAAGCTCGTCGAACGCATTCCGCAGTGGCTCGAGAAGGTCGGCTTCAAAGACGTCGCGGCGCACATCAAGGACTCACGCGTGTTCACCGCCGAGACGTGGCGCGACGACTTCAATGTCTTCCGCGGCGCGGTCTTCAACCTGTCGCACGACTGGTTGCAGCTGGGCCCGCTGCGGCCGAAGGTGAAGAGCAAGGACACCGAAGGGCTGTACTGGGTCGGCGGTGGAACGCACCCCGGGTCGGGGCTGCTCACCATCTTCGAGAGCGCCAACATCGTGGGCGACTACTTCGCGCGCGAGGCCGGGCAAGACGGGTTGTCGCAGTGGCCGTTCACGCCGCGGGAGCAGCTCCGAGAAGCGTGAGGGGTGACGGCGCCTGAAGCGCTCGGCGAGAGGAGCGCAGTCGCTGCGCTCGCTTTCGCTCGAGACATGACGGTCCGTCACCGTGAGGCACCGTCTTCATTGAGGCCTCGCCCCCATTGCCATGACGAGCGAGAGTCACCACGAATGAGGCGAGCTTTCGTGCTGACACTCTTCGCGACCTCCGCGCTCGCCGCCGAGCCCACGATGCGACGTGAAACGAGGCTGGAGTTCGCCATCGACGATGCGTTCCAGAACGACGGCGGCGTGCAGTTCTTCTACGAGTTCTTCGAGCCCGCGCAGGTGGCGGACGCTGGCGTCGGCACCGACTTCGCCAGGGTCCGCACGCTCGACGACAAGGCCACGCACGGCGAGCAGTTGCACGCGGTGATGAGCCGCATCGTCTACACGCTCGAGCGAGACATCACGTACTTCACCGAAGCCCGCGCGCGCGACGTGAAGTACATCAACACCATCGCGCCCGAAGTGAAGGCCACGGTCGACGCCAAGGGCGTGTTCCACACCAGCAAGCCGCCCGCGAATTCCTTCACCATCGAGTGGCAGAAGCCGTTGCGTGAAGACTCGCCGTACCGCGCGTTTCTTCCAGCTGGCGCGGAGATCGACTCGCTCATCGTTCAGCGCAACTCAGACTTCGACCGCATGTTCGGCTTCAAGACCGCCGAGCGCGCGGTGACGTGGACCGCGCATCAACCGCTCGGTGAAGGCCGCACGCGCGTGTTCGTGGTCACCATGAGCCTGATGCACAACATTCCGCCCGGGTTCATGGGCGGCAAAGAGCGCGTCTACAAAGAGGCCGTCGAAAGCGCGACGCAGCTCATCGGCCGGCTGCGCAATTACAAAGGTCCATGATGCGTTCCCCCGTTCCGAAGGGTCGCGTGCGCGTGTTGAACGACGCGTCGCCGCAGAACCGCGACTACATCCTCTATTGGATGACGTCGTTCCGCCGCGCGAAGTCGAACTTCGCCCTCGACCGCGCCATCGAGCTCGCGAAGCAGATGAAGCGGCCGCTGCTGGTCCTCGAAGCGCTGCGCGTCGGCTACGAGTTCGCCAACGACCGGCTCCACACCTTCGTGCTCGAGGGCATGCACGACAACGAGCGGGCCTTTCAGGACAGCGCGGTGAAGTACCTGCCGTACGTGGAGCGCAAGGTCGGTGAGGGCAAGGGCCTGATGGAGGCGCTGGTGAAGCGCGCGTGCATCGTGGTCGGTGACGACTGGCCGTGCTTCTTCGTGCCGAAGATGCAGCAGGCGCTCGCGGCCCGAATCGACTGCCGCTTCGAGGTCGTCGACTCGAATGGCCTGTACCCGATGCACGACACGCCGCGCGTGTTCACCACCGCGCACTCCTTCCGCGTGCACCTGCAGAAGGTGCTGCCTGCGCACCTGATGCAGTTCCCGACCGAGCACCCGTTGTCGCGGCTGGAGCTGCCGACGTTCGACGCGCCGTTGCCGAAGCAGTGGAAGTTCGGGCTCGACGTCGCGGTCGCGGACCTGCCGATTGATCACTCCGTGCCCGCCGTTCCCATTCCCGGCGGCAGTGCCGCGGCAGAGAAGCGGCTGGCGCACTTCATTTCGAAGATCCTCCCGACCTACGCCGACTCGAGGAACGAACCGGAGCTCGACGGCACCAGCGCGCTCTCGCCGTACCTGCACTTCGGTCACCTCTCGACGCACCAGGTGTTCACCGAGGTGGTGGGCACCGAGAAGTGGAGCGTCGAGAAGCTCGGACCTTCGATTGGTGGAGCGAAGGAGGGCTGGTGGCAGCTGTCGCCGCACGCCGAGGGCTACCTGGATCAACTCGTCACCTGGCGTGAGTTGTCGTTCAACATGACGAGCCATCGGCCCGACGACTACCGCTCGCTCGACGAGCTGCCCGACTACGCGCGCGAGACGATTGCGAAGCACGCGAAGGACGTGCGCAAGGTCACGTACACGCTGAAGCAACTCGAAGAGGGCCGCACGCACGACCGGCTGTGGAACGCGGCGATGGGGCAGCTGCGCGAGACCGGCTGGTTCCACAACTACCTGCGCATGCTGTGGGGCAAGAAGATCTACGAGTGGTCGAAGAGCGCGGCCGATGCGCTGCACGCCATGGAGTACCTGATGGGGAAGTACTCCATCGATGGGCGCGACCCGATTTCGTACAGCGGCTACTTCTGGATTCTCGGGCGCTACGACCGCGCGTGGGGCCCGGAGCGTGAGGTCTTCGGTACGCTCCGCTACATGTCGTCGGACAACACGGCGAAGAAGCTCGATGTGAAGAAGTACATGGACCGCTTCGCGCCTGAGAACGGCTCGTTGTTCTGATTCGTCGTTCGGCCCTTCCGGGGGACAGCCGCGGCGACACCGGGGAGCTCGCGCGTCATCGAAAATGGCTGCCCGGAAGTTGCGTGGAAAACGCACGAGCCGTCGCTTTTTCGAGCGGAAAGCGACCCCCACGCGCGCACGGAAACCGTTTCTGAAGACCTCACGTACGTCGGGTCATGAACCCGGTCACCAACCGCCCCCGAACGCAGCCGCCGCGAGTCGCCCCACAGCAGCGAACCCAGCAGCCGCAGTCGTTGTTGCAGCAGGGCGTGAGCTTCTTCGAGCGCAACCGCACGCAGCTTCAGGGGGCTGGCGCCGCCGCGATGCGTGCACGTGGTCTGCTCACCGAGGCGAACACCCTTCGCCGTCAGCGGAGCGGTCAGCAGGTCTCGCGCTTCAACACCACCAGGCCGCAGAACACGACCTTCGGCCGCACCATGCGCGGCGTGCGCCTCGGCGCCCCCATCGCGAGTGCGGGCATGAGCGCCACGCGGTTGCCGGGTCAGCTGGCCACCGCCGCGCGCGACATTCGCCAGGCCTTCCGGACCGGTGACACGCGCGCCGCCGAACGTTCGTCGCGCGACGCGCTGAGCACCGCGAGCACGCTGGGCCAGACCATCGGCGCGCCGCGCAACGTGACGCTCGGCTCGCAGTCGCAGACCGTGCGTCGTTCGCTCGACATGGCGCGCCGCTTCATCTCGCGCTCCGCAGGCCCGGTGTCCACCACGGTGCGCAACGTGGCTTCACGGCTGGCGAGCTCGAGCACGGCCCGCGTGGCGACGCAGCTGGCGAGCAACACCGCGCTCCGCACCACGGGTCGCATCGCCGCGCGCACCGCCGGCCGCTTCGTGCCCGGCGCCAACGTGGCCATCGCCGCGCTCGACATCAACGAAGCCCGCCGCGCGCTGCAAGACCCGAACGCCGGCGTCGGCCGTCGCACCACCGCCGTCATCACCGCGCTCGGCTCGGCTGCCGCGGCCTCCAACATTCCGGTGGTGTCGCAGGTCGGGGCGGCCATCTCGACCATCTCGTCGGCCATCGGAGCGTGGTTCTCATGAAGCGCACCAGCACGGAGCAGGCGTTCTTTCAGCGCAAGCTGGCGAACATCGCGGTGCCCGAGCAGCCCGCGCTCCCGCCCGGCGTGCCGCAGGTCGCCGCGCCCCCGCTCGAGAACCTGGTGGTGTGTGCGCCGCTGCCCGACGCCATCACCGAAGAGGAGATCATCGCCCTGGCGGATCAGCTCGTCGGTCAACGCGCGCCGAAGAAGTCGCGCAAGTACGGCGAGCGCGTCGAGCTGGGCGACGTCGTCGAGGTCGATCTCCTCGGCTACTTCGAAGGCAGGCTGTTGCCCTTCAGTGCGCGCAAGGGGCTCGAGGTCACGGTGGGGGAAGGCGACACGCTGCCCTGGCTCGACGAAGCGCTGCTCGCGTGCGCGGTCGGCGACAGCCTGCAGCTGGCCAGCGAGAACGAAGGCGGTACCGTGCACTGGCTCGTCGACGTGACGAAGGCCACCCACCACGCGCGACCCGACCGTGAGAGCGCCGAGTACCTCGCGTTGCTCGACAAGAAGGCTACGTCGCTCGAAGCGGCGATGGAGGAGGTCGCGCACATGCTCGAGCACGAGCGGGTGCTCGAAGCGCAGGACGAAGCGCGTGACCTGGTCATCGACGCGCTCGTGGATCGCACCGTCGTCGACGTGCCTGCGGCGCTCATCGACGAAGAGATTCGCCGCGACTGGGCGCGCCTCGAAGAGCCGTTCTTGCGCTCGCGTGACTTCGGCCCTGAAGAGCTGCGTGAAGCGCTCGACGGCTGGCTGCGGGACGCAGCGACGCGGGTGGAGGCCGAACGCAGACTGCGCCTCGCGCTCGCCCTGCGCGCCATCGCGCAGCAGGAAGGCATCGTCTTCGACAAGGAGGCGATGGGCCTGATGGTGAACGACGCGAAGACGCGCTTCGGCCTCAAGCCGGCGACGATGAAGAAGGCGCTCGACGACACCAACGTGGTGACGCAGTTGATGGGGCTCGGCATGCACCTGCGCACGCTGCAGTTCGTGATGGACCGGGCGACGGTCACCTCCGCGTGAGAGGCGCCTGGCTTCCACCGCGCCGCGTCGTCGGCTGGTGACACGCCAAGTTGATCGCTGCAGCGCGCGCGCATTTCGCGTTTCATGCGCGCGTGCGAACGCTCTTGTTGGTGTCGTTCTGTTCCGCGACGGCCCTCGCCGAGCAGACGGTCGACGTGCACGTCGGCAGGCTCGACGCGAAGTACACGGTGTATTCGCCGCCCAGCGCCGCCTGCGAAGCCGAGCCGCAGTGGCTCGCCGAAGAGCTGCGCTCGGTCAATTCACTGCTCGAGGCGTTTCTCGCCAATGGCACCACGTTCAGTGAAGCGCAGCTGCCGATGCTCGAGCAGGCCGGCAAGCAGTTGCCGAAGCTGGTCGAGGTTCACGAAGCGACATTGAAGGCGCTGTCGAACTGTCCTCTCGGGAAGACGGCGCAGTTCCAGAACATTCTCGAGAAGGGCGCTTCGTTGATGGCGCGCGCGAAGGTCGACGTGCCGCGCCTGCCGGAGCTCGCGAAGTTCACCCGGCACCGCGTGAAGCTCGACAAGTGGGAGAAGCAGCGCGACGCACAACGTGACGCGGCGCGTGCGGGGTGCGACGGCAAGGGAGAGCCGAAGCTCTTCTTCGCGCAGGAAGACGAGTTCGGCACGCGGCTGTTCGAGTTCTGCGACGGCGGCATCGTCACGGCTCCGCCAGGTTCGGCGCCGTGGAACTACACGCCGCCTGACGATGCGGGCCGCGACCCGAAGACCACGACGATGCGCATTCAGAACGCGAAGTTGTTTCCCGCCGCGCAGGTGCTGGTCGCTCCCAGGCCCTGACTTCGCTTTGGGGGCGCCCCGGGTGTGCCTTCGCACCCACGTCGGGTCTTCCACGACAACGCGCGCGCGTCATTCGTGACGGTTAAGTGTTCCACGAAGCGGGGGGCTTTCGTGGCCAGGCAACACATCGCATTCGTGTCGAAGGGGCAGACGACCGTGGGCGCGTTGCGGCGCCGTCGCATCTTTCTGGCCGTCGCGATTCTCGTGGTGGTGCTGCTCGACCTCTTCACTGCGTTCACCGTTCACTCGCAGCTCGACCGCTTCAACGACGACCGTGTGCGCTCGGTGCTCGACGCGGCGTTGAGCACCCGCGTCGCAGCCACGCAGTCGTGGTTCTCGATACGCACCGGCCGTCTGGGCGTCATCGTGTCGGGAGCCGAGTTCCGTTCGCGTTCACTCGCGTTGGTGAAAGAGCCGCACCGCGAAGAGCTCGCGACTTCATTGCGCGCGCTCAACGACACCTCGTCGATGGCCGGGCGCCGCATTCCCTGGGCGGTGGTCACGCCGCAACGGGAGCGACTTCGAGGGCTACCCCGACTACCGCGGCACGCTGGTGCAGGGCACGTGGCACTGGTTTCCGAAGTACCGCATGGGCCTCGTCGCCGAGCTCGACGACGCCGAGGCGCGCGCGCCCATCATCATCATTCGCCCGTTGTTGATGGGTCTGGTGGTGGCCATGAGCATGGTGCTGATCAGCCTCGCGTGGATGTGGATTCGCCTGCGCGCCGCCGAAGAGCGCGCTCGCAAGCTGCTCACCGAGACGCGCCGCCTGGGTCAGTACGAGCTCGGCCGCAAGCTGGGCGAGGGCGGCATGGGCGTGGTCTACGAAGGTCGTCACGCGCTGCTGCATCGGCCCGCGGCCATCAAGCTGATGCAGGCCGGTTCGCTGACCGAAGACCAGGTGACGCGGTTCGATCGCGAGGCGCAGGCGACGGCTTCTCTCACGCACCCCAACACCGTCAGCGTGTACGACTTCGGCCGCGCGCGTGATGGCACCTGGTACTACGTGATGGAGCTGCTGCAGGGCGCTGACCTCGATCGCCTCGTGCGCCGCCTGGGCCCGCTCGACGAAGCCCGCGTGGTGCACGTGCTGCGGCAGATGTGCGGCTCACTCGGTGAAGCGCACCTGCACGGGTTGGTGCATCGCGACGTGAAGCCCAGCAACGTGTACCTGAGCTCGCGCGTCGGCGTGCAGGACACGGTGAAGGTGCTCGACTTCGGGCTGGTGCGCGGCTTCGAAGGGTCGTCGTCGAAGAGCCACGGCATCGTGGGCACGCCGCTCTACATGGCGCCCGAGATGTTCGACGGCGCGCATCACGCTTCGGCGGCGAGCGACCTCTACGCGGTGGGCGCGGTGGCGTACTGGCTGCTCACCGGCGAGACCCTCTACGACGAGAGCCACGGCATCGCAGAGCTGCTCGTCGATCACCGCTCGCGCAGCCCCGTTCCCGTCAGCGAGCGTCTCGGCCGGCCCGTGCACGCCACGCTGCTGCGCTTCATCGAAGCGTGTCTCGACAAGCGCCCCGAAGCGCGCCCGGTGACGATGGCAGCCGCCTGCGCGCTGCTCGACGACTACCCGACGCCGTGGCGCGCGACCGAGGCCTCGGCGTGGTGGCAGGCGCACGGCGCGGCGCTGGTGGTGGTCGATGAAATCGGCCGCGCCGACACGGTGGTGCGCCCGAGCGAAGACGACGACCAGGCGACCGCAGCGTGAAGCGCCGGCGCTGACATGCGCAATGGACCGGCCGTGTCTTTCGTATCGGCGCGCATGACCAGACCTCTCTTCACGGCAGTGTCTGCAGCGTTGCTGTGCACCGGTTGTGCGACCGTTCGTGACCACACAGCGCCCTCCTTCGGCCGGGCCCCGGCGACGCCTTCGAGCTGTCACGTCGAAGTGCTCCGCGCGGTGAACGCGAGTGAAGTGCAGCAGTTGGCGACGCGCGTGGTCGACGGCTCGGTGTTCCTCACGCCCAGCGACGCCGAGAAGCTCCTCACCGACGAAGCCTGCGCCATCGGAGCCGACGTCGTATTGATCAGCAGCGAAAGCTACGGCGTGCCCTTCGTCGGCAGCCAGGCTGTCGGCACCTTGTTCAAGCGTTTGGCCACGGACCGAACGTGACGCGCGTTGCTTCGAAGCCCACACGGGCATCGTGACAAGTTCGCCGCATGTGGCGACTGTTCATCTTGAGCGCGGCGTTGAGCGGCTGCGCCATCGTGTACGACGAGAAGACGTCGATCTTCGGCCGCGCCCCGCGTGACGTCGCCGCATGCACGGTCGACATCGCGCGGGAAGGCGAGGTCTCGACGATGACGTTGCTCGCGACGCGGACCATCGAAGGCTCCGGCTTCCTCACGCCTGCCGACGTCGACCGCATCTTCACCGGCGAGGCCTGCGCCATCGGCGCCGACGTGGTGCTGATCACCTCGGAGCAGTACGGCGTTCCCTTCGTCGGCAGCCGCGCCGCGGCCTCGCTCTACCGGCGGTGATCACTTCGCGGTGTCTTTGCCGCCGAACAGCGCCGCCGCGCGCAGCCACGTCACGTCGGCGACCTTGCGGCCCAGCTTCAGCCCTTCGAGGTTGTCGGACTGAAGGTGGTACCCGCCCATCACGCGTGAGATGCCGGCGAGCTCCGCGGTCTTGCTGAACGTCGGCAGTCGCAGCACCACGTCGCAGGTGCCGCCATCGGTGGTGCGCCCGTCGACGGCCATCATCGCTTCGTGACTCGCGCCGCCCTCGGTGAGCGCGCCTGCACGACGTGCTTCTTCTTCGTCGTACACGTCACTGCCGGTGAACAACTCGAGCGTGCGCGCGGCGGCCGCTGACACCGCGCTGTGGCCGCTCACGTAGCCGGGGAACGGCGGCGTCACGAACGAGCGCGGGGAGTAGGGCATCCAATTCTCCGCCGCGACTTCACCGACGCCCCTGGCCGGCCCCAGCCAGCCGCGCACCTTCTTGCCTGCGTACAGCTGCCGCACCAGCGTGTACGGCCGCGACGAGTCGTAGAAGCGCTTCGCCTCCCACGCCGCGATGAAGGCGTCGAAGCACGACGCCGACACCGCGAAGAACAACTTCACGTCCATGTCGAGGTTGTGCCTGTCGCGGCGCGAAACGGCCTGGGCGAAGCGCAGCCAGTGCCCGCTCTGCCCCGTGGAGCGCGGCCCGTCGCGCATGAACTCCACCAGCGCCTTCTGCTCGACGGTGAGCGTGGCGCTGTAGTGAACGACCTCGGCGACCTCCTCCTTCAGCTTCTCGGAGCCGTACTTCGGCGGCGGCGGCGGGCGGAACTGCGACGGGCTCGACAGCGCGAACGGCTTCACGCGGTACCAGTGCGGCGTCAGGAAGCCGGGGCGAACGGTGCGGCCGTCGTCGAGCGTGAAGGGAATCGCCTGCCAACGGTCGGGGTCGTTCACCTTGGTGTCGGTGTTGATGGGTACGTAGAACGTGTAGTCGCCGTACGGCGTGCCATCGCCGCCGGCTTCGTCGCCGAGTTGATTGGCGCCGTCGCGCCGCCGCGCTTCGAGGAGCTGTCTGGCCGCCGCGGCGCCCACCGCTTCGGGTGAACCGTCGCGGATCTTCGGGTCGAAGCGCTGACGCCGCAGCTGCTCGTCGATCCACTTCTTCTGCGCGGGGTACAGGTCGTACATGACGAGCGCGAGCGCGGTGAGCATCGCTTTGCGTTTGGCTTCGTCGGTGACCACCTTCTGTCGCGGCAACTCGCCGTAGGCAGAAATGGCGCGCGCATCGAACGGGGCCCACGCGTCGTACATCGCGGCCGTCAGCAGGTGCAGCTCGCGCGCGTTGACGGTCGGGCGCGCGCCGGTGCGTTCGATTTCCCGCGCCGTCGCCTCCAGCGCGAAGTCGAGCAGCTGGTAGGCGGGTGACGGCTTCCAGTCGGCCGGCGCGGCGCGGGTCTGCGCCGACGAGGTGAGTGACAGCAGCAGCGTCGGGACGAGCGCGAGGCGACGGAGCGGCATGGACAGCCACTGTACAGAACCCCGGGGCTCGCGAAGGCGCCGACGTCGCGCGCTCCACCTCCGTCGGGGCCGCGTGCGCCGGCGCCTTGACAGCCCGCGCGGGCGACACATCTGAAGGTCGTCGGCGGCACTCCAGCCGTCGCACTCACACAGGAAGGAGACTCGTATGTCGTTGATCCGTCGTCACACCCAGTCCGAGGACTCTGCCGGCATCGCCCGGCACTCCTGGGACCCCTTCGAGGTCATGCAGCAGATGCTGCGGTGGGACCCGCTGCTCGGCGCACCGGGAACTGCGCAGGGCCTCGCCTTCGCGCCTGCCTTCGAGGTTCGCGAAACGAAGGACTCCTTCGTGTTCAAGGCAGACCTGCCCGGCATGCGCGAAGAAGACCTCGACGTTTCGGTGACCAACAACCGCGTCACCGTCTCGGGGCAGCGCCAGCTGGAGCGCACCGATGAGGGTGACACCTGGTACACCCGGGAGCGCAGCTACGGCGCGTTCTCGCGCACCTTCTCGCTGCCCGAGGGCGCCGATGCCGACGCGGCCGAAGCCGAGCTCAAGCACGGGGTGCTCTCGGTGGTGGTGCCCAAGAAGGCCGAGGCCAGACCGCGGCGCCTGACGCTCAAGGGCCTGTTCGGCAAGGCTGACAAGCAGGCCTGAAGCAGCGCGTGTGGCCGGCGCGGCGCCGTCATGCCGCGCCGGTTTTTTTCACGGCATCTGTGCGCTGGCCGCCAGCAGGTTGGCCCGCGCGCGGTGTGCGTCGAGCACCGCGTCGACCTCCCGCAACTGCGCCTCCACCGTCGTCTGCTCGCGCAGGTTGACGAGGAACTGCGTCGAGTCGCCGAGGTCGAAGCGCGTGCGTTCGCCGTTCTCGAGCTTCTGCGAGACCTCGACCTCCTGCCTGGCCCACTCGATGCGCTGGGCCGCCGCGTCCAACGCGTTCTTCGCGTCGCGCAGGTCGACGCTCACGCGGTCACCGGCGAACCGCAGCTGGGCATTGACGCGCGCGAGCGCCGCTTCGGCTGCGCGTACCCGGCCGATGGGCGCGCGGTACAGCAGCGGCACCTCCAGCAAGGCGCTCACCTCGACCTCCGTCTTTCCGAGTGAATCGGCTTCGGGCCGCGGTGAAACGCCGAGGTCCTGGGAGACCACGCCGGCGATGTCGAGCGCGGGCAGGAGCTGGTTCTTCGCGAAGCGCAGCTCCACCTCGGCCTGCTTCTTCTGGTTGAGCATGCGCTGGTAATCGGGCCGGCGCGCGAGCACCTCGTCCGGCGCCGGGGCTTCCAGCTCGGCGGGCCGCGGCAGGGCGTTGGGCAGCTGCGTTTCGAGCGGCATCAGCGGATCTCCGTTCTCGTCGCGCAGGTACAGCGAGAGCTCGAACGCCGCCTGGTCGAGGCTGCGCTGCGAAGCCACGAGGAGCTGCTCGCGCTGCACGAGCGCCCGCAGGTTGTCCTGTTGGTCGAACCGCGCGACGTCGCCCGCGCCGGTGCGCGACTCGAGCTGCTTGTTTCTGTCGACGGCGATCTTCAGCAGCTCGCGCGCGATCTCCCGGCGCTGACCGGCGGCCACCCATTCCCAGTAGCGGACCGTCGCCATGCGCGCGAGCTCGATGCGCTGCTGCTCGACGCTGAAGCCGGCGATGGCGCGACCCAGCTCGGCCCGCGCCTGATTCGCGCGTCGCCGGTCGATGGGGCCGTTGCGCAGAATCGGCACTGCGGCGCCGGCGCGCAGCTCGCCGCCCGTCCACGTCTCGCGGCCGCCGTAATACGTCTGGAACTTGCCGGCGCCGTAGCGGTAGCCGCCGAAGAACCGCGCGCCCCACAACGGCGTCGGCGCCTCGATGACGGAATCTACGCGCACCTGCGGGTACCCGCTGACGGGCACACCGGTGGCGCTCGTCTTCCACAACGGGTCGAACGCGCCGTCGCTCGACAGCACTTCGGCTTCTGCCGCGTCGACGTCGGCGCGCGCCGCGGTGAGCTGCGGAAACATCGCGTCAGCCGACGACAACACTTCACCCAGCGACAGCGGCGACGAGACGTCGCTCGCCAGCGCCACGACCACGAAGAGGTACGGCGTCATTTCTTCTTCTTCCCCTGCGCTTTTTCACCTTCGGGCCGCGACACCGTCGGAGGGAAGCCGTTGAAGCGGCGCCACAATTCGTAGCCCAGCTTGACCTGGTCGAGCAGCACCCAGCCGTTCACGCGCACGCCTTGCCGCAGGTACAGCCCCGTCGGCCATTCGTCGCCCTGGTCCGGCTTCACCAGAATGCGGAAGCGTCCGCTGCCATCGTCGGCGCTGTCGATGAGCGCCACTTCACCTCCGAAGGTGCCCACGGCGACCGACGGCCAGCCCGTAAATTGGACGGCCGGCCAACCTTCGAACTGCAGCCGCACCGGCCGCCCTTCGCTCAGCAGCGGCATGTCGTTGCCGTCGACCCACAGCTCGACCGCGCGGCTCTCGGTGTCGGGCACCAGCGTCAGCAGCGGGTCGCCGGCCTTCACGAACGCGTTGCCCTGGCCCGACAACAGGCGCAGCACCGTCCCGTCCATCGGAGCGCGGATCTGCATGGTCTGCTGCCGCGCCAGCCGCACCTCGATGCGCGCCAGCTCGCCGGCCGCCGCGGCCTGCTCGGCCGCCGCCACCGCCTCCTGGGCGTGCGCGTCGTCGATGGAGGCCGTCAGGTCGTGTTCGACGCGCGCCCGGTCCTCCTCGAGCGCGAGCGCTTCACCTTCGGCCGCCTGCAACGTCGCGTAGGCGCGTTCGACCTCCGTCGCGGTCCTCACCGCGTCGAGCTGCGCGAGCTCCACGTTGCGCTGCGAGGTCAGCCCCTCTTCGAACAGCTTCTGCTGCCGCTTGATGTTGAGCTGCGCGGTCTCCATCGCCGCCTTTGCTGCGTCCACGGCCTGCTTCGCGGCGCGCGCACGCTCCCTGGCCATCGACACCCGGTTGACGGCGCCGCGAATAGCCGCGGCGCGCGAGCTCTCGAGGGCCTTCTGGCGCGACTGAATCGAACGTGTGCGCAGCGCCGCCGCGTCGACGCGCGCAATCACCGCGAGCCGCTCTTCCTGCAGGCGCTGGATGATGGCGGGGTCGTTGTCGGTGAGCTCCAGCATGACGTCGCCGGCCTTCACGCGGCTGCCTTCACGCACGTTCCAGGTGGTGACGCGGCCTTCGATGACCGCATCGACCTCCTGCTGACGTTCCACCGGCGCGAAGGCCACCACGCGGCCGGTGCCGCTGATGCTCTGCTGCCAGGGCACGGCGACCAGCGCGACCAGCGTGGTGCCGGCGAGCACGGCCATCAGCCGCGCGAAGATGCGCGTCGCGCGGGGCGTTCGAACCAGCAACGCCGCGGCGCGCTCGCCCGAGGTGATGAGGGTGGTGGCAGTCATGACGCAGAGGCCTCCGACGAAGGCGTGGCGAGCTCTTCGAGCTTGAGCCGTTGTTGGCACGCGCGCGCGAGCGAGACCGACGCGTCGTCGACCAGCGCGATGAGTGTCCACGGGGCGTTGGCCCGGGTGAGCGCGCTCACGCAGCGCGCGCGCGCCAGCGGTTCGACGCCTTCGAGCGACTCGTCGACGATGATGAGCCTCGGCGTGCCGGCGAGCGCGCGCGCCACCAGCAGCCGGGTGCGCTGGCTCGGCGTGAGCGGAACGCCCCCGGGGAACAACCGCGTCTCCAGGCCTTCGGGCAGCGCGCGCACCTCTTCGAGCAACCCGACCTTCTCGAGCGCCGAGCGCACGTCAGACGTCGTCACGTTGGTGCGGCCCAGCGACACGTTCTCGAGCACCGAGCCGTCGAAGAGGTCGTTGGGCTGAATGATGGCCACGCGGTCGCGCAGGCGCGGGGAGCGCGCGCGGTTGGTCTCCACGCCGTTGAGCGCCACGGTGCCATGGGCCGGCACCGACAGCGCGGCCAGCCACTCGCCCAGGTGCTGGCCCTGCGCCCCAGAAATCGCCACCCGGGCGCCGGCGGCGACGTCGAAGCTCAGGGCGGCGCCGCCGTCAGACGCACCACGCACCTCGACGGCCACCGCGCCCTCGCCGGGAATGGGCTCACCTCCCGACTCGGGGTCTTCCACGGGCAGGTCGAGCAGGTGACCCAGCTTGTCGAGCGCGGTCAGCAGGTCGTAGCCGCTGTCGAGCATCTTCCCCAGCTTGCTCATCGACGACGTCACCGCCGCGACGATGAGCTCGGCCGCCACCAGCTGACCCAGCGTCAGCTCGCGCTGCACCACCAGCCAGCCGCCCAACCCCAGCAGCGCCGCCGACGCCACCACCTGCAACACCAGCGCGCCGATGGTCTGGCCGAACAACACGGTGAAGTGCGAGCGCCGCGCGGTGAGGTAGCGCCGCGTCAACGCCTCGGCCTTCTCGGCCGCGAGCGCGGTGCCACCGGCGCCACGGAACGCCGCGCCGGGCCGCGCGAGCTCTTCCAACCACGCGGCGACGTCGTACTTCGCGTAGCTCTCGTCGATGGACGTCTCGAGCCCCTTCTTCGCCGGGATCCACAGCAGCGCGGCGAGCGCGGTGACCAGCACGATGGCGAAGCCCAGGAGCATCGGGTGGTAGAACGCCAGCACCAGCACGCCGATGCCGATGAGCAACACCATCTCGAGGCCGTCGGTGAGCAGCGTGTGCGCGGTCTTCTGCACGGTGATGACGTCGAAGAAGCGGTTGACGCTCTCGGGGCCGAAGCCTTCCCGCGCGGCCTCCGGCTTCACGCGCGGCAGTCGCCACGCGAGGTCGAGGGCGGTGCGCGCGAAGACCCGCTGCTGCAGCGCTTCGACCACCCGCGCCTGCAACGCGCGCAGCGCCGCCTGAAAGCCGAGCGCCACCAGCAACAGCAGCGACAGCACCACGATGGGCTGCAGCAGCGTGCCGAAGGCCACCGTGCTCACCAGCGACTGCACCGCCACCGGGGTGGCCAGCGAGAAGAGCCCCACCGCCACCGCGTAGACGAGGATGACCCACAGGTCGTCGCGCTCGAGGTGCATCAACGCCTTGAGCCGTTGCCACGGGCTCGGGTGGTGATGGCCCGCGAGCTCCTGCAACGGCGCCGAGGGGGCCGCCGTGAGCCACGTGCCTCCGTGGGCTGCGACCACCTCGCGCGCCCTGGCGACGCTGAGCGTCTCCGAGGTGCCGTCGGGCCGGTGCAGCGTCAGCTTGCCTTCGAGGCGCGAGGTGACCGCGAGGCCGCCGTTCTCGAGCGTCACGATGGGCAGCTCGACGGACTCGAGGACGTCCTTCACGTCGCCCGCCTCGACCGGCGAGAGACGCGCGGCCTCCAGCGCGCGCGCGAGCAGCTGCTGCGCCTCGGCGACCTCCACCTGGTCACGGCCTTCGACGGCCATGCGCGCGAGTTTGCGTGCCTGCACCGGGTCGACCGGCACGGCGACTTCAGCGGCGAGGGTTTCGACGGCCCACTGAACCAGCCGGGCGGTGTCTTCTGCAGAGAGTGCTTGAGGGTCCATCGACTCGACGCAACCTATTGAAAACAATGAGCGGCTGATAGCGGGGCGATTAGCCCCGGCCCGGAGAGATACCGAGCAGTAGGCCATTGCGCCAGTGGAAGTGGGGCATTTCGTCTCGTTCGATCAGGTGGTCGCCGGCCCATGCCGCTTAAACGCGTTTCGCCACATGAGGCGCCGTTGGGCCCAGTGTGGCGTTTACGTGGGTCAATACGGATTTAACGCTTTGAGATTATTGGGTTTTTCCGTGGCAAGGCCGCTGCAGTGCTTGCCCGCACCCCCTGCGCAATCCAGCGCTTCTCTCTTCAAGGAGTCGCTCACATGAAACGTTTGTTCTTCGCGTCGGTCGCGGTCGCCGGCCTGCTCTCGGCGTGCGCCCACACGCGGCCCATCGATGCCGACATGGGCAAGGTCGAGTCGCCCATTCGCGCGGCAGAAGAAATGGGCGCCAACCAGGTTCCGAACGCGGCGCTCCACATTCAGTTCGCGAAGGACCAGCTCGCGAAGGCGCAGCAGCTCGAGAAGGACGGAGAAAAGCGGCGCGCGCAGATGATGCTGCTCCGGGCCCAGGCCGACGCCGAGCTCGCGCTCGCGTTGACGCGTGACTCGAAGACCCAGGCGGAAGTTCAGCAGCTCATCGATTCCACCACCTCCACGTCGGCTCAGTGAGGAACCACGTCATGAAAACGAAACTCATCGCTTCGCTGTCGGCCGCCTTCATTCTCGGCGCGGGTTGCGCCACCGTCGAACCGCCCAAGGAACTCGTGTCTGCGCGTGCGCAGTACGAAGCGGCGATGAAGAGCCCCACCGCGCAGCAGAACCCCGCGGGGCTGTACGACGCGAAGAAGGCGCTCGACGTAGCCAACGAGGCGTACGGCGAAGACCCTGAAGGCGAAGAGACGCGCGACTTCGCGTACCTCGCGCTCCGCAAGGTCGAGCTCGCGAACGCGAAGGCTTCGAGCGAGCTGGCGGTCGCGCAGAAGAACAAGCTCGTCAACTCGCGCATGAAGCAGACCGAGCAGTCGCTCGCCGAGACCCAGAAGCAGCTCGAGCAGAGCAAGCTGGCGATGAAGGACAACGAGCGCATGACGGCCGAAGAGATCCGCAAGCGTGACGAAGCGCTCGCGAAGACGTCGGAGGAGCTCGAGAAGGAGCGGCAGGCGCGCGCCGAGGCCGAGAAGAAGGCGCAGTCGGTCGCCGATGAGCTGGCGCGCGTCGCCTCCACCAAGCGCGAGGCCCGCGGCATCGTGCTGACGCTCTCGGGCGCGGTGCTCTTCACCAGCAATCAGGCGACGCTGCTGGCCGGGGCGCGCACCAAGCTCGACGAGGTCGCCGTGGCGCTGCAGAAGGCCGAGTCGTCGGGCTTCGTGGTCGAAGGCCACACCGACTCGGTGGGCGGCGAGGCCAGCAATCAGGCCCTCTCCGAGCGGCGCGCGCAGGCCGTTCGCGACTACCTCGTGAGCAAGGGCGTGCCGCCGGAAGACATCACCTCGGTGGGCTACGGCAAGCAGCGGCCGATCGCCGACAACACCTCGGCTGAAGGTCGCGCCAACAACCGCCGCGTGGAGATCGTCATCAAGCCGCCGAACACCGTGACGGCCCGCTGAAGCAGCCTTGAACGACAGTCCGAGCGCCGCCGCTGCGAGAGGCTTCGTGGCGGCGGCGTTTGACTTCGAGTGCTCGCGGGGCGGCTCGAATCAGCCCGGCACCTGCACGGCGCGCCAGTCGACCGGGGGGAGCTCCACGCAGAGGCTGGCGGCCACGCAGGCGCGGCGCGGGTCTTCGGTGGTCTTGAACACGCGCGCGAAGTCGTCGACCACGAAGCGGGTCACGCGGTGCAGCTGGGCGTCGTCAAGAAAGCGCAGCACGTCGTGCGCGCCGAGCAGCCGCAGCGGCCTGCAGGTGTACGTCTTGCCGTCGAGCGAGCGCGTCGCGGTCTTGAGGCAGCGGTGCAGCAGACGAACGGCGTCGGGCAGGGTGACGAGCTTGCGGAGGAGTTGCGCCAGCTCGCCGCGGTCGAGCAGCAGCGGCTGCTTCACCCAGCGCTGGCGCGTGGGGTCGACCGAGAGGCGGCGGTCGCGCTCGAGGTGATCCAGCGCGTGGTCGCCGATGAGCCCGTCAGGCAGCACGCCACGAATGGCATCGACCCGCTCCGCTTTCGGCAGCTCCCACGTGCGCTCGTAGGCCCAGCGGTGGAAGTGGTTGAGCTTGTCGGCGCCGCGACGCTCGGTCACGAACCAGCTGATGCGCCGCCAGGTGGCCTCGGCGAACTCCACGCCTTCTTCCCACGCGTCGACGGTGAGGCCGCGCAGGGTCTGGCGGATTTCGTGTCGCGCGTGCCGGTGAATGAACGCCCGGTCGCGCGCCGCGCCCCGGTACCGCGACGGGAGAATCGAGCGCGCCATCACGCGCGATTTCTGGTCTCCGTAGATCATTCGCCCGAGCCGACGGGCAGGGCAGCGGGTGCTGACATGGCACCGTTAGCGGGGCTTCTGGCGGCCCTCTGATCCATGTTGCAGGGCCATAGACCCGATGCTACGCGCGCGGCCGCCATGAGCGCTTCCGTCTCCACCACTGGTCGCATCACGCAGATCCTCGGTCCCGTCATCGACGTCGAGTTCCCGCCCGGCGGCCTGCCTGAGGTCTACACGGCCCTCAAGCTGACCAACCCGGCCATCAACAACGAGCCGGACAACCTCATCGTCGAAGTGGCCGCTCACCTCGGTGAGAACACCGTGCGCTGCATCGCCATGGACACCACCGACGGTCTGGCCCGTGGCGCGGTCGCCAAGAACACCGGCGCGCCCATCTCGGTGCCCGTCGGCCCCGGCACGCTCGGCCGCATTCTCAACGTCACCGGCGCGCCGGTCGACGAGCTCGGCCCTGTCGCCACCACCAAGTACTACCCGATTCACCGCAAGGTCCCGTCGTTCACCGAGCAGAGCAAGAAGATCGAAGCGTTCGAGACCGGCATCAAGGTCATCGACCTCCTCTGCCCGTTCACCCGCGGCGGTAAGATCGGCCTGTTCGGCGGCGCCGGCGTCGGCAAGACCGTTCTTCTCCAGGAGCTCATCCGCAACGCCGCCATCGAGAAGGGCGGCTTCTCGGTGTTCGCCGGCGTCGGCGAGCGCACCCGCGAAGGCAACGACCTCTGGGTCGAGTTCCAGGAAGCCGACGTGATCGCCGCCGAGAAGGAAGCCGACGGCAAGCACATCAAGAAGGACGCCAACGGCAAGATCACCCTCATCCCCGGCAAGTCGCAGTGCGTGCTGGTGTTCGGCCAGATGAACGAGCCGCCCGGCGCCCGCGCCCGCGTCGCGCTCTCGGGTCTGTCCATCGCCGAGTACTTCCGTGACGAAGAGAACCGCGACGTTCTGCTGTTCGTCGACAACGTGTTCCGCTTCACGCAGGCCGGCTCGGAAGTGTCGGCGCTCCTCGGCCGCATTCCTTCGGCCGTCGGTTACCAGCCCACGCTGTCGACCGAAATGGGCGCGCTGCAGGAGCGCATCACCTCGACCACCAAGGGCTCCATCACCTCGGTGCAGGCCGTGTACGTGCCCGCCGACGACTTGACCGACCCGGCGCCCGCCACCACCTTCGCCCACCTCGACGGCACCATCGTTTTGTCGCGTGCGCTGACCGAAATCGGCATCTACCCGGCCGTCGACCCGCTCGACTCCACGTCGCGCATTCTCGACCCGCAGGTCGTCGGTGACGAGCACTACGGCGTCGCCCGCAAGGTGCAGTCGACCCTGCAGCGCTACAAGGAACTGCAGGACATCATCGCCATTCTCGGCATGGACGAGCTCTCGGAAGACGACAAGCTGGTCGTCGCCCGCGCGCGCAAGATCCAGCGCTTCCTCTCGCAGCCGTTCAACGTCGCCAAGATCTTCACCGGCGCCGACGGCAAGGTCGTCTCGATTCCCGACACGGTCCGCGGCTTCAAGGAAATCGTCGAAGGCAAGCACGACGACCTCCCGGAGCAGGCGTTCTACATGGTCGGCAACATCGGGGAAGCCGTCGAGAAGGCGAAGAAGCTGGCGCAGGGGTAAGCGATGGCCAAGCTGAACGTCGAGATCGTCACCCCCGAGCGCCGCCTGGCGTCGCTCCAGGCTGACGAGGTGATTGCTCCCGGTGCCGACGGCCTGTTCGGCGTGCGCCCGGGCCACACGCCGTACCTCTCCGTCATGCAGCCGGGGCCGTTGACCGTGCGTGATGGCGCGACGACCACCGTGTACTTCGTGACCGGCGGCTTCGTCGAAGCCGGCCCCACCGCGGTGCGTGTGTTGGCTGATTCGGCGGAGCTGGCTTCGGCCATCGACGTCGCCGCGGCGAACAAGCGCATCGTCGAAGCCGAGACCCGGTTGAAGGGCTTCGAGGTGACCGACCTCCGCGCCGAAGAACAGCGCGTGGTCATCAAGCGTGAGCAGCGCCGCATCGAAGTGGCGCAGGGCAAGCGCTGATCAACCTCTGAAGTCTGCGACGGCGTCGGTGCGTTTCACCGGCGCCGTTTTGCTTTGCGGGCCCCGCCACGCCGAGCAAGTGGCTGAAGTGTCATTCAATCGGTAGTTTCCTGCCGGTTGTACGCCTCTCGAGAAACGTGGAGCGGGCCTGTCGCATGGCTCACGGCTTTCCAACGTCTCTCACGCTTCGAGAAAGCGACAGGTGGGCACACGTAGGTTTCAAGAAATCTGCGCTGTGCTGCTCATATTTTCGGAGCGTGCCTGTGACGACGCGGAGTGCAGCGCTGTGCTTGGCTGCGGCCAGCGATGAGTTCTCGAGTCAGTGAGCGCGCGGCCCCGGTCGTCGTCCCGAAGTCGAAGTTGGAAGCAGAAGCGCAGGCGAAGCCGCCTGCACCTTCTCCGAGCCGCCCCACCGGGTGGACTGCTCCCGCCGACAAACCCAACGATGGTTGGAAGAGCGGCACCGCGCCGCGTCCGTCCATCGCGCCTCCGTCGGCGCAGCTGCGCAGTGATGCGCCCGTCGTCTCGGCGCGCGACCTGATGAACGCGCAGCCGGCTCCTCAGGCCGCGGCGCGCACCATGAAGCGGGGCATGGAGGGCGCCGATGTCCGTCAGCTGCAGCATCGCCTGAAGGAGCTCGGCTTCTCGGCGCCCACCACCGGCACCTACGACGCGGCCACGGAACGCGCCGTCGAGTCGTTCCAGCGCAGCCGCCAGCTCACCGTCGATGGCGACGCGGGCCGCAACACGCTGCGTGAGCTGGGCCTGTCGAGCGTCACGGCGCGCGCCGCACCGGAGTTCACCGGGCGCACGCTCAAGCGCGGCATGTCGGGCGACGACGTCTCGCGGCTGCAGACCCGGCTGCGCGAAAACGGTCAGAACGTTCGCGTGACCGGTTCGTACGACGCGGCGACCGAGCGCGCGGTCGAGAACTACCAGCGTGCGCGCGGCCTTCAGGTCGACGGCGACGCCGGTCGTCAGACGCAGACCTCGCTCGGCCTCACCGGAAAGCCCACGGGCATCGTCACCGACACCGGGCCCAGCGAAATCACGCGCCCCACCATCACGCCGCGCCCGCGCGTCGACGTCACGCCGCAGCCCGAGGTCATCGCGCAGCCGGAAGTTCACGACCACGACCACGGCCCGGAGGTGCACACCGACACTCCGGTGCGCCCCACCACCATCGCGGCCAACGCCGCCTTCGGTGACGCGGCCGAGCGTGCGGCGATCGCCGCGCGCATCACCGTGGGTCGCGGCACCGACACCAACGAAGCCGACATCGCCGCGGTGCGCAGCGAAGTGGCGAAGCTGCCGCTCGACCAGCTGCGCGACCTCCAGCGCGCGGGCATCAAGGTCGTCGCCTGCCGTGATTCGGTGGTCGACGCCGAGCCGACCCTGCGCGGGGTGCAGCCGCGCGGTTGGGCGCCCGGCCGCACGTGGAACGACGTGCCCGGCGCGTACATGCCCTCGCAGAAGGAAGTGGTGGTCGCCACGCGCGCGGCGCCCGGTGGCGGTCGCGAAGTTCCGCCGCTCGGTCACAACCACGGCTCGGTCAGCCTGGTGGCCCACGAGGTCGGCCACGCCGTCGACGCTGCGCGCAACTACCCGAGCAAGAACAACGACGAGTTCCAGGCGGCGTACCAGCGCGACCTCGGCGGCGGGCAGCTGTTGCCGTACTACACGCAGGCCGGTGAAGCCGGCGCCTCGGAGGCGTATGCCGAATCGCTCGCCATCTACCTGTCTGGTGACCCCAATGGTGACGGCGCCAGACGTTTCCCGGCATTGATGGGCTACTGGCAGCAGCAGTACCGCCCGGAGAACGCGTCATGAGCACCCAGAAATCAATCGGCAGCGCCACCTTGCGGCCCGACGGCGTGCTCGAGCTCATGCTCCGCGCCGAGGGCCCCGGCGGCATGGTGGGCGACTCGGTCGTCACCTACGCGCCCGACGACGTGAACTACAAGAAGGTGTTCGACCATCTTGGCGGTATCAAGATTGGCGAAGTGAAGCCCGTTCCTCCCTTCGATTGATGGAACCGCTGGCGGCGTTGGCTGAACGCGCTGACGCCGCGGTAGCGATCGCCGACGCCGACGCCCGCACCGTTTCCCAGCAGTGGGCGACGCACTGGCTGCTGAGCCATGAGCCCCTGTGGTTCGAACGGCACCAGCACTCGCGTGGCCGAAAGCTCGCGGCGCAACCTGAAGTCACCGCTGACGCGCTGCTGTACTCGTTCGACGCGAACGGCGAAGTGACGCGCATTCGTCGTTGGAGCGGCTTTCTGAAGCGCTGGCACGAAGACGAGGTGTTCGCGCGCGAAGGCGACGTGGTCACCGGCTATCGCTTCGACGCCAGGGGCGCGGCGATGAACGTCGACCGCTACACGTTCGAGGGCTCGCGGCTCGTCATGCACGAGAAGTACGCCGTACGCGCGAAGAAGCTCGGCCGCGAGCGCTACGTGTGGAGCGGCGCCCAGTTGCTCCGCGTCGACGTCGAGAACTGGGGGCACTCGTGGGCGCTCACGTGGAGCGGCGACGCGCTCGAAGCCATTCATGCGGTGTACGCGCAGGGGCCGAGCGAAATCTGGCGGCGGCCGCGCAGCGATGAATCGCTCGAGACCCTGCTGCCTTCGATTCGTGAGCTCTGGTTGCGCGAAGTGACGGACCTGCTGGCGAAGCAGCCGCCGTTCACGCACCTCGCCGTCGTGCTCGACGAGGAGGCGTACAACCGCCTGTTGCCGCCTTCATTCGCGCTCGGCACCGAAGCGCAGCGCGGCGAGTTCAACCCCGCTGAGCTCGCCGAGCTTCACGTCGACGGCGCGTCGCTGCTCGCGTTGTGCGTTCGCGCCAACCAACTGTTGTGGAGCGACGGCCAGTACGACCGCGCGCGCGAGTTCACCAGAGAGCTCGCGGCGGCCCTTCGGAAGAACTTCGACGGCGTCACCGTCTACGCGACGGCGCTCGACGCCGACCACGAAGCCGACGCGGTCAGCGCTTCTTCCACCGGCACTTGAACTCGTGCGCCGCGCCGCCGGTCGACATGCACATCGACTCGTGGCCATCGATGACGTCGGCGCCGAGCACGTTCATGGTCGTGATCATCCAGCCCTCCATCAGCCGGCAGTGCTCGGGCGCCATGTCTGGAAAATCAGAAATGCGCAGCAGGGTCTCTTCGGGCGCCCACGACATGGCCTCCATGGTGCCCGCGTTCCGGTAGTAGCTCGACCACACCTTGGTGCAGCTGCGAATGAGCCGCTCGGTGCTGGCGATGGCCAGGTAGATGCGGAACACGGTGTTGATGTCACGCGTGCCCGACGCAGCTCCCAGCTCGCGGCAATAGTCCGACGAACCGTTGCCGTACTTCTGCGCCAGCGCCTTCAACAGGCCGATGTAGGCCTCGTACGGGTACCAGGTGGCGTGGAGAATTCGCCCGCCGAACACCTTCTGCGTCGCTGGCGGCAGGGTGGGCAGCAGCTCATGGAGTGCGTTCGCGCCGTACGTCTCTTTGACGTGTTTGATGATGCCGAGGAATGCACGACCGCTGACTTCTGCTGACACGGCACCAATCAGTGCCCGGCTGACGGGTGTGATTCAAGTGAAAGAGTTACTCGACGGGCAGGGGCCCGGCGGCGTGACACGTCGGGCCGCACACGGGCCCGTTGGGTTCGACGCTGCTGAAGGTGACGTCGGGCCACTCGCGGCGGAGGCGTTCACGGCCTTCGCGGGTGAGCGTGAGGGTGACCTTCGCGGTGGTGCCTGCGGCGGGTTCTCCCTGCAGCACCTGGAGGCGGCGCAGGCCCGCGTCGTAGAGCGTGGTGGTGCCGATGGTGTGGTCGAGACACGCGTCGTCGACGCACACGCGCACGGTGGCTCCGTCGACGACATGCGCGACCTGTGCCTCGGCGAACACGAACTCGATGGTGTCGACGCAGCCTCTGAGCGTGCACTCGCGGCCGCACGACGCCACCAGCGACGACACCAACACGATGGTCAGGCGCTTCATGGCGAGCTCAGCGGTCCTGCGGCGAAGCACACCGGCCCGCACGCGTCGCCGTTCGGCGAGTACTCGCGGAACTCGACGTTCTCCCACGCGTGACGAAAGACCTGTGTGCCGTCGCGCTCGAGCGTGAAGGTGACCTTCCCCGTGGCGGCCTTCGGTTGGAGGTCGTTGCGCACGCTCAGGGTGCGCGTCGGCGCGTCCCACGAATCGGCGAGCGAGCCACCGTTGATCAACAGCTCGCTGCTGCGCTCGAAGCACGTGCCGTCGACGCACACGCGCGCGCTCGAGGGCATCGCCGTGAAGTCGGTGGCTTCAGCTTCACTGAGCACGAACTTGAGCTGCCCGACGCACAGCGCGTTGCAGGGGTTGCAGCTGGCCAGGAGCACGGCTGCGGTCACGAGGGAGAGAAGTCGCGTCATTCGGGGAACGTCAGGGGCCCGGCGCTCCGGCACGTCGGGGGGCATGAAGGGCCGTTGGGCATGTCGACCGCGAAGTCTACGTCGTTCCACGCGCTGGCGAAGAGCTCGGTGCCGTCACGCGAGACCGTGAGCGAGACGTCGGCCGCGTCGCCGTTGAAGTTCACCGCGTGCCGCACCTGCAACACGCGGCTGGTCGCGTCGTAGAAGACGTCGAGCGAAGCGGTGTCGCCGGAGCTCGCGTCCCAGCACACGCCGTTGATGCACGTGCGCACCAGCGCGGGGCCCTCTTCGAACTTCATCGCCGCTTCACCGGGGAGCACGAAGCGCACCGTCTGGGTGCAGCCGACCTCCGTGCAGACCTGACCGCAGGACGTGAGCGCGAACGACAACACGAGGGCGATGGGCGCGGGTTTCATGAGCGCCACATCAGGACGTCAGTCGATGGAGACCATGTCGGAAACAGTGGGCGGGCAGCCCGCAAGACCGGAACCAGCCTCGTGAAGGCGCGCCCTACTTCCTGGCTCTGGGCTTCGCCTTCGTCGCGGGCGTCGTCTTCTTCGCGCTCTTCTTCGGCGCGGCGGCCTTCTTCGCCGGGGCGGCCTTTTTCGCGCGCTTCCCGGGAGCCGCGGCCTTCTTCGCAGCGGCTGCGGTCTTCACCTTCGCCCGCTTCGCGCCTCCGGGGGCCGCGGTCTTCGCAGCGACGCCCGGCTTCGCAGGCGGCCGCGACACCGACGCACGCTTCGCCGCACGCGGCTCGTGGGCGACGTCGCTTTCGGGCCCCTTCGCTTCTGCCGCTGCGCTCTTCCTGGCCGGCGCGCGCGGCTTGCCTTCTTTGGCAATCGGTGACGCGGGGGCCGTCGGCCTGGGCAACGTGGCTTCGTGACCGTCGAGCACTTCACGCACCTTGTGCGCCGCGTCTTGCGCCCAGTCGAGCCGCAACGAACCAGAGCGCGCGAGCGCGCTGAGCATGTCGGACGGCGGCGGGCCTTCTGCGCCCACCACGCCCCCGGTGCCGATGTTCAACGCCGCGCGCAGGAGCGACTCGAGGGCCGCGCGACCGGCGATGACGCGCTCGACCTCCTTGTAGCGGGCCGCCAACGACTTGCCGGCCTGCTCGCGCAATTCACGAATCGACTGCAACGCGACCGAGCCGTCATCGGCCACGAGGTCGTCGACGTCTTCGGGGCGCGGGCCGTCCCAGGTGGCGAGCGCGTTCTCGTCGACCGACAGCGCCACCCGGTTGAACGCGGCCTGCAGCGTCGTGACTGCCGAAATCTCCGCGCGGAACGCGGCAAGCGTCTGACTGTGCATCTGGCTGTGCATGTAACCCTCCGTAACGACGTTGGACTCCCAACGTGTAGCCTGCCGTGCATGTTCGAGTTGTTCCACGCGATTTCCGACCCCGAGAGCGCCAGAGTGCGCCGCCACGTCGTCGAGCACGATGTCGACGTTCGTTTCCGCAACGTGACGTACGACGAAGTTCAACGAGACCTGCTTGCACGTGGCGGCAGGGACGCACCCGCCCTGTGGGACGGTGAGCGCTTGTTTCAGGGCGCCGACGCCATCATTCAGCGGCTGTCACACCGCTGACCAACGAGGGAGCGCATGGCGTCGAAGAAAAAGAAGCCGGTCGTGGCGAAGAAGAAGCCGGCGGCGGCCAGGAAGCCTGCGCTGAAGAAGAAGCCGGTCGTGGTCCCGAAGCCCGCGTCGTACGACTTCTCGGGCCCTCACCCGCAGTTCACGGCGTTCACGAAGCAGTTCAAGCCCGGCCGCTACGCCGACGGGCTCCTGCTCGTCACGCCGCCCGGCGCGCTCGACGCCGAGCTGGCGCCCTGGCTGGTGAACCGCATGAGCGGCCGCGTGTCGCTCGGCCGCACCGCGTTCGGCGAGTTCCTCGTCTTCCGTGACCTGCGTGAACGCGCGCTGCTGAACGGTGATGCCGAACCCGAGGTGGCCTGCGACTTCGTCGTCGTCGACATCCACACCAAGCAGATGAAGGTGCTGGCGCACTCGCTCGAGGCGCTGGTGGGCTTCGTCGACGACGCGAGCTGGCAGACCGACTTCTTGCGCAAGGCGCTGTACGACCAGGTGAAGTCGAAGCTCGGGGCCTGCGCTGATGACGAGTGCTACGGCTTCGTGCCCGCGCTGGTGCTCGGTGGTGCCGAAGCGCCCGGCTTCGTTGCGCGTCAGAAGTGGCGCGAGCATCAGGCGATGCTGCTGCAGACCTGAACCATCAGTTCTCGACGGCGCTCAGGCGGGCCGCGGTGCTAGCAAGGCGCCGGGGGGCCTTCGAACGTCATGAGCGCGCAACCGGTGGTCTTCGCAGCGGCCCTCGACGGCATCGTGCGCGCGTTCGGTGCGCGGCTCACGCCCGAGCTCCATGCGCAGTCGCGCTCGCTCGGAGTGGACCTGCTCCATCGACAGGTCGCGTACCCGGTCGACACGTTTCTCCCTGTCTTCTTGCTGCTCGCCGAGACGCTGGTGCCCGGTGACGAAGCCTCGCGCCCCCAGCGGCTGCGCCGTTTCGGTCATGAGGTGACCGTGGCCTTCGCCCAGACCGGCATCGGGATGGCCACCATCACCATGGCGCGCGTGGTGGGCATCCGTCGTGCGCTCCAGCGCGCGGGCCGCAACATCCGCAACACCGGCAACTACCTCGACGCCGAAGGCCTCGTCGTCGACACCACCGAAGTGCACCTCGTCACCCGCGTGCTGCCCGCGTTTCACGCGTTCGTGAAGCCGGCGTGGGGGGTCACCGAGCTCTACCGGGTGGGCATCATCGAGGCGTTTCTCGAGCAACTGCACGCACGAGACCCGCGCGTCGAGGTGCTCCGTCGCGACGCGGACGGTTTCGAGACCACGTACCGCGTCACCTGGAGGGACTGATGCGCGAGCCGTCGGTGTTCGGTAGCGGAGCGTTCCTGAGCAGCTTCGGCGAGCGCGTGGGCCACGACGCGCGCTGGCGGGCGTGAGCGATGGAGGAGCCAGTCATCTTCTCGACGGTGGTGGAGGGCACGAAGAAGGCCTTCGGTGCCCGGCTCACGCCGGCGCTGCTCGCGAAGTTGAGAGACGCGGGCATGGACTTCAACTCCGGAGCGCCCGCGTACCCGATGGACGCGTTCCTGCGCGCGTTCCACGTGCTCGCCGACGAGCTGGTGCCCGACGAGCCCGACGCCAATCGCCGCTATCGACGGCTCGGGCACGACTTCATGGCCGGCTACGTCGAGACGGGCCTGGGTCGCGCGACGTTGATGATGGCGAAGCTCATCGGCCTGCGGCGCGCGCTCGAGCGGCTCGGCCGCAACCTGTACACCACGGGCAACTACCTCACCGTCGAGCTCGTCAACGTGTCGCCCACGTGCCTGCTCGCCATCACCCGCGTGCGGCCGGTGTTTCATTCCTTCGTGACTGACGCGTGGGGCGTCATCGCCCAGTACCGGCTCGGCATCTTCGACGCGGTGTTCGAGTTGTTGGGAACGCCGGGCACCATCGAGCTGCTGGGAGACTCGAGGTTCGAGACGCGCTTTCGACTGACGTGGGAAGTGAAGCGTTAGACCGACACTTCGCGACCGCGGCCCAGCAACGAGCGCGGCAGCGCGGCGGCGAAGAACTCGGGCCACGGGCTCTTGACCGTCACGCGCCGCAACGACTCGCTCATGCGCGTGTCGAGCAGCGGGCCGAAGAGCGGTTCGATTTCATCGGGGCGCGCCGCGCCGAACTCCAGCTCCAGCACTTCGAGCTTCGGCCACCGGGCGTGCACCAGCGCGGGAATGGTGGAGGCGTTCAGGCGCGACGCCGCGAAGAAGGTGAGGTTGGGGAACACCAGCGCCTCGAGGTCGTGTTCGAGCCCGTGCAATTGGAGCTCACGCAGTGAAGGCAGCGCCGTCGCCAGCGGAGCGACCCGGCCGATGGACGGCGAGAACACACCTTCGAGCAGGCCCGACGCGCGGAGTGATTCGACCGAGGTCAGCCGGGGGAAGCGCGCCCACAGCGCCGACAGGTCGCCCAGCTGGTCGGCCGACGCCAGCTCGAGGTCGACGTGGCGCAGCAGGGCCAGCGCGCGCGGGCCGCTGAGCGGCGCGAGGTTCACGCCGGCTTCATCGAGCGTCAGTCGCAGGCGGTCGACGAAGCCGCGGCGCCAGAACGGCTGTGCCTTCAGCGTGCCCAGCCGGGTCGCAAGCTCGCGAGCCAACTGAGAAATCAGCTCGTGCTCGCGGCGTGACGGCGCTTCTGAAGACAGCTCGCGCGCGCACTGCAGGGCGATGAGCTCACCGTGCGGCTCGCCGTTCTCTTGAGCGAGGTCGGCGTACACGCGCAGGTGCTCCGGCGAAGGGTCGCGCAGCAGCTGCTGGAAGAGCGTGTCGATCTCCATCGCCGGGCCGCACAATAGCCAGTCGAAGAATCGATCCACCGATTGTCGCGAGCTAGAGTCGGCACACAGGCCGAAACCTCACACCTGTACCTCAAAGGCCATTCCATGAAGTCGAACTCCCGGCTCTTCTTCGCGCTGCTCGGCGCACTGACGCTCGTGTCGTCTGGCTGCTCGCGCACGGAACTCTTCGTGTGCGGCAACCCCGGCGACGGCCCGTGCCCCGATGGCTATTCGTGCGTCGACAATCGCTGTCAACGCGGCGTGGTCAATTGCGGCGCCGGCGAGACCACCTGCAACGGGGTCTGCGTTGCGCTCGCCACCGACGAGGCCAACTGCGGCGCCTGCGGCGTGGTCTGCAACGCGGGCTCGGTCTGTCAGAACGGCACGTGCTCGACCACGTGCCCCGCCGGCCAGTCGTTCTGCAACGGCCGCTGCATCGACGTGGTCAACGACCGGACCAACTGTGGCGGCTGCGGCATCACCTGCGGCTCGCTCACCTCGTGCATCGCCGGTACGTGCAACTGCTCGGCGCCGCTCGTCACCTGTGACGGTCAGTGCGTCGATTCACAGAGCGACGCGCAGCACTGCGGCAACTGCGAGAACGCCTGCGCGGCAGGTCAGCTCTGTCAGCGGGGCCGTTGCGTCGCCGGCTGTTCACCGGGCCTCACCCAGTGTGGCACCGGCTGCATCGACACCAACACCGACCGGAACAATTGCGGCACCTGTGGCAACGGCTGCTCGGCGAACTCCGTGTGTGCTGCCGGCCGCTGCGTGACGTCGTGCGCCGCCGGTGAAGTGAGCTGCAACGGCGCGTGCGTCGACCCGCGCACCGACGAGAGCAACTGTGGTGCCTGTGGCCGCCGCTGCGGCGCTTCAGAGACGTGCACCAACGGCACCTGCACCACCGGCTGCGCGGCTGGCGAGACGTTGTGCAACGGCCAGTGCGTCAACCTGCGCGACGACGAGCGCAACTGTGGTGTCTGCAACTTCGTGTGCGGCCCGCTCGAGACGTGCAGCAACGGCAGTTGCGACGCGCGGTGTCCCATGCCGCTGCAGGAATGCAACGGAACCTGCGTCGACACCCGCGCTGACCCGCGCAACTGCGGCGGCTGCAACCTCGCGTGCAGCGGCCCCGGCCAGACCTGCACCAACGGCTTCTGCGTGGGGTGCGCTCCGGGGCAGACGGCGTGCAACGGCCAGTGCGTGAACGTCGGCACCGACCCGCTCAACTGCGGTGCCTGCAACCGCCAGTGCGCCGCCAATGAGGTCTGCAGCGCGGGCAACTGCGCGTCGACCTGCGGAATGCTCACCCAGTGCGCGAACGGCGCGTGCGTCGATACCCTCACCGACCGCAACAACTGCGGCACGTGCGGCAACGTCTGCGCGCCGAACGCTTCGTGCGTGAACAAGCAGTGCACCTCGGCGTGCCCGCCGGGTCAGGTGAACTGCAACGGCGCGTGCACCAGCACCGCGACCGACAACGCGAACTGCGGCGTGTGTGGCCGCATCTGCCCCATGGGAACGACGTGCAGCAGCGGTACCTGCGCGTGCCCCGCGGGCTCGCAGTTGTGCAACGGCCGCTGTGTCTCGGTGGGCAACGACCCGGCGAACTGCGGCCAGTGTGGCAACGCGTGCGCCGCGGGGCTCGCGTGTGTGAGCGGTCAGTGCGCGTGTCCTTCAGGAACGCAGCTGTGCAATGGCCAGTGCGTGGCGACGGGCTCGAACCCGTCACACTGCGGCGGCTGCAACCGTGCGTGTGCCGTCGGTGAGCTGTGCACCAATGGCGTGTGCGGTTGCCCCGCGGGTCAGCAGCTGTGCAACGGCGTGTGCGCGTCGACGGGCAGCGACCCCAACAACTGCGGCGCCTGCGGCAACACCTGTGCGGCCGGCCAGACGTGCACCAACGGCGCGTGTGCGTGCCCTTCAGGAACGCAGCTGTGCAACGGCGCCTGCGTGGCCACCGGCAGCGACCCGGCGAACTGCGGCGCGTGCGGCAACGCATGCAGCGGCGGCACCAGCTGCGTCATGGGAACGTGCCAGTGCGCGCCCGGTCAGCAGTCGTGCAACGGCGTGTGTCGCAACACGGCGAGCGACCCTGCCAACTGCGGCGCCTGCGGCAACACCTGCGCGGCCGGCCAGAGCTGCAACAACGGCACGTGCACGCAGAGCTGCCCCACCGGCTTCTCGACCTGCAACGGCCTGTGCACCAACACCGGCAGCGACCCGGCCAACTGCGGCGCGTGCGGCAACTCGTGTGGCAATGGCACGTGCACGGCGGGCGCCTGTCAGTGCGCTGCGGGCTTCCTGCTGTGCAACGGCCGCTGCGTGGCCCGCACCGACCCGGCGAACTGCGGCTCGTGTAACGCCACGTGCGCGTCGAACCAGGTGTGCACCGGCTTCAACTGCCAGACGCAGTGCTTCCCCGGCCAGACCCGGTGCGGCAACTCGTGCACGTTCACGCAGGGTGACGTGAACAACTGCGGCGCGTGCGGCAACGCGTGCGGCGTGCCCGGCGCGTTCTGTTCGGGCGGCACCTGCAGCTGCCCTGCGGGCACCACGCGCTGTGGGAACACCTGCGTGCGGCTCGACAGCAACGTGAACAACTGCGGCATGTGTGGTCGCAGCTGCGGGGCGGGGCAGGCGTGCGACAACGGTCAGTGCGTGGCGATGTGCCCGGCCGGCGAGACGTCGTGCAACGGCGCGTGCCTCAACCTCGGCAACGACGCGAACAACTGTGGAGCGTGCGGCCGGCGGTGCGGAACCAGCGAGCAGTGCGTGGGTGGAACGTGCTTCTGCACGGGCGGCTTCGGGGTCTGCAACAACCGCTGCATCGACCTGCAGAGCGACCGCTTCAACTGCGGCATGTGCGGCCGTACGTGCTCGGGCAACCAGAACTGCGTGGCCGGCGCCTGCCAGTGCCCGGTCGGTCAGACCGCGTGCGGCAACATCTGCCGTGACCTGCAGAACGACCGGAACAACTGCGGCACGTGCGGCAACGTCTGCCAGGGCTCGTTCACGTCGATTGGTTGTCAGGGCGGCCAGTGCACGTGCAACGTCGGCCTCACGCTGTGCAACGGGCAGTGCCTCAACCTGAACGTCGACCGGAACAACTGCGGCGCGTGCGGCAACGTGTGCGCGCCGAACCAGACGTGCCGGAACGCCATGTGTGGTGCGCCGTGATGAAGCCGTTCGTCGCGGCGGCGTTGTTGAGCTTCGGCGCCGCAGAGGTGCTCACCGGTGACTACCGCGCGGTGACCATGGAGTCGGGGCAGCGCCGCCACTTCCGCGTGCCGAAGCTCGAGACCATCACCGGTTCTTCCGGCCGCTGCGTGGAAGAAGGCATGACCGGTGACGAGCCCGAGACCATCTGGGTCGAGGCCGCGTGCGGTGGCGTGCGAACGTCGCTGCTGTGGAAGAAAGACGGCACGCGCGTGCACGTGATGGTGTGCGCGGAAGACGTCGAGACGCGCACCAGTGAGCAGCTCAAGTTCCGTCAGAAGATCGAGAAGGAGCTCAAGTCGCTCAAGTCGGTGACCGCGTGCGTGCGCAACGGCCGTGTCGAGTTGTGGGGCTGGGTGAAGAACGCCAGCGAGCAGGCGCAGCTCGAGGCGCTGGTGAAGAAGCACGGCCTCGACGGGCTCAAGAACAACGCCGAGTTGGTCAAGACGGAGGAGTGATGCGCTGGCGGGCGGCGTTCGACGCGGTGGCTGATGTGTTGCTGCCTCCGCAGTGTGCGGTGTGTGACGAGGTGCTGCCGGTCGCAGGGTGCTTCTGTGAGCGATGCAGTCACGAAGTGCTCGAGCTGCCCTCGGTGCACTGTTCGCGCTGCGCGGAGCCCGGGGCCTTCGACGGCGGAATGTGCTCGCGGTGTTCAGCGGGCGTGCCGTGGGAGAAGGCGTGGGCGCCGTTCGAACACGATGGCTCGGTGGCGCGCGCGATTCATCGCTTCAAGTACGAAGACCGGTCGGATCTGTCGCGGCCCCTCGGGTTGTTGCTCGCGGCCACGGCGGCCGATGTGCTGGTGAAGATGCCCGGCGTGCTGGTGCCGCTCCCGCTTCACGACGCGCGGTACCGGCAGCGTGGGTTCGATCAGGCGGCGATGCTGACGCACGTGCTGGCGACGCAGGAAGAGCGTGAGGTGTCGCTCGATCTGCTTCGCCGCGTGAAGGACACGCCGCGGCAGGTCGGGCTCACCGAAGCGCAGCGTGAAGCGAACGTGCGCGGTGCGTTCGTGGCGTCTGAGCAGGCGCGCGGGCTCGAGGTGGTGCTGGTCGACGATGTGCTGACGAGTGGCGCCAGTGCGCGGGAAGCGTGTCGGGTCTTGAAGGAGGTCGGCGCCAAGCGGATCTCCGTGCTGACCCTGGCGCGCGCGCGTCGTGAGCACGCGTAGGGCCGAAAACGCCCGCATATAAGAGGTACGAGCACAGGCGGGTGGGTGCGTGTGCGTGCGCCCCGGGCGATTGACGATGCCAGCGGCCGTGAACGCCTGAATGAGGGCCGTGTCGAAGGGCTTCGGCACGGCTCGTCGCGCGGCGGGCCCTCGACACGACGCACGTGCGCATGCGTCGTTGATGTCGACACCGCTGGGATGAAGACGGTGACGAAGGGCTTCTGCACGGCCTGTCGCGCAGCACCTCGACGAAGCCCGGCGACACGTCGTTCTGGTCGTAGAAATTGACCGCTTTCGCTCTACAAACGACGACACGTTGGCGTCTGTCCTCTCGAAGTCGCGGAGCACGCTGGCGACGCGCACCTTGTCTCGCCACTCCCACGCACGGCCCCCCTCGAGAGCCCACCGCCGCGTTCATCATCCGCCGCTCCGTGCTTTGTTTTCGCGACCGATGACGAACCCGCTCAAGGCCAGACGCTTCACCAGCGCCCTCGTGCCGTACGTCCTCACCTACGTGCGCATGCATGGGAAAGACCCTGCGGCGCTCCAGAAGAAATACCTGCGCGGCACTGCCGCTCCCGAAGTCAGCCTGCCCGAGCTCGGCGCGATTCTCGCTGACGCGGCGAAGTTGCTCGGCGACGAGCTCTTCGGTCTCCACGCCGCCATCGGCATGTCGCGCGGTGGCTACGGTCTGCTCGAATTCGGTCTTCGCAGCGCCCCCACCGGCCGCGTCGCCATGGAACAGCTCGCGACCTTCGGCGCCCTCATCAACCCGCTCGTGCGCTGGTCACTCGAGGTCGACGGCGACGAGGTCGCGCTGCATCACCGCGCGCCCCGGAAGGGCGGCGTCGGCCGCCACGGCAACTACTTCACCGTCGCGCGCATTCTGCAGATCGCCCGCGAGATGATGGGCGACGACGTGAAGCCCCTGCGCGCGTGGTTCGCGCACGCCGAGCGCAGCTGTCCCGCCGAACTGCAGACGTTCCTCGGCACCTCGAACGTCGGCTTCGGCCGCGCCAGCAACGGCATCGTCTTCTCTGCGAAGACCCTCGAGCGGGTACCCGTCGGCTCCGACGCGGCCCTCAACCGCGCGCTCGAGCTTCACGGTCGCGCGGTGCTCGAACGCTGCGGCGCTGAAATCGACGACGCCTGGGCACGCGCTCGCGGGGCCGTGCTCGAGCTGCTCCCTCGCGGCGACGCCACCTTGAGCAAGGTCGCCAGGAAGCTGCACGTGACGCCGCGCACGCTGCAGCGTCGCCTCGAAGAACACGGCGCATCGTTCGCTGACCTGCTCGCCGAAGTGCGCCGCACGCACGCCGAACGGCTGCTCACCCGCAGCGACGAGCCCATCGCCACCGTCGCCAGCAAAGTCGGCTACGCCGACGCCGCGACCTTCGTCCGTGCCTTCCGAACGTGGACCGGAACCACGCCCGGTCAATTCAGAACCCGCGCGTTGGCGTGAATTGCACATCGCTTCGTCGCCGCCTGCCAATGCACGAAATCACCGGCGCACCGACAATGTGCGCATGGCGACCTCCCGCATCGACTCGAATCGTGTTGCACCGCGCCCCACCACGGTCGCGCCCGCGAAGGCGAAGACTGCAACGCCTGCTCCGAAGCCCGCGAGCGGTTGGAAGCCGCTCAACGCCATCAAGCAGGGCGTCAACCAGCTCAAAGACACGATGACGCCGGCGCCGTTCAAGCAGGGCCCGGGCCCGAAGATCGACCCGTTCAACGCCAGCAAGGACTGGATGTCGGACCGCGTGTTCTCGAAGCTGAAGCCCAACGGCGCGCCGGAAGCGCTCAAGGGCGCGCAGCGCGTGGCGTACGGGCCGAAAGACGCGCCCCCGACGTTGAAGCGGCCGGTCGTCATGATTCCCGGCCTCACCATGCCCGCGAAGAGCTTCGACGGGCTGGGAGATCAGCTCGCGACCAACAAGGCGAACGGCCCCGTCGTGGTCTACGTGGCCGAGCAGGACACGTTCCGCCTCGACGACGCGCAGGGTCGTGAAGTGACCGGCGACGAGCTCAAGAACGCGAAGCTCTTTCAGGTCGAATACCAGGACCCGTGGGGCGCGCCGTCGGTGAAGTCGCCGCAGATCGCGCGCGCCATGGAGCGCATCGCCGCCGCCACCAGGACCCGCGACGTCGACGTCATCGCGCACTCCGCAGGAGCGACGGACTTCCGGCTGTACCTCGACCAGCGTGACGCCTCGAAGGGCCCGAACATCGAACGCGCGGCGTTCATCGGGCCCGCGTCACACGGCACGTACCTCGGCAACATCGGCAACGTGGTGGGTGACCCCATCAAGAACGTCGACGACGCGTCACGCGAGCTCGCCGTCGGCAGCAAGCTGATCGACGGCCTCAACGCCACGTGGGACCGGCAGAAGGCGCAGGTTTCCGGAGGCGTCACCATCATCGGCACCACCGGCACGCCGACGCTGGGCCCGAAGAAGGGCGTCTTCGAAGACGGCGACGGCTACATGCCCACCGCGCAGCTCGCAATTCCCGGCGCGAAGACGGTGCTCATGGAAGGGCCGCACAACACGCCGCTCGCGCACCTCTGGCAGGTTCAATATTCGGGCGTGGTGAACGCGGCGATGAACGTGCTGCGGTGATCACCCTTCCGGCGTGAAGGTGCGCACCGGCTCGGTCTTGCCCTTCACCGGCAGCGGGTCTGTGGCGCGCCACTTCGTCACGTCGGTCAGCCGGCCGTGCGTGGCTTCGCTGATCAGCAGCGAAGTGCCGACCGTCTTGGTGAGCCCTTCGATGCGCGAAGCGGTGTTCACCGCGTCACCAATCACCGTGAACTCGCGGCGCTGCTCGCTGCCCACGTCGCCGACCACCGCGCGCCCGGTGTGAATGCCGATGCCGATGGCGAGCGTCGGCTCACCGCGCTGCTGACGGCGCGCGTTCAACTGCGCGAGCACCTGCAGCATCTCGAGCCCGCAGGCCACGGCGCGTTGAGGGTGATCAGCCTGATCCAGCGGGGCGCCGAAGTACGCGAGGATGCCGTCGCCGATGAACTTGTCGAGCGTGCCGCCGTGCTTGAAGACCACCGCGACCATCTCGGTGAGGTACTCGTTGAGCCACGCCACCAGCGCCGCCGACTCGGTGCCTTCGGACATCTGTGTGAAGCCGCGAATGTCCGAGAACAGAATCGAGACGTCGCGGTGCTCGGGCTTCACGTCGTCGAACGACGCGAGCCGCTCGGTGACCGCGGGGCTGAAGTAGCGACCCAGGCGCGCCTGGCGTTGCTGCTGCGTGGCGAGGTCCTTGGTGAGCGACTCCACGAGGCCGATGCCCTTGTACGCAGCGGTCACCGCCAGCGACATCAACAGCAGCACCGTCGGCACCCCGTGCGAGACCTCTTCGCCGGCGATGACGATCAACGACGAGGCTCCCACCGTTCCCAGCAGGCCCACCAGCACCAACAGCCGCCGGTCGAAGGACAGCATCGCGAGCAGCGTCAGCACCACGAAGACGGAAGATGACAACGCCGCGGTGAACCCGGGGCTGCTGCCCTCGAGCGGCAACACCAGCAGCTGCGCGCCGAACAGAAACGGCAGGTCCAACAGGCCCAGAGTCCACGCGGCACGGGCGCGCCAGTCTTTCTTGAACGCGATGACGGTCAACACCGCCGCCGACGAGAGCGCGTAGAGCCCCACCGGGAGCAACGCCACCAGCCACACGTCGCTCACGCCCAGCAGCCACCAGATGAAGATGGCGCCGGTGCGAAGGGCCGCGAGGGGTACGGCCAGACGTGCCCGCTGCTCCCGCAGCTTGTCGGCGAAGGCCTGCTCGAGCGCCGCTTGGCTCATTCGTTCACGGGGTCCAGGTGGCGTCGACGACGCGACCACCGGCGACGGGCGCCACCAGAATCTCGGGCGTGCCGGCTGCGGAGATCGTTGGCAGCAGCGCGAGCTCGAAACGTTCGTCGGTGCGGAAGTCGGTCACCATCGCCAGCTGGGAGCCGTCGGGCGACCAGGTGAAGTCGTCGACGTAGGAGCCGGCGTTGGGGAAAGCAGCCAGCCGCGTGGGGCCCGCGCCCGAGAGCACCCACGGTTCGAAGATGGTGCCGCCGCTCGCCCAGTTGGCGCTGAACGCGAAGTGCGTCGTGGTGCTGTTCGATTCCATCTCGCGGTTGAAGTCGGGCCGCGTCATCGCCGCCGCGCCGGTCGCCACGGCCGTGCTCGACGAGGCGCCCAACGTCGTCTGGTACACGTCGTAGGCCTGCGGGGTCACCGTATCGGCCGAGAACACCAACGTCGTTCCGTCGTTGCCGATGCCGAAGCTTCCTGCCCAACCCGTCATGGTGACGCCGTCGGGCGTGCCGGGCACTGGCGCGAGGCCCGCGCCCGACGTCGAGATGCGCATCAGGCGAAACGCAGTGTCCGCGGTCGTGCGGTACTTGAAGAGCAGCTCCGCGCGCGAGGCCGACGGCCACTGAACGGGCGAGGTCACGCCCCAGAAGCTCGTGCCCGTGCCCGGCGTGCCGAGCGTGGAGGCCGTCAACAAAGGCACCGCCGTCGGCGTGCTCGCGTTCATGTCGACGAGGAAGAGTTCATTGAGCCGGTCGTACGTGGCCTCGGCGACGATCGCGAGGTAGCGGCTGTCACGGCTCCAGCTGCTGTTGATGATGTTGCGCGAGGGGTCACGCGGGGAGCCCATGGGCGGCGTGACGTTGATGTGTGAACCGCCGGTCACCGGCACCACGAACATCTGCGCGTTGTTGCTCGCGTCGCGAACCTCGAAGCTGATGCGCTGACCGTTGGGTGCGAAGCGCACGTAGCTGACGTTGCTGCCCGCGGGCGACTGGTAGAGCGTGCGCACGTTGGTGCCGTCGTGGTTGACCGTGACGAGGTCGAAGCGGCCCGGCATCACCACGTCAGCCGAGACCGCGACCATGCGGCCGGCGGGGTTCACGTGGAACGAGCGAATGTCGGAACCGGGGATGTTGAGCGGGAAGGGCGTCTTGCTCGGGAAGAGCACGCGACCGACTTCGCGGCGCGTCGTCGAGGAGATGGCGCCGTAGTACCAGAGCTGGCTCGCGAAGCCCGGAAGCGCCGTGCCGCCGCCGGTGGCACTGCCGCCGCCGGTCGCAGCGCCGCCACCCGTCGCAGAACCACCACCGGTCGCCGAGCCACCACCGGTCGCCGAGCCACCACCGGTCGCCGAGCCACCACCCGTCGCCGAACCGCCACCCGTCGCCGAGCCGCCGCCCGTCGCCGAGCCGCCACCCGTCGCCGAGCCGCCACCCGTCGCCGAACCACCACCCGTCGCCGAACCGCCACCCGTCGCCGAACCGCCACCCGTCGCCGAACCGCCACCCGTCGCCGAACCGCCACCCGTCGCCGAACCGCCACCGGTCGAGCCGTTGCCTCCGCCGCTCGTGTTGTTCTGCAGACACAACCCGCCGCCGCACCCCGTCCCCAGCGGACACTGCGAGCACTGCGCGCCCGACGAACCGCAGCTCAAGTTGTTGTTACCGGGCTGGCAGGTCCCCGAGACGTCGCAGCACCCGGTGCAGTTCGTCGAATTGCACTGCTCCTTTGCCGGGCCGCACGAAACGAAGAGCGTTGAAAAGGAAAGCGCCGCGAGAGTGAGCCAATGCTTCATGGCGCGGCATACTCCACGAAACTGCCCACGCTTCCAAATGCTCGTACTGCGTGGTCTGACGCGCCGCATGGCGCAGAAGTACGGCTGGCTCCTCATCGCCGCGGCCATCGTGGTGACGGCTGATCAGCTCTCGAAGTTCATGGTGCTGAGCCGGCTGACGACGGCGTTCGACGGTGACGCCTCGGCGCTGGGCACCTTCTACGGCCGTCCGCCTGAGCCGTCGTACGACGGCCTTCGCTTCCGCCCGAAAGACCGCGTCGTCTTCGCAGGTGGTTTCCTCACGTTCACCTACGCCGAGAACGACGGCGCGGCGTTCGGTCTCTTCCGCAACGTGCCGCGTGCATACCGCGCGCCGCTCTTCTACGCGGTCACGCTGGGCGCGCTGCTGCTCGTCTTCTACTACTGGCGTCAGTTGCGCGGCGGCCGTGACGAACGGTTCGCGCGCGTCGGTCTCCCGCTTCTCCTCGGGGGTGCGCTCGGCAACGCCATCGATCGCCTCACGCGCGGCTTCGTCATCGACTTCCTCGACGTGCATCGCGGCGACCTGCACTGGCCCGCCTTCAACGTGGCCGATGTGACGCTCGTGGTGGGGGTGATGTTCCTGCTCGTGGACAGCTTCGTCCGGCGCGAGCCGAAGAAGTGACGCGCACGGTGGAGCCGAAGTACAACCGGCTCCATGCCCGGTACTGATCCGACGCTCAGCGGTGGCAGCAACGACATGCCCTCGGTGCAGGTCGAGAACGCCGACCCGCTCATCGGCCTCGAACTCGGCGGTTACACGGTCGTTCGCCTGCTCGCTGCCGGTGGCATGGGCCTGGTCTACGAAGCCTTGCACCCGCAGATCGGCCGCCGCGCCGCCGTGAAGGTGCTCAAGCCCGAGGTCGCCGCCGACGCCGAGTGGACCAAGCGGTTCCTGTCCGAAGCGCGCGCGCTGGGTTCGCTCAAACATCGAAACCTCATCGAGGTGCTCAACTTCGGGAAGACGCCCGACGGTCGCGAGTACCTGATGATGGAGTTCCTCGATGGCGAGCCGCTCGATGCGTACATCACGCGCATGGGCGCGCTGGCTCCGGCTGCGGCGCTCGGCATCGCTGATCAGATCCTCAACGGTCTGGCGGAGGCCCACAAGAAGGGCGTGGTGCACCGCGACCTGAAGCCCTCGAACGTGTACCTGCAGCGAGAGCACAACGGCGAGCTGCTGGTGAAGGTGCTCGACTTCGGGCTCGCGCGGCAGGAGCCCGTCGCGTTGCTCGATGGCGCCATCACGCTGCCGAAGCGAAACGACGGTGCGTCGCTGCTCGCGGGCACGCCCGAATACATCGCGCCCGAACAGGCCCAGGGCCGCACCGTCGATGGCGCGGCCGACATGTACTCGCTGGGCGTGATGCTGTTCGAGATGCTCACCGGCTCGCTGCCCTTCGAAGCCGAGAGCGTGACCGACCTGCTGCGCAAGCACCTGTCGGAGCGGCCGCCGCGGTTGTCGACGGTGATGAACAACGCGCCCGAGGGCGTCGAAGAGTTCATCGAGTCGCTGCTCGCCAAGGAGCCCTCGCAGCGCCCGTCGTCGGCTGACGCGGCGCGCGTGAGCGTGCAGCGGTTGCTCAAGCGCATGTCGCAGGACTCGACGGCCGTGCGTTCCATCGCCTCGCTCGAGGCCGAAGCCGACCCCAAGCGCGCGCCGACGATGCGCATCGACCGGCCACAGCACACCACCGACACCGCGCTCGCTGCCGCGGGTCTTGCCGCTCGTGAAAAGAAGCGGAGCCTCGCGCCGTGGATCGCCGCGGCGGCTCTGTTGCTGTTGTTGCTGCTCGGATTCTTGCTGTGGCCGAAGGGTGAAACGCCGGCGGTGGTGACGCCGCCGGTTCCAGAGGTTGCAGTGGTGAAGCCGGCTGACGTGGCGCCGGTCGAAGTGAAGGCCGAAACGCCGAAGCCGGTCGCGGTCGACGACGACGTGACGCCGCTGCCGACGAACCTGAAGCCCAACACGCCGCCGGAACCGAAGACGGCACCGGCGCCGGTCGCAAAGACCAACCCGCCGCAGACCCCGAAGCTGACGCTCAAGCCCAGCACTCCGACTGCGGTGGCCATCGAGAAGTTCGACTGCGTGGTGAACGACGAGTGGCGAGCCACCATGGCTGCCAATCTCCAGGAACTGGGTCGCATCGCCGCTGCGAACCCCGATTCGAAGAAATACGACCTGTTCGAGGCGAAAGGCCGAAGTCTGTCGGAGAAGGTCGCGCAGGCGCAGACCGTCGACGACTGTGTGGCCGCGAACTCGGCCTTCAACAAACTGCTGACCGACGTCCGCAAGTAGCGACGCGCATTCGACACCCGGGTCGCGCTTGCTAGAAGGGCGGCACATGTCGGCAATCTCAACGAGGCGGATTTTTCTCCTGGTGTTGTGCGCGACGGGGGCTTGGGCGCAGTCGCCAGTGGTCATGCCGTTCCCGGTCGAATTCAAGCGGGTGCCAGCGGGCTTCGGCAAAGAAGACAAAGAAGCGCTTCAGCGCGAGGCGAGCCGGTTGCTTCGGCAGTCTGGCGCCATCACGCCAGACTTCGCGAAGTCAGACCTCGCGCTCCGCGAACTCAAGCGCGCCGACTGTGAACGCGAAGACGCCTGTCTCGCGCAGCTCGCGACGCTCTCTGGCGCGCTCTACGGCCTCTACACGAGCCTCGATTACTCGCTGGAAGGCGCGGTCGTCGCTTCGGGCCGCGTGGTGCGCGACGACGGGAAAGTCGTCGCGCCAACCCAGACGGTGAAGCTCGCGAAAGGCAAAGACCCATTCAAAGACATCGCGAAGAACGCGCTGGTCGCGCTGTATGGCCAGCTGAAGCTGAGCGAGCTGCCCGCGGTGCGGCCCG
>QFQP01000099.1 GCA_003243425.1 Archangium gephyra | reverse complement strand
GTAACGCGCTAATGAGCTAAAAACGATAGATGCCATCGAACTCCTGACCCCTCTCTGCGAGGAGTTCGTGACCGCGATCCGTTTGGACCCCGGCTACGCCATTTCAATGGCACACGATGCCGGGGAGGCCGAGCGTGCCCATGCTGCGACGCTGCTCCCTCACAATCGCCAAGGCGAGTAAGCCGCCTTGTCAGCAGAAAGACCTGACATGCCGTCCTCGGAAGACGTGGCCAGTCCAGCCGACTCCGTGCGACCATCGGGTGACCGTGGTCCCATAGCAGACAAAGAGCCAGAGGTCGGTCAGGGGTTCCATGCCGGTCGGCTCAGGCGAACGGATCTCGTCGGCGTTCCAGAGCGCCGACCAGATGGAGAACGCCACGCGCGACTCGTGGAGCCTGAACGCGAGGTGCAGCTACTCATCGCCGGAGCGCGCGAGCGTGGCCACCGAGTTATCTAGCGCTTCGATTGAGCGCCTCCCCGATCTCGCGGTCGAGACCCCCAGCGTCCAACGCGGCCATCGTCGCCGCAAGTAGAAGCCGGTGACGCTGAATCGCTCAGGCCTCCAGCCGCACGAGTCCGCAGTTCAGACAGACGAAATGCGGCGCTCTGCCGCCCGCGAGCGCCATGCGCTCTAGGCAGGTCGGACAGTTGGGGCAGGCCAATGCCTGGGAGGCGTCCACGCCGAGAGCGTAGCGAAAGAGCGCGGCGAGCACCGGAGTTATCCACAGGCGTCCTCGGAACGTCGAGAACTAGCTTTCGCTGAGGGACCGTGAGAGGTAGCGATACACCGTTGCCGTGCCGACGCCCATCATCGACGCGATTTCAGCGACTGAGTGGTTGCCGGACTCGTAGAGCGCTCGGGCTGTACCGGTCTTCTTGTGATCCATGACGCGAGGGCGTCCGCCAACGCGGCCCTTGGCTCGGGCGGCTTCGAGGCCTGCCTTGGTGCGCTCCACGATCACGTCTCGTTCGAGCTGATTGAAGGCGGCGAGCACGGTGAGCATCGCCTTGCCCATCGGGCCGGTGGTGTCGAGTCCCTCGGTGAGGCTGCGGAAGCCGACTCCGGTCTCGTTCAGGCGGTCGATGACCTCTAGTACGTTCTTCGTGCTGCGCCCGAGACGGTCGAGCTTCCAGACGGTGAACACGTCGCCCTCGCGCACGTAGGCGAGCGCTTCGTTTAGGGCGGGTCGGGATGCGAGCGTCCCGCTGACCCCGTGGTCTTTGAAGACCTTGGCGATTCCTGCCTTCTCCATCGCCTGGAGTTGCAGGTCCAAGCTTTGATCTGCGGTCGAAACCCTCACGTACCCGACTTCTGCCATTGACACCTCCGCTGTTCTCAATACGCATCTATCATAACTTGTTTCTGGAAACGAGTAAAGAGATGAGTTTTGAGAGGGCGCGAGCGCATCATCCGGGTCTTCTGCGAGCGCTGCGGTCTGTCTCAGAGAAACCAACGCTTTTGAGACGCCCGGACTGGATAACCTCGGACCCGTGAAGGCTTGGGAGTTCTGGACGGAGCGGGTCGTCCCGGACCCATGGGGCGGGGATGGTACGACGACGCGCGTGCTCGATGAGCAGCTACTGCTCGATCTCACTCGCGGCCCCGTCGCTCCCCGGACTGACATCGAGGTCGCAGTTGCTCTTGCGCGGTTCGCGCACGAGGAGTTCGAAGGCCACGGCACTGGTGGAGCCGAGATCAGCCAAGAGGACTCCGTACTGGTGATGCGCGCCCTGAAGGCGGTACTTGCGCGGCTCGGCATCACGACATTCGCGCCTCCGTTCCGCGACTTCAACACGTTCTACAAGCATTGGCGGAGCGTTGGCGCAGTTGGGTCTGGAGGTTGGCAGGCGCGCCGCGACATCTTGGATGAGCACTTCGACCCGCTCCACGACCTGCTCGATGAGCGGGAGGCGGGTTCGATCACTTCGACGCTTGCGACTGCGATTTCTCCGCACCGGGTCGTCGGGTGGCCGCGCGTGGATGAGGAGATGTCCGAGCTTCGCCGACACTTTGAGACTGCCGCCACGCGGCAGGACTACTCGAACGTCGGCAACGATGTCGTTGCCGTCCTGGAAGCCCTCAGTGCCACCGTCTACAACCATGACCGCCACGGTCGCGCAGGAGAAGCAGAACCCTCGATAGCCAGCACCAAAGCGCGACTGGAGCGCTTCATCGAGATCGAGTTGCCCGGTTCGGAGAATGCGGAGATGCGGAAGCTGGCGCGTGCGTCAATCGAGCTGGCGCAGGCCGTGAAGCATCGACGCGAAACGGCGACCCGGCTTGAAGCGGGAATCGCAGCCGATGCGGCGATCCTCCTCGCAAACATGCTCCGTCGGATTCATGGCGCTCGGGATCAGGGCGGCAATCAATCTGTCATCGAGGGATCTGCCTGACCGACCACTGCACGAGTCGGATGCTGAGCATGATCAGGCTCCGGGCGAAGCTGATGATGCCGTTGAGGAGTCTGCCGAGGACTTCGATCCAGTC
>QFQP01000098.1 GCA_003243425.1 Archangium gephyra | reverse complement strand
GCCCTCCAGCACCGCCACCCGGCGGCGTCTGTGGCGCGTGGAAGGCACCTCCACCCCGAGGGGCCGTTGCAGCGCGGCGTAACCGTCCGGCCAAGGGCGTCTGGTCGTGAGCGATCCTCGCCGTGTACTTCCGGGCGATGCGCCGACCTGGACCTGACGAGTGGATGAAGTTGTTGGAGGAGTACGAGACGAGCGGCCTGCTGCAGAAGGAGTTCGCCGCGAAGCACGACGTCTCGCTGAACACCCTGCAGTACTGGCTCTACAAGCGCACCAAGCGGGCGCCCAAGTTGGAGTCCAACACGCCGACGAAGTTCCTCCCCGTCGAGCTGGTACCCTCGACCGCGCTTTCAGCGCGGCGCGAGATGGCGCCGGTGGTGAGCAGCCTGGTGCTTGAGCTGCCGACCGGCGCGCGCGTCACCTTCCCGCCGAACACGCCCGCGCGCTTCGTGGCCGAGCTGCTCGCCGCGCTGAGGTGATGCCGTGCTGCTCCTGCCCGGCTCAGTCCGCATCCTGCTCGCGACCGAGCCCGTCGACATGCGCAACGGCATCGACGGGCTGGCAGCCATCGTCCAGGGCGCGTGGCGCGAGGACGTGTACGCCGGCCACTACTTCGTCTTCGTCTCGCGCCGCCGCGACAGCGTGAAGATTCTGACCTGGGACAACGGCGGCTTCGTCGTCTTCTACAAGCGCCTCGAGGCCGGTCGCTTCCGTCGGCCCGTGCTGCCCGACGACGCGAACTCGGTGCCGCTCGACTCGACGCAGCTCGCCATGCTGCTCGACGGCATCGACCTCTCGCGCGTCCGCCGCTCCAGAAAGTGGATGCCGGGGGATCGACAACAGCCGCCAGATTTGATCTCTGCTGGCCAATGGCCGGCAAGGAGCACGACTGCGAGTGGAAGGAGCGCCACGAGGCGCTCGCGGCCCAGCACGTCGAGCTCGCCACCAAGCACCAGACGCTCGCCGAACACCTGAGCGTCCTCCAGCACGAGCTGGAGAAGATGAAGCGGCAGATGCTCGGGCCGAAGTCCGAGAAGATGCCGCGCGTCTCGGACGAGCTGCGCAAGGACGAGAAGGCCGACCCGGCCGAGACGAAGCGCAAGCGGCGCGAGCGCTCGGACTTGCGCAAGGCGCACCTCGAGCAGAAGACGACGGTGCACGCGGTGCCGGCGAGCCAGCGGCAATGCCCGCAGTGCGGCGGGAAGGACCTGAAGCCGCTCGGGAAGGGCAAGGAGTCGATCGTCTACGAGTACGTGCCCGCGCACTTCGTCGCGCACCGGCACGTGCGCGAGACGCTGAGCTGCCCCTGCGGCGGCCACGTGGTGACGGCCGAGGGGCCGACGAAGTGGGTCGAGAAGAGCCAGTACGCGCCGTCCTTCGTGGCCAGCGTCATCACCTCGAAGTGCGCGGACAGCATCCCCCTCTACCGGCTCGAGAAGGAACTGCACCGCATTGGCGTGCCCGTCGCGCGCAGCACGATGACGGACCTCTTCCACCGCGCCGCGCACCACCTGCAGCCCCTCGTCGGGCGGCTGGAAGAGCTGGTCCGGAACGCGCCCATCGTCCGCGCAGACGAAACGTCGAAGAAGGTGATGGCCGCGAGGAAATGCCACACGGGCTTCATCTGGACCTTCCGGGCGCGAGTGCCGCAACCCCTCATCACCTACCGCTTCGCAATGACTCGCAGCGGCGAGACGCCGAGAGAGCTGCTCACCGGCACGCGCGGCCACCTCGTGGTGGACGGGTACAGCGGCTACAACGACGTCACCGACGTCGACGGGCGCAAGCGCGTCGGCTGCCACGCCCACCTGCGCCGGTACTTCTTCGACGCGAAGGCTGCCGCGCCCGAGGTCGCCGCCAAGGCGCTCGACTTCATCCTCGGCCTCTACCGGGTCGAACACGAGGCCAGTGAGCGCGGCATCCTCGGCAGCGAGGCCCACCTCGAGCTCCGGCGCACGCGCAGCGCCGCCATCCGAACGGCCATGCGCGCCTGGCTCGATGAGCAGCGGCCCCACCACGCGCCGAAGTCGCCGATGGGTGCGGCCATCCGCTACGCCATCAACCAGTGGGACGCGCTCGGCGCCTTCCTCGACGACGCGAACGTCCCGCTCGACAACAACGAGTCTGAGTCCGCGCTGCGTCGCGTCGCCCTGGGGCGGAAGAACTTCCTCTTCGTCGGCAACGAGGCGGCCGGTGAGAACCTCGCCGGGCTCTACTCGCTTGTCGCCACCTGCGAGGCGAACGACGTCAACCCGGTCGAGTACCTCGCCGACGTGCTTGTCCGGGTGAACGAGCACCCGAACTCGAAGCTCGACGAGCTGCTGCCGCACAACTGGCGCGGTCCGCCGAGCTCACGAGCCGCGGCCACCGCCCGCTGAGCCTCTCGCGCGCCGCCGCGTCGCCACCCGTGTGCAGTCAAGACGCCGATCGCCGGACGGTTACAGCGCGGCGGCCTGCAGCCCCTCGTACTCGTCCTCGGCCCAGGCCGCGTCCAGCGACGCCCAGTCTCCGCGCGCCTTG
>QFQP01000097.1 GCA_003243425.1 Archangium gephyra | reverse complement strand
GCCTCGCGGATGTCGGCGGCGTCGGCGAAAGCGGATGCGTCGGGCCAGTCGGTCAGGTGCACGCTGCGCCCGCCCGTGAGCCCCCGCCAGATCTCCTCGGCGACGAGCGGCGCGAGCGGGGCGGCGACCCGCGCGACGGTCTCGAGCACGGTGTAGAGGGTGTCGATCGCGTCGGCGTCGTCGCCGGCCCAGAAGCGGTCGCGGCTGCGGCGCACGTACCAGTTCGTGAGCACGTCGGCGAAGTCGCGCAGCGCGGCGGCGGCCATCGGGCTGTCGAGCGCCTCGTAGTGCGCCGTCGTGGTCTCGATGAGGTCGCGGGTCTTCGCGAGCAGGTAGCGGTCGAGCTCGTTGTCCGAGTCGGTGCGCCAGCGGCCCTCGACGCCGGCCGCATCCGCATAGAGCGCGAAGAAGTAGTACGTGCTCCACAGCGGCAGCAGGAGCTCCCGCACGCCGGCCCTGATGCCCTCCTCGGTGACGACGAGGTTGCCGCCGCGGATCACCGAGCTCGACATGAGGAACCAGCGCATCGCGTCGGCGCCGTCGCGGTCGAAGACCTCGCGCACGTCCGGGTAGTTGCGCAGGCTCTTCGACATCTTCTGGCCGTCGTTGCCGAGCACGATGCCGTGGCTGATCACGCTCGAGTACGCGGGACGGTCGAAGAGCGCCGTCGCGAGCACGTGCATCGTGTAGAACCAGCCGCGCGTCTGGCCGATGTACTCGACGATGAAGTCCGCGGGGTTGTGGGCGGGGCGGTCGGCGTCGCCGGGAACGCCGTCGAACCACTCGCGGTGTTCGAACGGGTAGTGCACCTGGGCGAACGGCATCGAGCCCGAGTCGAACCACACGTCGAAGACGTCGTCGATGCGGCGCATCGTGCTGCGGCCGGTCGGGTCGTCGGGGTTCGGCCGCGTGAGCTCGTCGATGTATGGCCGGTGGAGGTTCGGGGCGCCCGACTCGTCGAGCGGGAGGCGGCCGAAGTCGCGCTCGAGCTCTGCGAACGAGCCGTAGACGTCGATGCGCGGGTAGGCGTCGTCGTCGCTCTTCCACACGGGGATCGGCGAGCCGAAGTAGCGGTTGCGGCTGATCGACCAGTCGCGCGCGTTCTCGAGCCACTTGCCGAACTGCCCGTGCTTGACGTTCTCCGGCACCCAGGTGATCTGCTCGTTGAGCTCGACCATGCGGTCCTTGATGTCGGTGACGCGCACGAACCAGCTCGAGACGGCCTTGTAAATGAGCGGCTTGCGGCAGCGCCAGCAGTGCGGGTAGGGGTGCTCGTAGCTCTTGACCTGGAGCAGGCGGCCGTCCGCGCGGAGCATCCGCGTGAGCGGCGCGTTCGCGTCGCTCCAGAGCTGCCCGGCCACGTCGGGGACGGCGGAGGTGAAGCGGCCCTTCTCGTCGAGGGAGAGGATCGTCGGGATGCCGGCCGCCTGGCAGACGAGCTGGTCGTCCTCGCCGTAGGCCGGCGCCTGGTGGACGATGCCCGTGCCCTCGCCGGTCGCGACGTAGTCAGCGACGAGGATCTGCCAGGCCTCCTGCGTGCCGTAGAGGTCGGCATCCGCGTACCAGTCCCAGAGACGCGCGTAGCGCACGCCCGCGAGCTCGGCGCCGGGGATGACGCGGGCGATCGCGGCGCGCGCCTCGTCCGCCGAGTCGTAGCCGAGGTCCTTCGCGTAGGCGGCGACGGTGTCCGCGGCGAGGAGGAAGTCCGCGCCGCCGGCGGGCGAGCCGTCCGCCGCGCCGTTCGGGCCGGCCGGCACGATCGCGTACTCGATCGCGGGGCCGACGGCGAGCGCGAGGTTCGTCGGGAGCGTCCACGGGGTCGTCGTCCACGCGAGCGCCTTCACGCCGGTGAGTCCGAGCGCCTCCGCCTTCGCGCCGTCGAGCGGGAAGGTGACGGTCACCGACTGGTCCTGGCGGATCTGATAGACGTCGTCGTCCATGCGCAGCTCGTGGTTCGACAGCGGCGTCTCGTCGTTCCAGCAGTACGGGAGCACCCGGAAGCCCTCGTAGGCGAGCCCCTGCTCCCAGAGCCGCGAGAACGCCCAGATCACCGACTCCATGAACGTCGGATCGAGGGTCTTGTAGTCGTTGACGAAGTCGACCCAGCGCGCCTGCCTGGTGACGTAGTCCTCCCACTCCTGCGTGTACTCGAGCACCGACTCCTTCGCCTTCGCGTTGAAGGCGGCGATGCCCATCGACTCGATCTCGTCGGTCGTGGTGATGCCGAGCTGGCGCATGGCCTCGAGCTCGGCAGGGAGGCCGTGGGTGTCCCAACCGAACCGGCGGTGCACCTGCTTGCCCCGCATCGTCTGGAAACGGGGGAAGACGTCCTTCGCGTAGCCGGTGAGGAGGTGGCCGTAGTGCGGCAGGCCGTTCGCGAACGGCGGGCCGTCATAGAAGACCCACTCGGGAGCGCCCTCGCGCTGCGCGATCGACACGCGGAAGGTGTCATCGATCTCCCAGAAGCCGAGAACCTCGCGCTCGATGTCGGGAAAGCGCGGGCTCGGCGAAACGCTGTCGGCGGC
>QFQP01000026.1 GCA_003243425.1 Archangium gephyra | reverse complement strand
CCCTCGCGCACGTGGAAGCGCTTCAACGAAGCCGCGCTCAGTGAGAGCGGAGAACGTACGTGCCCGAGTCGGTCACCAGGTTGATGTCGTTGTGGCTTCAACGAAGCCGCGCTCAGTGAGCGCGGAGAACTCGACCTGACGCGAAGTGGTGGCAGCAATCGCCGGTTCCGCTTCAACGAAGCCGCGCTCAGTGAGCGCGGAGAACTTCGGGCCGTGGGTGGCGCCGAGCTCGGGGCCCATCAAGCTTCAACGAAGCCGCGCTCAGTGAGCGCGGAGAACCGTCGGCGCCGTCGACAAATTCCTCTCGCCGTTGGTGCTTCAACGAAGCCGCGCTCAGTGAGCGCGGAGAACGCATCCGCGAACTCCTGATGAAGGGGAAGGACGCCGATGGCTTCAACGAAGCCGCGCTCAGTGAGCGCGGAGAACGTACTCGTCAGTCTCGAGCTCATCGCCAAGCGACTCCGGCTTCAACGAAGCCGCGCTCAGTGAGCGCGGAGAACGGCGCGAGTGGCATCAGCAAGAAGGGGAAGTCGAAGCTTCAACGAAGCCGCGCTCAGTGAGCGCGGAGAACCTCGAACAGCTGCTCGACCTCGCGGCCGTCGTTGAAGCGCTTCAACGAAGCCGCGCTCAGTGAGCGCGGAGAACCTTCAAGGGCATGAACCTCGCCGACGGCGTGGTGCTGCTTCAACGAAGCCGCGCTCAGTGAGCGCGGAGAACTCAACGGCGCGCGCTTCGGAATCACCTTGCGCCACGGCAGCTTCAACGAAGCCGCGCTCAGTGAGCGCGGAGAACTCGAACGCCGCAGGGCTTCCGAGCGCGCGCACGCGCCCGCTTCAACGAAGCCGCGCTCAGTGAGCGCGGAGAACAACCTCGAAGTCCTTCGTCGCCTCCGACAACGACTTGCTTCAACGAAGCCGCGCTCAGTGAGCGCGGAGAACCGTCGACCTCACGACCTTCTCTGAGACCTACGTGGTCAACGCTTCAACGAAGCCGCGCTCAGTGAGCGCGGAGAACTAGAGGTCGGCGAGCCGGCGCCGTCGCGCGGCCTCTTGCTTCAACGAAGCCGCGCTCAGTGAGCGCGGAGAACGTCGTGGCAATAGGCGGCGGCACGGTGTGTAGCTGGCTTCAACGAAGCCGCGCTCAGTGAGCGCGGAGAACGCACTTCCACCGTTTCGCCTTCGGTCTCGCGCAGCTCCGTGCTTCAACGAAGCCGCGCTCAGTGAGCGCGGAGAACCTCGACGTAATCACCTTCGACACGAGGTCGTGATGGCTTCAACGAAGCCGCGCTCAGTGAGCGCGGAGAACCCCTCTCGGGCGTTGCGACGGCGGAAGGCCGTCGGCTTAGCTTCAACGAAGCCGCGCTCAGTGAGCGCGGAGAACCTGCGCGCAGCAGCCGAGTGCACTCGCAGCTCGGTGTCTGGCTTCAACGAAGCCGCGCTCAGTGAGCGCGGAGAACCCGGGTGCTCCGGGTGCGCCGCAGCCTCCGGTGCAGGCTTCAACGAAGCCGCGCTCAGTGAGCGCGGAGAACTCGCTTCCGGGCGTGCCGGATGAGGTGTTGCGATGCTTCAACGAAGCCGCGCTCAGTGAGCGCGGAGAACTGCGGTCTTCGACGGTACGCGCACCATCGAGGTGTTTCTGCTTCAACGAAGCCGCGCTCAGTGAGCGCGGAGAACTCACCAACACGCCGGAGCTACACACCAAGCTCCGCGCTTTCCGCTTCAACGAAGCCGCGCTCAGTGAGCGCGGAGAACCTCGAAGATCTGGAAGTCGCCCGCGAAGCCATCGAGGCTTCAACGAAGCCGCGCTCAGTGAGCGCGGAGAACGCTTCTGCTCGCGCTCTTCTTCGTCTTCGCTGCGAGCTTCAACGAAGCCGCGCTCAGTGAGCGCGGAGAACCGAGACCGCGTTGAACACCATGGCCACCGCTTCGATTGCGCTTCAACGAAGCCGCGCTCAGTGAGCGCGGAGAACCCACCGATAATCAACCGGAGGAACACATGGCAGCACTGGCTTCAACGAAGCCGCGCTCAGTGAGCGCGGAGAACGACCCCGACAGCATGCGCACCACATCACCAATCTTGCTTCAACGAAGCCGCGCTCAGTGAGCGCGGAGAACGCCGAGCCGAAGCCCGAGACCACCGCGGGCCCTTGAAGCTTCAACGAAGCCGCGCTCAGTGAGCGCGGAGAACCCAGTTGCCGCCAGAAAAGACGTAGGTGGCAAAGCGGCTTCAACGAAGCCGCGCTCAGTGAGCGCGGAGAACTCAGGCGTGTCTGCTCGAGACCTGCGACGCAGACCGGCTTCAACGAAGCCGCGCTCAGTGAGCGCGGAGAACGAAATCGGCACCATCCCGGCGTCGTCGGGTGTCGGCGTGCTTCAACGAAGCCGCGCTCAGTGAGCGCGGAGAACCGCGTCGCATGCGTCGTTTCCGTCGTGGTCGTCGCTGAGGCTTCAACGAAGCCGCGCTCAGTGAGCGCGGAGAACGGCCCTCGCTGCGTTCTTGCTGCCCTTCCCTCCGTGGCTTCAACGAAGCCGCGCTCAGTGAGCGCGGAGAACCTGATCTCGCTCGCCCCCGAACTGCTCGAGGAACTGAAGCTTCAACGAAGCCGCGCTCAGTGAGCGCGGAGAACGGGGGTGAGCCAGCTTCGCAGACGCATAGCGGGATGCTTCAACGAAGCCGCGCTCAGTGAGCGCGGAGAACGCGCACGCCAAAACCTTCTGAAGGACCCCCACGCATGGCTTCAACGAAGCCGCGCTCAGTGAGCGCGGAGAACTCAGCGCGCCGGTGCGCTCCAGAATCGGCTTGCCTGGGCTTCAACGAAGCCGCGCTCAGTGAGCGCGGAGAACTTCTGGTTGCCCGAGCTGCGGTGCCGCGAGTTCATGCTTCAACGAAGCCGCGCTCAGTGAGCGCGGAGAACCGTGTGTTGGATGCGCGCACTGATGTGGACGGCGGCGCTTCAACGAAGCCGCGCTCAGTGAGCGCGGAGAACATCCAGCGCTCGCTTTCCATTGTAGGCGACTTCGACGCTTCAACGAAGCCGCGCTCAGTGAGCGCGGAGAACACCCGACACGGCTTAACCAGTTAGAAGGAGTAGACCCCGTGGCTTCAACGAAGCCGCGCTCAGTGAGCGCGGAGAACGCTGATGCAGATTCGCGCATGGTGCGAGACGCCTGAGCTTCAACGAAGCCGCGCTCAGTGAGCGCGGAGAACCTCAGCTGCTGACTCTCCTTCATGCACGAAGAAGTCATGCTTCAACGAAGCCGCGCTCAGTGAGCGCGGAGAACTCACGGCACCCGGATTGTCGGCCCGGTGTTCGTCTCGCTTCAACGAAGCCGCGCTCAGTGAGCGCGGAGAACGACGACGCCCGCGCCGCCGGCCTCACCAACAACGAGCTTCAACGAAGCCGCGCTCAGTGAGCGCGGAGAACGACGCTGCGTCGCGAGCTGAAGTGCGCGCTCCCCCCGCTTCAACGAAGCCGCGCTCAGTGAGCGCGGAGAACAGGTCGTCGACGGAACCGCCGCCGTCGGCCGACTCGAGCTTCAACGAAGCCGCGCTCAGTGAGCGCGGAGAACCCGCGCCGAACGACGACCTCGAGTTGGTGTGCACCGAGCTTCAACGAAGCCGCGCTCAGTGAGCGCGGAGAACGGGGCCATGGGCTCGATGATGCCGAACCCGCTGATGCTTCAACGAAGCCGCGCTCAGTGAGCGCGGAGAACGTGCTCGTGTCGTGGTGACACGAGAAGCGAAGAGAGGCTTCAACGAAGCCGCGCTCAGTGAGCGCGGAGAACGCCCGCCTGCCGAACTACCGAGGGAGCCGCACGCGATGAGGCTTCAACGAAGCCGCGCTCAGTGAGCGCGGAGAACAGTACGACTGCTGCGCGATGGCGAGCGCGATGGTCTTGCTTCAACGAAGCCGCGCTCAGTGAGCGCGGAGAACATGGGTCACCGAACGTCGCGAAACCGACGCGACGAGCTTCAACGAAGCCGCGCTCAGTGAGCGCGGAGAACCGCTGCTCCGAAGGTGCCGGGGGCCACGTGCATCCCGCTTCAACGAAGCCGCGCTCAGTGAGCGCGGAGAACTGGTCCACGGGGAACATCTCGCGCGGGCTAGTTCAGCTTCAACGAAGCCGCGCTCAGTGAGCGCGGAGAACGCGTTTGGGACGGTGGCTGCAACACCACCGTCGCCGACGTGCTTCAACGAAGCCGCGCTCAGTGAGCGCGGAGAACATGGCTACACCGCAGGCTAGCCCCATGACCATCGAATCCATCGGCTTCAACGAAGCCGCGCTCAGTGAGCGCGGAGAACCTCGCCATTCACGCCGTTTCGAGTGATCCACGTGCCCGGCTTCAACGAAGCCGCGCTCAGTGAGCGCGGAGAACGTACGGCTGCTACGAACTCGGCCTCAACCTGCTCGGCCGGCTTCAACGAAGCCGCGCTCAGTGAGCGCGGAGAACCTGACAGCGCCGTCGCCCTTGTGGCGAACAAGATGGGGCTTCAACGAAGCCGCGCTCAGTGAGCGCGGAGAACTCTCCCGATCGGGAGGTAGCGCATGGCACCACGAGGCTTCAACGAAGCCGCGCTCAGTGAGCGCGGAGAACTCGGAGCACCAGTTGCTTCGCCGGCATCTCCAGCGAGCTTCAACGAAGCCGCGCTCAGTGAGCGCGGAGAACTGAGGCCCGCGCCAAGCGCGTGGCTCTGCCACATTTCGCTTCAACGAAGCCGCGCTCAGTGAGCGCGGAGAACTCGGCAAGACATCGTTCGCGATGCAGGTTGCTGAGCTTCAACGAAGCCGCGCTCAGTGAGCGCGGAGAACGTCAAGCACCAGCAGGTCCACGCGCTTGAGCCACTCGCTTCAACGAAGCCGCGCTCAGTGAGCGCGGAGAACTCGGTGCTGCGCTTGTTCGACGCGGCGAGCTTGACCTCGCTTCAACGAAGCCGCGCTCAGTGAGCGCGGAGAACCGAGCCGAGCTGAAGATTCACAATAGCCGCGTCGCTCAGCTTCAACGAAGCCGCGCTCAGTGAGCGCGGAGAACATGCCAGTGACGGCCGGCCCTTGCTTGCTGCACATCGCCGCTTCAACGAAGCCGCGCTCAGTGAGCGCGGAGAACGCGCTCGAACGTGCGCGCCGCGTCACCAGGAACATCGGGCTTCAACGAAGCCGCGCTCAGTGAGCGCGGAGAACCAGCGCGCGCCACGACGATGCCGGTAGCCGAGGGGTCGTTGCTTCAACGAAGCCGCGCTCAGTGAGCGCGGAGAACCTCCCCTTCAAAACCACGACTGCTTTCGCGGGCTTTACCCCACGTTTTCGAGCGGTCCATCACCTTCGGCACCCCGTCACCACCCTTCTCTTCCCTCACCACCCGCAACCCCTCGACACCACTCTGCAAAACACCCTGCGAGCGGCCCGTACGGCGCGACCGTCACCGCGCCGCTCGCTATTCCCGCTGCCAGAGATCAAACGATCTTCGGGCCCTTCTCGGGCGGCCGCGTCGCGCGCCCCAGGCACTCGAACGACGACATACCACGCCCGTCTGACGGCCCCACGTCGACGATCAGCACCGCGTCTTCCTGCGCGTGAATCACCCGGTTCAACGCCGCCTTCATCATCACCAGCGTCATCTCGGTCAGGTCGCACGAGAACACCGACAGCTGCAGGTGCGTGCCGAAGCCCTTCATCACCTTGAACACCTGCCTCAACCGCTTCGCGTCGCTGATGTCGTACGTCACCAGGAATCTCTGCCGCATCGCTCACCTCGTTCGGAAGCCGGGGTACTCGGGCAGTTCGCCCAACAGGTGCCGCGCCAACAACCTGCACTGCATCTCGAGAATGCGCCGGTAGCTCACCCGGTACCCGAACACCGGGTGCGTCACCTGCTCGGCCAGTCGCCGCTCCCACGCACGCAGGAACTTCTTGCGGCCCTCCGCGTTGAGCGTCACCCCGACCCCGCGCGACAGAAAGTCAGCCGGGCCCACCACGCCGGTGTTGATGACGCTCACCACCACCGAGTCCGCGAGGATCGGCCGGAACTCCTCCATCACGTCGAGCGCCAGCGACAGGCGGCCGTGCCGCGGCTGGTGCAGAAACCCCAGGTACGGGTCGAAGCCCACCAGCCTCGCGGCCACGGCCACGTCTTTGGTCAGCATCGAATACGCGAACGACAGCAGCGCGTTCACGGGGTCCTTCGGGGGTCTGCGGTTGCGCGTGGTGAAGTCGAACGCCGACACCTCCGCGTCGTCGGCGCGCAAGAGCCGCCCGAACTGCTCGAAGTAGATCCGCGCGGCGTTGCCCTCGAGCCCCAGCAGCACGTCGATCGACGGAGCCTCGGCAGCGCGCTCGGCCAGCTGCGCGAGTTCCAGCAGCAGGCCCGCCGACGCGTCGTCGAGGTTGCGCCGCAACAGCGTGCGCGCGTTCTGAACCTTCGCCGCCACGAAGGCGCGCGCCAACGGGAGCCGCGTCGCCTCCGAGGCCGCCGCCGCGTACTGCGCCTGGCGCAGCGCCACCCGGCCGTGACCCATGCCGTCGAGCAGCCCCGACAGCCACCCGCCGGAGCTCAACCACGCCACCGGCACGCCGCGGTGAGACAGCTCCCGCACCGCCTGCGCGCTGACCTGCACGTTGCCCAGCAGCACCAGGTGCGACACGTCGACCAGGGGCGCCTCGAGCAGCTTGTTCTTCTCGCGCCCGCGCACCTCGAGGCAGTGGCCGCTCACCCCGACGCGGGCGCCGGCCTCGACGACGTACACGGGCTGCGCGTCGTCGCGCGCAGGGAACATGGGGCGCACCTCGGCCCTCGCCGCGCCGGTCAGCAGGTTCACCTCGTCGGGCAGGCACAGCGACGCCAGCGAGCAGCCCACGCACTTGTGACTGCCCACCAGCGGAGGCGGCGCCGACTTCTGGCGCGCCACCGCGCGAGCCTCGGCCACCAGCGCCAGCGTGCGCGCCACCAGCGCGTCGTCGAAGGCCACCTTCACGCGGGTACGCGAGCCCGCGAAGTACAGCTCGCCGTGCGTCACCACGTGACCCTGCTCGCGGAGCAACAGCCCGTAGAGGCACAGCTGCACGCGCTCGGGCTCGAAGGCGCGCTCGGGCACGTCGGGTACCTCGCCGCGCTTGAAGTCGACGGGCACCACCTCGTCGCCCTCGCCTTCCACCACGTCGATCTTTCCAGACACGCCGAGCGTCACCGAGCTGAGCTCCACGCTGCGCGCCCGCCACGGTGCTTCGCCGCCCGGAGCCACCGCCGCCGAGGGCTCGCCTTCGTCGACGCGGGTGTGCACCACGCGACCGTCGACGGTGAAGTGGTTGTCTTCGAACTCGCGGTCGACCCACTCGAGGAAGAAGAGCCGCGGGCAGTACGCGTATTCGTTGACCATGCGAGCGGGAAGCAGCGGCAGACCGTCGACCTCGTCACCCATGTATTGAATGGTGCTCCAAAGAATTCATCGCGCCAGTTTGTGACGGGTGTCTATGGTTCGCGGCGTGTCCGGCGTTTGGGGGACGCGGGCGTCGAAGACAGACCTTCCCCCTTCGGAGTGACTGATGGCCGCGGTGGACGATGTGGTGGCAGTGACTGTGAAGGCGAAGTGGATTTCGACTGACGCACCGACGGAAGCCTCGCTGCTGGCAGAGGCCGCGGCGCTGGGCGACGCGTTCCCGGAGGTGACGAGCCACGCGGCCGACCTCATCGCCGACGCGGAAGAACTGCTGCGCGCGCGGGGCGACGCGGCTGATCTGCAGGCGCGCGGCTACCGGGTGAGCGACGGACAGTTCGAGCGCGTGAAGGTGTTGATGCAGTTGCTGGTGCCGCTGCACGCGGCGCAGAACAGACAGGTCGAGGCGAGCAAGGCGAAGACGGCGTCAGCTGAAGAAGCGCGGGCCCGATTGATTGCCATTCGGGGTGAATTGGGGCTCATCGGCCGGGCGGCAGGGTTGCCGGCGAGCGTTTTCTCACTCGAGACGTCCAGCACGCAGCGGCTCAACGTGGTGATGATGAAGATGGAAGAAGTGCTGGAAAACGTGCGTGCGTATCGCGATCACCTTCCAGACAAGACACGTCTCGACAAGCTGGTGACCGAGGCGCGGACGTTGATTGATGAACAGAAGGGCCTGCGTCGAGACGCGCGATTGCTTCGTACTGACACGCACCTCGACGGGCGGAAGACCGCGCGGCTCGAGCGCCTGTTGATGGATGTGTTGCAGCACCTGTCTGCTCAGGGGTTGGCCGCGTACAGCGGAGACAAACAGCGCGAGCCGCTCTACCGGCTGGACCATGTGTATGGCCGGAAGGCCAGCAAGGTCGGCGACCCCGGCGCAGGCGACACCACGAGCAGCCCGGAAGCCTGATCGCGCCCCGCCGTGGGGTGGTGGAGGCCCGCGACGCGCAGTGCGGGCCTCGCAGCACCCATGGTGGACGCTCGCAGGCGCGGTGCGGAACCCCTCAGCACCGGGTGCGGAGCTCGCAGCGACGTGTTTACGCGTGGTTGCGGGCCCCTCAGCCAGAGATGTCAGACCCTTTCACTAAAGAGTCACTCATGACCTTTGACGACGACTTCGCACTGCTCGCAGCTGTGGCAGTCGCACGCTTCAACTCGACGCCCACTCCGATGGCGGCCCGATGAGCAATGTCTCGGCGTTTGAAGAGTTCTTCCGCAGAGCCACTGGCCAAACGCCACTGCCGTACCAAAGTCGTCTGGCAACGGAAGACCCGTGGCCGGCGCGTATTGAAGTCCCGACCGGGCTCGGAAAGACGCTGGCCGTCGTCGTTGCGTGGCTGTGGCGTCGACAGCATCCGCAGTTCGCGACAACGACACCCCGCCGCCTTGTGTACTGCCTCCCGATGCGCGTGCTGGTCGAGCAATCCCGCGACGTCGTTCTCGAAGTAGTGAGGCGCCTGGACGCTAAAACGCGAGTGACCGTGTTGATGGGCGGCGTCGAAGACAGCGGAGAGTGGGACACCGCCCCATGTGACGACGCGATCATTCTCGGCACCCAGGACATGCTTCTGTCTCGCGCACTGAATCGCGGCTACGGAATGAGTCGATACCGCTGGCCACTGCATTTCGGTCTGCTGAACACTGACTGCCTCTGGGTCATCGACGAAGTGCAACTCGTGGGGAGCGGCGTCGCAACCACGGCGCAGCTTCAAGCGCTCCGGCGCAAGTTGGGCACGCACCTCCCGACGCAGACCACCTGGATGAGCGCCACCCTCGAGGAGCGCTGGCTTCAGACAGTTGACGTCGAGGCTGAAGATGTCGCGGGGCACTTGATGCTCGACTCGGCAGACCGCGCGAACGCAGTCGTCGCGTCACGACTGGGAGCGAGCAAGGCGTGCTCCCGTGCCTTGACGCCGATGGGTGACGCGGTCGGGCTCGCTCGCGAGGTGCTCGGCAATCATCGACCAGGCTCACGCACGTTGGTGATCGTGAACACCGTCGCGCGAGCCCAAGAACTCTTCACCCAACTCCAGAAGAAGGCTCCGGCCGCCAGACTGGTGCTGCTCCACTCGCGGTTCCGCGCACCAGATCGTCGTATCGCGCTCGAGCACGCGCTGGCTGCACCGCCACCAGAAGGAACGATTCTCGTCAGCACCCAGGTCATCGAGGCCGGCGTCGATCTGTCCTCGTCGACGTTGTTCACCGAACTCGCGCCGTGGTCGTCGATGGTGCAGCGCTTCGGTCGCTGTAATCGGCGCGGGGAGTTGAGCGACGCCAGAGTGTTCTGGCTCGGCCTTCCCGAGAAACGCGGAAAACTCGAATTGCCGTACTCGGCCGATGCGCTCGACGATGCCGCTGCAGCGCTGCATGAGTTGCACGAGGTCGGGCCCGCTGCGCTGCCCCGGAGGGAGCTCGCGCTTGAGACTGGCCTCGTGCTGAGGCGCCGCGATCTGCTCGACCTCTTCGACACCACACCTGACTTGATGGGCAACGACGTCGACGTGTCGCGCTTCATTCGTGACGCCGATGACCACGACCTTCGGGTGTGCTGGCGTGACTTCAGCGACGAGCCGAACTCTCGCGATCCATCGCCAGCGCGCGACGAACTCTGTGCGGTATCGATCGCTATCGTCCGCGACTGGCAAAAGAGCGGACGCGAGATGTGGTGCTGGAACGGCGTCGCCGGCAACTGGGAGCCGGTTCAGCGCATCTACCCGGGACTGACACTCCTGCTGCGCGCAGCCGATGGAGGCTACGACTCGGCGACCGGGCTCCAGCCCAAGAGCAGGACGCCTGTTGTGGCCGTACCGACTGTTGAGACCTCGAAAGACGAAGACCGGCAGTACGACGGCGACCCGGAGTCAGAGTTGGGGCGCTGGTACGGGTTGAGTGAGCACTCCGCCGATGTTTCGGCCGAGAGCGCGTTCCTGTCGACGAAACTCGGTTTGCCGCAGGAAACGGTCGAATTGCTCGCTACTGCAGGCCGCTGGCATGACCTCGGCAAGGCTCACCCCGTCTGGCAGGACGCCGCCAAGAAGCTCGGCGTCAACCCGCCCACTGATTTCATCGCGAAGAGCCAGAGTGAACGTGGACGGATTCGTTTTGAGCGACGCGGCTTTCGCCACGAGCTCGCCTCCGCATTGGCGTCGCTGCAGCATGGACTCAGCGACCTCGCCGCCTACCTCGTCGCCTCGCACCACGGGAAGGTGAGGATGTCGCTCCGCGCACTACCGAAGGAGGGACCGCCAACTCGTGGAGGAGCGCCGGCCCCTGAAGTCCGCTTTGCCCGCGGTGTATGGGAAGGCGATGTGCTGCCGTCCGTCGATCTGGGCGGGGGTGTTCAGGTGCCGGAGACCACGCTGACGCTGAGCTACATGGAGTTGGGTCTCGACCCGCAGACAGGGCCAAGTTGGGCAGAACGAATGCTGGCGTTGCGCGACTCGCCGGCTCTCGGTCCCTTCCGAATGGGGTTCCTCGAAGCGTTGGTGAAGTGCGCCGACGAGCGCGCTTCAGCGCGGATCTCGGCGAAGAAGGGAGTCTCGTGATGAGTACGCCGCGAGTTCTGTGTGTCGGCCTGCAACCGGAACCGCTCGCCGCATATCTGGGGGCACTCGGCATCTTGCGAATGCTGAACTCCAGCGGCCACACGGTGCGCGGTGCGTTCTCCCCAGAAGGGTTCTTCCTCGAAGGAATCGCACGAGAAGCGTTGCTCGATTTCGTTCTCACGCGCTGGAAGCCATCGATCGTTCTCTCGCCCTGGAACAACGCGAGTGGCTTCTACGCGGCTCCCAAACCGAAGAAGGGCGAGAAGAGAGCGCGTTCTGACGACGAGACGGACGCCAAGAATGCAAAGGGCAAAAAAATCCGCGAAGCACTGAATCGAGTGGTCGACTGCGACGACTCACGATTTGACGTTCTCTCAAGGGCCATTGCTTCGATTCGAAGCAGGGTTACAGCGAGAAACGCACCAAATGACGCAGACAAAGCACGCTTCATTGCGCAGCTAAGAGCTTGGCTGCCGGACGACGCTCTTCAGTGGGTCGACGCGGCAGCGGTCATCTCGAACGACAAGTCAACGATGATGCCGCTCCTTGGAAGCGGCGCGAACGAAGGGCCGCTCGACCACGCCGGGAGATACGTTCTTTCGGTTGTAGAAATGCTGCTCAGCAACGAGCAGCAGACATCGCGCCGCCTGCTTGAATCAGCACTCTTCGGCACCACGGCGACAGGACTCTCAAAACAATCGGTTGGACAAGCATCGCCAGGAAGCGCCGGTGGATTCAACACAGGGCCAGGCTTCGAAACGAAGGACATGCCCAACAATCCATGGGCCTTCGTTTTCTTCATCGAAGGGTCCATGACATGGGTAAGCGGGCTCGCGAGCAAACAGGTGGGCGAAGCAAGCGGATACACGTTCGCTGTCAGTCCTTTCACTGTTCGGCATGTCGCCGCCGGGTATGCGTCCGCGGGTCGCGCTGAGGACGACAGCCGAAAAGTACGAGCCGAGATCTGGGCCCCAATTTGGACTCGTTCGGCAACGATCGCAGAGATCACGCGGTTCATCGCCGAGGGGAGAGTCGACGTTCAAAGCCGCCAAGGGCAGGCCCGCAGGGCCACGGACAGTTTGGACTTCGCAGAGGCTGTCGGCTCGCTCGGCACTGGTCGCGGCGTTCAGTCGTTCATCCGCTACACAATCGTGAAACGTCGAGGAGACAACTACCTCGCTACGCCGGTCGGTCGGCTGTCAGTCATTCACCGAACTGAGATTGACCTACTAAGACAACTCGACGCACAACTCGGCACGCTCGACTCGTTCCTAGGGAAGTTCAAGGGTGACGGGCCTCCGGCACACTTGGTCTCGCTACGCAGAAGCGTCAGTGACGCGCACTTCGACGTCGCGACCCGCGGCGGTCCAGACGCAATGCGACGGATTGTCAGAGCCCTCGGTGCATTGGAACGAGTGTTGTCCAAGCGAGATACAGCGAGGCCTCCGAAGCTGTCGAGACCACTGGGAGGACTCGGTGGCAACTGGGTCGCGGCGTGCGGCGACTCTGCCGAAGTACGACTCGCCGCGTCGCTCGCTTCACTCAGAGCCACTGGCGGCGCTGGCCCACTGCGCGCAAACGTCGCTGCAATCGACCCGAAGAAGGAATCGGAATACGCAAAGGGAGGCAACCAACAGGCATGGTTTGGCGCGAACCTCACAACGCGGCTTGCTCACGTGCTCAAGCGTCGCCTGCTCGATGCCGAGAATACTGACGCGCACGACACTCGAAACCCCACATGGGGTACCAGACCAGTCTCGCTTTCAGACATCGGCGGCTTCTTTGAGCCCGGCGCAGTCGACGAGCAGGCACTTGAAGACCTGCTCTTCGGATTCACCTGGGTCAACCATTCGGATGCCGATGGCACGTCGGAGAACGCGCGCCCGCATGCGATGCCGCCGCCGCGTGAGTATGCGCTTCTCAAACTGTTGTTCCTTCCGAACGGTCTGACCCTCCACGAAGGTCGCCCACCGATTCGTCTGCGGCCACCAGCAGCATTGGTTCCGTTGCTCATCTCCGGCCGCGTCGACGACGCGATCGCGGTCGCACGGAGCCAGTTGCGGGCAAGGGGACTTCGACCTCGACGCCTTGATCGACTCGGCCGAATAGACGCTGCGTTCGGCGGCCGGCTCGCGGCGTCACTTCTCTTCCCGATGTTCCAGACCAGATCGCTCGTTGAAGACGCACTTCTGTCCGACCCCTCAGAGGAGAACCACGATGCCCAGTGAATTGTTGAAGTCGTTGAACGATGCGCCGCGTTTGCTGCTGGAAGCCGCACTCCGACCGGCACAGGGCGATCGCTTTCAACCCACCGGCTTCGCCGACCTTGGGGCCGCCCAATATACGACCCCGGATGGAAGGCGAATGCTGCTCGTCGAGAGCGCCCAATCTTTGGCGAACAGGCTCGAGCGTGCGGTCATTGATGGTGATGGTGTCGATCTCCGAGAAGAACTGCGAGGCCTTCCCTATGTCCGCGTGAAACTCGCAGGGCAAGGCGAGGGCGTCGTGACCAGCTCATTGGTCGAAGCGCATCGGCTCAACTCACCGTTCATCGTCACCAACAAAGACTTCTCGAAGCGCTTCGGCGAACTGAGCAAGTACAAGAAGGGTCAGGTCATCAACTGGGCAACCGCTGCCAAGGCCGTGTTCCACTTCGACCCCTGCACTCTGCTGCACGGCGTCTTCTTCGCGAATATCGAAGACGGTCGTCTGCGATTTCCGCGACTCCTGACCGGGTTCATTGAGGCCACCGACGTCGCCGAAGCGGCATCAGGTGGCGTGAAGAACAACCACTTCGACCCTTCGGGAGAAGTACGCGCCGAAGGCTACGACAAGGATGTGTACGGCAATGTCCCGTACAGCCGACTCGAATTCACCGCCCGCGAGATTCGCGCGTACTTCAACCTCGATCTCGCGCAGCTTCGTGGGTACCAACTGCCTCCGGTGGCGCAGGAACTCCTCGTCACGCTCGCGCTCTACAAGGTGCGACGGTTCCTCGAAGTGGGACTGCGGCTGCGCACAGCGTGCGACCTCATTGTCAAAGACGACCTGAAAGCGACTGCGCCGACCGGGTTCGAGATCCCAGCTCTCGCCCCGCTGCGCGACTCGCTGACCCAGCTCGTCGCTGCGGCTTTGAAAGAAGACGGGCTCCTCAACGGTACCGTGCTCGAACTGTCGACCAATACGGTGAAGAAGGCTGCCGAGCCCAAGACCAAGGGGAAGACCAAGGGCGTCGAATCAGATGGAGCGAGTGAATGATCCTCTCGCTCAAATTTCTGACTGGGCGATTCCACGCGACTGCGTGGGGTCGACACGTCAACGAGGGCGAACCCGAATGGCCACCAGCACCGTTTCGTGTGCTTCGCGCACTGCTTGATGTGTGGTTCCGCAAGCACCCTGAGGTCGCACCAAGCGTCATCAGCGAGGTGATGAGCGTACTCTCGAGCCCCCCGAAATACGCACTGCCATCCGCCCGCGCAGGTCATACGCGCGCGTACCTCAGTCAGAACGACGAAGATCCATCGAACAAGAAGCTCGTCTTCGACGCGTTCGCCATCGTCGACCGCGACGCAGCCGTCTTGATGGGCTGGCCCGAAGCGAAGCTCTCGGCAGAAGGTCTTGCAGCGCTGCGCTTGCTCACGGCCGAGTTGAACTACCTCGGCCGTAGCGAGTCGTGGGTCGAAGCGAGCGTCATCGAGGACCGCTCTGTGAACTGGAACTGCGAGCCCATCGAGGCGGGTCGCAAGGTGCTCGGGGAGGTCGTCTCTGTCGCGTGTGTAATCTCGCCACGCGAATACGAAGACAGGCCGCTTGAGCTCAACGTCGGCAGAGGAGGTCAGCGAAAGAAGCTGTCGTGGTTCGACGCACTCGGATGGGGAAGCGCAGAGACGTTGGCTCACTCGATGAATCGGCCGCCCGCGCTAGCGCCGGTTCATTACGTGCGGCCGACGAATGCGCTCAATGCTCGCCCCCTGGAGCGACGGACCGTGGCAGCTCGCACCACGGAGGTCGTGCGCTACGCAGCTGAATCACGAGCGCCTGTTCCAATTACCGAGGCGCTCAGAATCGGAGATGAGATTCGCCGCAACCTGCTCGGCGCGATGAGACGCATCGTGGGTGAAGATCGGCTGAGTTCCAGCTTCTCCGGAAGAGCCGCCGATGGCACACCAGTGAGAGATCACTCACACGTCTCCATTCTCTGCCTCGACGATGACCGCGACGGGTACATCGACAGCGTTGTCATCTCAAAGCCCTCGGCGTTCTCACTCGAGGAACTCCAAGCGCTCCATCGCGTTCGGCCAGTCCATCGGCGAAACGGCCACGCGCTGGTGCTGACTCCAGGTCACCACGGCACGCGGGCGAAAATGCTGACGCCTACGACATCGGTCGTTTCGCTCACACCGTTCGCCCCGTTCCTGCACTGGCGACCCAAGCGTGATGGCGAATTCGGACATTGGCTCGCACAACAAGTGAAGGCCGAGTGCGAACAACGCGGACTGAGCATGCCTAAGGCGATCGAGAGAGTCGAACCGGCCGTGACCCGTGGACGTCGTCGTCGATGGTTGGACTTCCGCAGAAACCGGAAAGACGACGGGCCTCAACCCTCCTTCGGCCTCCGGCTCCGCTTCGAACGACCTGTGCTTGCACCGTTCTCGCTTGGCTATGCGAGCCACTATGGGCTGGGCACGTTCATCCCAGAATGAACGACCCAGTGTGCTGACGGTTCTCGTCGAGCTGGGCCGAGCCACCTGACCGAATTCCCTCCCACCTGCACGTGCGCGTGACGTGGCCAACGCACGTGTCGGGGCCCCTTTGTCTGGGCCGCGGGCGTTTCTCCGGCCTCGGGCTGTTCGCTGCCATGTACTGACGACGCCGCGACGAGGCCGTGGTGTCGACCCGACTCGACACTTCGAACTCTGTCGAGTCGAGTCGACAACTCGCGTTTCGTCGACCGGGGTCGACAGCATGAATGACGCAAAGGCAGCGCCGGTGCAGGTCTCGTGGAGGGGACCGCAAGCGCAGTTTCCCTTCGAGGCGGAGGCGCTGTTCGTCGGCGCGGAGAGCTCGACACCGTGTAGCGACGCGCCCCGCGCTATGACGTCGCCGTGCGCTTCCTGACCTACGAGGGGCTTCATGCCACCGACTTCGAGCCCCAGCTCGACCGTGTACGCGCCGCCTTCGAGCGTGACGACCTCGCGGCCGTCGACCTGAAGAAGCTCCACGGCGGCTACTACCGCGTGAAGCTGTCTGACGCCGCGCGGCTCATCGTGCAGTTCGTTCGCTGGAACGGGGGCCGCGCCGCGCTGGCCCTCGAGCTGCTCCCCAACCACGAATACGAGCGCTCCCGTTTCTTGCGTGGCGCGCGCGTCGACGAGTCGAAGATCGAGGCAGCCGTCGAGCCCCTCGACGAGCGCCCCATCAAGTACCTCCACCCGACCCGCACCACCTTCGCGCTGCTCGACAAGCCCCTGTCCTTCGACGACGCGCAGGACGAGGTGCTCCGCCGCCGCCCACCGCTGGTCGTCGTCGGCTCGGCGGGCTCGGGGAAGACCGCGCTGTTGCTGCAGCAGCTGCGCGCCGCCCCGGGCCGCGTGCTCTACCTGACCGAATCAGCCTGGCTCGCCCAGTCGGCGCGCGGCCTCTTCGTGGCCCTCGACCACGACCCCGGAGAGCAGGAGGCCGACTTCCTCAGCTACCGGCAGTTCCTCGACAGCCTCGCGGTGCCCGCCGGCAGCGCCGTCACCTTCCGCGACTTCGTGGGCTTCTTCGAGCGCCACCGCCAGAAGCTCCGCTTCACCGACGCCCACCGCTGCTTCGAAGAGTTCCGCGGGGTGCTGTGCGCGTCGCCCGACGGCCCGCTGTCGCTCGAGCAATACCTCGCGCTCGGCGTGCGGCAGTCGCTCTACGACGGCGAGCAGCGCGCGCAGCTCTTCGAGGTGTGGGGGCGCTACCAGCAGTGGCTCACCGAGGCGCAGCGCTTCGAGCCCAACCTCGTGGCCCACGCGTGGAAGGCGCACGCCACGCCCCGCTACGACTTCCTCGCCATCGACGAAGTGCAGGACCTCACGCCGGTACAGCTCGCGCTCGCGCTGGCCACGCTGAAGACGCCGGGCAACTTCGTGCTGGCCGGCGACGCCAACCAGGTGGTGCACCCCAACTTCTTCTCGTGGAGCAAGGTCAAGTCGCTCTTCTGGGAGCGCCTGGGCGCAGGCGAGCAGCAGGTCTCGGTGCTGAAGGTCAGCTACCGCAACGCGCCGGAGGTCACGCGCGTGGCCAACGCGGTGCTGGCGCTCAAGCACGCGCGCTTTGGCTCCATCGACCGCGAGAGCAACACGCTGCTCGAGCCCGTGCCGGGCGAGCCCGGCGAGGTGCGCGGCCTGAGCCTCGGGAACAGCGCCGAGCTCGCCGGCCTCGACGCCCGCACCCGCCGCAGCACCGAGGTGGCCGTGGTGGTGCTGCGCGACGAAGACAAGGCTGCCGCGCGCGCACACTTCAAGACGCCGCTGGTGTTCTCGGTGCTCGAGTCGAAGGGCCTCGAATACGAGAACGTCATTCTCTACCGCGTGGTGTCGGGTGAGCGCCGGCTGTATGCCGAGCTGGCCGAAGGGCTGACCGCGGCCGACGTCGACGTCACCGCGCTCGACTACGCGCGCGGCCGCGACAAGACCGACAAGACCAGCGAGGCCTACAAGTTCTTCGTCAACGCGCTCTACGTGGCGCTGACCCGCGCGGTGAAGAACGTGTGGCTGGTGGAAGACGACCCCTCGCACCCGCTGTTGCAGCTGCTGCGAGTGCCCTTCGATGGCGCGCAGGTGGGCGCCAACGTGAAGCAGGCGACCGCAGAAGACTGGCAGCGCGAGGCCAGCCGCCTCGAGGCGCACGGCAAGCTCGAGCAGGTGGAGGCCATTCGCAGCCAGGTGCTGCGCACGCAGCCAACGCCGTGGCAGCAACTCGACGGGCCCGGGCTCCTGGACCTCTTCAAGAGGGCGCTCGAGCCCAGGAGTGTGTCGCGCAAAGCCAAAGATCTGCTGCGGGACACGCTGGCGGTACACCCGTCAAGAGCGGGCGCGCTGCTGATGAACGTGTTCGCGGCGAGCCCGCTTCAGGCCAGCCGTCAGGACATTCAAACCGTGCAACGCGTGCTGAGCCCGTGGACCTCACGGCGCATCAAGGACGTGTTGGCCGACACGGAGCGCTACGGCCTCGAGCACCGCAGCATGCACGGACTGACACCGCTGATGCTCGCGGCGCGCGCGGGCAATCTCGCGTTGGTCGAAGCCCTGCTCGATCGCGGCGCCAGCCGGACCAACCGCGACCTCTACGGGCTCCAGCCCATGCACCACGCGCTTCGTCGGGTCTGGCTCGAACGCGGGTTCGGTGCCGGAGACCTGGGTGCCATGTGGGAGATGCTCGCGCCAGCGTCGTTTGACGTGCGCGTCGACGATCGACTGGTGCAGATCGGTCGCGAACAGGGCGAGTTCGCGGTGTTTCAGCTCTTCGTGGAGCGCCTGCAGATGTCGAAGTTGTCCCGTGAGCCACGACTCATCGGCATCGGCACCTCGGAGCTGCTCACCTACGTCGAGGCGTTGCCCGGCGTGGTGCTGCGCGACTATCGAAAGAAGCGGCCGTACCTCTCGGCGATCCTCTCGAAGAACGAGGCGCTCAGCACGGCGGTGGGTTCACGTCGGCTCTTCGAGCGGCGACGGCACGGGCACTACGTCATCAACCCCGCGCTCTCGTTGTGGCGCGAGGGGGCTGGAGGAGAGGGCCAGTGGCTGCCGGCCGACGAGGTCTTCGCCACCAGGCTCCGGCTCGAACCGATGCGCTGGATGCCGAACGACTTCTGGTGAGCCTCGAGTTCAGAGGTGATCGAGGAACGACGTTCCGTACTTCTCGAACGTCGCCAGTACGTGCACCGCAGGCGCCGCGCGCTTCGCGGCGATCTTCTGCAGTGGCGCGAGCAACACCTCGTCACCGCCGCCCAGCCGCTCGAGACCCCGGTGCGCGATGCTGACGAACTCCGCCGCATAGTCCGCGAGCGTCTTGTTGCCGACCGCAGCAGACAGACCGTCTTTCTGCGCGGCGTCGTGGAGCGCCCGGTGCTCGTCGGGTGAGAGCTTCGGCAGCAGGTGCGTCGCCGCTTCACGCGCCTGCGCGTCGTACAGAATTCCGCGCATCACCGCGCCGAGCGCGCTCGTCATCTCAGGCGCGTTCGAATCAGCCGCGCGGATCTCGATGATCTTCTTGAGCCGCACTTCGGGGAACAGCGTCGACAGATGGTCGACCCAGTCCGAATGCGTCGCCGGCTGACCGTCGAACCCCTTCGCGAGGAATTCACGGAACGTGAGCTTCGGCCACACGTACTTCCCGTCGCGGCGAATGAAGAGCAGCGGCGCGTCGAGCGCCCACTCGACGTACGCGCGGTACGAAAACGAGCCGTCGAGCATCGCCTGCGGGTAGCCACAGCGCGCGCGATCGACGTCGTTCCACACGCGGCTCCGGAACGACTGAAAGCCGCTCGCCTTGCCGGCCACGATGGGCGAGTTCGCGTACATCGCCAGCAGCAGCGGTGAAATGCGCACCGACGCCACGACCTTCGCCACGCAGTCGGCCTCGTCACGCCAGTCGAGTGAGACCTGACCGGTCGCGGTCATCAACATCATGTGATGCGCGTGAGAACCGCGAGCGCCGAGTGACGCACGCATCACGCCGTAGCGGCTCTTGGGCATCCACGGCATCTCGGGGAGCGTGAAGAACGGGCGGTACCCGAGGTTCACGCTGCGCAACTTCAACTGCGCCAGCACCTGCTGGAACTCTTCGTTGTGCCGCTGGTTCTCACGGTGCGCCTCGAGCGCCGTCTTGAACGGCGAGCCCGCGAGCTCGAACTGCCCGCCCGGCTCGAGCGTCAACGTCTCGGTGCCGCGCTGCATCGCGATGACGGGGAGGTCGGGCGCTTCGCGGAACTCGGTGAAGCCGAACTGCTTGAAGCCGTTGAGCAAGGCGCCGATGCCCGAGGCCCCGCCGTACGGAACCGGCTCGTTGGAACCCTGCGGGAAGATCAGCCGTTCATGCTCCAGACCCAGCAGCAGGTCCCCCGTCGGTCTTTCCGCATCGCGCAGAAATTGAACGAGCTCATCAGCGTTACCAATCGGACGATGCTCGGTCTGTTTGACGTCGAGGGACACGGGGCGGCGCATATAACCGACGCAACGCAGCGAGCCACGGAATCAACTGCACACTTGAGCTACTTCTTCACCGGCCTCTCCCTCCCCTTTCGTGCCTTCGCGCTCATCGTGCGCACGCCGAAGCTCTTCGGCCTCTCGGTGCTGTGCGCCTTCGTCACCGCCGCCGTGCTCATCTTGTCGGGCGCAGGCGCCTGGCTCGGCGGCAGCTGGCTCGGCGAGCGCCTCGCTCCAGAGAACCCCACGCTTCACACCGCCGCCTCGGTGACGCTCGCCGTCGTCTTCGCGTTGGTCTTCTTCGTCATCTTCGCGCTGACGCTCCCCAACCTCGCGCTGGCGCCGCTGCAGGACCCGATTTCCGAGGCGACCGAGGCGGCCGTCGGTCAGTTCACCCCGGAGCCGTTCTCATTCAGCGGCCTCGTCAAAGGCACCGTGGAGTCGCTCAAGCACACGCTGCTGCGCCTGGGGGTCATGCTGCTCGGCGTGCTGGTGCTGCTGCCGCTCAACCTCATCCCCGCGGTCGGCAGCGTGGCGTACCTCGTCCTCTCGTCCATCTGGTCGATGTTCTGGATCTCGGTGGAGCACCTCTCGAACCCCATGGCGCGCCACCTGATGCCGTTCTCGCTGGTGGTGAAGACGCTGCGAAGACGCAGCGCGCTGGCGTTCGGCTTCGGAGCGGCCGTGTACCTGCTGCTCTGGATCCCGGTGCTCAACTTCTTCCTGATGCCCGTCGCCGTCGTGGCCGGCACCCTGCTCTACCGCCGCCTGCTCGATGAGGGCGCGTTCACTCCCACCTGAATGTTCTGGGAACGAAGACCAGCGACGCGTGTTGGCCGTTCCTAGATGAGTTTGTGGCGATTAGGCTCCACAACGTCGGAACACCCGAATTTCTCTGAAGAAAGAAGGACACATGTACACGTTGCGTCGAGTTGCCGTGATCGCCGCGTTGATGATCGCGTGGGCGTTCTCGGGCAACGACCGGGCTCCTTTGACGCTCGCGATGTCGGAGGCTGTGGCAGCACCGCGCGCCGAACAGAGTGACTCGAAGGGCCCCTACGAGCTCTCGCAGCTCCGCGTGCTGAGCAAGGTCACCAACTACGTGAAGGAAAACTACGTCGACCCCAAGCGTGTTCGCCCGCGCGAGATGCTGGTGTCGTCGCTCGAGGCCGTCGAAAAGGCGGTGCCCGAGGTGCTCGTCGACGGCAGCGCCGAGAGCGGCAAGCTCCGCGTGAACGTCAACGGCAAGCTCAAGGAGTTCGACATCAGCCACGTCGACTCGCTGTGGAAGATGAGCTGGACGCTCAAGGACATCTTCGGCTTCCTCACCGAGAACATGCGGCCGGTAGAAGACGCGCGCGAGGTCGAATACGCGGCGGTCAACGGCATGCTGCAGACGCTCGACCCGCACTCGATCCTGCTGCGGCCCGAGCTGTACACCGAGATGAAGCTGTCGACGAAGGGCGAGTTCGGCGGCCTGGGCTTCGTGATTCAGATGCGTGAAGGCGTGCTCACCGTCGTCAAGGTGCTGCCCAAGACGCCTGCCTTCCGCGCCGGCATCAAGAAGGACGACCAGATTCTTCGCATCGGCGAAGAGTCGACGATGAACATGGAGCTGCAGCAGGCGGTCGGCAAGCTGCGCGGCCCCGTCGACTCCAAGGTGTCGATCACCGTCAACCGCAAGGGCTGGGAAAAGCCGCAGCAGATGTCGGTGACGCGCGCGCTCATCACCATCGAGTCGATTCAGTCGAAGTTGCTGTCGAGCAACATCGGCTACGTGCGGGTGAAGAACTTCCAGGGCAACACCACGCGCGACCTCAGCCAGGCGCTCGACGACTTGTCCGAGCAGGTTCGCAAGGCCAACGGTGGGCCCGGCATCAAGGGCCTCGTGCTCGACCTGCGCGGCAACCCCGGTGGTCTGCTCGAGCAGGCGATTCAGGTCAGCGACCTCTTCCTCTCGTCGGGCACCATCGTCAGCACCGTGGGTCTGAGCGACAAGCTCCGTGAAGAGAAGCGCGCGCACCCCGACGAAGGTGACGATCAGTTCCCCATCGCGGTGCTCGTGAATGCGGGTTCGGCTTCGGCTTCGGAGATCGTGGCCGGCGCGCTCAAGAACGACAACCGCGCGGTCATCATCGGCCGGCAGACGTTCGGTAAGGGGTCCGTGCAGGTGCTGTACGACAACTTCCCCGACGATGCGGCGCTCAAGCTGACCATCGCCAAGTACCTCACGCCCGGTGACCTCAGCATTCAGGAGGTCGGCATCACGCCCGACATTCAGCTGCTGCCCACGCGCGTGAGCAAGGAGCGCGTCGACGTGTTCGCGCCCCGCCGCGTGATGGGTGAAGCCGATCTCGAGTCGCACTTCGCGAACCCCGCGAACGCGCAGGCGGCCAAGAAGCGCGACGACGTGCAGCTGCGCGAGAAGCCGCTCGAGACGGTGAAGTACCTCAAGGAAGAGAAGAAGAAGGACGACAAGAAAGCGGCGCCCAAGGGCGGCAAGAACGTGCTCACCGATTCCGACAACCCGCACGACGAGGAGCTCGACGACCAGCTCGACGCCGAGAGCCAGGACGAGGTGAAGGAGGACTTCGAGGTCACCTTCGCGCGCGACTACCTGCTGGCCGCGCCGCAGGTTCGCCGTGACGAGCAGTTGAAGGGCGGCAAGGGCTTCGTGGTCGAGAAGCGTCAGATCGAAGAGAAGCGCATCGCCGACGCCATCACCGCGTTGGGCGTCGACTGGACGCCTGGTGAGACGCCGAAGAATCCGCAGCTGACCAGCACCATGAAGCCGTCGTCGGACAAGAAGATCACCGCGGGTGAGACGGTGCCGCTCGAGGTGACTGTCGAGAACAAGGGCGCCGACGCGGTGAAGCGCCTGCGCGGGTGGATCGAGTCGGACAACGGGTACCTCGATCGCCGCGAGTTCCTCTTCGGTCAGGTCAAGCCCGGCGAAAAGAAGACGTGGACGGTCAACGTGAAGATCCCGAAAGACCTCGCCTCGCGTCGTGACGGCGTGACGGTGAAGCTGCAGGACGACTCGGGCAACGTCATCGGTGAGAGCGCGGTTGGCGAACTCACCATCGTCGAGATTCCGCGCCCGCAGTTCGCGTTCACGTGGTCCATCGTCGACGACTGCGCGGCCTGCAACGGCGACGGCCTCGTGCAGCGTGGTGAGAACGTCGGCGTGATTCTCGATGTGACCAACGTCGGCACCGGCAAGGCGATGGACGTCTTCTCGTCGGTGCGCAACGCGTCGGACCTCAACATCTTCATCGAGAAGGGCCGCTTCAAGCTCGGTGAGATCGGCCCCGGCGAGACCAAGAGCTCGCGCTTCCAGCTCGAAGTGAAGAAGGGCTTCAAGGACGACAAGTTCCACATCCGCTACGCGGTCATCGACGAGCCGCTGCAGGAGTTCACGGCCGACAAGCTCGAGATTCCGGTCGCGGCTGATGCATCTGCGGCGTTCGAACCCAGCAAGGCCGTGAGCCGTCTCGCCGACAAGGCCGACATCTACGCCGACGTCAGCGGTAAGCGTGCGTTGGCTCGTCTGCCGAAGGGCGCGGTCGTCACCGAGTTGGCGCGGAGCGGCGGCATGGCGCGGATCGAGTGGGAAAAGGACCGCTTCGTGTTCGCAAAGCTCTCTGACCTGCGCGAGGCAAAGGGTCAGAAAGCGGCGCCGACGAAGGACGCCACGTGGAACCACTTCCGCACGCCGGCGACCATCTCGATGAACATCGACCCCTCGACCGGCGGCGCGGTCATCGACGGCGAGAAGTTCAGCCTCTCGAGCGTGGTGACCGACCCGCAGATGCTCGACGTGTTCGTGCTCGTGAACGACCAGAAGGTGTTCTTCAAGAGCGCCACTCCGGAAGACGGCGGCAAGGTGAAGTTCACCACCGACTTCTCGCTCAAGGAGGGCAACAACCTGGTCACCATCGTCGCCCGCGAGTCGCAGGACTTCGCGACCCGGAAGTCGGTGGTCATTCGCCGTCGCCCGCCGGCGGTCGCGCAGAAAGAAGGCGCAGCGCCCAAGCAGTGACAAATTGATGAGCCCCGGCGGCGGGACTAGGGTTCGCCCCTATGTTCCGTCGCCTGTGGCTCCTCGTCGGTGTGCTTTCGTCAGCCACCGCCTTCGCGGACGCCTACGACTTCCGCATCTACCAGCTGGGCAACCCCGCCTGTAATCGCGCCGGCGACGGCTCGTGCATGGGTGTTGGATACCGCGCTGATTCCAACGCCAACTTTCGCTCTTTCACGCGCCGTCTCGCGGCGGCAATGACGTCGGTGAATCTGGCGCCACCCGAAACGCTCGGACATTCGGCATTCGCGATTGGCGTGGAACTGTCGGTAGTCGACTTCGGTTCAGCCATCGGCGCCACGAACCTGCCCACCACGCAGCCAGTGCAAGGCGCGGTGCTGCTGCCGTCGATTCACATTCGCAAAGGTCTGCCGTGGAGCTTCGAGGTCGGTGTTCGCGCCGCGTGGCTCGAGAAGAGTCGCATGGGCGCCGGCACGCTCGAACTCAAGTGGGCGCTCAATGAAGGCTTCACGTACCTGCCCGACATCGGCGTGCGTGGCTACGTGACCAAGCTGCTCAACACGCGCGACTTCGACGTGACGGCGGGCGGTCTCGACGTGGGTATCGGCAAGCAGTTCGCGATCGCCGGGATGGTGACCATCACTCCGTACGCAGGCTGGAACCTGAGCTTCGTGGGTGCGACTTCCGGAAGCGTCGACTTCAACCCTGGCCGCACGCTGGCGGACTCAGACCAAGTCAAAGTTCCCACCGTGCAGGAGAACTACAACGTGTTCGACCCGGTGATGGCCGCGCAGAACACCAACAACCGGTTCTACGGCGGCTTCCGCTTCATCGCCGGCGTGGTCCAGCTCGGCTTCGAGGTCAGCTACACGGTGCTCGGCAGCTTCGACGACAAAGACGTGGGCCGCGTCGAGATCCCCGCGGTGCTCGCCTACAACAGCATGATCGGCTTCGACTTCTGATCAGAGCGCTTTGAGCTTCTGACGAAGCTCGCCGGGCCGGTTGGTGATCACCCAATCGACCCCCATGGCGCGAAGGCGCTTGGCCTCGGTCACGTCGTCCACCGTCCACACCGCCACTTCCCAGCCCTGCGCGTGCCAGCGGTTCACACGGTTCGCGCTCACCTGCGAGTAATGCGGGTGCACCGACGTCATCGCGGTCACCGGCAACCAGAACCATGCCTGCGGAGCCCACGCCTTGTCGGGATCGATGAGGAGACCGCGCTTGAGCCGGGGGTGTGACTGCGCGAGCCGCACCAGACACAACGGGTTGAAGCTCGAGACGAACACGCGCTCGTTCAACTTCCTCGACGTGAGCAATTCGCCGACCGCCACGCTGAGGCCGTGATCGTCGAGCGTCTCGCACTTGATCTCGACGTTCACGAACGCGCGTTCGGGCAGCGCGTCGAACACGTCGTGCAGCAGTGGAATGCGCGCAGGCGCAAAGCCGAGCCGAGAGCCGACGTCGACCTTCTGCAGGCGATGCCAGGGCGTGGTCAACACTTCGAGCCGCAGCCCCGCCAGGCGATCGAGCCACTCGTCGTGACAGACCACCAGTTCACCAGAAGCGCAGCGCATGACGTCCAGCTCCACACCATCGGCGCGCTGCTCCACGGCACCACGGAAGGCCTCGAGCGTGTTCTCTGGAAAGTCGGCGCTCGCCCCGCGGTGCCCCAGAATGCGCATCGCCCTCACCTGCTCCGCGAACGACGGGTCGTCAAGTTGCGTCGGTGGCAGTGCTGGGGCAGGTTGCCGCTCATGGGACTCGGCACCGGCGAGATCATCATGCTCGTCGCCATCTTGTTGATCGTCTTCTCGGCCTCGCGCATGGGCGCGCTGGGCAATGCCCTCGGTCGCTTTGTCTATTCGTTCAAGAAGGCGTCGCAGGGTGACGGCTTCGTCGACGTGAAGCCCGTGCGCAGCATCGAAAAGGGCACCGTCGAAGGCGAAGTGGTCAACGACCCGCCGCGGCACTGAGTCGCGCCGCGAGCTCCCGCACCGAGAGGTGCACCTTCCCGTCGACGGCCAGGGCGCGCAGGTCTGCCGGCGACAACGTGGGCACGATCTTCACGCCGACATCGGGAGGCAGGTACGGGTTGAACACCAGCGCGCGCCGAATGGCCGGCTGCGTGTTCCACCGCGGCGAGCGCCAGATTTCTTCGAGCGGCTCGGGGCGCGCAGGTCGTCTTGCCGCGATGCGCACCACGAGTTCTTCGGTGAGCCGGGGGTTCTTCAGCACTTCCCGAATCACCGCGGCGTTACTTGCGACTGCGAGCCGCGAGAGCTCGTCGGGGTTCTTCGTCAGGCGCGCCCGCGACTTGAGCACCCCGAGCGGCAACGTGAACAACTTGGCGTCGGCACGGGCGGCGGCATCAGCGTGGTACTGCATCACCGGCGTGCCTTCGGTGAAGACGAAGCCCACTTCTTCCTGCTCGTGAAGAATCGCCACCTGGCGGAGCTGCGCGAGGTGCGGAATCACGTCGCCGTCTTCGTCGAGCGCACGCATGAACGACTGCAGCACGCGCATGGCCGGCGCCCACCGTTCGACCGACCAGCGCATCACCGACGTCAGGAGGGCGGTGGCCTGCGGCGCATCGAGCTCACCCAGCACCCGGGCCGCAGCGCGACGGAGCACCTCGTGCCCTCCGCCCAGCGCGTCGAGACGGCGCACGATGGCGCGCGCCTCGTCTTCTCCTTCGTTCACTTCGTGGCCGTGGCGCTCGGCACCGCACGCGCCGAGACACGCACCCGGAAGCCCTTCAGATCGGGCGGGTATTCGGTGAAGGCCACCACGAAGCTGCCGCTGCCACCGGCGTTCACCGGCTGCGAGCGCTTCTCGACCTTGCGCTGCAACGCTTCGAGCGCATCGCTGTTGCCGACCAGGTACAGCTCTTCGGGCGTCGCGGGCTCGCCCACGTAGGCCTCCGCAAAGCGCACGACCTTGCCGTCTTCGACGATCTCCGCCTTCACGACGATGCGGGTGGCCGTGTCGCTGCGGTTGGCGACTTCACCGCGCACGAAGAACACCGCACGGCCGGCGCGCGTGTCGTAGAGGCCGTTCGACACGTCGCTCGCCATGAACGGCACCGAGGGCGCGAAGGTGTTCTTCAGGTTGTCGAGCGAGAGTGAATCAGCCGAGACCTTGCCTTCGTTGAGGTACGCGCTGCCCACCACCACCAGGCCGAACACCAGCAACGCGGCGATCACCACGTTGACGATGACGCCCACCACGCTGCGACGGCTCCGCGACTCTTCGGGCGGCGGCGCGGCCATCGGCACCGGAGCCGGCGCCGGTGCGCTCATGCGCGCGAGCGGTTGAGAGGGACGCGGTGCGGCCAGCTCCGGCTCGGGCATCGGCACGTCGGGCAGCGCGCTCGGCGCGGGCGCCGGCATGTCGAACATGGACCGTGCAGTGGCGCTGTCGACAGACGAGACGCCCGGCGCGGGCGCTTCATCTCCGGGGAAGAAGCCGTCGGACGGGCCCCCGAACGCGGGCACCTGCTGCGCCATGGCCTCGATGGGCGCGCTGGAGGCCGGCGCCGCACGCGGAGGTGGGTTGGACGGCGGCGCAAAGTCAAAGGCCGGCAACGCGACCTGCTGCGCAGCCGCGGCAGGCGCGGCCCCGAGCGCGGCGAAGTCGAACGCGGGCGGTGGTGGCGGCGGCGACGTGGAGCCCAGCGGAGGCACTCGGCTCTGCTGCGGCTGCGGCGGCGGCGGCGGCTGCGGAGGGGCCGCGAAGGTGGAGAAGTCGAACGCCGCGGGCGGAGGCGGTGGCGGCGCGGCAGCAGGCGCCGGTGGCGCGATGGCCGAGAAGTCGAAGGGTGACGCGTCGTGCACCGCGGCGGGCGCCCTGCCCTTGCTCTGCGTCGACGACGGAATGAAGGCGGGGACCGAAGGAACGGTGGGCGCGGCCGCTCCGGGCGGAGTCAACGAGCCGAAGTCGAACGGCGTCGCCGGCGCGCTCGGGTACGGAGGCGGCTTCGAGGGTCCCGCGCCGATGTCGGGGTTGCGCGAGGCTTCGACACCGAGCGCGAAAACGCCGGGGCGCGTGACCTCCGCTCCCGGTGGCTCGCTGGCCGAACCGAAGCGCGCGAACGGGTCGGCTGCAGGCTGGGGAGCGACGGCGGGCTGCTGGCTGGTCGCCGGCTGCGCCATGTCGCGCGTGACGCGGAACGTGTGGCCGCACTTGTTGCAGCGGACCTTCACTCCCTTGTCGGTGACTTTGTCGTCCGGAATCTTGAACCGGGTCTGGCACTGCTCACACTTGACGATCATCGCGACGGGCAGACTCTAGCCGTGTTCCGAAACGAAATCGCGCGGTTGGCACAGGGCAGGTCCGGTGTTACAGGCCCCCGTCGCACTGCGTTAAGGGGTTCTTGCGCCATGAGTGAAACCGAAGCGGTCGTACGCGAGCCGAAGGTCATCAAGCGGTACACCAACCGGAAGCTCTACGACACGGTCGAGAGCCGTTACGTGACGCTCGACGAGATCGCCGAGATGGTGAAGCAGGGCGTCGAGGTGAAGATCGTCGACAACCGCACCAAGGAGGATCTGACCTCGGTGACGCTGGCGCAGATCGTCTTCGAAGAAGAAAAGAAGAAGAACCAGATGCCGCTGTCGGTGCTGCGCGAGATCATTCGCCAGCCGGGTGAGCGCATCAACGACTTCATCAGCACCCAGGTGAGCCCGCGCGTCGAAGCCATGAAGGAACAGGGCGTGGCACGCATCAACACGCTGCTGGGCCGCGAGCAGACCGAAGACGTCTCGCCGGCGGCGCTCATCGCGCAGTCGCAGAAGGTCTTCGAAGCCTGGCAGAACCGCGTCGACGAGCGCGTGAAGGCCGCGGTCGAGAACGTGGTGGGCAGCCTGCCCGCGCTCGGTCGCGACCTGTCGACGCTGGTGAGCCGCCTCGAGAGCCTCGAGCAGAAGTTGAAGGAGCTCGAAGAAGCGCACGCCGCCGCCCAGCCGCCCGCGAAGTCGAAGAAGAAGAGCTGATCAGCGCGCGCGTTCGATGCGCTCGCTGACCTGCTGCAGCAACGTCGCGCCGCGAGACCACGGCGCGTGCTCCCAGATGGTCTTGCCGTGGCTCTGCGCTTCGTCGATGGCGACGTTCAAGCCCAGCGGTTCGCAGACCTTCTTCGGGAAGTACTCCCGCAGCTTCTCGACGATCTCGTCGGACAGCTGCGTCTTCCGGTACATCGTGGGAACGATCTGCGTCACCCGCAGCGTGTGGTGACCGTATTCCTTCGCGAGCCGTTCCACCGTCGCCACCAGCTCGGCGCAGCCATCGAGCGCCAGGTACGTGGTCGCGACCGGAATCACGACTTCCTCTGCGGCGAGGAGCACGTTGGTCGTCACCAGCCCGTACGACGGCGGCGCGTCGAACACGATGACGTCGTAGCGCCCGTCGCACGGCACCAGCTTCTTCGACAGCAACCGCGCACGCTCCGGGTCGGCAGCGGCGACGGTCGGAAACTCGGCCATCTCCTTCCACGAAGGAATGAGCCAGAGGTTCTCGACGGCCGTCGAACGCGTGACGGCGTTGGGCTCGACGCCGGGCTTCGTCAGCAGATCGAAAACGGTGGGGCCGCCGCTGCGAACGTCGACGCCGAGCGTCTTGGCCGCGTGACCCTGGGTGTCGAGATCGACGAGCAGCACGCGCTGCTTGCGCTTCAACGCGAAGAACGCCGCGACGTTCACGGCGAGCGTGGTCTTCCCCACCCCGCCCTTCTCGTTGATGAACGCGATGCGGCGGGTCACTTCTTCTTCGAATCAGCCAGCGTGTCGATCTTCGACTCCAGCGAGCCGAGCAGCTTCTCGAGCTCGTCGATCTTCTCGCGCAGCGTCTCGAGATCTCCGGTCGACGGCAGGTTCATCGCCGAGAGCGCCGTACGAATCGACTTGTCGGCGACGCCCTTGGCGGACAGCGCGCGGGTGACGATGCCCTGAATCCCCGAGACGAACTTCTCGTTCGACATGAGCTGCTGCACGAGCTTGCCAATGCGCTCTTCGCCGGTCGCCACGAGCTTCTTCATCATCGGGTTGTCTTTCAGCATGGCGGCGGATGCTGCGTTCCACACCATGCCGTGTCAATGTGACTTTGCCGTGGTCGAAGAACTGAATGACAAGCGACTGATCGTCGTGACGGGCAAAGGTGGCGTCGGCAAGACGACGATCGCCGCTGCGCTCGCGATGCAGAGCGCCCGTGAAGGAAAGCGAACGCTGGTGTGTGAAGTGAACACCCGCGAACGCATCAGCCACCTGCTGGGGAAACCCGAAGCAGGCCCTGAAGTCACCGCGCTCGACGAGAACCTCTGGGCCGTCGACGTGCGGCCACAGGAAGCGATGCGCGAGTACGCGCTCATGCTCTTGAAGTTCGAGAGCATCTACAACGCGGTGTTCGAGAACCGCGTCGTCCGCTACTTCCTGCGGTTCATTCCGTCGCTGCAGGAGCTCGTGCTGCTCGGGAAGATCCTCTTTCACCTGAAAGAAAAGCGCAGCGACGGTTCGTGGCGCTTCGATCGCATCATCATCGACGCGCCAGCGACCGGCCACGCGATCACCTTCTTCTCGGTGCCGCAGGTGATCATCGACACCGTTCCTCCGGGCGCGATGAGCAACGACGCCACGTGGATGCGCGACTACCTCGTCGACCCGAAGATGACCGCCGTGGTGCTGGTGTCGTTGCCGGAGGAGATGCCGGTGAACGAGACCATCGAGCTGCATGACGCGCTCACCCGACGCGTGAAGATGCACCCACGGCTCGTGGTGCTCAACGGCTTCATCACGCCGCGCTTCGAAGCTCCAGAGCTCGACGGCATCTCGGCCGAGATGAGGCAGCTCGCGCAGTCACACATCACGCGCGCGCAGATGTCCGCCGACAGCGTGAAGAAGCTCGAGAGCCTGAAACTGCCGGTGGTGACCGTGCCCCGGCTCAACGGCAACGACTTCGATCGCAAGTCCATCGAGCAGGTCGCGCAGCGACTTGGTGGAGGTGCGCGATGAACCCCATTCGTGAAGCCGTCGAAGCCAGCGACGTGCTGGTCACCGTCGGCAGCGGCGGCGTGGGAAAGACCACCGTCGCAGCGTCACTCGCATTGCGCGCGGCGCTCGAAGGTCAGGGCTCACTGGTGTGCACCATCGACCCTGCGCGGCGGCTCGCCAACTCGCTCGGCCTCGACGCGCTCGGCAACGCCGAGATGGAGATCTCCGCGGCCACCTTCGAACAGGCGGGCTTGAAGCCGAAGGCCGTGATGCGGGCCATGATGCTCGACATGAAGCGCACGTGGGATGACCTGATCATCCGCCACGCGCCGGCCGACAAGCGCGACAAGATCCTCGCCAACCGCTTCTACCAGTCGCTCTCGACCGCACTGGCTGGCAGCCAGGAATACGTCGCGATGGAAAAGCTGTGGGAGCTGCGCACGCAGCGCGACTACCCGCTCATCGTGCTCGACACGCCGCCGACCGCGCACGCGCTCGACTTCCTCGATGCGCCCAATCGTCTGTTGGACTTCATGGACAACGACGCGGCGAAGTGGCTCCTGACGCCGGCGCTCGCCGCTGGAAAAATCGGGCTCAAGCTCTTCAACCTCGGCGGCAGCTACGTCACCAAGACCATCTCGCGGTTCACCGGCACCGAGACCCTGCAGCAGCTGGCGGACTTCATGCTCAACATCAGCGGCATGAACGAAGGCTTCAAGGAGCGCGCGCGGCAGACGCGGGCGTTGCTCGAAGCCGACTCGACCAGCTTCGTGCTCGTCACCGGCCCCATGCCCGAGCGGCTCGACGAGACCGTGCATTTCCACACGCTGCTCAAGCAGAACAAGATGAAGGTCGCGGCGATCGTGGTGAACCGCGTGCACGCACCCGTCCCCGCCTCGCTGTGGGAGGAGGTCGCACGTCTGCCACCCGATCGTCAGAAGAAGTTCGAAGCCACCCTCAAAGAGAACGAGCAGCAGGCCCGCCAGGACGCCCGCGGGGTCGAGCGACTGCGCGAAGCATGTGAAGGCACCCCGCTGGTGCTGGTGCCGCGCTTCGAACACGACGTGCACGACCTCCGCGGCCTGTACGAAACGTCGCACTGGCTGTGGGGGGAGCAACGGCTCGAACTCTCAGCAAGCGCTCGTTAAGCTGGCCGGAACCCGGCAGAAACTGCCGGTGTCGATGGCCAGTACCCTTCACGAAAGTGAACGAATGCGCCTGCTTGTCCTCTCCGCTGCTCTCGTCGTCGCGACCGGTTGTGCACACACCCGCGGCACGTCGCTCACTGGCGCCCAGGAAGTGAAGTTCGACGAGGTCGTCATCACCGGCGATCTCGAGTTGGAGAAGTTGAACGACGAAGAGCTCTTCGCGGCTGCGACCTCGTTCTACGCAGCGGAGGACTTTGCACAGGCGGCCCGCTACTTCGGCCGCATCTGCGATTTTCACCCGACCTCGAAGCACTACCGCGCGGCGCTCTACAACGCCGGGCTCGCGCTCGAGAAGGTGAAGGCCTTCGACGACGCGTGGGTTCGCTTCTCGGTGTTGTCCGACCCGAAGGGCACCGGTGACGCACTCGACGCGGCCTTTCGCGTGGCGGAGTGCGACTACCACCTCGAGCGCTACAGCGACGCCATCGAGATTCTTCGCGTCATCGGAGATCGCCCCGACCTCGCGTCGGACAAGCGCATCGAGGCGCGCGTACAGCAGGGCATCTGCGAGCTCGAGTCAGGCAGCAAGGACGCGGCTGAATCGACGTTGCGCGGGGTGCTGACCTACTGGAGCGGTTTGCCGGACAAGGATCTCGTCGACGACTACTTCCCGGGCCAGGCGCAGTTCTTCCTCGGGGAGATCTTCCGGCTCCACTACGAATCGGTGCAGCTCGACGGCAACAAGAGCACCGACAAGCTCGCGGAAGACCTGGAATACAAGTCGGAGCTCCTGCTCTCGGCACAGGGGCACTACCTGCGCGCGATTCGCATCGGCAATGGGTACTGGGCGACGGCCTCCGGCAACCGCATCGGTGGACTGTACGAGAGCATGTACGAGCACATGGTGAACGCGCCGGCGCCCGCCGAGCTCGTACCTGCCGAACAGACCGTGTACCGCGCGGAGCTCCGCAAGAAGATCCGCGTGCTGATCAGCAAGGCCATCACCGTCTACGAGCGCACGCTGGAAGCGGCGGAGCGCATCGGCGCGTCGAGCCCGTTCGTTCAGCAGACGAGAGAGAGCCTGGCGCACATGAAGGAACTGCTGCTCGCCGAAGCGAAGGCCGAAGAGCAGGAGAAGTCTTCGAGCACGCCTCCGGGGTCGTAAGCTCGGCGCGGCGTGGAGCCGCCCTACACACCAGCCGAGCTTGCCGAAGTTCGGGCGTACCACGCGCCGATCTACACCGCGGCCCTGGTCGACCTCGTCGTCACGCCGGTGGTGCTCGCGCTCGTGGCGACACTCGGGGTTCGGCGGCTGTTCCGCGTTGCACCGGGCAGCTCCGGGAAACCGTCGCCGCTCAACCGCGTGTGGGGCGATGGCACCTGGCGCAAAGCGGTGTCGTTCTCGCTGCTCTACTTCGGGCTGCTGGCGTTGCTCGATCTGCCGAAGGCCGTGTGGTTCGGCTACGTGCGTGAGAAGGAATTCGGGCTCGCGACGGCGTCACTCGGCACGTTCGTGCTCGATTCGTTGAAGGCGCACGCGATGTTGTTCCTCGCGGTGAGCGCCCTGACCTTCGGGCTCTTCGGCATCGCGCGCCGAACGAAGCACTGGTGGTGGCTCGTTGGGCTCGCGGCGTCTGTGGTGATGGTCGTCTCGACCGCGTTGGACCCGTACCGCGCGCGGCTCTACGTCGACGAAACGCCGCTCGAAGCAGGCGCACTTCGCGACGGCATCACGTCGTTGCTGAATCGGGCCGACGTTCCGTTCTCGGACGTGCTCGTGGTGCACACCGGCTCACGGAGCGTTCGCGTTCAAGCTGCGTTCGCTGGCACGGGCCCCACGCGAACGATTCTGCTCACCGACACGCTGCTGGCGGCGATGACCGAAAACGAGGTGCTCGCGGCGATCGCGCATGAGAGCGGTCACGTGCACGAATCGCGGTGGGTTGGTCGCGTGCTCTCGCCGCTCGCGGTCTTCGCGCTGCTTGGCGCGTTGGAGTTCATCTTCCGACGTTCAGTGAAGCGCGGCTGGTACGGCATCACGCAGCGAGGCGACGTGCGTGTCTTGCCGTTGCTGGTGTTGCTCTTCGAAGTGGCGATGCTGGTACTCGGGCCGGTGACTTCAGCGTTCGCTCGACAGCGTGAATCGGCAGCGGACCTTTATGCCCTTCGCCTGACCAACGACGCCGAGGCGCTGACTTCATTGCTGCGCGAGCTCGGGCGGATCAACAAGGTCGATCCGGAGCCGCCGCGTTGGTACGTGCTGTCAGGCGTCACGCACCCCACGATCGCCGAGCGAATCGCCGCGATTCAGAAGAACGCGACGCCGCCGCCGATCACGCCAGTCAACGTAGGAACTTCGGTGCAGCAGGCGCCGGGCGTCATGCGGTAGCGCGCTTCGGCTTCGAGGAAGAAGTGCTTGCCGAAGAAGACGTCGAGACCCGCGGCGGCCGCGAAGCCGAACGAGAATTTGCCGGGGTTGGCGTGATTCTCGTTCATCGAGGCCGACACCGACGCGTAGGGCTTCACCGGCGAGCTGGGGAACAGCGAGATCTTCGCGCCCAACATGTCCCAGGTCCAACTCTGCTGACGGAACTCGAGGTCGCTGCGCAACGAGAACCAGCGAGCGATGCGCAGTTCGAGACCGGGTGAGTGCGTGAAGCCGGGCTGACCGAACTCAATCTGCCCATCAGGCGCGGCCACCGTCGACGACACGCCAGGCATGTACTTGAGCGCGAGAAAGCCGGGACGCGGACGCTCAGGCTTCACCGGGCGCTGCTGCACCACCACCGGGGCGGGAGCAGGCACTGCATACACGACTGGCGGCGCCGAATAGACGACCGGAGGAGGCGGCGGCGCCACGTAGACCGGCGGTGCATACGCGGGCGGAGGCGGCGGCGCGTAGACCTGCGGCGCCTGCACGTACTGAACAGGCGCTGGCGCGATGATCGGATCGCAGTGGCGGCGGTGTTTCACGTAGCCGACGACAGTCTGCCCGGGCGCGACGTTGACGGCGACGTAGCGACAGCGCGCGGCCGCCGGAGCAGCGATACCGACCACACACAGCACCGCGAAGAGTTGAGCGAAGCGAGCCATGCGACTTCTGTTGCCGGTGCTCTGGAAACTGATCGCTGCCCCGCTTCGCTTTTCGCAACCCCTTGATTCAGCGAGCGTAGAAGCGGAGGAGATTCTTCGCGCGCTGCTGAATCGGGGAGATGCGAGCGGCGGCGATTTCGAGATCGTCGAAGCCACCCGCGTCGCCGCGCTTCAGACGCAGATCACCGCGATTCACGCGGGCGAGAACGGTGTCGCCGTCGAGACGAATGGCTTCGTCGTACGCAGCTTCCGCCTCGACGAGTTTGCCCTGTTCGTGAAGCACAGCGCCCAGCGCAGCGTGAACACCTGCGTCGAACGGGTTCAACACCAGGATGCCGGTGAAGATGACGACCGCGCCGTCGAGATCGCCCGCGTCGAGGAGATCGAAGGCCTTCGAAGTGAGCGCCTGCGCCTGGTCGGCGGTGATGCCGAAGTCTTGAGCGAGAGTGGTCATGGCGTGGCTCACTTGATGTTGCGGACGGAGTTCATCGCGATGTCGGACCACATCTTGGTGATGTTCGACATCATCTGATTGATCTGAGTCGACATGTTCGCGAGCACCTGAAACTGGTTCTGCAACATGGAGATCCTGGCCTGGAGCGCGGGCGCTTTCGCAGGGTCCTTCGCAGCCTCGTTGGCGAGACGTTCGATCTCTTTCTGAATCCACTCCTGCCCGTTCGCGAGGTTTTCGAGAGCGCCTTCAGTGCCGGGACGAGTCGACGGCGGCGGCTTCGGAGTTTCCGTGCTCGGAGGCTCCGGGGTGGTGCCGTCGTTGCCCGGAGTTCCGGTGTTCGGACTAGTGCCTGTCGACGGATCGCCGGACGAACCAGTCAACGGCTTCGCGTCGATATCCGACCGAATTTGACGCTCGGTCGATTTGCGAATCTCTCCTTGCCGCGTCTTCATCTCGTCACACACGCGCGAGACGTCGCTCATTGTCATCGCATCATTGCCGTTCAAGAACTTCGCCAACAACCCGTGATTGTCGATCAGTCGCTGCGCCGCGGCTCTGATCGCTGGCGTGGACCCGATCTTCGCGAGATCACGGATCTCCCCCTCGGTCAGCGTCCGGTCCATGCCGACTCCGTAATCGGAAAGACAAGTCTGTACGTCTTTTCCGAGATCAATGGCACGCGTGATGTTGGCGCTCAGGTCGATGTACTCGTCGTTCTTCGAAAGCGCGTCGTCCACCATCGACTGAATCTCCGCGTAGCCGGGCTTCTTGCCAGCGAGAGTGGTCTCGGCAGCCCCCTGCGACGGGCCCGAAGCTGAGGGGGGTGGCACACCACGACCAGACGGAGGCGGCGCGACGTGATTTCCGCTCGACGGCGGTGGAGGCGTGCCGTGCATGCGTTCCGATTGCAGAGTCTCATGCAGATTCGCGCCAACAGGAGGGGGAGGAGTTCCGACGTTCATGCTCATGCTTTGCTCCGGGGAAGGGCTCGATTGAGCCGTGGACGGAGGGAGCGCTTCGCAGGACGCGTGCCAGCCCTAACCTCTTGAACTCGCATGCGAGCTTGCGTCCGTAGCGATCCGAGATCGCGGACTGTAGGTTGCCCGCGATGCGCGCACTCGGCCTCGACCTCGGCACCAAGACGATCGGCCTCGCGGTCAGCGACGAGCTCTTCATCACCGCTCAGGGCGTCACCACTCTCGAGCGCAGAGGCCTCAAGAAGGACCTCGAAGCGCTGAACGAGAAGGTAGCCGACTACGGCATCGACCGCTTCGTCATCGGCCTCCCGCTCAACATGGACGGCAGCGAAGGACCGCGCGCAGAAGCCACACGTAAGTTCGGCGCCGCGCTCGAAGCCGCGACCAGCCTTCCCGTCATCTACTGGGACGAACGGCTCACCACCGTCTCCGCGCACCGCATGCTTCTCGAGGCCGACGTCTCCCGTCAGAAGCGCAAGCAGGTCGTCGATCAGATCGCCGCGGTCCTCATCCTCCAGGGGTGGATGGATGCGCAGCAGCGTACGGTCAGTCCCGAGTCGTAGACCGACCACCTCGGTGAATCAGCAGCACTTCTGAACACTTAGAACTGGCCGCGGTTCTGCACATGCGCCCTCCAACCCACGGAGGCTTCATGAGCGGAATAGACGGAATCAGTTCGACGGCGTCGCACGGAGCGGCGGAAGGCATCGACTCGACGCCGACCGCTGAGCACGGCAGCGCACCCACGAGCAGTGGTGGCACCTCGTCGATGTTCAAGGACATCGCGAAGAACCAGCTCAGCCAGTTCGCGCAGCAGGGAATGCAACAAGGCGTTCAGCAGATGGCGTCAGGCCAGCAGGACGGCGCACCGAACATCATGGCGATCATCGGCCACATCTTCGGTGGGCCGCTGGCAGCCGCCGCGATGAGCGGCAACATGTTCGAGCTCGGCGGCATTCTCGGGAAGATCTTCGAAGGCATCTCGAAAGCCGGGGGGCAGCCAGCGCCGGGTCTCACCGCGCAGCCCGCGACGATGTCGGCGGCGCAGCCCGCGACGCCCGAAGCGACGAGCGACAGCAAAGACGAGACGATCACCGACCACCAGGTTCGCGAAGCCAATCACTCGAAGGACTACGTCGGCGTTCAGAAGAAGGTCGAGGTCAGCGGCTCCTACAAGACTGACGGCCTCGAGATGCACGGGCGTGCCGCTGCAGAAGCGCATGCGCACGCGTCGGCAGAGAGCAGCTCGTACAATGCGAACGGCCGCGTCGGCGCGAAGGCGAAGGTCGACGCAAGCGTCGGTGCGTCCGCGGAAGTCGACGGCAGCATCAGAACCGACGTCGCGCAGATCGCCGGCCGTGCGCGTGTGAGTGCGGAAGCCGCAGCACGCGCCGAAGCCGAAGCGAGCGCGGGTCTCGACGGCGCGACGGCTCGCGCCTCCAGTGAAGTCGGCGTGACATCGCAGGTGGCTGCGAGCAGCGAGATGAGCGCGCTCGGCGGAATGGTCACTGGCGAAGCCGATGCGAAGGCCGACGCAGGCGCGGGGGCGAAGGCAGATGCACGCGCGACAGTCTCCTTCAATCCGCCTCAAGCCGCGGTCGACGCCGAAGCAGGCGCCTTCGCCGGCGCGCGCGCGGGGTTCTCGGCGAAGGGTGGTTTTCCCGGCGGCAAGGCGGGCGTCAGTTTCAACGTTCACGCCGGCGCAGGCGCCAAGGTCGAAGTGCACGGCGAACTCGGAGCCGACGGCAAGTACCGCCTCTCATTCGGCATGGGCGCCGCCATCGCGGTGGGCTTCTCGTTCAAGATCGACGTCGAGATCGACATGAGCAACGCCGGCAGCGCGATCACCGGAATCTTCGGCGCGGCGGGGCAGATCATGAACGGTCTCTTCCAGGCCGTCGGCAGCATGTTCAACGGCGGCAAGGGTGACGGCAGCACCGCCAGCTCCATCATCGGCAACGCAGCGAAGAGCATCGGCCCGGGTCAGCTGCCCAACAGCAACAGCGCACCGGGCGGCCAGCTCAGCGACTTCATGAATGTCGCGGGAAAGGCCAACGGTCGCGAAGAGCACGACTCGGAGACCGACACCGAGTCGACCGATGACGGCCGCTTCAGCAGCCACCGCGAAAGGTCCGGAGGGTTCACGGACGGCGTGAGCCGCAGCCACACCATTGGAGGAAACCTGTCATGAACATCATGCCCCTGTTGACGGAAGCGGAGCGCTACCTCGGTGAGAACGACTTCGATCGCGCCGCGGCGATGTTCGAGCACGCGCAAAAGCAAAGCGGAGGTCGCTCTCCCCTGCCGCTCGTCGGCATCGCCCGCGTCGCGCTCGCGATGAAGAAGATCGACGAGGCGAATCAGATTCTCGAGGGCGTGCTGATGAAGTTCCCCAGGTGTGCGCCGGCGCTCTCACTCCGCGGCGTCGTCGAGGAAGCGAAGGGCCGCTTCGAAGCTGCGGGTGAGCTCCACAACCGCGCACTCGCGCTCGATCCGACGTTGGCGATGGCGCACGTGAACCTCGGTCGCATCGCGGCTCAGCAGCAGAAGTGGGCGCATGCCGCGGCGAGCTACCAACTCGCGCTTCAGCATGGCGCTGCCACGCCCGACGTCGGTGCGCAGTTTGGCACGGCGTTGTTTCACTCCGGCCGGGTGACTGAAGCGGTTCGCGTGCTCGCGCACGTCGTCGAGGCGTACCCGAAGCACTTCGATGCCGTCGTCACGCTCGCCGACGTGCTCGTCGAAACGGGTCAGCTCGAGCTCGCCGGGCAACTGCTCGACAACGCCGCTCCCCGCTTCCCGAAAGAGCCGTTGCTCCCGTCGAAGCGCGCTGCGGTGGCACTGCGGCTCAAAGACCTCGAAGTCGCGCGCACAGAGGCGTGGCGCGTCACGACCCTGGCTCCGCTCGACGAAGAAGCCTGGCTGTTCGCGGCGGTGGTCGACACCATGCAGCTCCGCTTCGACACCGCCGAGAAGGCGCTCAAGCAGGTGTTGAAGTTGTCGCCGAACAACTGGCGCGCGCACTACCACCTGGGTGGTCTGTCTGATGCCGTCAAGGACAAGAAGGAAGCAAAGCGCTGCTACCGCGCAGCCATCGTCGCCAACCCGATGGCCTGGGAGCCGCTCAACAACCTGGCGATCATGCTGCTCGAGGAAGGTAGCGCCGACGCTCTGAAGGAAGCACGCACGCTCCTCGACCGTGCGGTCCGCCTCGGCACCTCGCCAGACGCGATCGTCGTTCGCTACAACCTCGCGCTCGCGTGCTACCGCCTCGGGGACAAGGAAGGCACGCGTCGCGCTGCCACCGAGTTGATGAAGCTCGCGCCCGTCGACCACCCGATGGCCTCGGAAGCCAGGCGCGTGATGAAGCTGGCGGCGTGACTAGGGCGTACGGCCGGCGTCAGCCATCGCGCCGCGCAGCGAGCGGAGCGCTGCGCGCACGTACTCGGAGCGATCCGCTGGCGAGGGAGCGCCTTCGGGATTCGTCTCGTCTGGAGCGCCGCGCTGCGAGGCACTGGTGATGCGCTTGCGCAAGCGGTCTTCGAGCACCCTGGCCTGCAGCTCGGAACGCGTGGTGATGACGTGCCCGAGTTCGATGTGACCCCGGTACAGATCCAGCGCGTCGAGAAACGACTTGTCCTTCACGTCGGTGAGAACGCGCGTGGCCTCGACCATCTCCTCTTCGGCGGCCGCGAGGTTCCCCGTCAGCGCCCAGATGGCCGCGCGCATGCCGAACGCGAGCCCGAGGTAGCGCTGGTCACCGACTTCACGAAGCACTTCGACCGCCTCGGGAAGACGACGCATCGCATCGTCGTATTCGCCGTACTGTTGATGCAGCGACGCGAGCTGCAGCAGCGTGATGCCTTCGAAGCGCAACGCACCGACGTCTCGAACGAGCTGCAGCGCACTCTCGAAATGCGCGAGCGCCTGACCCGGGTGTTCGAACTCGATCGCGAGGTCACCGAGGTTGATGTGGCAGATGCCCTCCGAGCGACGGCTGCCCAGCTCGCGATGAATCGCCAGGGCCGCCTGGTAGTTCGCACGCGCGGCCTTCAAGAGCCCCAGGCCCTGCTGCACGACCCCCTGATTCGCCAGCGTGATGCCTTCGTAGCGACGGTCACCCGCGGCGCGGTGAATCGCGAGCGCGCGGTCGTAGGTCTCGAGGGCCGTGTCGTCTTCGCCGAGCTCATGTTCGACGACCGCGAGGTTGCTCACCGCGCGACCACGCATGCGCTCATCGCCCACACGACCGAGAATTTCGATGGCGCGCTCGAAGCGCGCACGCGCCTCCCGTTTCATTCCCTTCTGCCGCTCGACCATCGCCAGCACGACCGCCAGGCGGCCTTGCGCATGCTCATCACCCGCGTCACGAGCGAGCTCGTCGGCGACGAGGAGATCTGCCTCCGCGTCGTTCGCGCGGCCACGACCAAGCCGCGCGCGGGCGCGTGCTTCGAGCGCAGACGTGAGCAGCGCGGGTTCGTCTCCGAGATGATCGACGACGCGATCGAGCAGCTCCATGTGCAGCCCGAACGGCCCGCGCGTCGTGAGCAGGGGGTCGAGCGCCAGCACCGCCGACAACGCGTCAGGCGCGCCCTGCGGTTCGTCGAGCCGACGTTCGAAGATGACCGCGAGGTTCTCGCGTTCGATGTCGAGTGCGTCGAGCAACGGCTTGCTGCTCTCAGCCCTGGTCGCAGTTCGAAGGCCGAAGTCGAGGTACCAACGCGCGTGACGCGCGCGTGCCCCGTAGAGCTCGGGCATCGACTGCAACTTCTCCCACGCGTACTCGCGGATCGTCTCGTAGAGGCCGAAGCGGGGCTGATTCTCGTCGCCGGTCGGGAAGTACACGCGCACCAACGACTTCGAACGCAGTGTGAACAACACCTCCATCGGCGGTACGCGCCCCGGCAACTGCGCCACCGCTTCAGCGGCGTCGGGCAGAAAACCACCGCGAAACGTAGACAACTGCGCCAGCAGCGATGCCTCGACCGCCGACAGGTTGTTCCAGGACCAGTCGATGGCGCCCCGCAACGTCGCCTGTCGATCCGAATCGCTCTTGCGATCGACCAGCACGTCGAAGCGGCGCGGCAGCCGCGTGACCAGTTGTGACGGGTTCACGACGCCCATACGACCCGCCGCCAGCTCGATGGCCAGCGGCATGCCGTCGAGCTGCTTGCAGATCTCCGCGATGGCCGCGAGCTCACTGTCGACGGGTTCCCAACCGGGCTTCACCGCGCGCGAACGTTCGATGAACAACTGAACGGCTTCGGCGCTGCGGGCGTCCTTCGCATCACGCGGTACGCGGAGCGGCGGCACTTCGAACACGGTCTCATCCGCGATCTTCAGCAGCTCGCGCGACGACACGACGAACCGCGCCTTCGGGGCCAGCTTGTGCCACGTGCCCACCGTCTCGTGCGCGAGGGCGACGACCTGCTCGAAGTTGTCGAGCACCAGCAACGTCTCGCCGCGCGCCACGATGGCGTGACCGAGCTGGGTGACTGCGTCGCCGCCGATCAACGGAACGCCGAGCGCACGCGCGACCGCAGCGCAAACCCCTTCGCGATCCTTGGCTTCGGTGAGGTCGCAGAACCACACACCGCCGCGTTTGCGGCCCCGCTCGTTGACCGACTGGAAGTGCGTGACGAGCTGCGAGCCGAACTGCAGCGACAGGCGCGTCTTTCCGGTGCCGCCGGGCCCGAGCAGCGTGATGAGTCGCGCGCCCTGCCGGAAGAGCTGGTGAAGATCTGCGAGCTCGGCGACACGGCCGACGAAGCTCGTGGCCTGCGGGCCGATGTTGGTGGGGCGCCCCGCGACCTGCGCGAGCAGTTGCTTGACCTGCTCGAGATTGCGTTCGCTCGTCGACGTGTCGGAAAGCGCGGAACGTTCACTGCGCGTCGGTCGAACACGAACCGGGTTTCCGGTGCGGCTCGGAGCATCAGCGACCGTCGGCTGCTCGTGTGATTCGAGCTGCGTTTCGTCCGACGCCTTCTCCGCTTCGATCGACTCGGCTTCGACCAGGCTCTCGTCGAGCCCGGGAACGTCGTCGTACTCCTGCACCCACTTCGCGACGTTGGGCACCGCGAGGTTCGCGAGCACACCGGCCAGCGCCTCGCGGAACGCCTCTGCCGTCGGGTAGCGCTCGGCAGCGTCGCGCTGGAGCGCCGTGAGCAGCACGCGGTCGAGTGCCTCGGGAATGTCGTCACGCAGCGACGAAGGCACCGGCACCATCGCCTCGCGCACCAGCTTCAACGTCGCGGCGTCGGTCTTGCCGCGAAACAGGTAGCGCGCGCACAACATCTCCCACAGCACGATGCCGAGCGCGAACACGTCGGTGCGCGGGTCGACCGGCAGCGCGTTCGCCTGCTCGGGCGACATGTACGGGAACTTGCCCTTGAGAATGCCGGTGCCGGTGTGCACCGACTTGTTCGCGGCCTTGGCCACGCCGAAGTCGATCAACTTCACCGAGCCATCGCGGCCGATGAGCACGTTGTGCGGCGAAATGTCGCGATGAACGATGCGCAGCGATCGCCCCTGCGCGTCGGTCGCCTGGTGGGCGTAGTGCAAGCCCCGGGCGACCTCCACGGCGATCGCCACCGCTATCTGCAACGGCACGTGGTGCCCCTGCTCGCGCGTGCGCTTGAGCATCTCGCGGAGGTCCTTGCCGTCCACGTGCTCCATGGCGACGAACCACGTCCCGTCCGCCTCGCCGAGCTCGTGAATGCGCGCGATGTTGGGGTGAACGAGCCGCGACGCAATGCGCGTCTCGTCCAGAAACAAGCGCAGAAAACGTGGGTTCTCGGTCAGGTGCGGAAGAATGCGTTTGACGACCAGCGTCTCCGCCGAGCCTTCGACGCGCGCGAGAAACACCTCGCCCATGCCGCCTGCACCGAGGCGTTTGAGCAGAGTGTAACGGCCGAATGCACCCACAAGTGTCCCCGAAGCTACCGGAATCTAACGCTTTCTCGGCCATTTTCAGGCACGCAACAACTCACGACGCCGTGCGACAATGTAATGAACATGCCTATCGACCCGAAACTGACCACGGTTCGTGTGCCCACGACGCCGATCACCACGCGACCCGTGGCGAACCCGGTGCCGACGCGGCCGAACGTCACCACGCTTCCGACGAACACGCCCGTCGTGAACCCGGGTTATTCGACGAACAGCACCTTCACGACGCCGAAGGTCAACACCACCCGCGGCAGCGTGCCGGACGACAGCATCGGCCGCAGCAAGAAGGGCTCGGTGGCCGACGACACCATCGGCCGCAAGAAGGGCACGAGCGTCCCCGACGACACCATCGGTCGGAAGAAGGGCACGAGCGTTCCCGACGACACCATCGGTCAGCTCGCCACCGACGACGTTCGTGACGCGCTCGTCGGCCGCGACGACACCGCCGACAGCCTCGCGCTGCGCAACGCCATCTTCGAGCGGCTCGAGACGCCTTCGTTCCTGAGCGGCTCGACCTCCGCGGCTGCGCAGGTCGCCGCCTTCGCGAAGACGCAGGGGCTGTCGGCCGCGCAGCAGCAGCAGCTCGGAACGATTCTGAAGGGCGCCAGCACCGAAGTCGCCACGCTGATGGGCGCCGTGCTCGAGAAGGTTCCCAGGGCGCTCTCGAACGTCGACAGCAAGGGGAACACGTTGCTCTCGAACCTCGCGCGCCTCGCGACCGAGCCGCTGAACGCCAAAGCGTCTGGCGACACCACGCGGAGCGAAGTGCTGGCGTCGGTGTTGCGCGACATCGCCAACCCGAACCGCATCGATCAGGGCGATGCGCCGACGTGCACCGTCACCTCCATGCAGTTCGAGCTCGTCGCGGATGAACCGTCGGAATACGCGCGACTGATGGCCGATCTCACGGGCCCCGCCGGGAAGGCCAAGATGCGCGGCGGCGGCGAACTCGTTCTCGATGCTGGTGAAGCCGGCGCGCGAGACCTGCGCTCGGCGAGCCAGACCATCTTCCAGAACGCGGCGATGGAGTACGGCAATGGCCGTGACGCCGAGTTCGACCCGTACGCCCAGAAGTCGGTGAATCAGAAGACCGGCGCCGAACAACGCGGCCTGAAGCCGGCGCAGCAGACGCAAGTGCTCCGCCAGCTCTTCGGCGTGAACTACGAATCGAAGCAGTTCCTCACCGAGGCCGACGGCGCGAAGGCGCTCGAGAAGATCCGCAACTACTCGGCGCGCGGCGCGCAGAACCGGCCCGTCGTGCTGCAGATCGATCAAGGTGACTTCAACCACGCGGTGACGCTCGACTCGGTGAAGAACGAGCGCGTGTACTTCCGCGACCCGTACGGCGTGCTCCGCTCGATGCCCGAGAACCAGTTCGCGAAGCACGTGGTGGCGATGAACGCCCCGCGCGATCTCAACGTCATCTGAAAGCAGGCCCGACGTCGTGCACCGGAGCCGCTACGCTGCGAAGCGTGCGGCTCTTCGTGTTTCTGACGCTGATGGCGCTGTGCGGTTGTCGTTCGAAGTCGGCGCTCGACGCTGGCGCGCCCGCGCAGGCGGTGAGCCGCGACTGGCTCGATGGAAAGCTGCCCTCCGAGACTGGCGCTCCCAGGCCTGGCGGCACGCTCACCGTTCGCGTGATGAGCGAGCCGTCGTGCCTCAACGCGCTCGAAGACGCGTGTCGCGACGGTTGGGTGTTGCGCATGACGCGCGGGCTGGTGGTCGAGACGCTCGTGGAGATCAGCGCGGACGGCTCGTTGAAGCCGGGGCTCGCGGCGAGTTGGAAGGACGCGGCCGATCACCGCACCACCACGTTCACCCTTCGCACCGACGCTACATTCTCCGATGGGCGCAACCTCACCTCGAACGACGTCATCGCCACGCTCGATGCGCTGATGGACGTGAAGCGGAGCACCGGTTCGTTGCGCGGCGAGTTCGCGGGGCTCTCGAAGTGGAAGGCGGTCGACGAGAAGACGGTCGAGCTGAGCTGGTCGACGCCGTCGCCGTTCACGCTGCGCGCGCTGTCACACGTTCCGATCCTCTCGGCGACGCAGCTGGCGGGTGATTGGACGGAGCTCGCCCGGAAGCCGCTCGGCTCGGGGCCCTACGTCATCGCGGCGTGGGAACGCGGGCAGTCGCTCACGCTGCAGAAGCGTGAAGGGGCGAGCGCGTATCTGGATCGCATCGTCTTTCGCTTCGTGAAGGACCACACCGCTGCGGCTGCGCTCTTCGAGCGCGGTGAAGTCGACCTGATGACGGCGATCACGCCGCAGCTGTGGCGCTCGCTCGAAGGCGCCACCTGGGCCCAGCGAGACTGGAATCGCATCAAGAGCCTCGACAACAGCTACTCGTACATCGCGTGGAACGAGGCGAACCCACACTTCGCAGACGTTCGTGTTCGCCGCGCGCTCGCGCACCTCTACGACGCCAGGTTGATCTCACGAATCGTCGACCTCGACCTCGAGGTGCCCACGACGTGCCCGTATCTGCAGGGCAGCAAACTCTGCGATGCGAACGTCAAGCCCCTGCCCTTCTCGCCGGGCACCGCGCGTGCGCTGCTCACCGACGCCGGCTTCGTCGACAGCGACGGTGACGGCGTGCTCGAGCGCGACGGCAAACCGCTGCGCTTTCACTTCCTCCTGCCCTCGACGCAGGTGCGCCTGAGCAAGCTGGTTCCACTTCTTCAGGAGCAGATGAAGCCCGTGGGCATCGACCTCGACATCGAAAAGGTCGAGACCTCGACGCTCTCGTCACGCGTGTCGAAGCGCGACTTCGATGCCGTGAGCCGGCTGTGGACCGAGTTCGACACCGAGCAGGACCTGTTTCAGATGTTCCACTCGTCGCAGATCGGCACTGGCGCAAACTGGGTCGGGTTTTCCAACGCAGAAGTCGATCGCCTGATCGAACAGGTGCGCGCCGAGTTCGATGCCGACAAGCGCCACGCGCTCGCGCGCCAGCTCCACGCGAAGCTGTATTCCGAGCAGCCGTACCTCTTCATGACGTCGCGGCAATCACTCGACGCGGCGAAGAAGACCGTTCACGGACTCGTCCCTTCGGTCAGTTGGTACGACCTGCGTGTCGTGTGGGTGGAACACTGACCGTTCCCAAGCGCGTTCACGTTCTGCTTTCATTCTCTTCAGTTCCTCGCCCCGCGCTGCATCCGCGGTCACAACCCGCGACGGGGGAGACCTGAATCACTGGCCGCATCGGGCAAGGGACCTACCGACAATGAGCACCACGAGCTGGTCACAGAAGATCGCTGCACTCCAGGACAAGCGCGAATACCAGACGCTCAACTGGGAGGGCAGCTTCGACGAGTACCTCGAGATCGTGAGGCAGAACCCTCGCGTCACGCGCACCGCGTACCAACGCGCGTACGACATGATCTTGAGCCACGGCAAAACCGAATACATCGACAACAAGAAGCGGCTCGTTCGCTACCACTTCTTCAGCGACGAGAAGAACGGCGGCCGCGACGCGGTGTTCGGCCTCGACGTGCCGCTCATGAAGCTGGTCAACGTGTTCAAAGCCGCGGCGCACGGCTACGGCGCCGAGAAGCGCGTCATTCTGCTGCACGGCCCCGTCGGCTCTTCGAAGTCGACCATCGCGCGCGTGCTCAAGCGCGGCATCGAGGACTACTCGAAGACGCCTGAAGGCGCGGTGTACACCTACTCGTGGAACTTCCCCGAGAAGCTCTCGCTCGCAGATGGCTCGGTGTTGTCGGGGCAGATCAAGTCGCCGCTCCACGAAGAGCCGCTCAAGCTCATTCCCAACGAGATGCGCGGGAAGCTGTTCGAAGAGCTCGCGCCGCCGTCGGCGGGCTTCTCGATTCCGTCGCTCGGCGAGCTCAACCCGAGCTGCCGCTTGATCTTCAAGCTGCTGCTGCAGCACTACCAGGGCGACCTCGCGAAGGTCTTCGGCCACATCCGCGTGCACCGGCTGGTGTTCAGCGAAAAAGACCGCGTCGGCATCGGCACGTTCCAGCCGAAAGACGAGAAGAACCAGGACTCGACCGAGTTGACCGGCGACATCAACTACCGCCGCATCGCCGAGTTCGGCAGCGACTCCGACCCGCGCGCCTTCAACTTCGACGGTGAGTTCTGCGTCGCCAACCGCGGCGTCATCGAGTTCGTCGAAATGCTCAAGCTCGACGTCGCGTTCCTCTACGACCTGCTCGGCGCGACGCAGGAGCACAAGATCAAGCCGAAGAAGTTCCCGCAGACCGACATCGACGAAGTCATCATCGGCCACACCAACGAACCTGAATTCAAGAAGCTCGAGTCGAACGAATTCATGGAAGCGCTACGTGACCGCACCATCAAGATCGACATCCCATACATCACGAAGCTCGGTGAGGAGATCAAGATCTACGAGAAGGAGTTCAACCCCACGCGTATTCGCGGCAAGAACATCGCGCCTCACACGCTCGAAATGGCGGCCATGTGGGCGGTGCTGACTCGTCTCGAAGAGCCCAAGAAGCACAACCTGTCTGTGATTCAGAAGCTCAAGCTCTACAACGGCAAGACGCTCCCGAATTTCACCGAAGACAACATCAAGGAGCTTCGCAAGGAGTCGATTCGCGAAGGCCTCGAGGGCATCTCGCCCCGCTACATTCAGGACAAGATCAGCAACGCGCTGGTGAGCGACAAGAGCGAGTCGAGCATCAACCCGTTCATGGTGCTCAACGAACTCGAGACCGGCTTGAAGCAACACTCGCTCATCTCGAACGAAGAGCTCCGCAAGAAGTACCGCGAGCTGCTCAACGTCGTGAAGCAGGAATACGAAGACATCGTCAAGAACGAGGTGCAGCGCGCGATCTCGGCTGACGAAGATGCGATTGCGAAGTTGTGCAGCAATTACATCGACAACGTGAAGGCCTATACGCAGAAAGAGAAGATCAAGAACAAGTACACCGGCACGTACGAAGAGCCTGATGAAAGGCTCATGCGTTCGATCGAAGAGAAGATCGAGATTCCGGACTCGCGCAAAGACGACTTCCGCCGTGAGATCATGAATTACATCGGCGCGCTCGCCATCGACGGCAAGACGTTCAACTGGCGTACGAACGAACGGCTACAGAAGGCGCTCGAGCTGAAGCTGTTCGAAGACCAGAAGGACAGCATCAAGTTGAAGACGCTGGTCAGCTCCGTGGTCGACAAGGACACGCAGGAGAAGATCGACGTGGTGAAGAGCCGGCTGATCAAGAACTTCGGGTACGACGAAGAGTCCGCCACCGACGTTCTCAACTTCGTGGCGAGCATCTTCGCCCGCGGCGACGCGAAGGAATGACGACGTGGCCCTGCGAATCGATCAAGACCACAGCCGGTTCAAACAGATCGTCCGTGGGAAGATTAAGCAGAACCTGAAGAAATACGTTCAGCAGGGCGAAATGCTCGGCAAGAAGGGAAAGGAATTCATTTCCATTCCCGTGCCGTTCATCGACGTGCCGCATTTCAAACATGGCTCACGGCAGGGCGGCGTGGGCCAGGGTGACGGCAACCCCGGCGACCAGGTCGGTCAGGGCCAGCCTCAGCCCGGCGACGGCAACGGCAAGGCCGGCGAAGGTGAAGGCCAGCACGTGCTCGAGGTCGACGTCTCTCTCGATGAGATGGCGTCGATCTTGAGCGAAGAACTCCAGCTGCCGAACATCGAGCATCGCGGCAGCGAGAAGATCGTCACCACGAAGATCAAGTACACCGGCGTGAACAACGTCGGCCCGCAGTCGTTGCGCCACTTCAAACGCACCTACAAAGAAGCGCTCAAGCGGCAGATCGCGAGCGGCACGTACAACCCAGACAACCCGGTCATCATTCCGATGAAGCAAGACGTGCGCTACCGCACGTTCAAGCTCGAGAACCTTCCGGAGACGAACGCCGTCATCATCTACATGATGGACGTGTCTGGCTCGATGGGTGACGAGCAGAAGGAGATCGTGCGCATCGAGAGCTTCTGGCTCGATACGTGGCTCAAGTCCCAATACAAAGGTCTCGAAACGCGCTTCATTATTCACGACGCCGTGGCCCGTGAGGTCGACCGCGAGACTTTCTTTCACACGCGTGAATCGGGCGGCACGATGATCTCGAGCGCGTACAAGCTCTGTCGAGACATCATCAAGGCAGATTACCCGTCGAGCTCGTGGAACATCTACCCGTTCCATTTCTCAGACGGTGACAACTGGTCGGCCGACGATACGCGGCAGTGCATCGACCTGCTCAAGTCAGACGTGCTGGGTGACGTGAACCAGTTCGCGTACGGCCAGGTCGAGTCGCCGTACGGCTCCGGGCAGTTCATCAAGGACCTGCGCGAGCACCTCGGTGACAACGACAAGGTCGCGTTGAGCGAGATCGCCGACAAGGACGGCATCTACGCGTCGATCAAAGATTTCCTCGGCAAAGGTCGTTAACCAGACATGCCCAAGTCACTCACGCCACGGCTGCAGGACATCAAGAACGAGGTCGAGGGCTACGCGCGCGAGTTCGGCCTCGACTTCTTCGACCAGATCTTCGAAGTGCTCTCGACCGAAGAGCTCAACATGGTCGCCGCGTACGGCGGCTTCCCCACCCGCTATCCACACTGGCGCTGGGGCATGGAATACGAGCAGCTCTCGAAGTCGTCCGAGTACGGGCTCTCGAAGATCTACGAGCTCGTCATCAACAACAACCCGTCGTTCGCCTACCTGCTCGAGGCCAACGCCGAGGTCGACCAGAAGCTGGTGATGGCCCACGTGTATGGCCATAACGACTTCTTCAAGAACAACTTCACGTTCAAGTACACCAACCGGAAAATGGTCGACCAGATGGCGAACCACGCCACGCGCGTGCGCCGGTGGATCGACAAGATCGGAGTCGAGAAGGTCGAAGACTTCATCGACGTGGCGCTGTCGCTCGAGAACCTCATCGACCAGCACGCGCCGCACATCAAACGCAACCCCGACCCGAAGGTCGCCGAGCAGCAGATCAATCAGCGCGCCGAGGGCATTCGGGTCGACCGCGACTACATGCGGCCGTACATGAACCCGAAGGAGTTCGTCGACGCGCAGAACAAGAAGCTCGAGAATGAAAAGCAGCTGCAGAAGAAGTTCCCCGAGCGGCCGCAGCGCGACGTGCTCGCGTTTCTGCTCGAGAACGCACCGCTCGAGGATTGGGAACACGACATCCTCTCCATCGTGCGCGACGAGGCGTACTACTTCGCGCCGCAGGGCCAGACGAAGATCATGAACGAAGGCTGGGCCAGCTACTGGCACTCCACGATCATGACGACCCGCGCGCTGAAGGATCACGAGATCATCGACTACGCCGACCACCACTCCGGCACGCTCGCCACGCAGCAGGGGAAGCTCAACCCATACAAGCTCGGCATCGAGCTCTATCGAGACATCGAAGACCGCTGGAACAAGGGCCGCTTCGGCAAGGAGTGGGAAGAGTGTGACGACCTTCGCGCTCGCCGGAACTGGAACAAGAACCTCGGCGGTGGGCGCGAGAAGATCTTCGAGGTGCGCAAGCACTACAACGACATCACCTTCATCGACGCGTTCCTCACGCCTGAGTTCGCCATCGAGCAGAAGCTCTTCGTCTTCAATTTCAACGACAAGAAGAACACCTGGGAGATCGCGACCCGCGAGTTCAAGAAGGTGAAGAACAAGCTGCTCCAGTCGCTCACCAACTTCGGGCAACCGGTGATCGACGTGGTCGACGCGAACTACGAGAACAAGGGCGAGCTGGTGCTGTCACACCGGCACGACGGCAACGACCTCGACCCCAACTACGCGAAAGAGACGCTCAAGAACCTGCAGCAGATCTGGAAGCGGCCCGTCGGCATCGTGACGAAGGTCGAGAACAAGAGTCACCTGCTCCGTCATGACGGCGCGCACTTCTCGGAAAAGAAGGTCGAGCTCTGACCTTTCCGTTGAGTTGGAAATCTTGTGAGCGGTGGGTGAGCGCCTGGTGTGCGCTCGGCAACTCACCGTTCCATGAAAATCAACTCGACGAGTCGCTCCAGTCTTCCGGTCGTTCCCTCGAACAACGGCAAGAAGGCGCCTCCGCCCGCTGACGTAGAGGCGAGCGGTTGGGCGCCGAAGCGTTCTGCAAGTGAGCGCAAGGTGCTGGAAGGCGTGGTCGACGCGGCCATCACCGGTTCGCACGTGCAGCTCGGACGCCTCAAGCACGTGGCTTCGACGTTCGGCAACGACAGCACGCGCCTCATCACCGAGCGGCTGGCGTCGAAGCTGCCAGCGAGCAGCCCCGTCGTGCGCGCGGGCATCTACCGCACCGCCACTGCGCTCGGTGCCGACTCGAAGGCGCTCAAAGCGCTGCTGATGAACGACGCCATCAATTCGGGTGACGCCCGGCTGGCCCTGGAGCTCGTTCATGACGGCGTGAAGTTGAACAAGGCCGACGCGGCGAAGTTGGCGCCGCACATTCGTGGCGACGAGGTGCTCACCGCGGCCGATTTCACCAAGAGCCTCTCTCGCGCGGCGCTCGAGGTGCTCGCGGACCAGCCCGCGCAGCTGACCAGGTTTGCGAAGTCACTTTCGAGCGCCGCGCTGCTGTTCGGAGACGTGCTCGCCAACAAGGACAAGGCGCTCTACGGCGCGCTCAAACCGCTCGTGAAGGAGCTCACGCCGAAGGAGGCCGAGGGCTACGCGCGGCGTTACTCCGGAGTGACCGAGCTCGGCGCCGACCTCCGCGCCCGCGCTGCACAAAAGTAGCGCCGCGAAGGAGCGTTGAGCTCAAAGCTCCTTTAAGGTGCGCCGCCATGCTGGTTGCCGTCGCCCTTACCGGTCTGCTCTTGAGCGCGCAGGACTCGACGCTCATCAAGAATCGTCGTCTCGACAAGAACCAGACCGTGGCGAAGGCGCTGTACGACGCCGGCCTCGATGAGGCGACGGTCAACTCGGTCCACGGCGCGCTGGAAGCCGCGGAGTTCAACTTCCGCAAGGCGCGCCCCGGCGATCAGCTCCGCTTCGTGTTCCGCGGCGGTCAGCTCGACGTGCTCGACTACCGCCGCAGCCTGCTGACCGAGTGGCAGGTGCGTCGAGATGGCGAGCGCTACGTGGGACGCAAGCGCGAGATCGAACGTGAGCAACGCACCGACCTCGTCGAGCTGACCGTCGAATCGAACGTGTGGGACGCGGCGCTCGCGGCCGATGAGCGCCCCGACATCGCCATCACCCTCGCGGACGTCTTTGCGTGGGACGTCGATTTCTATCGCGACGTGCAGAAGGGCGACCGCATGCGCGCCGTCGTCGAGAAGGTCATCCACAAGGGCCGTACGCTCGAATACGGGCGCGTGCTCGCGGCCGAGTACGTGGGCAGCTCCGTCGGTACCAAGCGCTCGTTCCGCTACAAGATGGCCGATGGCACCGAGACGTTCTTCACCGAAGACGGGCTGTCGGCACGCAAGACGTTCCTCAAGTCACCGCTCAAGTACGCGCACGTGACCAGCGGCTTCGGCAGCCGTTTTCACCCGGTGCTCAACTACGTCGGCAATCACAACGGCGTCGACTACCACGCGCCGGTCGGCACGCCGGTGTGGGCGGTCTCTGACGGCACGGTGACGAAGGCCGGGTGGGATCACGGCGGCGGCAACATCGTCTGCGTGAAGCACGTGATGAGCTTCGAGACTTGTTACATGCACCTCTCGAAGATCCTCGTGAAGGCCGGGCAGAAGGTCGCGCAGAAGACGGTGCTGGCCGAGTCTGGCAACACCGGCGCGTACACCACGGGGCCGCACCTGCACTTCGGGCTCAAGCGTGGTGGCAAGTGGTCGAACCCGCTCAACCAGAATTTCCCGCGCGCCGACCCGCTGCCGAAGGAGCTGCTGGCTGACTTCAAGGAGAAGATCGCCGACGTCGCCGCGCGGCTGGTCGTGAAGCCGGTCGCCGCGGCACAGTGACGCGTGCGGCGCGAGCCGGCTGCTGCTGACTTTCCGTTCGTCCGACGACGGGCGTGAACTAAACGACGCCAATGGCATCAGACGCTCGCACCGGCTCGTCTCCCGAAGTTCTTCGTCAGGCCTTCGTTGATCACGTCGAGTTCACCCGCGGCAAGAACTTCGACTCGGCGAGCCCCTGGGACCGCTACACGGCGCTCGCGCTGACCGTTCGTGATCGCCTCGCGCGGAGCTGGGTGAAGACCGCGCGCCGTTACTACCAGCACGACGTGAAGCGCGCGTATTACCTCTCGGCCGAGTACCTGCTCGGTCGCGCGCTCGGCAACAACCTCATCAACATGGGCCTGTGGGAGCCGACGCGCGAAGCGTTGCGGCACCTCGGCGTCGACCTCACCAACCTCCTCGAAATGGAGCCCGATGCGGGCCTGGGCAACGGTGGTCTCGGCCGTCTGGCGGCGTGCTTCCTCGACTCGCTGGCGACGCTCGACATGCCGGCCGTCGGCTACGGCATTCGCTACGAGTTCGGCATCTTCAGTCAGGAGATTCTGCGCGGGTACCAGGTGGAGCGCGCCGACGAGTGGCTCAAGTTCGGCAACCCCTGGGAAATGGTGCGCCCCGATCGCACCGTGCCGGTCCGCTTCTACGGTCACGTCGAGCAGACGCAGCTCCCCGATGGTCGCGTCGCCTCGCAGTGGGTCGGCGGCAAGACGGTGCTCGGTGTTCCGTGGGACACGCCGATCGCCGGCTTCGGTGGGCAGACCGTCAACACGCTGCGTCTGTGGCAGGCGCGCGCGTCGGCCGAGTTCGACTTCGCGCTCTTCAACGACGGTGACTACGAGCGCAGCGTCGTCGAGAAGAACGACTCGGAAGTCATCTCGAAGGTGCTGTACCCGAACGATCAGAACCAGGCCGGCAAGGAGCTGCGGCTCAAGCAGGAGTACTTCTTCGTCGCCTGCTCCATCGCCGACATCATGCGGCGCTACCTGAAGACCCACACCGACTTCGTGCAATTCCCGAAGAAGGTGGCGATTCAGTTGAACGACACCCACCCCGCCATCGCCATCGCCGAGCTGATGCGCGTGTTCGTCGACGAGAAGAAGCTGCCGTGGGACGAGGCGTGGAACATCACGCAGGAGACCTTCGGCTACACGAACCACACGCTGTTGCCCGAAGCACTCGAGAAGTGGCCGGTGTCGTTGTTCGAGCGGCTCCTGCCGCGGCACCTGCAGATCATCTTCGAGATCAACGCGAGGTTCCTGCGCGCGGTGCAGATTCGCTGGCCGTTCGACACGGAGCGGGTGGCGCGCATGTCGCTCATCGAAGAGGGCCGCGAGAAGCAGGTGCGCATGGCGTACCTCGCGACGGTCGGCAGTCACTCCATCAACGGCGTAGCGGCGCTGCACAGCAAGTTGCTGCAGGAAGACGTGCTCGACGACTTCGCCGAGATGTTCCCGCAGCGGTTCAACAACAAGACGAACGGGGTGACGCCGCGGCGCTGGTTGCTGGCGTGCAACCCGCGGCTGGCGAAGTTGATCACCGAGGCCATCGGAGACGGCTGGGCAAAAGACCTCGACAAGCTTCGGGCGCTCGAGAAGTTCGCCGACGACGCGGAGTTCGTTCGTCAGTTCAAGGACGCGAAGCTCGCCAACAAGGTCGACCTCGCCAATCACCTGCGCGACGTGATGTGGACCTCGCTCGACGCTGGCGCGATCTTCGACGTGCAGATCAAACGACTGCACGAATACAAGCGGCAGCTGCTCAACGCGCTGCACATCGTTCATCTGTGGAAGAACGCGCGGAACGATCCGAAGTCCATCATTCACCCGCGGGCATTTTTGTTCGGTGCGAAGGCCGCTCCGGGCTACCGCACGGCGAAGTTGATCATTCGCCTCATCACCGGCATCGGCGAAGTGGTGAACAGCGACGCGGCGCGCACGGGGCTGCGCGTGAACTTCGTGCCGAACTACCGCGTGTCGTTGGCCGAGCGCATCATTCCCGCCGCCGACGTCAGCGAGCAGATCAGCACCGCCGGCATGGAAGCGTCGGGCACCGGCAACATGAAGTTCGCGATGAATGGTGCACTCACCATCGGCACGCTCGACGGCGCCAACATCGAAATTCGCGACGCGGTGGGAGACGAGAACTTCTTCCTCTTCGGCCAGACCGCCGAGGAGGTCAGCGCCACGCTGGGCCGCGGCTACAAGGGCCGTGAGATCTACGAAACCAACCGCGACGTGAAGGAGGTGCTCGACCTCGTGGCGAGCGGCTTCTTCTGCCCGGAGGACAAGGGGCTGTTCCGCCCGCTGGTCGACTCGCTCATCAACGAAGACCGCTACCTCGTGCTGGCCGACTTCGACGCCTACGTGAAGGCACAGCAGGCGGTGGCGACGAAGTACGTCGACCAGCAGGCCTGGTGGCGCGCGAGCGTCATCAACGTCGCGCGCATGGGCTTTTTCTCGAGCGATCGCACCATCAAGGAGTACGCGAAGGACATCTGGGGCATCCAGTCGACGCCGCCTGACGCCGACGAGTGACCCTCACTCGAAGACGAGCCAGCCGAAGCGGGGCAGCGCGTGGAAATCGCCGACGAACAGCGGCGAGAACGACTGCCCTTCGATGTTGGAACCTCGCGCGATGTGCTCGAGGCGGTACGCGTTGAAGCGCCAGCGGTCGCCCTTCTGCGGCACAGGTTTCGGCAGCGCGTTCAGCTTCGCGATGGGAATCTGCATCTCGGCCGACCAGTACTCGTCGGTGTCGCCGTCGTCGTCGAGCGTGCCCTTGACGAAGACCGCGGTCTTCATGCCCGACTCCCACTTCATGGCTTCAGCGAGATCGCTGCGACGCGCGGTGAAACTGGCGTCGAAGTTCACGTTGTGCGGCGAGACCTGCAGCTCGTTGTAGGTGCGCCCATCGGCGTCGGCGTCGAGGAACACCTCGACCACGTCCTCGTTGTAGATCGGGTCGTCCTTGTTCTTGAGCGAGCCCCACACGTCGGGGTCTTCCGCGCGGAACGCGACGTAGATGTTCTCGTCGTCCCACAGCATGCGGAAGGTGGTCTTCCGTGAGACGGGGCCGCCGTCGAAGCTGCGGGTGAGCGCCACCTCCTTCGCGCTCGCCCAGACCGCGTCGTCGAGCTTGCCGTCGATGACCGGCGCCTTCGTGGCTCGCGCCATGGCGTACTCGGGCAGAGGTTGCACGTTGCCGACCTCGAGCTTCGGGCCGAGCACGCGACCCTGACCGTCAGACTGCGCGGAGGTGTCGACCGGCAGGCGACCCGCGTCGTTCCAGAAGCCAACGTACAGGCGCAGCACGCCATTGAAGTTCGGCGGCATCTGGAAGCCGTGCACGTCTTCGATGATCTTGCCCTGCGGCCAGGAGCCCAGCGGCGCCGCGCCCTGCTGCAGCTCGTGATCGAGGTTCCCGACCTGCTGCTTCGTCGCCTCGTCCATCACGTGCAGAAAGAAGCGCCATGGCCCGGCCGGCACCGGCTTGTCGGCACGGAAGTAGTGACGAAGTTGCACGGGCTGGCCGGCCTGCGGCTTCGCTGGCTCGATGACACTGCCCAGATACGTCACGGCACCGTCGGCCCAGGTGCTGCCGCTGGTGAACGTGAAGGCCGGAGCCGCGTCGACAGTGCGCACCTGACCGGGAACTGCGGCCGGCGCCGGAGCCTGCGGCGGTCGTTGCTGCGCCGCTCTGTTCTTCGGTCCCGCCTGCTCGTCACGGCAGCCCGCCAGCATCAACACCACGCAGCTCAACGCAATCGGTCGCATCGCGGCGCGGAGACTATGCCTTCTCTCTCTGCGGACCCTCCGAGAAGTGAAGTCGAACGATTTCGCGTACTTCGCGTCGGCATTGCCCCTGCCTTGGCGAGGTCACCGCCATGCTCATCGACATCATCTGGAACCACGAAACGACGCAGGTCGACCTCGCCGACGGCATCCTCACCGTGGGTGGTGGCATGAAAGACCACATTCGCATCGACGGCCTGCCACACGGCTTCTTGACGCTGACGACCCTGGGTCAACAGCTGAGCGTGACGGCGCAGCGTTCGGTGCGAATCGGTGCCTCGCTCTTCCCGGCCCGCATTCCGCGCCTCGTGGTGGCTGACGAAGAGCTCAAGCTGCCCAACGACGTGGTGATTCGTCGGGTGGTCGACGCGAAGAAGCGCGAGTCGCGCAAGACCATCGACACGGCCTTCGTCGCCGAGCAGCTGCTCTCGGGCGCCGACGTGCCGGTGCAGGACACTCGCGCAGCGAGCTTCACCTGCGTCACCGGGCTCGATCAGGGCCACGTGTACGCGATTCCCTTCAACGACAACTCCATCGGTCGCGCCGACGACGCGGTCATTCGGGTGCGCGATCGCTCGGTGAGCCGGCAGCAGGCGCGGCTGTTCAAGCGCGGCAAGGAGTTCGTGCTCGAGCCGGTGTCGGGCTCGATGAACGGCGTCTACGTGAACGGCAGGCTGGTGAAGAAGTCAGCGGCGCTCAAGACCGGCGACACCGTGGAGCTCGGTCAGACGGTGCTGCGCTTCGACGCCGCCGAACGTGCGCCGCAGGAGATGACGGCGGTCGCTCGGCCCAGCGCGATGGCGGCCAAACCGGTCTCCGTACCTGTGGTGGCAGAACCTTCGGTCTCGGTCTCCGCGCCCGTCGAAGCCCCCGTGCCTTCGCCGCCCGAACCGACGATCGAGCTGCCGCCGCAGCGACGCGCGATTCCGATGGAGCTGGTGATGATGGGCGCGGGTGTCGGCCTCACGCTCATCGGCATGGCCATCACCATGGTGTTCATGTCGCTCTGAGGCTCAGAACGAGTTGCCGATGTTGAACTCGAACTGAATCGGCAAGTCGGTGGGGCGACGCGTGAGCGGAATACCCCACTCGAAGCGCAGCGGGCCGATGGGCGAGAACCAGCGCACACCGAAGCCGACCGAGTACAGAAGACCGAGCGGCGTTTCGCGACCAGCCGTCGGGTCCTGACCGAAGAACGGCGTGGTGCGACCAAAGGCATTGCCGGCGTCGAAGAAGAGCACGCCACGAATGCCGACCTTCTCGATGAGCGGAATCTCGAGCTCGGCGTTGAAGATGAACTGCTTGTTGCCGCCGACACGGAGCGGGCCGACGCTGCAGTCGGGGCTGAGCGAGTTGCACACCAGCTCCGACGGAGCGACCTGACGCAGCGGGTAGCCGCGGATCGTGTTGATGCCGCCGAGGAAGTAGAGCTCGCTGACCGGCAGCGGGCGCGACGACGGGTAGTGCTCCTGCAGGTACCCGACCTGCGCGTTCATCTTGAACACCGAGCCGAACGGCAACGGGAAGTAGACGCGTTGGTACGCGGTGTACCTGTTGAAGTTGTATTGCTCGTTCTGGTTGAACGGGTTCAAGAAGAACGGCGCCGTCTCGACCGACGCGAAGGACAACCACCCTGACGTGGGGAAGAGGCGGTTGTTGCGCTTGTCCCACGTCCACGAGAGGCGCAGCGCGCTGGTGACACCGTTGCGGAACTGGCCGGCCAGCTGTGCGCCGGTCGACTGACTGCCGACGGTCACGTTGACGCGCTCGAACGTGTACCCGAGGTTCAAGCTCATCTCGTCGGCCACGAGGTAGTAACCGATGCTCGCGGTGCCACCGAAGGCGTCGCGCACGAAGCCGAAGTAGTCGAGCTGCGTACGGTACGCGTCGACCGAGAAGATGAAGTTGGTGTCGAGGAAGTACGGGTCGAAGTAGCTGAGCTGGAAGAACTGACGCAGGGCAGAAATCTGCGCGCTGGCCGAGACCGACTGGCCCCAACCGAGGAAGTTCTGCTGCGCGATCTGCGCGGTGAAGATGAACGACTCGACGTTCGAGAAACCGAGGCCGACCTGGAAGGTGCCGGTCGACTTTTCCTTCACCTCGACCTGAACGGCGACGTGTTCACCGTCTGAACCGGGCTTGTGCGTGACCTCGACCGACTCGAAGAAGCCGAGCGCCGTGACCTTCTCCTTCGAACGGCGCATGCCGGTGCCGTTGAAGAGCTCGCCTTCGTACACACGCAACTGACGACGAATGACTTTGTCGCGTGTCTTGGTGTTGCCGACGATGTCGATGCGCTCGATGTAGACCTTGGGGCCCTTCTGAACGTCGAAGGTGAGGTCGATGATCTTCGCTTCCGCGTTCACGGCAGTGACCGGCGTGATGTTCGCGTAGGCGTGACCCGAGTCGTAATAGACGTCGGTGATGGCCTGAATGTCCTTGGCCAGGAGCGAGCGATTGAACGTCTCGTTCTCCTTGCTGGTCATCAGCTTGTGCAGGATCTCCTTGCTGACGAGCAGGTCACCCGAGAAGTCGATCTTGCCGATCTTGTAGCTCTCACCCTCTTCGACGCGGATGGAGATGGTGATGTAGCGCTTGTCGGGCGACAGCGTGACGATGGGCTTGTCGACGCGCACGTTGATGAAGCCGCGGTCGAAGTACGCCATCTGGATGATCTGCAGATCGCGCTGAAAGAGCTCTTCGCGGTACGTGCCCTGGCTGGTGAGGAACGAGAGGTAGCCGCCCTCCTGCGTTCCCATCACCGACTTGATCTCGTCGACCGGCACCTTCTGAACGCCGAGGAAGACGATGTCTTTCACCATCACCTTGGCGTGCTCGGAGATGACGAAGACGAGATCGACTTCCTTGCCCTCGTCGTCGACGGGGCGCACCTCGTGCTTCACCTCGGCGAGGAAGAAGCCCTTCTCGAGGTACTTATCGAGGATCTTCTTCTCGTTCCGCTTGGCAGCGGCGATGTCGAGAATGGTGAACGCCTTGATGTCGAGCGTGTCTTTGAAGTCGTCCTTCGAGAGCTCGTCGTTGCCCTGCAGCAGCACCGAGCGCACCGTCGGCTTCTCGGTCACGCGCACCACGTAGGCGATACCCGACGGCGTGCGCTGCACCAGCAACTGCACGTCGTTGAAATACTTGAGCGCCCACAACGCACGGAGGTCGTCGCTGGTGCGCGTGTGATCGAAGAGATCTCCGACCTTCTGCTTCAACGCGCGCGCGATGGCCTGCGATTCGACGCGGCGATTTCCTTCGACGCGAACCTCGGTGATGCGGTCCGACTCGTCGCGGGCCGGAGAATCCGTCAGCAGTTGCGCACGCGCCGTCAGCGGGGCCGAGACGGTGGCCACCAGCAACGACGACAACATGGCGAAGAGACGCGAATTCACGGCGAAAGGGCGGCTCCTCTAAATACGAAGCCGCGCGCAATACGAGGGAAAACGCCCAGCGATTTCGCGCTCGTGCATCAATCGGTCGCGGTGACGACCTGACCGTCTTTCAAGCGCAGCCGACGGGGCAGCGACTTGGCGAGCACTTCGTTGTGCGTGACCACGACCGCCGTGATTCCGAGGTCTTTGTTCACTTCACGGAGCAGCGCGTGAATGCCTTCGCCGGTCTTCGGGTCGAGGTTGCCGGTGGGTTCATCGGCCAGCAACAGGTCGGGCTTGAGCATCAACGCGCGCGCGAGCGCCACGCGCTGCGATTCGCCACCGGAGAGCTCGCCAGGCTTGTGCTCTGCACGCTCCGACAGACCGACGCGCTCGAGCAATTCACGCGCGCGCTTCATCGCCGGCTTGCGCTCCTGCCGGAGGAACAACGCGGGCATCGCCACGTTCTCTTCGGCGGTGAATTCCGGCAGCAGGTAGTGCGACTGAAAGACGAAGCCGATGGAGCGATTGCGGAACTCGGCGACCTGCGCGTCGTTCATGTCGAAGACCGACTTGCCCTGAAAGCGCATCGTTCCCGACGCGGGCATGTCGAGCGTTCCCACCACGTGCAGGAACGTGCTCTTGCCCGAACCCGAGGCGCCGATGAGCGACACCAGCTCGCCTTTTTCGATCTTCACCGAAACGCCGCGGAGCACGTCGATGCGCTTGCCGTTGAGGAAGTACGACTTGAAGACGTCTTCGACTTCGAGGAACGGGGCGCTCATCATTCCGCCTTGAGTCCGTCGACGGGCTCGACCTGCGAGGCCTTGAGCGCCGGGTAGATGCTGGCGAGGAACGTCACCAGAATCGCGATCACCACCGCGAGCGCGGTCTGGAAGGTCTCGATGCGCACCGGCAACGCGGGAATGTAATAGACCTGTGGATCGAGCTTGATGCCCACGCGCTCGATGAAGAAGCACCACGCGAGGCCGGCGATGAGGCCCAGAATCGCGCCAGCCACGCCGATCTGAAGACCTTCACCCAGGAAGATCTTCACGATGCCGCCGTCGGGCACGCCGAGCGCCTTGAGCACCGCGATTTCCTTGCGCTTCTCGAGCACCAGCATCACCACGGTCGCGACGATGAGGCCCGCGGCCACGATCGAGATGATCGACAAGATGATGCCCATCACCAGCTTCTCGAGCCGCAGCGCCGAGAACAGGTTCTTGTTCATCTCGCCCCAGTCCTTGGTGCGGTACGGGTAGCCCTCGAGCAGGTCGTAGACGGCCTTCATGGTGCCGCGCGCGTTGTCGACGTCGTGCACCTTCACTTCGATGCCGCTGGCGCCCTTCACGCCGAAGAACGTCTGCGCCTCCTTGAGGTGGATGTAGACGAACTTCGAGTCGTACTCGTACATGCCCGAATAGAAGATGCCGGCGACGCGGAACGGGCGGCTCTTGGGCATCGGGCCCTGAGGGCCGATTTCGCCGCCGATGGGCGAGACCACGTTCACGCGATCGCCGACGACCACGCGCATCGACGCGGCGAGCTCACGGCCCATGAGAATGCCGGGCAACACCACTTCGGCTTCCTTCTCGGGATCGGGCAGGTCGAGCAGCGGATCGCGCTCGATGTCGCTGGGGCCCTTGTCGAGCTTCTGCGGCTCGGCGGGCTTGGCGTCGAACGCGGGCTCGTTCAGTTCTGCCAGGCGCTTCTTCTTGATCTGCGAGGGGTCGACGAGCCACTCGAGCTTGCCGCCGGGCAGCAGATACTCGGGGAGATCCGTGACCGTGCCGACGGTCTCGGGGTCGATGCCCTTGATCATCGAACCCGAGATGTTGCCCTCCGACGAGACCATCACCTCGTTCAAGATGAACGGCGTCGCACCGGCGATGTTGCGCACCCCGAGGACCTTCTTCATCACCTCGTCGTACTCGGGCATCTGCGGGTCGTAACGCATGACCACGCCGTGCGAGTTCGTACCGAGGATCTTCTTCTGGAGATCGGCCTCGAAGCCGCTCATCACCGACAACACGATGATCAGCGCCATCACGCCGACGCCCACGCCACCGAGCGAGATCGACGTCATCAGCGCGGTCGGCGACTGTTCCTTCAACTTCGCGGCGTGCATCGCCTCGGCGGCGAGCAGCGGGTCTTTCTGACCGAGACGCTTGATGCGCGTACGCTCCACCACCTTCTCGGCAGCGCTCACGATCGCCCACAGCAGCAGCGGCGGAATGATGCCGAGAATCAGCACACCGAACACGCCGAGCAGCAACCGCGGTCGGAAGACCGACACGTGGCGCGCGGCGATGAACAACTCGTACGACAGGCGCAGGTCGAGCCGCCCCGAAGACGTCGCGACGAAGCCGAGCGAGATGCCGATGAACAGCGCCAGGAACAACGCGACGGTGATGAGCCAGTAGCCGAGCGCCGGTTGATTCTCACCGAGCAGCGACGACAGGTAGACGATCTCACGCAGCCGGTACCCGAGCTTGAGCATCAGGTCGGGCACGAAGTGCATCACCGTCAGCACTGCGGGAATCGGCAGACCGAAATACAGCACCGCCAGCGTCGCTTCAGGCGTCGACAGCCGCTTCGAGTTCGCCGCGCCGAGGAAGCCGCCCGCGAAGGCCAGCGCCATCGACACCGCGAACGCGACGAGGAACGCGGAGACCGGCGACAACCCGCCCTGCACCACGCCGCCCTGCACCGAGCCCTTGCCGACCACCGCCAGGTACAGCCCGATGAACACGGCCTCGGCGAGGAAGATGCCGAAGCCGAACGCCGCGAGCGTGCCCCAGTGGAAGTCGATGAAGTTCGCGAGCCGCGGGTGCAGCGGCTTGCCGAACGCCGGGCTGTTCTCAGGTGGCGGCGGCGCCTTCTCGAACGTGAAGGCCACCAGCGCCCAACCCACGATCCACGCCAGCGTGCCGATGATGAGGTGCACCTGGCCCGAGGCGAACGCACCGGGCGTGGTCATGCTCTTCACGGCCGCGACGGTCTGCGCGTGCCCGATGACCGAACCTGCGCCGGCCAGCAGATCGACCGCAGTGCCCCAGCCAAACGCGGCCAGCGCCCATTCACCGATGACGAAGCCGAGCAGCTCCGAACGCACGAGGCCCACCACCAGCTCGACGAAACCGAGCAGCAGCAACACCGACCCGACGGCGAGCTTCTGAGTGCGTGTCACTTCGTGGGCTTGAGCAGAGGGAAGAGGATGACGTCGCGAATCGAGGGCGCGTCCGTCAACAGCATCGCCAGGCGATCAATTCCGATGCCCTGACCGGCGGTCGGCGGCAGGCCATGCTCGAGCGCGCGGATGTAGTCGTGATCGAAGTCCATCGTCTCCTGCTGGCCACGGGTCTTCGCGTCGAGCTGCGCCTGGAAGCGGCCAGCCTGATCGACAGGGTCATTCAGCTCGGAGAACGCGTTGGCGATTTCACGCCCCACGATGAACAACTCGAAGCGGTCGGTGACCGCGGGGTTCGCGTCATTGCGGCGCGCGAGCGGGCTGCTCTCGACCGGGAACTGGGTGATGAACGTGGGCTGAATCAGCGTGCCTTCGACGTGCATCTCGAAGAGCGCAGTAATGAGCTCGCCGATGTTCATCGTCGAAATCGCCGCCTTGTCCTTCTCTTCGGCGCCTCGCAGCGCGACGGCGCGGAGCTTCTCGACGTCAGCGAAGTCAGCGGCCTTCAACTCGGGCACGCGCTGACTGATCGCCTCCGTCATCGGAATGCGCGGCCAGCCCTTCTTGAAGTCGATGGTGTGCTCGCCGTACTTCACGACCGACGAGCCGGTCACCGCCACGGCGGCCTCCGAGATCATCTCCTCGGTGAGGTCCATCAGGTCTTCGTACGTGGCGTACGCCTGGTAGAATTCGAGCATCGTGAACTCCGGGTTGTGGCGCGTGCTGACGCCCTCATTCCGGAAGTTGCGGTTGATCTCGTAGACACGATCGAAGCCGCCGACCACGAGCCGCTTCAAGTACAGCTCGGGCGCGATGCGCATGAAGAGATCGATGTCGTACGTGTTGTGGTGCGTGACGAACGGCCGCGCCGCCGCGCCCGACACCAGCGAGTGCATCATCGGCGTTTCGACTTCGAGGAAGTCGCGGCGGTTGAGGAAGTCGCGAATGAACTGCACCAGCTTCGTGCGCTTCTTGAACGTCTCGCGCGTGCTCGCGTTCGACAGCAGGTCGACGTAGCGGCGGCGGTACCGCTCTTCCACGTCGGCCAGCGCCTGGCTCTCGGCCCACGCCTTGTTCACCGCGCCGGGCAGCGCCTTGAGCTCGTCACCGGCGAGCGCCTTCGACTGCTCGGCCACCGCGTCAGCGCGCGCTTTTTCGCGCTGGTCCTGGGGAGCGGCCGTCACGGCGGCCATCACCGCGTCGGCGGCGGCCTTCACGCGCGTCATCTGCTCGGGCGAGAGCTTCACCTTGACGTCGTCGCCGCTGTACTTGCCGGGCAGACCACGCAGCGCCTTGCCGAGGAACTTCAGGCTCGTGGCCGCCAGGGTGAGCTCGCCGGTCTTCGACTTGAAGAGCGTCCCGGTGACGCCGATGAAGTCCGCGAGGTCGGTGAGCTTCCAGATCTTGAACGTGTCGTCGCCGAGCGCGTCTTTCTTGACGTGCACCTGCAGACTTCCGCTGCGGTCCTGCAACACCACGAAGGCGGCCTTGCCGAAATCGCGAACCGAGACCACGCGACCTGCGAGGGTGAACGGGCCCGGCTTGTCGGCTTCGAGTTGCGCTGGCTCGACTTCACCGAACTTCGCGAGGAGCTCCGCCGCCAGCGAGTCCGGCGAGAAGCCGTTGCCGTACGGGTTGACGCCGAGTTCCTGCAGTTGCTTCGCCTTGTTCTTCCGTTCGTCGAGGAGCTTGAGCTCCACGGCGCTCACATCGTCAGCCATGGGCGCGCGTTCACCACGCAGGCGCCCGGCGGGCAAGGTGGAAAGTCAGGACGCGAGCAGCATGAAGAGCGCGACGACAGCGGCGATCAACATGGGCACCACGACCTCGGCGGGCAGCGCGGTGAAGTGCGGCATTTCGCGGGAACGCAGCTGAAAACGACGGCGGCGCGTGCGGCGAAGAATCAACGTCGACAGGCCATCGGGCGCCTTGTGGCGAGGCTGATCTTTGAGCGCCGAAATCGCGCGCTCGTACTTCTCGAAGCGCGCCTTGAGCTCCGGGCTCTCGGCGAGCGCCGTGTCGAGCTCGGCCTCGTCCTTCTCGGCGAGCGCACCGTCGATGGCACCGACGAACAGGCGCTCGACTTCGGTCCTGGAAAGTTCGCGTCGCACGGGGTCAGTCTCCCTTACCGCCGAAGCTCTCTTCAAGCTTCGTCAGAATGCCAGCCAGCTTCTCGCGGGCGCGATGCAGGCGGCTCTTCACCGTGCCTTCAGGAAGCTCGGTGATGTCCATGATCTCGTCGTAGCTCAGGCCTTCCACGTCACGGAGCACGACCAGCGAACGCTGTTCTTCGTCGAGCTCGGTGATCGCCTGATGCACCAGTTGTCTGTCGGTCTTTCGTGTCACCGCGGCGTCGGGCGATTCACTGCCGCCCATCGCTTCGGTGATCGAGAGTTCGTTCGCTTCGCCGTATTCGTCACTGCGACCGCGGCCGCGACGCTTCAGGTACTTCAAGCGGTTGAGGCAATGGTTGCGGGCGATTCGGTAGATCCACGTGGTCAGCTTCGCGTCGGCGCGAAACTTGTCCATGTGCCGGTGGATGCTGATGAAGATCTCCTGCGTGAGATCGAAGGCCTCTTCGCGATCATTCAGCATACGAACGCAGAAGTCGTACACGCGGTCCTGATGCGTGCGAACCAGCAGCTCGAAGGCGGAAGGGTCGCCGCGACGAAGGCGGGCGATCAGCAGGTGCTCGGGGATCGAGAGGGTCGCCGGCGCTTCGACGTCCTTCATCACGTGTGCTGGGAGTTCCAGAACGTCGCTCGCCACTTCGTCCTCCCGTCGGTCGTCATTCAAAACGAATCGCTCCGACGGGGGATCTGACACCGTCCGTGAGACAGGGTTCCCGGCCCAACAAACCCCGTCATCACGGACAGTTGCGCACCCTACTTCACCGAATAGGCGCCGGTCTTCGGGTTCACACTGAATCGCGCGGGCCGCTTGGTCTTTTCGAACGACGTGTAGGCAGGGGTGAGTTCTCTCCAGAACTCGACGTGTTCGCCTTGTCCGACCGTCGTCACGTCGTCGAGCCGCGCCGGGAAGATGTCGAAGCGAATCGGGCGGACCCTGGCGTCGAAGGCGATGAGGTACACCTCTTCGATGGGTTGGTCCTCGATGGCGATGCAGCCGATGCTGACGCAGTCGCCATGAAGGTAGATGAGACCACCCGGCCGCTTCGCGTCACTGCGAACCTTGTCGCTGGCGTTCGGGTACGAGACCTTCATCGCTAGGTGGTAGTCGGAAAACGGGTTGAACGACGGCACCTCGTAGAGACCTTCGGGCACCTGCAGATCGCCCTCGCGGCGCTTGGGGCCGAGCTCGCCTGACGCCGAGCAGAAGTCGTAGCGCTTCACGAGCGTCATCGGCTGGCCGCGCTTGCTGGCCCACAGCTCGAGCTGCTTTTCCTTCTTGAACGCGCGCAGATACACCTCGTCGACGGGGTACGTGAGGCCCGCTTTCTCGACGAGCGCCTTCACGTCGGCGGTGCGGCGTTCGCGGACCTCTTTGACGCGATCAGCGGCGAGCGTTGCGGTCGAAACGATCATCAGGAGCCACACGAGGCGCATGTTGGTGACGCTGACACATCGCGCGCGCCGTTCGTTCCATCGTCTGAGATGCTGGCCTCGATGAGAACGCTGCTGACGCTCGTTGCGCTGTTCGCTTCGTCGTGTGGTCCGTCGGTGTTCACGCGCGTGAGCAAGGCCAGAACGCTTGAGCAGGCGAGACTGGAACTGCGCGGCGAAGAGCCGACCATCACGCCCTACCCGCCCAACGCCGAGGCCTGGTACTTCGGGAAGAACGAATGCGTGCTCTTCGTCGACGGCGTCATTCGGGTCACGAAGACGAGCGCGAAGAAGCAGAACGACCAGTCGGTTCCCGACTGGAAGCAGAATCAGGTGCTGTGCACGCCGTCCGACGTCACACCGTGAATCGCAGTGGCTGCGGCCACGCTTCGTCGACAGGGCACGGCCTTCAGCCCTTGAGGCGGTAACCGACGCCCGGCTCGGTGAGCAGGTATTTCGGCGCGGCGGCGTCGCGCTCCAGCTTCTTGCGAAGGTTCGCCATGTAGACGCGCAGGTAGTGCGTGTCTTGCGTGTGCGCCGGGCCCCACACGTCCTTGAGCAGCTGACGGTGGGTGAGCACCTTGCCTGCGTTGCGGGCGAGCAGCGCGAGCAACTTGAACTCCAGCGGCGTGAGCTTGAGCGGCTCGCCTTCGCGGTTCACTTCATGCCGCGCGAAGTCGATACGCAGCCCGTCGAGCTCGATGACCGGCTCGTCAGCGTCGGCGGACTGGCGGTGCCTCAACGCCACGCGCATGCGCGCCAGCAGCTCATTCATGCCGAAGGGCTTGGTCACGTAGTCGTCTGCGCCGGCATCGAGCGCCGCGACCTTGTCGTCTTCACGGCCGCGCGCCGAGAGCACCACGATGGGAACCTTCGTGAACTCCCGCAGCTGCTTCGTGACGTCGAGGCCGTCCATGTCGGGCAAGCCGAGGTCGAGCAACACCACGTCGGGGTTGTGACTGGTGACGAGCGGAACCGCTTCGCCGCCCTTCTCCGCTTCGATGAGCCGGTAGCCGTGACTGAGCAGCGCAGCGCGGAGGAACCGGCGCATCTGCACCTCGTCTTCGACCAGCAACACGAGCGGTCCGTCACTCATCTGCGGGCTCCTCTGGCACCTCGGGCGGCGTTCCGTCGAGCGGCAAGTCGATCACGAACCGCGCACCGCCGCCCAGACGGGGTTCGACGTGAATGCGACCACCATGTGCTTCGACGATGCCGCGAACGATGGCCAGACCCAGGCCTGCACCGGGAACCGCGCGCTGACTCCCGCGGAAGAACTTGTCGAAGAGCCTGACCGCTTCTTCTGCAGAGACACCGGGGCCGCGGTCGTTGATGGCGAGACGAACGCCGTTGCCACTCCTGGTCACCTCGACGTCGAGTGGACTTCCTGCCGGCGTGTACTTCGCGGCGTTGTCGAGCAGGTTGAGCAGCACCTGCTCGAACAGCACCGGGTCGACCTGGAGGAACTCCACGTCGTGCGTTTCGACGGTGACCGCGCGGCCTTCGAGTGGAGTCGCAAGCCGGGTGCGCGCGCTGCCGATGAGCTCGTCGACCGGAACCCATTCCTTCTTCACCGTCAGCGCACCGGCCTGCACACGCGTCATGTCGAGGAGATTGCGAACCAGGCGCTCCAGCCGCTCGGCTTCGTCGCAGATGGTGTCCAGCAACTGCTGCCGCGTGTCGGCATCGAGCGCGGTGTCGTCGCGCAACGTCGTGGCGGCACCGGTGACCACCGCGAGGGGCGTTCGCAGGTCGTGTGAGACGGTCGATAGGAGTGAGCTGCGCAGCTCCTCGGTTCGCGCCTTGAGCTCGGCGACGCGGGCGGCTTCAGAAAAGCGAAGTCTGTCGAGCGCCAGCCCCGCTTGTCGGGCAAACGCGTCGATCAACGAACGTCGCGCGTCGTCAGCGAGCGGCACAGCAGGCCGCCACACGAGCACGCCAGAACCATTGCCGATGTGAATCGCGCGAACGGTGCTGCCGGCGAGCGTGCCGGTGCCGAGGCCGGCCTCGCGTTGATGCTCGTGCGTCCACGCGGCGACGCCGAGTTCGTTGGTGTCGAGAGTCGTGGTGAGCGGAAACGCGGCGGCGGCATCGAGCGCGCCATCACGCGGGAGCAACACCACGGCTGACCCGCCACGCACCTCGACGACGTGACGCGTCAGCAACGCCGCGATGTCCTCCGCACTCGACGCGGGGCCGAGGTCGCGCGTGAGCGACAACAAGGCGCGCGTGTCGCTCTCGCGAGACCGGGCGGCGAACTCCTGCGCGCGAAGTCGGCCGGCGAGCGCAGAGATGACGACGCCGACGCCAAACATCAGCGCGAACGTGAGCACGTACCGCGTGTCGGTGACGGCGAAGGTGAAGAACGGAGGAACGAAGAAGAAGTTGTAGGCCGCGACCGACAGCGAAGCCGCGAGCACCGCAGGCCCACGACCGAAGGCGGCGGCGGCGATCATGATCGTCGCGAGGAACAACATCTCGGGGTCAGGAATCGAGAACGTGCGCTGCAGCACGAAGGCGATGCCCGCGGTGACGAAGACCATCGCGGTCGCGGCGAGCCACGACCACCACGGCGTCGCGCTCGGAGCGACGGCGGACTCCCGGCGTTCTCCGGTGTCGTCGTCGCCCGAGATGACGAGCACGTCGATGTCGCCGGAGCCGCGCACCAACGCGTCGAGCAGCGAGCCCCGAACACGATCGCGCCACCAGGTGTGCGTGGGCTTGCCCAGCACGATGCGCGTGACGTTGTGCACCCGGGCCCAGTTGAGGAGTTCTTCGGCGACGGAGGTTCCGTCGAGCCGCACCAGCTCACCGCCGAGCGACTCCGCGAGCGACAGGTTCGCTTCGAGCGTTCGCGTGTCTTGCTGATTCAGCGGACGCACGGGGCTCGTCACGCACGCGGCGAACCAGGGCGCCCGCAACCCCACCGCGATGCGCCGCGCCGCACGAATCAGCCGCGCAGACGCAGGCGCGGGGCCGACGCAGACCAGCACACGTTCACCGGCAGGCCACGTGGTCTGAATCTCGTGGAGCGCGCGGTAGGCCTGCACGTCCTTGTCGACGCGCTCCGCCGTTCTTCGAAGGGCGAGCTCGCGGAGCGCGAGCAGATTGCCGCGACGAAAGAAGTGCTCCGACGCGCGCTGCGCCTGCTCGGGGAGATAGACCTTTCCGTCGGCGAGCCGCTTCAACAACTCATCGGGCGGAAGGTCGACGAGTTCGATGGCATCAGCGCGCTCCAACAACGCATCGGGCACCGTCTCGCGAACTTGAACGCGGGTGATCTGCGCGACCACGTCGTTGAGGCTCTCGACGTGCTGCACGTTGAGCGTGGTGTGCACCTCGATGCCCGCGTCGAGCAGCTCGAGCACGTCTTGCCATCGTCGCGCGTGGCGACTGCCTTCGACGTTGGCGTGCGCGAGCTCGTCGAGCAGCAGGACCTTCGGCCTGCGCGCCAGCGCCCGTTCGAGATCGAACTCGGTGACGGCCTTGCCGCGATGGTCGAGCGAGCGGCGCGGCAACACCTCGAGCCCATCGAGCAGCGCGGCGGTGTCGCTGCGACCGTGCGTCTCGACGATGCCGACGACCACGTCGACGCCTTGCGCTTTCAGCCTGCGTGCCGACTCGAGCATGGCGAACGTCTTGCCGACGCCCGGCGCGAAGCCGAAGAACACCTTCAGCGGAGTGCGACGACGCTCGTCCGCCGTCACACGCTGCAGCAGCGCATCGGGATCGGGACGACCGTCGTTCACGAGGGCACCTTACAGGTCAGCAAGACGTTGATTGAGTAACACCACGTTCACCCGCGGCTCACCGAAGACGCCGAGGAAGCGTGGCTCGGTCATGTCGTCGATGAGTTCGAGCAATCGTTCGCGAGACACGTGACGAGCTGCCGCGACGCGATCGACCTGGTACCTCACCGCGAGCGGCGACAGGTGCGGGTCGATTCCACTCCCGCTCGCAGTCACCAACTCCGCGGGCACCGGTTTCGCTTGCGTCGGGTGCGCAGACTTCACGCGCTCCACGCGCGCCTTCACCGCAGCCAGGAACGCAGGGTTGGTCGGGCCCAGGTTGCTGCCGCTGCTGGCTTTGGGAGTTCCCACACTGGGGCGCGTCCAGAACACGTCGGGGCCGTCAGCGACGGTCGCGAACGCACCGGGTCGCAGAGAATCAGCGCCGAAGAGCGTGAAGGTCAACGGGTACGCGACCCCGGTGAGCAACGTGAAGAACGTGAGCAGAACGATGGCAGGGCGAATCACGACACGGCTCCAGTGGCGGTCAGCGCCAGGTCGATCACCTTGATGCAGGGGAACGGCAACAGCACGCCGCCGACGCCGTAGATGAGCAGGTTGCGCGAGAGCACCTGACTTGCGGGCGCAGGACGGAACTTGATGCCGCGCAACGCGAGCGGAATGAGCGCGATGATCACCAACGCGTTGAAGATCACCGCCGACATCACCGCGCTCGTCGGGGAATGAAGCCGCATCACGTTCAACGCGCCGAGCGCCGGGTACGTGGTCGCGAACGCCGCAGGGATGATCGCGAAGTACTTGGCGACGTCGTTGGCGATGCTGAACGTGGTCAACGCGCCGCGCGTCATCAGCAACTGCTTGCCGATCTCGACGACGCGAATGAGCTTCGTGGGGTTCGAGTCGAGGTCGACCATGTTGCCCGCCTCTTTGGCCGCCTGCGTGCCCGAGTTCATCGCGACCGCGACGTCAGCCTGCGCGAGCGCCGGCGCATCGTTGGTGCCATCGCCGGTCATGGCGACGAGGTGGCCCCTGGCCTGGAAGTCGCGAATGCGCGCGAGCTTCTGCTCGGGCGTGGCCTCGGCGAGGAAGTCGTCGACGCCAGCTTCGGCGGCGATCGCCGCGGCGGTCAGTGGGTTGTCGCCGGTGATCATGACCGTGCGAATTCCCATTCGGCGCAGTTCTTCGAACTTCTCGCGAATGCCGCCCTTCACCACGTCCTTGAGCTTCACCACGCCGAGCACCCTGGGACCGTCTGCGACCACGAGCGGCGTCGCGCCCTGCTTCGCGACTTCACTGACCACGTCGCGAACCTGCTTCGGGAGGGCCGAGGCGGTGAAGCGCTCGATGGCATCGGCGGCGCCTTTGCGAATCTGGCGGCCCTTCACGTCTGCGCCACTCATTCGCGTCTGCGCCGTGAAGGGAACGAAGGTGGCGCCGAGTTCGTGCATCTCACGACCACGAAGCCCGTGCTGTTTGGCGAGCACCACGATGCTGCGGCCTTCCGGCGTCTCGTCAGCCAGGCTCGAGAGCTGCGCGGCGTCGGCCAGTTCCTTCACGTCGACGCCAGGCGCAGGAATGAACTCGCTGGCCTGACGATTTCCGAGCGTGATGGTGCCGGTCTTGTCGAGCAGCAACACGTCGACGTCACCCGACGCCTCGACCGCGCGACCGGAGGTCGCGATCACGTTCGCCTGAATCAATCGGTCCATACCCGCGATGCCGATGGCCGAGAGCAGGCCACCGATCGTCGTCGGAATGAGACAGACCAGGAGCGCGACGAGAATCGTGAGCGGCACCGCGCCGCCGGCGAACGACGAGAACGGGCGCAGCGTCATCGTCGCCATCAGGAACACGATGGTCAGCGACGCGAGGAGGATGTCGAGCGCGAGCTCATTGGGTGTCTTCGAGCGCTTCGCGCCTTCGACCATCGAGATCATCCGATCGAGGAACGTGTGCCCGGCTTCGGCGGTGATCTTCACGATCAGCCAGTCGGACAACACGCGTGTGCCGCCGGTCACCGCCGAGCGATCGCCGCCGCTCTCACGAATCACCGGCGCGCTTTCGCCCGTGATGGCGCTCTCATCGACCGAAGCGACGCCTTCGACGACCTCGCCATCTGCAGGAATCAGCTCATTGGCTTCGACCCGAACGACGTCACCCTTCTTCAACGTCGACGACGACACGACCTCACCGGAGAGCTTCTTCGCCATCACGTCGCGACGCGCTTTACGGAGCGTGTCGGCCTGAGCCTTGCCGCGGCCTTCGGCCATCGCTTCGGCCAAGTTCGCGAACAGCACCGTGAACCAGAGCCACGCAGACACGGCGCCGATGAACCCCGCTGACGCGTCGCCCTGCCCTGTCACCGCGGCATGCATCGCCAGCACGGTGGTGAAGGCGCTCCCGACTTCGACCACGAACATCACCGGGTTCTTCACCATACGCACCGGGTTCAGCTTCAGCACCGCGTCCTTCGCGGCCTCACGCACGAGCGCAGCCTTCACGGCGCACCTCCGGTCATCTGCAGGTGTTCGACGATGGGCCCGAGCGCGAGCGCCGGAATGAACGTGAGCGCCCCCACGAGCGCGATGGTGCCCACCAGCAGACTCACGAAGAGCGGACCGTGCGTCGGCAACGTGCCCGACGACGCGGGCACCTTCTTGCGGCTCGCGAGTGAACCCGCGATGGCCAGCACGGGAACGATGACGAAGTAGCGGCCCACCCACATGCACACCGCGACCGCGACGGTGAAGAACGTGCCATTCACCGTGAGACCGCCGAAGGCAGAGCCGTTGTTGTTGGCGCCGGAGCTGAACGCATAGAGCAATTCAGAGAAGCCATGCGCTCCGGGGTTTCCGAGTGAGTCAGCGCCGAACTTCGTCGCGAGGGCCGTGCCGCCGAGCACCGCGAGCGACGGCAGCAAGATGCCGAGCGACGCCAACTTCATCTCGCGACCTTCGATCTTCTTGCCGAGGTACTCGGGCGTGCGGCCGACGAGCAACCCCGCGATGAACACCGCGACGATGACGTACAGCAACATGCCGTAGAGCCCTGACCCGACGCCGCCGAAGACGATCTCGCCGAGCTGCATGAGCACCATCGGCGGGAGGCCTGCGAGCGGTGTGAAGCTGTCGTGCATCGCGTTCACCGAGCCGTTGGACGCCGCGGTGGTGGCGGTCGACCAGAGGATCGAACTGACGACACCGAAGCGCGATTCTTTGCCTTCCATGTGGCCCAGCGAGGTGTCGACGCCCATCGCCGCGAGCTGCGGAACGCCCTGCTGCTCGCTCCAGAGCCCGAGGAACGTGAGCGGCAGCAGCAGTGCCAGCATCGCCAGGAAGATCGCGAGGCCCTGACGGCGGTCCTTCACCAGGCGACCAAACGTGAAGCACAGCGCCGCGGGGATCAGCAGCAGCGCGAGCCACTCCCACAGATTCGACGCAGGTGACGGGTTCTCGAGCGGGTGCGCGGAGTTCACGTTGAAGAAGCCACCGCCGTTGGTGCCGAGCTGCTTGATGGCGACCTGCGTGGCGACCGGGCCAACCGCCGCTCCGTCGCTCTCGCCTTCGAGCGTCTGCGGCACACCGGTGACCATCAGCAGACCGGCCCACAGCGCAGAAAGAGGAAGGAGGACGAGCGTCGACCGCGTGAGGTCGACCCAGAACGAGCCGATGCGATCGGTCTGCGAGCGCGTCAGACCGCGGATCAACGCAATCAACACGGCGAGGCCGGTGGCTGCCGACACGAAGTTCTGCGTCGTCAGCGCAACCATCTGCACGAGATGACTCAGCGTCGTCTCGCCGCCGTAGGCCTGCCAGTTGGTGTTGGTGGCGAAGCTGACCGCGGTATTGAAGGCGACGCCGGGCGTCACCGCCGGCAAGCCCGCTGTGTTCAGAGGCAACACAGCCTGCAGCCGCTGCAACGCATACACGGGCGCCACGCCCAGCACATTGAAGACCAGGAGCGCCGTCGCGTACCGGGGCCAGGTCATGTCTTCCGCCGGGTCGACGCCTGCAATTCGATACAGACCGCGCTCGAGCACATTGGGGCCGCTCGATTCGCCCAGCAGCCGCGCCAAGCCTTCACCCAGCGGCACCGCCAACAGCGTGAGCGCCACCAGCGAGGCAAATAATTCGACCCACGCATGCGGAGTCACGACAGCTTCTCCGGGAACAAGAGTGCGAAGAACAAATAGCCCAGCAAGGCGGCTGCGAGACCGCCGCCGATGTAAATCAAAACAGACATGACATGACCTTTCAGAGGCGCTTACTCAGCGCCACGTAGCCGATGGTCAGAGCCAGCAAGACACACAGCGCGACGAAGACAGTCCAATCAGCCACGGCGAACTCCCAGCAGAAGAACGATGACGGCGATGCAGAAGAAGACGGTGGCGACGGCCTCCTGGACGAGCGTCACCTGGACCCCGAACCGGGGGCCCAGCATCACGGCGCCCGACACCACGAGCACCACGAGAGGAAGCACCACGCCGCCGACGTCTATGCGGTTCACAGCTTGACGAGCAGCGAGACGGTGAGCCGGTCTTCGGTCGGCACCAGGTCAGGCGCCCAACCGGGAACTTCGGAGCCGGGGTTGCCCTGGTTTCCACCCGGCGGCGTCACCCCACCACGACCCGTGAAGTACGGAACGCTCGCCGCGCGATGGTTGTATTCAGCGCGAAGCGTGAAGTACTCGATGGGCATCACGTCGACCGCGGCCTGAAGGTCCCACGCCTTGAACGGGTCGCCGGGGTTCGCGGTGAAATACGGCGTGCCCGAAGCCGCAGTGGTGCCGTTGATGGGCGGCAGCAACACCAGATAGCGGCCCGGGTTGTCGATGGCGCCACCACCGACGGTCAACGCGAGCTTGTCGCTGAAGAACCAGAGCCGGTTATAGGCCATGAAGCCGAGGAAATACTGGCCAGCACAATCAACGCCACCGCCGAATTCACAACCAGCATCGACGGTGATCGACGCCGCGGCTTTACTGAGAACACCTCCAGGGTTGTTGAAATAGCGAAAGCTGATGCTGTCGTCTGTGTGAATACGGTACCGCAGCGGGTTCCCCAGCGTGTCGGAGCCGAAGTAGTTGTTGCTGACGAGAGAGAGCCACTCGGTCGGGCGCCAGAGAATCTGCCCACCACCGCCGATGCCGTTGTTGAACCGGCCGTAGGACTGCCAACCGTTCACCAGCCAGGGTTCAATTTTCAGGCGTTCGTTGACGAAGATCTGCGCGCGGACGCCATTGAAGAACCACGGCGTATTCGACGACACGTACGACGGCTGGTAGGTCCAGTTGTCGAAATTGTAATAGCTCCACAGACCGATGTACGACATGAAGATGCCGGCCTGAATGTTGATGCCACCCAAGACATCGAAGTGATACCCGCCATAGGCCTCGGAGATGTATCGATAGGCATCGGCGAGATTCCACTGACCGCGATTGGGGCTCGCGTCGTTGCGCGGCGTAGTTTGTGAATACATGCCGAACTGGGTCATCAGCCGGCCGTGCACACCTTTGTAATAGAAGTCGCCGCCGATACCGAGCTGGGTGAGCTGCACTTCGCCGTGCCGGAAGACCTCTGATGAACCAGAAATGGTGTTGTCGGCAGGGTTGGCGAACGAGTGGTGGTACGCGGTGTCGACTCGAAACTCGCCGCTGAACGGCCCCCAGGTGAGCGGCCGGTGCGCGGGGCTCTTGTTGCCGGGAACCCACGAGAAGTCTGCGAAGGAAAACGGAGTGACCGCCGGTGCGAAATCGGAACCTGGCGTTCCGCCATCGGCTTCTTGAGCCGACGCGAGCGCGCCGCACAACAGCAACGACGACAGCATGAGGTTTCTCATGCGCCATGAAGTACCGGGCGGTGGATCAGGACGGCGTCAAGACGGGGCCGAACCCCATCAAGAACGCATCAAGACGTCTTCTTGAGGAGCGCGTTGCGGCGGTGGTGCAGCTCGAGGTTCAGCGGATCGATGTTGAGGATGTGGTCGACCACGCGCAGCGCGTCGGTGAAGTTGTTGTCGCGCTCGTGACCGTTCGCGGTGAGCAGGTGCAACTGCACGCGCGCTTCGGTGCCGGGGTTCGACGCGAGGAACCGCTTGCGGATGTCTTCGAGCTCGGTGGCACGCAGACCGGCTGCGAGCGCCATCGCCACGCCGCGCCAGTTGAAGCGCATGCCGTCGAATTCGGCGCGCTTCTGCACGGTGCCGAGCACCTCGACGGCCTGACGCACGCGCTCCAGTGCCGCCTCGACCTGCTTCTGCTGACCGGTCGACAAGGGGCGGGTCTGCAGATCACGCAGCTGCGCGTTCAATTCACGGCCACGCGCGCGCACGTGCGGCACGTCGATCTCAGGCGGGAGGCTCAGCACCACGTAGTGATCGCCCTGAATGCGCTTGCGCAGATCAGCCAGTACACGCTCGGCCACCGGATCATCAGCGACCGACTGCACGGGCGTCGGAGCAACCGGAGCGACCGGCAGCCCCCGCGTGAGCTTGTCGAGCGCTTCACGCTGCTCTGGCTTCACCGAGAGGAACTGCACGCCAAAGCCCTGCGGCATGTTCCAGGCCTGCGCCTGTTCCGCGTTCACGTGGCGCACGACGTCGGCCTGCAGCGCACCGGCGCCCGGCAACGACAGCGTGATGCGAGAGAAGACGCGCGGGAGCTCGGTGCTGACGATGAAACAACCGGCGCGGGAGACGTCCTGGCAGGGCAGCGTCATCGACTTGCCGTTGTCGAACTTCACGTCGACGTCGAAGCGCGCCACGTAGCGCGGCGGCGCCGAAGCCACCTGCACCGGCGTCTTCGGGTTTCCAGAGCGCGACGGCGAACCGGGAGCCGGGGTGCCCACCTTCGCCTCGAGCCCCTCGGGAGGCGCCGGCGTGGCGCGCGCCGCAGCTGATTCCCACGAGCCGGACGGGGGCGCAATCTGCGGGGCCAGCGACGACGACGGTTTGATCGCCTCTTCGAGCGCCACCGCAAAGTCGCCGCAGGTGGTGAAGCGCTCGGCGGGCTTCTTGGCGATGGCCTTCATGATCGCCGACGATACGGCGACGGGCACGTTGGGGTTGATGAGGTGCGGTGCCTTCGGCTCCTGCGTGAGGTGCGCGACCAGCATCGCGGTGATCGGCATGCCCGCGAACGGCGTCTTACCGGTGGCCAGCTCGTAGGCGATGATGCCGAGCGAATAGAGGTCGGTGCGGCCGTCGATGTTCTCGCCGCCGGCCTGCTCAGGCGCCATGTAGTCGGGCGTGCCGATGATGACCCCGGTCGCCGTCTTGCGCCCCGCCATGTTCACGTGGAGCTTGGCGATGCCGAAGTCGAGGATCTTCACGAAGTCGTTCTGACGACCCCGCTTCACGAGCATCAGGTTCTCGGGCTTGAGATCGCGGTGCACGACGCCGAGCTGGTGCGCTTGATCGAGCGCGTCGCAGACCTGCGCGAGAATCGGCACCGCGCGCGTCATCGGCACCGGGCCCTGCGCGATCTGCGTGTCGAGTGAGTTGCCCTCGAGGTACTCCATCACCAGGTAGTAGCGGCTCGGCGGCAGCACGTTCATGTCGAAGATGCTGACGATGTTCGCGTGACCGATGACGTTGACCGCGCGCGCCTCTGCGTAGAAGCGCTGCACGAGGTCGGCGTTGCTGGCGAGGTGCTCGTGGAGGAACTTGATCGCCACGCGGCTGCCGATGCCGGTGTGCTCGCCGAGGTAGACCGAGCCCATGCCGCCGGTGCCGAGCAGGCGGAGAATGCGGTAGCTCCCTACCTGCGCGCCGATCAAGGCGTCGACCGGCGTGTTACCCGCACGTTGCGCAGTGACGGGCTGCTGTAGCGAGAGGTTGGTGTCGTGCTCTTCCGACGAGCCGCTCGACCAGGGCATGCCGCCGCCGATCGCCGTCTGGCAATCGACAGTGACGTGCTTCGCTGATCCACAACGGCTGCAGGCCATGACGCGGGTTACCCCCGAAAACGGAGGCGGAACATACCCTACATCGTGGCGTCCGTGTGGACCCTCTGAGGATCGACAGATGCGCGTGTCCACTCGGGTGGACAGGCGCTTTCGCGGAGTCGGACGAGCGTTGGAGAAAGGAACAACCCATGGGGTCGGCGGCACTCGCAAAAGTCGCAGACCTCGCGGATCTCCTTGGTGATTTCAGATCGGAGGCGTTCGCGGAGAGCGCCGCAGCCGGACACTGACGCACGTCTGTCGTCCCATGAACCGTCGGGCACACAAGAACGGCGAGCTCTACAAACCAACACAAGCGCGCGCTGTGCGTCGATTGGTCCGGTCGCGAAACGGACTATTCCGGCAGTGCCTTCGCCGGGTTCTTCACGCCCATCAGCTGCGCAGTGATGAACTCGTCGAGATCACCATCGAGCACCTTGTCAGGCTGACCCGACTCGACGCCGGTGCGCAGGTCTTTCACCATGCGATACGGCGCCAGCACGTAGCTGCGAATCTGCGAACCGAATGAAATGTCTGACTTGTTGCCTTCACGCGCCTGCGCTTCCGCCTCGCGCTTCTTCACTTCAAGGTCATACAAGCGCGCCCGCAGAATCTGGAACGCCATGTCTTTGTTGGCCGACTGGCTGCGTTCCGTCTGAACAGTCAGAACGATGTTCGTCGGCAGGTGGCGCAGCTGGGCAGTCGAGCTCGTCTTGTTGACCTTCTGACCACCGGCGCCGCCGCCGCGGATGAACTTGAGCTCGTAGTCCTTCTCGGGGATGTCGATTTTGATCGTGTCGTCGATCTCTGGATAGACGTCGACCGACGCAAACGACGTGTGACGACGCGCGTTCGAGTCGTACGGCGAAATGCGCACCAGGCGGTGCACACCCATTTCGGCTTTCATGTAGCCGTACGCGAAATCACCTTCGATGCGCAGCGAGGCGTTCTTGATGCCCGCTTCTTCGCCCGCGTTGTAGTCGTTGAGCTCGACCTTCCACCCGCGGCGCTCGCAGAAGCGCGTGTACATGCGCAGCAGCATCGAGGCCCAGTCCATCGACTCGGTGCCACCGGCGCCGGCGTTGATGTCGACGTAGCAGTTGAGGCGGTCACTCTCGCCCGACAGCATCTTCTCGAGCTCGAGCTGCTTGATGGCGGCTTCCACGTCGGGGAGCAGCGCTTCGCCCTCTTTGCTGCTCGCCTCGTCACCCATTTCGGCGCCGAGGTCGATGAGCGTCTTGGCGTCGTCGAGCTTGCGCTGGGCTGCTTCGAAGGACGCGAGCTGCTTCTCGATCGTCGTCTTCTCCTTCAGCATTCCCTGCGCTTTGACGTTGTCGTTCCAGAAGTCGGGCAACGTCGAGTCGCGTTCGATCAGCGCGATGCGGCTCTTCTTGCGATCGACGTCAAAGAGACCCCCGGAGCCCCTTGAGGCGGGCCTGGAAGTCGTTGAGCTGGCTGGTGATGAAGTCGTTGGCCATGGCGCGCTCCAAGTACGTGTTGGGTACGCCCGACGCAAGCGACCATTCGTGCTGACAACGCTCCATCGAGGTCATTAACTGGTCGGCGTCGAACATCCCCTCCAAGGAGCCCAACATGAAGTTCGAACTTGATCCGCTGCCGTACGCCAAGAACGCCCTCGCCCCGCACCTCACCGAGGAGACGCTGTCGTTCCACTACGACAAGCATCACCAGGCCTACATGACGAACCTGAAGAACCTCCTCGAGGGCAAGCCCGAGGCGGAAAAGTCGCTCGAGGAGATCGTCAAGACCTCGTCCGGCGGCGTCTTCAACAACGCAGCGCAGGTGTGGAACCACACGTTCTACTGGAACTCGATGAAGCCCTCCGGCGGCGGCGAGCCCACGGGCGCGCTGGCGGAGGCCATCAAGCGTGATTTCGGCAGCTACGCCGATTTCAAGAAGCAGTTCGCCGAGGCCTCCGTGAAGCAGTTCGGCTCGGGCTGGGGCTGGCTGGTGAAGGAAGGCGACAAGCTGAAGATCGTCACCACCGGCAACGCCGAGACGCCCATCACCAAGGGCCAGACGCCGCTCATCACCTGCGACGTGTGGGAGCACGCGTACTACATCGACTACCGCAACCTCCGCGCGAAGTACGTCGACACCTTCCTCGAGAAGCTCGTGAACTGGGAGTGGGCGGCCGCGCAGTTCAAGTAACGCGACGACGCCGTTACCGCCGAGCCCTCGGAGTCCGCGCGGCTTTGAGGGCTTCGTCGTGTCTGGAGGTTGTGCGACCATCGGGGCCGCATGCCTGATGAGTCTGAGTTCCTGAGAAAGAAGCCTCAACAGTCGCGCTCGCGCTCGGTGGTGAACGCGATCATCGAGGCTGCCGACCAACTGCTCGAACGCACCGGTGACCCCAACAAGGTCTCGCTGCAGGGCATCGCGCAGAGAGCCGGCGTCGGCATCGGTTCGCTGTACGACTACTTCGCGAATCGGGAAGGGCTGCTGGGCGCCTTCCTGGCCCGGTTGACCGACGCGAACTTCGCCGCGCTCGAGAAAGAGGTGTTGGGCACGCAGTCGATGCCGTTCGATCAGGCGTTGCCGGCGATCATCGACGCCACGTTGCGCACGTACCTCGAGAAGCCAGACCGCACGCGCGCCATCATTCAGGCCATCGCGCGACTCGGCTGGATGAAGCCGGTGATGTCGGAGCGCGATCGCTTCGCCGCCGTGCTCACCAAACGGCTCGTCGCCGAACACCCGAAGCTCGAGGCGGAGCGGGTTCAGCTGATGGCCGAAGTGCTGTGCGACGCGGTGATGGGCGTCGTCACTTCGGAGCTGTGGCGTGAACGCGATGGCGAAGGTTCGGCCCGCGTGCGCGAAGAAGTCGTCACGCTGGTGCGCGGCCGGGTCGACGCGCTGCTCAGAGAGCCGTGAGGACCGAGTACAAGCTGTCGAGCGAGAACGTCGCGTTCTGAAACGACAGACTCGCCGTGGCGCCGGCGAGGAACTCGACCGACTTCCCGTCGGAACCGCTGCGTTTCACGTCGTGCGAGCGGTCGACTTGCGTCATGAGACTCAGCGTCTGCGGCGACGCAGCAAGAACAACACTGCGCCCAAGAGCAGGCCCGGCGCGCCGACCGAACAGCCACCAACCACGCCTTCGAGGGTGGTGAACTCCATGACCGGAGGTGGCGGTTCTTCGCTCGGTGGCATCGTGACGCCGGCGTCGACCTCGGGACCGATGACGCCCGCATCGACGTGCGGCTCGGTCAAGGGAGGCAACGTTTCGATGCACATCCAGTTGTCGAGCCACGTCGCCGAAGTCTCGGCGTGATCGAACCAACGTACGCACGACATTCCGGCGATGGGCCCCGCGGAGCTCCACTGGAATCGAACGCGTGATTCCGGAGTGACGCACAGGAAATTGTCGGCCCAGTTCGCCGCCTGCGCTTCGGCCGACTCCGTCACGTTCGCGCACTCGAGCCCGTCGATGGGCCCTCTGAACGACCACTGCATCTGCACGTCGTCGCGCGAAGTGCAGAAGTGATTGTCGTTCCACGTATCCGGGTCGCTCGGCTCGTCGACGTTCACGCAGCGCTGACCCGGCAGCGCACCGTCGGCCTTGAACGTGAACCCCGCCTCCGTGAACTCGTGACGCGCTTCGAAGCAGATGAAGTTGTCGTTCCACGAGTTCGCGAGATCGAGCGTCTCGTTCAGGTGCACACACTGCCTTCCAGCGATGGGACCCGCGCTCGAGTAGCTGAAGATGAACGGCGACTGCTTCGGCGCGCACAGGAAGTTGTCGGCCCAGGCGCTCGCCGCCGGCTCCGACGCTTCGTGAACGTTCACACAGTCCATTCCGGCGATCGCCCCGGCGTTCGACCAACGCAGCCCGAGATCACGTTTGCTGCAGAAGTAGTTGTCGCCCCACGAGTGCGGGTCACCGGGCTCGTCCATCAGCACGCACGTCTGCGCGGGCTGCACGCCATCGCACGAGAACGTGAAGTCACCGGCGGTGCGGTCGCACGACGGAGGTGCATCACCACACGCGTCCTTCACCTTCTGAATGAAGGCGTTCCACGGCCAGTTCGCCCCGGGATCGGTGCGGTTGTTCGGCTGCAGCTGCGCGTGCGAGAGGATGTGGTTGCGGTCTCGCGGGATGTTCCAGCGCCGCGTGATGCTGCACGCCAGGCGCGCCGATGCGTCGATCTGGCCCCCGGGGAAGCTCGCCTGCGACGCGTAGCCACCGTGCTCGATGCCCACCGAGATGGTGTTGGTGCTCACGCCGTTCAAGTCACAGCGCTGACCGTTGTTGTTCGCGCACTGGTACTGCGCAGCGACGTGCCAGGCGCGATCCGTCTCGCGAACGAGCTGGGTCACTTCGCTGCCGTCTTCCTTCACCGTGTAGTGCGCCGACACTTCAGCCGAAGGGTTGGTCTGCCAACTCCAGCAGCCGGAATAGCCACCTTCGCAGGTGTGAATGATCACGAACTGCGGGGTGCGCCCGTTGCGTGAATTGAAGTTCGGCGACGCGCGCCACGTGCCCTGGTCGTAGTCGGGCGATGCGGCCTGGCGGAGCACGCCGAGCAACCTGGTCTCTCCGCTCATCAGCACGCGGAGCTCACGGAAGAACTCGAGCCGCGCTTCGGGGTGCTCGAGCTGCGCGTAGTCAGCGACGATCTCCTTCCACGCATCGACGTCGCGACGGTCGATGCCCTCGACGTCAGCGCGCGCACGCAGCCACGCAGCCGCCGCACGAACGTTCACGCGCGGATCTGAACGAACACGTGCGTCGCTCGACATGTCCGGCGTCACCGCCATCAGACCGAACGTGGGCACCCTGCCCTCGAACTCCTCCGAGCTGTCGACCATCTGAAAGCGCGTCAGCGAATACGAGATCGCGGGCAGCAGCTCCGGCGGCAGGTCGTACTCAGCGCTGACTTCATCGAAGAGCGCGTCATGCGCCGACGAGAGCTCCGGGTTCCGTGACCCCGGAGCGGCGCAGCCAGCCACCACACAGAGAATAAGGAGTGACGTCCGGTTCATCCCACATGGTCAGATGAACACCGCACGACGTTCTCGCGCGGTCTGTAATTTCTACTTACTGATTCGCTGGGCGTGTCGTTCCTGCAGCCACCACAGCGCGGCGAAGCCGACGTTCACCGGCACCGTCAACGCGAGGATGTTCCAGTTCGCCTGATCAGCGAACGGCAGCACCTTGATCAGCACGCCGAGCAGCGAGAGCGCTCCCAAAACCGTCCACCACACGCGGTTCAACTTCGCGGCGCGCTTCGAGCCCCACATCAGCATCACGCCGAACGGCACGAGCATGATCGACAGCGGGTTGGCTTGAAGGATGTTCTCGTTGCCGAAGGTGACGTCGTGATCGGTGAACGTCATCAGGAAGCCCAGCGCGAGCCCGAAGATGCCCAGCAAGAGCCCGAGCAACGTCGTGTAGAGCCCGAGCAACACGCGCGGCAGCTTCTTGCCGTCACGGCCCCAGTGCCCGAGCAGGTGCGCGAGCGCCGCGAACGCCAGCCCGATGAGGAACTCGTACGGTACCCAGTTCGGCGGGTACTCCGGCGGCCTCGGACGCGTGCTCTGAAACCACACGGTCGACTTCTTCACCATCGGCCGCACCGAGCCGTCGGCGCGCTTCACCTGCAACGCCGCCAGCTGCTTCTCCAATTCGTCGGGCAGATACGCGTCACCCTGCTGCGTCATGGGGTGATCCAGAAAATCGCCCTGCAGAAAATCGAGAATGAGTGAGAACGGCGGGTTCACCATCGCGTAGCGCAGCGTCTGCTCTCGCAGCGTGTACTTCGACGGCCCCGACGTCGCGGCCTTGAGCTGGCCCCCGATCGCCGCGTCGATCATGTCGCGCGGCCGCGTGGAGCAATTGTCGTTGTAGTGGTGGTACCGGTAGTACTTGTTCTCGGGCAGCACGTGCGTGGCGAGCGCTTTGGCGACCTGCTCGGCCTCGAGCGGCTCGAAGTCGAGCTCCTGCATGCGCACGTCGCGGTTGAGCGACTTGTAGAGCTGAAAGGTCCACCCCGGCGACTCTTCGTCGACCCAGAAGATGAGCCGGCCCTTGATGAAGTCCTTGATGAAACCCGTCGTGTCATCGCCCTCGCGCGGGCCGAACATGCCGAAGTTGTAGAGCCGCACCTGGTTGAGGCGGGTGTCGGCCACCACGAACGACGAATGACCCCACCACTCGACGAGCGTGTCGCCGGGCGAGAACGTGACGAGGGTGATCGAGAGGTCCGCCGGGTTGCTCTGACCCGTCAACCACGGCGGCGGCGGTGCTTTCGCGGCGCCCGAGAGCGCCACCAACAACGACAGGGTGTGAATCACGACCGCGGGCTGTAGCCCACTTCGGTCACTGCTTGAACCAACCCTGTTCGGTGCGCTCGCGTTCCGCATCGGTCTGCGGAGCGGCTGGCTTGCGCTGCATCTCGATGGGCTCGACGCCCGCCGCCTTCAGCGCACCGGGACCGGCGATCGGCGCGGCGGCCACCTGCGGCTCGACGATGACCTTGGGCAACGCCTCGCTGCTGGCCGTCGTATCGAGCGGAATCGGGGCACGAAGGGTGGGCTCTTCAGCCGGGGCCGGCACCGCGTGAGGCCCCGAGTTCGCGTCGGTGATGTACTGGGTGACCGCTTCACGGATCACCGCGCCCACCGACTGCTGCAACCGCGTCGCCACCGCGGTCAGCGCCTCCGCCAGTTCGGGCGGTGCACGGAACGCCAGGGTGCGAACGCCCTGCATCATCTGCGTGAGGTCCTGGAGCGCCATCGACGGCCGCGCCACGTTGAAGTCGCCCGCGTCCAACATCGCCCGGATGCGCCGAGAGAGGTCTTCGCGGGTGTACCAGGTGCCGTCCACGAAGATGGCCTCTGCGTCGACGTCCACAGGGAATTGGCTCATAGGTAATGCGGAGCCTAACGGAACAAGCCTTGCGTCGTCGCGTGTTCTCGGGAAAGTGTCGCCCGCCTTGTCTCGACTGTTGCTGGCCATGTGCATCTCGATCGCGGGAGCCGTGGGCGCCGAGGAAGCCGATGCTGGCCTCGCGCCTCCGGAACAACTTCTCGCGCGCCTGACGCCCGACACCGTGAAGTTGGGTGAACCGACCACGCTCGAGATCTCGATCACCCACCCGACCGATCAGCGTTTCGAATTGAAGACGCCGGGCGACCTCGGTGACTTCGAGTACCTCGGCCAGGAGCGCAAACGCGTCGACGGCGCGCAGAGCTCGACGACCACCATCGCGGTGAAGTTGTCGGCGTTTCAGATGGGTACCCTCGACACGCCGAAGCTGGAGCTCGAGGTGTTCTCGCCGCAGGGCACGGCGACGATTCCTGCGCCGCGCGCCAGGTTGAACGTGGTGACCGCGTTACCGCCCGACGCGCAGACCAAAGGCGCGAACCTGTACGACGTACGCAACCCCGAAGAGCTGCCCATTCGCAGCTGGCGGTTGCTGTACGCGCTGGGCATTGCGCTGCTGCTGGCGGCGCTCGGGTACGCCATCACGCGCTACCTGAATCGCCCGAAGCCCGTGGTGGCGGAGCCCGAGAAGCCGAAGGAAGCGCTGCACGTGCGCGCCACCAGGGCGCTCGACGCGCTGGCGAAGGACAACCTGCCCGCGAAGGGCGAGTTCAAGCAGTACTACTTCCGGCTCTCGGAGATCGTGCGCGGCTACATGGGCGAGCTGTACGGCATCGAAGCGCTCGAGAGCACCACGCCCGAGCTGCTCGCCGCGCTGCGCTCACGCGTCACGCCCGGTCTGCCGATGAACGAAGTCGTCGAGTTCGCCGAGGCGTCCGACTTCATCCGTTACGCGAAGCTCGAACCGACACCCGACGACTGCAAGAAGCACCTCGAGCTCGGGTATCGCATCATCCACTCCACGCAGGGCGCCCCGAAGCCGTGATCGAGTCTTTCGGTTTTCACAGCCCGCAGTTCCTCTGGCTGCTCGTCGGCGCGCCGATCTTCCTCGTGTGGGCGTGGGTCGAGCGTCGTCGTCGCGCGGTGCTTCGTTTCTCGGCGGCAAGTCAGCTCATCAAGCAGGGCCGCGGCCTGCGTCCGTACTTCCTGTGGATGTTGCCGGTGCTGCGCGTGGCTGCGTTCTGTCTGGCGGTCGTCGCCCTGGCGAGGCCTCAAGAGCGCGACAGCCGCGTGAAGGATCTCTCGGTCGAAGGCATCGACATCATGATCGCCCTCGACCTCTCGACGTCGATGGAAGCCGCAGACTTCCGGCCCAACAACCGCCTGCACGTGGCCAAGGAGGTGCTCACCGAGTTCCTCGCCAGCCGCAGCAACGATCGCATCGGCCTCGTGGTGTTCTCGGGCGCGGCGCACACGCAGGCCCCGCTCACGCTCGACTACGGCGTGCTCAAGGAGGTCATCAAGCAGCTGCGCACGCGCGTTCTCGAAGACGGCACGGCGATCGGTGATGCCGTGGCGACCGCGCTCAACCGCCTGCGCGACTCCGACGCCAAGAGCCGCGTGGTGGTGCTCATCACCGACGGCGACAACAACGCCGGTCGCGTCTCGCCGCTCGACGCGGCAGAGGCCGGCAAGTCGCTGGGCATTCCCGTGTACACGATCCTCGTGGGCAAGGGCGGCAAGGTGCCCTTCCCGTCGGGCACCGACATCTTCGGCCAGACCGCGTGGCGCGAGGTCGAGATCCCCATCAACCCCGAGCTGCTCCAGAAGATGGCGGCGATGACCGGCGGCGAGTTCTACCGCGCCACCGACCGTGAAGAGCTGAAGGCCAACCTGCAGAAGGTGCTCGACTCGCTCGAGCGCAGCAAGTTGATGGAGGGCGGCGCGATGGCCACGTACCGCGAGCACTTCCACGTGTTCCTGCTCGCGGCGGCGCTGTGCCTGGTGCTCGAGTTCTTCCTCAAGTCGACGCTGCTGAGGGTGTTCCCATGACGCCCTGGCGCTTTCAGCTTCTGGGGTACAAGGCGGGCTTCGCGCAGCCGTGGTTCCTCGCGGGCATCGCCGTGGCGCTCGTGCTCGGGCTCATCGCGGTCGTCGTGTCGCTGCGGCGCGGCACGCGCGTGAAGAAGGCGATCCCCGAGCGGCTGGCTCCGATGCTGGCGCCGGGCGTGTCGCTGCTGCTGCCGACGTTGCAGAGCTCCAGCTACACGATGGCGCTCATCTTCTTTGCGTTGGCGCTCGCGCAGCCGCAGTGCGGTGAGAAGGCCGAGGTCGCCAAGCGTCGGGGCATCGACGTGGTGGTGGCCATCGACGCGTCGAAGTCGATGTACGCGCGCGACGTGACGCCCTCGCGCCTCGAACGCGCGAAGCTGGAGCTGACGACGCTGCTCGACACCCTCAAGGGTGATCGCGTGGGCATCGTGGCCTTCGCGGGCGACGCGTTCATTCAGTGCCCGCTCACGTCTGATTACGCGGCCGCGAAGCTGTTCCTGCGCGCCGTCGACCCGGAGCAGATGCCGCAAGGCGGTTCGAACATCGGCGCGGCGCTCGAGCTCTCGCGACAGGTGCTCGAGAACGCAGATCGCGGCGCGAAGGACCGCGTCGTGGTGCTGCTGTCGGACGGGGAAGATCTCACCGGCGACGTGGAGGAGGGCATCGAGGGCCTCAAGGAGTTCGGCGCGAAGGTGCTCGCCATCGGCATCGGGAGCGACGCTGGCGAGACGATCCCCATCTTCAACAAGGCAGGCGACGTCGTCGGCTACAAGAAAGACGCGAGCGGCAACACCGTCATCACGCGGCTCGACCGCGCGGGGTTGATCGCCATCTCTTCGGCGACCGGTGGCGAGTTCTTCTACCAACCGCGCGGCGTGGCGATGGCCGACGTGGTGAAGGTCATCGACACGCTCCAGAAGAGCGAGCTCGAGAGCCGCGTCACCATGAAATACGGCGAGTCGTACCAACCGTTCCTCTTCGTCGGGCTGTGCTTCCTCGCGCTCGGGTTCCTCATCGTTCCGTCGTGGCGTCGCATGAAGAAGGCCGCACCGGCCGCCGTGGTGCTGCTCGCGCTCTTCGGCGCGGGCGACGCGAACGCCGCGGGGCTGCTCGAGAAGAATCACCCCCAGGTCGAAGCCGGCACCGACGCGTACGAGGCCGGCCGCTACGACGAAGCGCTCGCGCACTACGACAGCGCGCTCAAGGACAAGCCGACCGACGCGCGCGTTCAGTACAACCGCGGGCTGACGCTCCACAAACTCGGCCGCAACGACGACGCGAAGGCGGCGTTCTCGGCCGCGCTCGAGCTCGATCGCTCAGGCGAGCTGGCCGCGAAGATTCACTACAATCTCGGCAACGTCGCCGCGGCCACCGGCAACAAGAAAGACGCGGTTCGCGAGTACCGCGCGGCGCTTCGCAAAGACCCGACCGACGAGCTCGCGCGCCACAACCTCGAGGTGATGCTGCGCGACCTGCCGCCCGACCAATCGAAAGGTGAAGACGGTGGAACCCCTGACGGTGGAGGCCACGACGGCGGCAGGCCCGATGGTGGCTCGAACGACGCGGGCATGAAGACCGATGCCGGCGCCGATGCCGGTACCAATGACGGCGGCCGGCCCGACGGCGGCGACGGTGACGGAGGCACGCAAGACGGTGGCGCCGACGGTGGTGAGGGCCAGGGCGACGGTGGTCAAGGTGATGGCGGTCAGGGCGACGCCGGCCAGGGCGAAAAGGAACAGCAAGGTGACGGCGGACAAGGCGAGCAGTCGGATCAGGGAGACGCTGGCAGCGACGGCGGTCTGGAAGAGTCGCAAGATGCCGGCGCACCGCAGCCGCAGCCCGCGTCGATGGGTGATGGCGGTGTCGACCTGGACAAGCAGGAAGCCGAGAAGCTGCTCGATTCGATGAAGAACACCGAAAAGAACCTCCAGCTCTGGCGCTTCAAGCAGAAGGGCCCGAAGAGTGATCGCAATGGCAAGGACTGGTAGCGCCCTCGTCATCGCCGCCGTGTTGTTCGCGTCGCGCGCGCACGCCGAGGTGGAGTTCACGATGCAGGCCGACGTCGAAAAGGTCGGCACGGAAGACACTTTCCGGCTCGAGATCGTCGTCGGCAACGCGCCCGACGGCGCCGCGCTGCGCGCCCCCGATTCATCGAACTTCGAGATTCTCGGCCGCAGCGAGTCGTCGCAGATGAGCTACTCGATGGGCCCGGGTGGCGCGGGCGTGATGAACCAGGTGCGCAAGTTCACGCTCACCATGCGCGCCAACGAGACCGGGATGCAGGTGATTCCTCCCGCGAAGCTCACGTTCGGCGGGAAGACGATGACCACCAACCCGGTCACCATTCAGGTCGTGAAGGGCCGCCTGCAGCCCGAGCGCCCACGCCGCGCCCAACCGCCCAATCCATTCGGCTTTCCTCCGGGTTTCCGGCTGCCTCCCGGCTTCGGCCCCGACCTCGACGACGAACCACAAGCGCCGCCGAGCCAGCCCTTCGACGGTGACGAGCCGGTGGTTCCCCGCGGCGACAGCGATCTCTTCATGCGCATGTCGGCCGACAAGACCGACGTCTACGTGGGCGAGCAGGTGATGATCACCATTCACCTCTATTCCCGCGTGGACCTCTCGTCGGTCGACGGCGTGACGATGCCGAAGCTCGACGGGTTCCTGAGCCAGGACTTCAAGTCGCCCTCGCAGCTCAATTCCACCCAGCGCGTGATCGGCGGCGTGCCGTACCGCGAGTTCCTGCTCCGGCAGAAGGCGGTGTTCCCGCTCAAGCCGGGCACCGCGACCATCGACGCGCCGGAAGCCGACATCACCACCGGCAGCATTCTCTACACGGGCCGTCGTGTTCATCGGAAAGGCAACGAGCTCAAGCTGAACGTGAAGACGTTGCCGCCGGGGCCGGCGAACGCCATCGTCGGTCGTTGGCGTCTCTCGCGTGAGGTCTCGCAGACCGAAGTGGCGCTCGGCGAGCCGGTGCAGGTGAAGCTCACGCTCGAGGGCCGCGGCAATCTGCAGTCGGTGACGCTGCCGCCGCTGAACCCTCCTGCGGCGTTCCGCGCGTTCGACCCCGAGGTGGCCGACAAGCCGAACAACTCCAGGTCGCACGTCGGGGGCACCCGCGTCGTCGAGTACACCCTGGTGCCGCAGCAGACCGGGTCGTTCGTCTTGCCGGAGATCGTGGTGCCCTACTTCGACCCCGAGACGCGGAAGTACGACGAGATGCGCGTCGACGACATCACCATCACCGTGCGGCCCGGCACGGGCGGCGCCAACGTCATCGGCACGCCGGGCCCGACCAACAACACGCTCGATGGCCCGAAGAACCAGCTGGTGGGCGGCGGGCTCAAGTCGTTGCGGCACACCGCGAAGTTCTCGGCGCCGCCCAGGCCGCTGAGCGCGCTGCCGTGGTTCCTCCCGGTCGCGCTGGCGCCGGTGGTGCTGTCGATGCTCGCCGCCGCGTTCGCGTTCGCGCGCAACAGCCTCGGCCAGCGCTCGCCCGAGTCGCTCAAGAAGCGTGAGGCGCGCGCGGCCCGAAAGCGCCTGGCCGCCGCCGAAAAACTGCTGAGCGGCGGTTCGACGACGGCGTTCTACGAAGAGGTCGAGCGGGCGCTCTCGGGCTTCATGACCGCAAAGCTGGGCACGCCGACGACCGGCCTCACACGTGCCCAGCTCACGTCGAAGCTGGTCGACGCCAGGGTCGCCGAAGCAGACCGCGCGCGCATTCTGGCGGTGCTCGACCTCTGCGACCTCGGCCGCTACGCGCCGGGCATGGGTGAAGCGTCGGCTCGCCGGAAGGCCATCGACGACGCGGCCGCTGCGATGGAGGGCTGGTCATGATCACGTCTGTCGTGCTCGCGCTCTTCCTCGCGCAGTACACGCCGCAAGAAGCGCAGTCGGTGTTCGTCGAAGCGAACGACGCCTACTACCGCGGTGATTTCAACGCGGCTTCCGAGCGGTACCAGAAGCTCCTCGAAGCGGGCCTCGGTGGCGCCGACGTGCTCTTCAACCTCGGCACCTCGGAGCTCGCCGCCAATCGGCTGGGGCCGGCGGTGCTGTACCTGGAGCGCGCCGCGAAGCTCAGTGACGACGACGACGTGAACGTGAACCTCGCCGTCGCGCGCCAGCGTCAGGTCGATCAGGTCGTCGGTGACGAGGTCTCGGTGCCGTTCACGCAGCGCCTCGCGGCGGCGATGGACGAGAAGGTCGTGGCCATCGCGTTTCTCGTGACCTGGTGGCTGGGGTTCATCGTGCTGTGGTTCACGTGGCGGCGCCTGCCGGGCTCCCGACTGATTCCCGGCCTCGTGGCCGCGGTGCTGCTGGTCGTCGGAGCGTCGCTCGGCGGCGCGCTGGGCATCGCCGCCAACGTGCGTGAAAACGTGATCGAAGCCATCGTGCAGCCCAGCTCGGCGCAGGTGCGTGAGTTCCCCGGAGACACCGCGCGCGTCGCATTCGAAGTACACGCGGGCTTGAAGGTGCGCATCATGGAGACCTCGGGGCGCTTCGTACGTGTCCGTCTGCCCAACGCGCTCGAGGGGTGGACCGAGAAGGAAGGCGTGGTGCCGTTGTGAGCGACGCGATGATTGAAGTGGCCAACGTGGTGAAGGTGTACCGCCGCGGAAAAACCGAGGTGCGCGCGCTCAACGGCGTGTCGCTCACGGTTCCGAGGGGTCAGTTCCTTTCCGTCATGGGCAGTTCAGGCTCGGGCAAGTCGACGATGCTCAATCTGCTCGGCGCGCTCGACGTGCCTACCAGTGGAATTTTGCGCATTGATGGAAAGGAGATCAGCCGCTTCCCCGACGACGAGCTTTCGAGGTTCCGCCGCGAGCGACTGGGCTTCATCTTTCAGTTCTTCAACCTGCTGCCCACCTTGACCGCGGTCGAGAACGTGATTCTTCCCGAGCTGCTGTCGGGGCGTTCGCGTGACGAGCTCGAACCGAAAGCGAAGGCGCTGCTCGAGCAATTCGGGCTCAAAGGTCGCAGTTCGCATCGTCCCGATGAGCTCTCTGGTGGTGAAATGCAACGTGTCGCCGTGGCGCGCGCGTTGTTGTCGGAGCCTGCGCTGCTGCTGGCCGACGAGCCGACGGGAAATCTCGACTCGAAGACGGGGGCCGAGGTGCTGCGGCTGATTCGTGAGGCCACGCGCGAGCGCAACTTGACGGTGGTGATGGTGACGCACGACCCGAAAGCGGCGGAAGTCGGCGACCGATTGGTGCGCCTGGCCGACGGAAGCATCATCGGCGACGAATCCGTGCGGGCAGCGGCGTGACGTGAGATCGCGAGTCGTGTAGTGGGGCCGCATTCCCCCGGGGGCGGTAGGAAGCACACGACGTGGTTCGCATCGAAGCAGACGCAGGCAAAAACAGAATCGTCCTCATCCTCAGCGGTCGCCCGGAAATCGAGAAGTCGTCCGCGTTTCGAGTTCAATTGGAAGACGCGCTCGCGCGCGTGCGCTCCCCCGTCGACGTGCTGTCGGACATCCGCGGGCTCGAGGAGCTGAACCCCGATCTCATCGGCGAGTTCAAGGTGTTCGGCGAACGGCTTCGTGCGTTCGGTGTTCGTCGGGTGGTCCGCATCGTCGGCCGCAGCGCGCAGGCCGCGGTGCAGGTCGAACGGCTGACGCGTCAGCTCAAGGGCCACGCCGCCCATCTCGCGTTCTCCGAAGCCGAGGCCGAGCAGGTTTTCGGGAAGTAGTTTTCGCCGCTCGTTAAGGTGGCCGCCTTCATGGGGTCACTGCTCCGGCTCGTTTCGTTGCGGCACGTTTTCGACGCGCCGCTGCGCGCTCTGCTCACGTTGATTGGAGTCGCCGTCGGAGTGGCCACGCTGGTCGGCATCTCGGCCATCAACCGGTCGGTGCTCGACGCGTTCCGCTCGACCATCGACACCGTGGCAGGCAAGGCGGACCTCACGGTCGCGTCGGAGACCGCGGGCATGCCCGAAGCGCTGCTCGAGACCGTGCGCAGCGTGCCCGGTGTGCTGCACGCGTCGGGCGGCATCAACGTCATCGCGCCCATCAAGGGAAAGCCCGGAGAAAACCTCTACATCCTCGGTGTCGACCTGCTCGATGACGGCTACTTCCGCACCTACGAAGGCGTCGACACCGACGTGGGCAAGCTCGCCGACGACCTCGAGTTCCTCAACTCGACCGACCGGCTGCTGATTTCGGATCGCTACGCGAATGAACGCGGGCTGAAGACCGGCGATTTCTTCGAGCTGGTCACGCCGAACGGCGCGCAGAAGTTCTTCGTGCACGGCGTGCTGAAAGAGAAGGGCCCGCTGAAGGCCTTCGGTGGCGCCGTGGCGGTGATGTTCTTCGGCTCGCTGCAGGAAGCCTTCAGCAAGGGCCGAACGCTCTCGCGCATCGACGTGGCCATCGACCCGAAGGTCGGCCTCGACGCGATGAAGGAGCGGCTGCAGCAGGCGGTCGGCGACACCATCGAGGTCGACTCGCCCGACCGACGCGGCGCTTCGGTGCAGACCATGGTCCGCAGTTTTCAGCTGGGCCTGAATCTGGGTTCGGGCGTCGCGCTGCTGGTCGGCGTGTTCCTCGTCTACAACACGATGTCGATCAGCGTCGTTCAGCGCCGCCGTGAGATCGGCACGCTGCGCGCGCTGGGCGCCACGCGTCGCCGCATTCGCACGCTCTTCGCGCTCGAAGCCGGCGTGATCGGCCTCCTGGGCAGTCTGCTCGGCATGCCGCTTGGTGTGCTGGTCGCGAAGGGCGCGATCGGTTCGGTGTCCTCGAGCATCTCGGCGCTCTACACGCGCGTGAACACCGGTGACGTTCACCTCGGGCCCCGGGAGTTGATGATCGGTCTGACGATGGGCGTTCTGGGCAGCATCTTCGCGGCGCTGCGGCCTGCGTGGATCGCGTCGTCAGTGCAGCCCGTGGAGGCGCTCCGCAAAGACGCCGCCATCGGCGCCGGCGCGGTCGACGTGAAGTCCTGGCCCACGTTCCTCGGTGTCGGCCTGCTGGCGATCGCGTACCCGGTCGCGCAGGTGCCGCCACCGATGGAGAACCTGCCGCTCGGTGGCTACACGGCGATCTTCTTCATCTTGATGGGCGTGACGTTGTTGTCGCCGCTGGTGCTGCGCACGTTGAACGTGGTCTTCCGTGCGCCCGGCCAGTTGTTGTTCGGAATCGCCGGGCGCATCGCGGCAGACAACTTCGCGCGCGCGCCGGTGCGCACTGCGGTGCCGGTGTCTGCGCTGAGCATCGGCGTCACCATGGCGGTCACGCTCGCCGCGTTCATCGGCAGCTTCGAGCGCAGCGCCGACAGGTGGATCGAGCAGGCGATCCCCGCTGACCTGTTCCTCACGTCTTCGGCGCGCCTGGGCGGCGTGCAGAACCAGCCGATGAACGCCTCGGTCGCCGACGAGCTGAAGGAGTTCTCGAACATCGAGATCATCGACCCCGTGCGGCTCATGCAGCACGACGTGTTGGGGCTGCGCGTGTTCATCACCTCGCTGACCGCCGACGTCTACGAGACGCGCGGCAAGCCGCTGGTGCTCGAGGGCCGCTTGCCGACCAGAGAACAGCGGCCGCTCGGCTACGTGGTGGTCAGCGAGAACCTCGCGCATCGGCGCGCGTTGAAGGTCGGCTCGAAGTTCCCGGTGAAGACGCCCACCGGCGAGCGCGAGTACACGGTGGCGGCGATCATCATCGACTACACGTCGGATCAGGGCTCGGTGATCATGGACCGCGAGGTGTTCAAGGCGCACTTCCTCAACGACCAGGTCGACACCTTTCACGTCTACCTGAAGGATCTCTCGAAGCTCGAAGCGACCCGCACCGCCATCACCGCGAAGCTGGGCGACAAGTACAACCTGTTCGTGCTCTCGAACTCGGAGCTCCGGGAAGAAGCGCGGAAGATGCTCGGCTCTGCGTTCAGCATCACGTGGGCCATGGAGGTGGTGGCCGTGGCGCTCGCGCTGCTGGGCATCATCAACACGCTGCTGGCCGCCGTGTTGGACCGTACGCGGGAGATCGGGCTGCTGCGCGCCGTCGGCGCCGACCGCGCTCACATTCTCAAGCTCTTCAGCGGCGAGGCCTTCTTCATCGGGCTGACGGGCAGCCTCTTCGGCGTTACCACCGGCGGCGTGGTGGGGTTGATCGTCACCAAAATCGTCGGGGTGCAGGCCACGGGTTGGAATTTCCCCTTCTCGTACCCATGGGAGACGGCGGTGCAGGTGCTGGTGGTGGGGACGATCGCTTCCGTGCTGGCTGGCATCTACCCGGCGAGGCGTGCCGCGCGGCTCGACGTCGTCGAGGCGCTGGCGTACGAGTAGGACATCGAGGGGTGCATGGCAGGTCCGTTCCGAATCCTGGTGGTCGAAGACGAGCCCGTCATCCGCGAGCTCGTCCGGAGCCTGCTCACTGACGTCGAGTGCGAGGTCGAAACGGCGCCTCACGCCGCCGACGGCCTGAAGCTCGCCAAGACGCAGACCTTCGACCTCATTCTGCTCGACGTGGTGTTGCCGCCGGTCGGGAGCATTCAGCTCGACGGGATCGCCGTGTGCCGGATGCTGCGCGCTGACCCGCGTACCGCGAAGACGCCCATCTACATGCTCACCGCGAAGGCCAAGAAGACCGACGTGGAGATCGCCATGAAGGCCGGCGCCAGTGGCTACATTCACAAGCCCTTCCGCGGCGCCGAGCTGATGGAGCTGGTCCAGCAGCTCAAGGCGAAGCTCGCGGCGAGCTGATTACGGCAAGCGCGGGTGCAGGAACCGCGCGAGCGCGAACATGTCGTCCCAGTCGAGCTGATCGAACTCCAGCGCCATGTCTTCTTCGCCGCGGCGGCGAACCGTCGCCTGCGTGACGACGTCGCGATCGCCGGGAATGGGGATGCAGATCGTCATGCGCTCGTCGGCGACGGCGAAGTCGCCCACCAGCTTGAGGCCCGCCATCGAGAGATCGCACGCCTTGGCGATGACGGCGCGACCGCCGGTGAAGATCTTCACCATGAAGCCCGCGTCGACTCGCGGGTGAAACCGGGTAGGCATCGGAGACTGCGCGGTGACGGTCAGCATGACGTTTCTCCTTGAAGGAGCCATTGCTACAGGCCGCGATCAGTGTCGATCACGTTGTAGCGCCCGCAACTTTTCGTCCTGAGGGCGTTACCGTGTGCGCGTGACGAAGCCGCGTATCGGTCTGGTGTGTTCGGGGGGCGGAGCTCGCGGCGCGTACGAAGCCGGCGTCATCCGCTACCTCCGAGAAGAGCTGCCGCCGTCGGCGCGCCAGCACGTGCGCTTCGACGTGTTGTCCGGAACCTCGGTGGGCGCGAGCACCGCGTGTTTCCTCGCCGCGACGATGCACACACCTGACGAGCAGGGCCGCGGGCTCGCCGCGTTGTGGACAGGCCTGTCGCTCGAGAAGGTGTTTCGCGTCGAAGGTGAATCGCTCTACTCGGTGAGCCGGAAGATCTGGCGGGCGACGCGAGCGAACGAGCGGCCCGAAGGCTGGCGCCTCTACGACCTGTTTCACCCCGAGCCCATCGAACACATCGTTCGCCATTCCATCGACTGGCCGCGCATCGCTTCGAACCTCGCGAAGGGCCTGGTGTCGTCGGTTTCGGTGAGCGCCACCCGAATTCGCGACGGCCGCACGGTCGTCTTCGTTCAGCGTCGTGAAGCGGGTCTGCCCAGGTGGAGCCGAAACCCGTGGAGCATCGCGCAGGAGGTCGTACTCGGGCCCGAACACGCGCTGGCGAGCGCGGCGATTCCCCTCATCTTCCGTTCGGCGCGGGTGGGTGACGAGTACTACTGCGATGGCTTCGTTCGGCAGAACACGCCGCTGTCACCTGCCCTGCGGCTCGGCGCCGACCGCGTACTCATTCTCTCGCTGCGGCACAAAGCGCGCGCCGACGTCGACCCGCCGAAGTTGAAGCACATGCCGACGACCCCGCAGGTGATCGGCAAGGTGCTCAACGCGTTGATGGTGGACCGCACCGAGTACGACCTCGATCGCATGCGTCGCTTGAACGAAATGCTCGAGACCGGCCGCAAGACCTACGGCGAAGACTTCGTGACGCGCATGAACGCCGCGCTCGGTGAAGTGCGCGGGCAGCCGTATCGCGTGGTGCGAGACCTCGTGGTGCGCCCCAGCCGCGACCTCGCCGAGCTGGCGCGGCCGCACCTCCAGAAGCTGGGCGCGAGCGAGACCGAGGCGCCGCTGCCCACGCGATTGCTGCATCGGCTCTCGGGGTCGAACCTCTTCACCCAGGCCGAGCTCGGCAGCTACCTGCTGTTCGACAAGGCCTACGCCGACGATCTCATCGCGCTGGCGATGGAAGACGCGCACGCCCGGCGCGAGCAGCTCCTCGAGTTCTTCGACCCCGACTCGAAGTAGTCCCGCGCGGCACACGCCGTCCGCCTCGTGAGACTGCGGGGCGTGCGTGTTTCCGGGCACTTGGCTCCGGCACGACTCCTGAATTGCGCTCCGTCACCCACGCAGCACGGAGACGCTCACATGGACTCGTCGAACCGCATCTCGCTGACCCCCACCGTCGCTCGCCAGACGCCGAAGAATGAGTTCGGCAACGTGCTCAAAGACGCGCTCACCACGGCGGCCAACGTCGGTGGCTCGTTGCTCGGCGGCGCCGGCATTCCAGGCGCGGGCATCGTCAGCGCAGCAGTGAACAACGTCACCGCGCTCGCGAGCTCCGGCGGCAACACCCGCTCTGCTTCCCTCGCAGCGACCGGCGTCACCACCGTGGGCGGTGGGGGCAACGTGGTCGCCAGCACCGGCGCAGCAGGCGGCGCGACGCAGGCGGCGATGAACACCTCGGTCGGCGCTGGTGGCGACATGACGGGAATGATCAGCCAGATGAGAGCGGAAGCCGACCGCTCGATGATGGTGCAGATGCAGATGCAGAACGAGAGCCGCGAGTACAACACGCTCTCCAACGTGCTGAAGGTTCGCCACGACTCGGCGAAGTCGGCCATCAACAACATCCGGTGACGTCCATGGCGATCTCTCCACTGGGAGGAGCCGGCCCCTCCAATGTCGCCGGCGCCGGGAGCCCTCAGAAGACCGAGAGCTTCAGCAAGATGATGAAGGGTCAGGCGAAGGTCGAGAACGCGCCGATTCCCGTGAACAACCCACCGGCGACGCAAGCGAAGTCGGTGCAGCAGGCGAGCGCCGGCAAGTGCCGCGTCGAGAGCGCCAGGCAGGTCAGCACCGCCGACACCCGGCAGGTCACCGCCGCGAAGGTGCTCGATCAGGTCAACGCCGCGCAGAACCGCATGGAGCAGCTGCTCAAGGTCGCCGAGTCGGGAAAGTCGTTCTCACCGGCCGAGCTGCTCTCGCTGCAGACCCACGTCTACCGCGCCTCCCAGGAGCTCGACCTCGCCGGCAAGGTCGTCGAGAAGGCCACGGGCGGCATCAAGCAAGTCCTCCAGACCCAGGTGTGATGCCCATGAAACGCGCTCTCTTGTTGGTGTTCGTCGTGCTGTCCGGCTGTGCGACGCAGATTCAGCACGGCCTCGAAGAACGAGATGCGAACGAAATTGTCTCAGCTCTCGTGGCTCGGGGTTTCGACGCGAAGAAGGTGCCCGAGAAGGGCAAGAAGCCGACCTGGGCCATCGAACTCGATGACTCGCAAGCCACCGAAGCGATGCGTGTGCTGACCGAGCTGAAGCTGCCCCGGCCCGCGCGCTTGAAGACGCAGACGCTGGCGGCCAGCACCGGTCTCATCGACACACCGTCGGCTGAGCGGCTCCGCCAGCTCGAAGCGCAGGAAGGCGACATCGAAGAGTCGCTGGAGACGATGGACGGGGTGACTTCGGCGTCGGTCGAGCTCGTGGTCCCCGCCGCGCCACGCCCGGGTCAACCGGCGATTCCGTCGAAGGCCTCCGTGCTGCTGCGCGTACACCCCGACGCCCTCGAGCGCCTCCAGCAACAGCGCTCGCAGCTTCGCGCGCTGGTGGCCGCGTCGGTCGAAGGTCTTCAGTCAGACGACGTGGTGCTCGTCGTGGATCCCGTCGTGATTCCGTCAGCCCCTCCGCGCGTCGACAGCCGTGGCACCCTGCGACCGCTGGTCATGGGGCTGGGCGTGGCCCTCTCTGTGCTGGCAATGGTGCTGGTGTTCATCGCGTACCGGATGCGCGTCATGAAAGCTGCCGTGCAGAGTACGGCGACGCGCGCGCCGGAGCCGCCGGTGACGCCGCCACACGTTCCGCCGCGCCCGGTCATCAACCCCTCGGTGCAGCGCAAGGTGGCCTGACGTGAAGCGCCTCAACTTCTCCGAGAAGGTCGCGCTCTTCGTCACCACGCTGCACCGCGAGCAGAGCGACGCGCTGCTCACGGGCTTCGCGACGGAATCGCAGCAGCGCGCCACTCAGTTCGCGGCGCAGGTGAAGACGTGGGACTCGGGTCAACGCCAGGCGCGACTGACGCACGAGTTCGGAGTTCCGCCGGATGCAGCAGACCGGCTGAAGCAGGTGGTGGTGGGCGTCGATGGTGTTCTGCGGGCCGCAGTCGTCGCATCGCTCCCCCCGTCGATGCGGCAGCAGTTCCCGCAGTTCAAGGGGGAGGTGGAGTCGTTTCCGGAGGTGGTGAAGGGGCTGGCGGCGCGTCTGGTGAGAGAGGCGGGTCGGTAGGCGGAAACGATGTTGGGCGGGTTGGTGGGTGGTGGAGTCATTCCCGTGAGGGGTCGGAGTGTGGGCCGGCGTTGAGCGGGAATGATGTGGGCGTGGGTGGTTGGCGAGGAGTCACTCCCGGGAAGGAGTGAACCTTCGGGCGTTCTGAATCCCCCGATCGGAGCGCTGAAGTGGGTCGTGGGCGGTGCCGTCGATGAGATGGCATCGCCCTTGGTCTTGCGGGACAGCGTCTCCCGCCGCGGACTCGCGCGACTTCCAAACAGCTGAATTCATTACCGGCGCACCTGGCGCGGCTCCTGAAAAGGGACCGCCCATGTCCCGCTCCAATCGCAACGACATGACCGTGACCTCGACGCTGAGCGCGACGATGCCGTCGCCTGCGGAGGTACCGCCCGTGGCCGCTGCGCGCGTTCGGCTCGCGCCGCTGCAGAAGCTCACCCGCGCGCACTTCGCCGCGAGCCTCCGCCCGGCCGCGGTGGAATCGATGAAGGCGGCGGCCTCCCGCATCGCGCAGAAGGTGGGCGCACAGCTGAAGACCCCGCTGGTGGCCGACGCGAAGCTGCTGCCGTCGACGCTGCACCCGTTCTCGCACGTCGCGGCGCACGCGCTGTTCGTGCTCCTGGAGTGCGCGGGCGAAGGCATCGCGGTCGTGGAGCTGGACCTGCTCGCGACTGGCGCGCTGCTTCACCGGATCGCTGGTGCTCGCGAGACCATGGGCCCGCCGCAGAAGCTGTCGAGCATCGAAGAAGCAGCGCTCGGCTGGCTGGTGTTGTCGGCCCTCTCGGAGCTCCGCAGCGAAGCGGCGCTCGCGCCGTTCGCGCCCCGCCTGCTCACCGTGACGATGGATCGCGGCGAAGCGCTGCGCACCCTGGACGCGCGCCGTCGCCACCTCGCGGTGCAGATCGACCTGCAGCTCGGCGAGACGCGCTGCGGCGCTCGCGTGCTGGTGCCCGCGCTCTGGGCCCAGAGCAAGCTGGATGCGCTGCCCGAAGAAGCGCCGGCGACGCTGCACGAGGCCGTCGCCGCCGCCACGTTGCCGGCGACCATCATCGTCGGCTCGTCGCTCTTGCCGCCTGGCGAAGCGGGCTCGCTGACCGTCGGCGACGTCGTCTTCATCGGTGGCGTCGAGCGCCACAACTTCGGCCTCACCGGCCCCGGTCGCATCGTCCTCCCGAGCTTCGAGCTGCGGGGCTCGTTTCACGAGAACGGCTTCCATCTCAACCGCGCCCTTCCCCGCCCCACCCAGGAGTCCTCCATGTCGCAGATCGATCCCAGCGTTCCCGTCGAAGTCGAAATCGAGCTCACCCGCTTGCGCCTGCCGTTGCATCAGCTCGGCACGTTGAAGGCCGGCGCCGTGGTGCCGCTGCACATCAACGCCGCGCAGCACGTGCTCGTTCGCATCGGTGACAAGGCCGTCGCGAAGGCCGAGCTCGTCGAGATCGAAGGCGAAATCGGCGCGCGCATCATCGCGATGCTCTGAGGCCCGCCATGACGCTCTCTCCCCGTCAGAAGTTGTTCGGAGCCGCGGGCCTGGCGCTCACCGCTCCGTTGGTTGCCGCGATGCAGGGTGCTTCGGCGTCGAACGTCGCGCGCGTGGTTCTCGGTCTTGCCGCAGTGGCCGGCATCGCCGTGTGGTTCGTGAAGGCGCGCGGCGGCCTGCAGCTGGGCTCGAAGTTCAAATCGGCGCCGCGGCTCAACGTCGTGCAGCGCGTCGGTCTCTCGCAGCGCACGGGCCTCGCGCTCGTGGAGGTCGACGGCAAGCCCTACCTCGTCGTTCACGGTGATGGCTTTGCTCGCATTCGTCCTGCCCGTCGCGCGCAGCGCGTGACGTCACACCCCGCCCCGACCCTCGAAGGAGTTGCGTCATGAAGAAGCTCGTTTCGTTGTTCACCATCGTCGCCGCGCCCGCGTTCGCGAAGGGCATCGAGCTGCCGAACGACGGCTTCGCCAGCAACCAGGTTCAGATGATGGGCCTGCTGGCGGCGATGGCCATCGTGCCCTTCGCAGTGATGATGCTCACCAGCTTCTCGAAGATCGTGGTGGTGCTGAGCATCGTGCGGTCGGCGCTCGGTACGCAGCAGGCGCCGCCGACCATGGTGCTCACCGGGCTGGCCGCGGTGCTGTCAGCGACCATCATGACGCCCACCTTCGAGAAGATGTGGAACGAAGGCCGCGCGCAGTATGCGGAAGGTGGCGACGCGGTGAGCATGTTCTCGCGCGCCGGAGCGGTGCTGCAGCCGCTCAAGGACTTCCTCGTGAAGCACGGCAGCGTCGACGAACGTGCGCGCTTCGTGGACATGGCGCGTGAGCTCCGCCCGGCCGAAGAAGGTGGCGATGTCAGCGAGTCGGACCTGTCGATCATCGTTCCCGCGTTCGTCATCACCGAGCTCAAGGAGGCGTTCATCATCGGCTTCCTCATCTTCCTGCCGTTCCTGGTGCTCGACATGCTCATCGCCAACGTGCTGCTCGCGCTCGGCATGCAGACGCTCTCGCCCAGTCAGGTGAGCCTGCCGTTCAAGATCCTGCTCTTCGTCGCGGTCGACGGTTGGGCGCTGCTCTCGCGCGGTCTCATCCTGGGGTACCGCTGATGGACACCTCACTTCTGCTCGGGTTGGCGCGTGAAGCGCTGCTGTTGATGGTGCTGGCGTCGTTGCCGCCGATCGGCGCGTCGTTGGTGGTCGGCTTTCTGATGTCGCTCGTTCAGGCCACCACGCAGCTGCAGGAATCGACGTTGTCGGTGGTTCCCAAGCTGTGCTCGGCGGTGCTGGCGCTGGTCATCGCCGGCCCGTGGATCGGCGCCCAGCTCACGCGGTTCCTCACGCAGCTGATGATGACGCTGCCGTCGGTGGCGTCATGAACGCGCAGGCGCTGGAGCTCGCGGTCGACCTGTTGCAACCGCACGTCGTCGCCGTCGCGCTCGTCGCGTCGCGGTTGCTGCCGGTGGCGTTCCTGTGCCCGCTGTTCGGAGGCACGCACGCTCCGACGCACGTGAAGCTGGGCATCGTGTTGGCGCTCTCGCTCTTCATCCACGGTGCTGGTGGCGTTCAGGGCCCGGCGATCGGTGACGTGTTCACGTTCGCTGGTCTGGCCGCGCAGGAAATCCTGTTCGGCATGTCGCTGGGGCTCGTGGCGGCGCTGCCGTTCGACGCGGCGCGCATCGGCGGCCGCTTCATCGACCTGTTCCGCGGCTCTTCGGCCGAAGCAGCCCTGCCGATGGCGGGCTCGAAGGAAGCGGCGACCGGCGATGCGCTGTACCACCTGCTGCTGGCGCTCGGTTCTGCCGGCCTGGTGCTGCCGATGATGTTGGGGGCGCTGACGAAGAGCTACGCGCTGGTCGGCGCTGGTGGCTTTCACCACACCGAAGACGTGGCGCTGCACCTGGCGGGAATGGTTGGAGCCGCGTTCGCGACGGGGTTTGCGATCGGCGCTCCGATTGCGGCGCTGCAGCTGGCGATCGACGCCTGCCTGGGGCTGGCTTCGCGCGCTTCACCGAGCATGAATCTTCAGGAGACCGGTGCTCCCCTGCGCATTCTTGGAGGCGGCGCGGTGGCGTGGCTGATGATTGGCGTCATCGCGGCTCGCTTGCAGGACTTCGCGATGCACCATGCAGATGAGATGACGTCGCTGTCGTTTCGCGGGCTGGTGGGATGAGCGCGGAGGTCGTCGTGTTCACGACGCCGGTCGCCCTGTTCACGACGCCGGTCGCCCTGTTCATGACGTCGGTCGCCCTGTTCACGACGCCGGTCGCCCTGTTCACGACGCCGGTCGCCCTGTTCACAACGCCGGTCGCCCTGTTCGCGACGCCGGTCGCCCTGTTCGCGACGCCGGTCGCCCTGTTCGCGACGCCGGTCGCCCTGT
>QFQP01000096.1 GCA_003243425.1 Archangium gephyra | reverse complement strand
GGTCGATGATGGGCAGCGAGTCCGGCGTGCACGGGCGATTGCCTGCCCATTCCGACACCGGCTCGCCGGTGATGCCCGGAAACAGCTTGCGCGCTTCCGGATCGAGCCGGTGGATCAGCGCATAGTGCGGGTCGCGGCCGAGCGCGGTCAGCTCCTTGATGCTGGTCATGCGGATGCCCGCCAGCATCGGCGACACCACCATGTAGCGCTCGGCCCACAGCGTGGGGCGCTGCACGACCGCCTGCACCTCCGGATACATCAGGTGGTAACCGCGTGCGGGGATCACCGGGATCTTCAGGCCGAACGGACGCAGCAGCGCGTTGCTCCACGCCCCTGCGGCCACGACCACGCGGCCGGCATGCACGGGACCGCGGTCGGTATCGATGCGGTAGCCGTCACCCTGCCTGGCGATCGCCGACGCGCTGGCGGTCAGCGATGCCGCACCGCGCGCGCGCAGGTCATCGAACAGGCGACGGCAAAATTCCCCCGGGTCGCGCATCGCCAGCGATTCGCGCTGGAACACCGCGCGCTGGAATCCCGTGCCGATGCTGGGTTCGAGGTCGCGCAGCTGGGCGGCATCGAGCACGTCGAACGCGACACCGCGCTGGCGCATCAGTCCGCGCTCCCATTCGCCCTTCTCGAAGGTGGCGTCCTCGCTGTAGACGTGCAGGTAGCCGGTGTGGCCGATCAGCTCGTTCGCACCGATCCGCTCGCCCAGATCCAGCCACGCACCCCGCGAGGCGGTGTTGATCGCATTGAGGGCGTCGATGATCGGCAGCACATGCTGCAACCGCCCTTGGTTGAGGAACTGCAACAGCCAGCGCGCGTAGGATGGGCTGACGGCCCAGTCCAGCTTCAGCGGCGCCAACGGGTTGGCGAGCATGCGCAGCGCCTTGGTCACGATGCCAGGCGTGGACTGCGGCATGACGTTGCCGACCGAGATGGAACCGGCATTGCCGAACGAGGTTTCGCCCGCCGGTCCCTTGGCGTCGATCAGCAGGCAGGACAGTCCGCGGTCCATCAGATGATGGGCCGTCGACAGGCCGACGATGCCGCTGCCGATCACCGCGACATCGGCGGTCTGCGGCGAGGAAGAAGAAGGAGAAGCGCTCATCGGATCGGAACGTCGTAGGCCGTGCGTGGTGTGGGTTCGGGACGGAAGGTGAAGTGCCACCACTCCATCGCATAGTTCTGGAAGCCGTGCCGCGCCATGGCCTGGACCAGCTGCTCGCGGTGGCGGCGCTGTACATCGGTGATCGACGCATGCGCGGTGTTGGCACTCGCATCGAAGAAGTCGAACGGCGTGCCCATGTCGAGTTCCACGCAGTCGTCGCCCTCGCAGCGGACCAGGGTCAGGTCGAGCGTGGCGCCACGGCTGTGTCCGGAGGTCTCCGCGATGTAGCCGTCCAGCAGGCTCGCCTTCTCCAGGTTGGGGTAGTACGCAGCCTTCGTGCGCTGGTCGGCCGGATCGCGTGCCCAGCGGACGAAGTGCTGCACCGCTCGCACCGGGCGATAGCAGTCGAACACCTTCAGCGACAGGCCTTCGCGCTGCACGTCCTGTTGCACGCGTGCGAGCGCCTGCGCGACCGACGCCAGCAGCAGGCACTTCGGTGCTTCGTAACCGGTAACGGGCGCGCCGACGAAGTTGTTCGCGCCAGCGTAGCGGATGTCCTGCTTCAGTCCGGGCACGACGCTGGCCGCGTCGACCAGATCCGCCTCGGCTGCCTCCTGCGCAGGAGATACCTGCACGGCCGACGAAGAAGCGCAGGCGCCCAGCCATGGCAGTGCGCACGCAAGCAGCAGCGAGGCACCGCGCATGTCAGCGGCACGCCTGCGTGCGGTGGAAATCGAGGTCGGCATAGTCGTAGCTGAAGTCCGCGTCCGGATCGACATGCGACAGTGTAAGTCGCGCATCGCCACCTGCAGGCACCATGGCGAAGTGCAGCCATGGCTCCGCATCCACGCTGTCGTCGTCCCAGTCGACCAGCCAGCGCTCGCCCACGCGCATGACGGTACCCGCCAGCATCGGCGAACGCGCGGCGACGAAGCGCAAGCGATCGCCCTCGGGACACAGCGCCACGTCGCCGAACCAGGGATCGCGGTAATGCCCGGCCCACTCCGCAAGCGATCGCGCGCTGGCGATCATGCGATCGCGCGTATCCGGCTTGGGCGTGGCGGCTCGCTCACTCGCGCGCTCCTGCTCCAACTGAGCGGCGTAGTAAGCGACCGTGGGTGACGACTGAGGCGCAGTGAACGGTTTGGTCAGCACCTGCCCTAGCACCGCACGCGCCGCTTCACCCTCGCCGTTGATCAGGATGACGATACCGGTGCGCTGGTCGGGCAGCAGGATGACCGATGAATACATGCCGGCCAGCGTGCCGGTATGCGCCACCTTCCACACACCATCCACATCGGACAAGCGCCAACCGTAACCATAGGCCGAGAAGTGGCTGTTCTCCCAAGCACGCATGCGAGTGCTCACCGGCATCGGCATGTGCGACGTCCAGACCGCCTTGCGCTGTGCGGGCGATAGCCATGCGGGTGTTGCTTCCGGCGACAGCCACATGCGCATCCACGCCAGCATGTCGTCGAGGCTGCAGCG
>QFQP01000060.1 GCA_003243425.1 Archangium gephyra | reverse complement strand
GCACCGCTTCTCTGCACCGCTTCTCTGCACCGCTTCTCTGCACCGCTTCTCTGCACCGCTTCTCTGCACCGCTTCTCTGAGGCCGTCCGAATTCACCAGCTCGCCAAGTGCAAGCGATCCGGGAAGCCCTGCTCTTTCGCGCAACACACGGTCGAAGGACGGCGGTCGGTCGGCTGCGATTCGAGCCAAACCAGTACGCGCCCTCGGTCCCGAAACCGAATGGCCGTGGAGACTTGATTCGAAGAGAGGCGGACGACGACTCCAGGGCCGCCGCGGTCGAACTCCAGAAGCACCGATCGCTTGCCCGCGAGTCCTTCCACCTCTTTCAGGCGCTCGCCGAAGCGCGTTCCCGTCCACATCCAGTGAACGCTGAAGTCGCCCAGGCAGCACGGTTCGCCGCCACCGACTGTTTCACGTGGAACGGCTCACCAGCGTGGACCGATCGGCGTGGTTCCGCTGGCAACTCGACCACACGTTCCACGTGAAACGCGCGCAGCAATCCGCCAACGCGCAGCGCGCGACCCCGAAAAAAGCAGAGGAAGGAGTTCTCACCGTCACGCGCGACCACGCGCCGCGCGCGCCAACGTGATTTCAGCCGTTTGACTCAGACGCCCGTCGCAGCGCCACCAACAGCAGGCTCATCGCCGCCGGTGTCAGTCCCGGAATCCGCCGCGCGTGCCCAACGGTGTCCGGCTGCGCTCGCTGCAGCTTCTCGACCGCCTCCGCCGACAACCCACGCACGCTCGCGAAGCTGAACGCTTCCGGAATCTTCCACGCGTCGTGCACGTCGCCCTTCCTCGTCCACGCCGCGTTCGCCTGCTTCACGTAGCCCGCGTACTTCGCCTCCACCTCCACCTCGGCGGCCACGTCTTCATCCAACTCTGGGCGCCCGGCGTCCTCCGAAGCGAGCGACGCGTACGTCACCTCGGTGCGGCGCAACCTGGTCAGCAACCGCGCCGCCTCGAGCCGCGTCAGCTCCTCGCGGATCTGCTCGGCGCGGCGAGCCGTCTTCTTCGCAAGGTCCTCGGGCACCAGGCCCACCCGCGCGCCATGGGGACGCAGGCGGTACTCCGCGTTGCCTTCACGCAACACGAGCCGATGCTCGCTGCGGCTGGTCAACATGCGGAACGGCTCATCGACCCCGCGCGTGACCAGCTCGTCGAGCAACACCGCGCCATGCGCTTCGTGCCGCCCGAGAATCAACGACGCCTCGCCGCGCACCGAGAGCGCCGCGTTGATGCCGGCGAGCAGCCCCTGAAACGCCGCCTCTTCGTAGCCACTCGTGCCGTTCAACTGCCCGGCGAAGAACAGGCCACGGACGCGCTTCGTTTCGAGCGTGGCGTGCAGTTGCGTCGGCGGCGAGTAGTCGTACTCAACCGCGTAGCCGAAGCGTGCGACCTTCACGTCTTCGAGGCCGGGAATGCTGCGCAGAAACTCCAGCTGCACCTCCGCCGGCATGCTCGTCGACAGGCCCGCGGGGTACACCAGCGGCGACGTCGGGCCCTCCGGCTCGAGGAAGATCGTGTGGCGCTGTCGGTCAGCGAAGCGCACGACCTTGTCTTCGAGCGACGGGCAGTAGCGCGGGCCGCGCCCCACGATGTGCCCCTGAAACAACGGCGAGCAGTGCAAATTCGCGCGAAGGATCTCGTGCGTCCGCGGCGTGGTGTGCGTGATGGCGCAATCGACGTGCGGCTTGAGCGGGAAGGGCGCCCGCGGCGTGCGCAGCGAGAACGGCCGTGGGTGCGCTTCGCCCGGCTGCTTCTCACAACGCGACCAGTCGATGGACGCACGCTCGAGCCGCGCCGGCGTACCGGTCTTGAAGCGCCCGAGCGCGAAGCCCAGCGCGCGAAGGGAATGCGAGAGCCCCGTCGCCGCAGCGTCACCGAGCCGGCCACCGACGGCCTTCTCTTCACCCACGTGCATCAGGGCCTGCAGGAACGTGCCGGTGGTCACCACCACGGCCTTCGCCGCGAACTCGCGACCATCGGCCATGCGAACGCCGGTGACGCGCTGTGGAACACCGTCACTCACCAACGTGGAACACTCGCCTTCGACCACCTCGAGGTTCGGCTGCGAGCGAATGGTCGCCTGCATCTGCGCCGCGTAGGCCTCGCGCTCGCACAACACGCGGGTCGCGCGCACCGCCGGCCCCTTCGAAGCATTGAGCGTCACGAAGTGCGTGCCGGCTTGATCTGCCGCGAACGCCATCTCTCCCCCGAGCGCGTCGAGCTCGCGCACGAGGTGACCTTTCGCGGTGCCACCGATGGCGGGGTTGCAGCTCATCACCGCGATGCCGCTCATGCGCAGCGTGACGGCGAGCGTCGACAACCCCATGCGCGACGACGCGAGCGCCGCTTCACAACCCGCGTGGCCCAGACCAACGACGATGACGTCGTACGACTTCATGCGCGCGCGTGTAGCGCAGCGACGCCGGTGACCCAACCTCGGGGCTCACTCACCGCTCAGCCGGGTGCACGTGGAGGCGGGGCGGCAGGTTCCACGTCGGGCGCCGGGGTGTCGCAGCGCTCCATGCAGAGCTGCGCTCCGCCGCCGAAAGGTGACGCCGGTCGAGCCCGCGCGACAGGCGCCATCACCCGGCCGCGTGTTCGGCGCGGTCTCCAAACCCGCAACCGTGAAGTTGCGGTTTTCAATCGCGCGCTCCGCGAGGACTTCAATTCACTGCGGCGCTCGTCGCCTGCGAACTGGTCGTCGAAGTCTGCGTTCGCGACCATCAGCTGCGGGTCGGTCCGTATGTCGCGCAGCTCGAACCTTCCGTCTGGCTGAACCGAGGCGCGGGCCTCACCGTGGGCCGACGTGCCCGCACCAAACACCTCGCGCACGAACGCTTGGGTCGTTGCGTGTTCCGATGGAGGACCTCGATTCGTCGAAGACGCGGAGCACGCCGCGAATGACGCCGGTCGTGACACGAGGTTCCCGCGGTTCGACGGCGCGCAGCACTGCCGTGGGAACGCGGCACGACCGCTGAGGATGACGAGGAGAGCGGTGGGGCAGTTCGCAGACAGATCAAGCGCCGTCCCACGCTGGAGGCGCCTGCGTTCGAAAAAGAACAACGCGGTGCGCCCGACCAGGGTGCGCACCGCGTTGCCACACCAATGAACGCACCTTTGCGAAATCAGTCTTCGAGCGAGCCGATGAACGAGAGCACCTCGGGGAGCGCCTGCAGCTCGGCAGCCGCCAACACGCGCCCGTCGGCCCACGTGCAGTGCGCGAACAGCGACGTGGTGACGCCGGTCGAGCTCGACCTGCATGAGAGGTTCAGCTTCGTGACCCCGCTCATCGCCAACATCGTCTCGGCAGTGACGGGGCGCGACGAGACGATGAGCAGCGAGTTGCGCGCCGCGTCGGCGACGCCGATGGACACGCGCGCTTCGACGGGCTCCGGCGTCAGCTCGGCGACCTCATCAGCGAGCTGCTGCTGGCCCGCTCCGCGCACGGCTTCGATGGCTTCGGGCGTCAGCTCGACGACCTCCGAGGCGCTCAGCGCCAACGCTTCGATGGCCTCCGCCGTGAGGCGCACCACCTTCACGCGCTCGGGCTTTCGCGTGGTCTCGCTGGCGGCAGGCGGCGGGAGGAACGCTTCGCGCAGCGCCGCTTCGCCGTGCTGCGCTTCCGCACCTTCGACCTCGACTTCGAGAGAACCGCCACAAGCAACGAGCGAGAACGAGAGCGCGGCAAGAACGAGGGTCTTCATGTGGAACTCCAGTGGGTGAGAGGTGAAGACCCCCTGAGCAGTGCGCGCGCCAACTCGAAGGCGTTGGAGATCAACGAGTTACGCGCCGGCACCGTCCGCAGCGGTGGATTGACACGTCCCTCTCCGTGCCGCACCGTCCGCCCCGTGAGCGACGCGACCGAGCTGAAGACCGAAGCGCCCGCGACGGAAGTTCCCGTCAACGGCACCCGCTACGACCGCGTGCGGCTGTGGAAGACGCAGAACCTCTCGCGCGCCGAGATGATCGAGAAACTCAAGGCCGACGGGCTCGACGAAGAGTCGGCGCTGGTGTTGATCAACTCCGTGATGGGCGCGATGCCCTCGGAGCTGCCCAGCGCGCAGCTCACCGTCGGCCGCAACGTGCTCTCACCGGGCACGTTCACCTTGAGCGACCTCGGCCTCACCGGCCCCGCCCACATCGTCGGGCTGTATTGGATGGGCTTCGGCGCGGCGATCCTGCTCGCGCTCGGCCTCGCGGCGATCCTGAACCTCACCGGGCTCGCCGAAGTGCCAGACAACGTCTCGTACTACGCGGTGCGACTCGGGGGCGTGGCGTCGATGGCGTGCGTCGCGTGGGGCGTCGTTCGCTACTCGCAGGGCGTGACCATTCGCCGTCGCGACTAACGGCGCTTCACGCCCAGGTACCCCAGCACCAGCTGGCTGACCTCTTCCACGCGCGCTTCGTCGTCGAACCCCTGCGGCTTCGGCAGAACCTCGAGGTGCGCCAGCGCTTCGACCGCGGTCACCAGCACCCACGTCGCCACGTCGAGGTCCACCGCGCGGAACTGCTGCTTCTGCGTCTCGAGCCAACCGCGCACCAGCGTGGCCGCGTGTTGTGACGAGCGCCGCACCACCGACGCACTGCCGCGCAGCCGAGGCACCTGTTCAGCGAGCACGCGGTGCAGCTTCGGGTCGACCGCGTGCATGGCGATCATCGCGCGAATGTAGTGCCGCACCGTCTCACCGATGGACCGCGGCTGCTGCCCGGCCTCCAACACCGCGCGGGTGAGAATCTCGAGGCCACGCGTGGCGTGGTCTTCGGCGATGGCCGCGAGCAACGCGTCTTTCGAAGGGAAGTACTGGTACAGCGAACCGATGCTGACGCCGGCCCGCCTGGCGACCGCGTTGGTGTTGCAGGCGTCCCAGCCCTGGTTGCGCAAAATGTGAGCAGCTGCTCGCAGAATGGCGTCGACCGTCACCTGGGCGCGGGCCTGCGTCGGTAATTTCCGGGGGGAATCTGCGCGCGGCTTCGGCATGTCGGTCTGCGCCTTCGGGAAAGCGAGTTGAGAGACCTGAGCATTTACTCACATCATTGACGACATGGAAAAGACAGCTGCGCTGTTCCCCGGAGGCAGGCCGCTCATCGGGGTGTTGCCTGACCTGCAGAAGAACCCGCTGCACGTGATGGAGCGCGCGGTGCTGCACCACGGCGCGTTCACCCGGCTGCCGTTGCCGACGCTCGAGGCGTACGTGCTGGGAACGCCGCGGCTGGCCGAGCACGTGCTCGTCACCAACGTGAAGAACTACGTCAAGCAGACGCGCGGCTACGACATGTTGCGCATCGCGCTCGGCAACGGGCTGGTCACCAGCGAAGGCAGCTTCTGGAAGCGACAGCGACGCATCGCGCAGCCGGCGTTTCACCGCGAGCGGCTCGCGGGCTTCGGCGAGGTGATGACGCGGGCCGCGAGTGAAATGGTCGACGCGTGGGAGCCGGGCGCGCAGTTCGACTTCGCGCACGAGATGATGCGCTGCACGCTGCGAATCGTCGGTGAGACGCTGCTGTCGTCAGACGTGACCAGCGATGCCGACGGCGTGGGCGTGGCGCTGACGGTCGCGCTCGAGCACCTGATTCGTCGCACGCTGTATCCACTCGCGCCGCCGGAATGGGTGCCCACGAGTGAGAACCGCTCGTTCAAGAAGGCGATGGCGCAGCTCGACGCGGTGGTGCTGGGCGTCATCGCCGAACGTCGAAACGGTGGGGTGCCGAAGCACGACCTGCTCGCGATGTTGATGGAGTCACGCGACCCCGAGACCGGCGAGGGCATGACCGACGAGCAGCTGCGCGACGAGGTGATGACCATCTTCCTCGCGGGGCACGAGACCACGGCCAACGTGTTGTCGTGGGCGATGGTGTTGCTGGGCACGCACCCCGAAGTCGAAGGCAAGCTGCTCGAAGAAGCGCGCTCGGTGCTGCAGGGCCGCGCGCCCACCATGGCCGACGTGGGCCGCCTGCCGTACTCGCTGCACGTCATCAAAGAGGCGATGCGGCTGTACCCGCCGGTGTGGACGCTCGGGCGCACCGTCGTCGAAGACGAGGTGGTCGACGGCTGGTTGCTGAAGAAGGGCGCGCTGGTGTTCGTGTCTCCGTGGGCGCTGCATCGGCACCCCGACTACTGGGACGCGCCGCTCGAGTTCAGGCCCGAGCGATGGACGGTCGACGACCCGCGCCGTGCGCACGGCACGTACCTGCCGTTCAGCATGGGCCAGCGCAAGTGCATCGGTGATTCGTTCGCGATGGTCGAAGCGCAGCTGGTGTTGATCACCATTCTCCAGCGCATGAAGGTGACGCTGTCGGCTGATCAAACCTTCGAGCCCGAGCCGTTGATCACCCTGCGACCGAAGAATGGGGTGCTGGTGACGGTCGGTTCTCGCGGGTGATGGCTCGCGATGCGTCGGCCGACGCGACTCAGGCCAGCCGCTGCGAGCTCGCCGTTTCCACCACACCGACGCGCCTGGCGCCCGGCAGGGGAATCACGTCGAGCAGCACCAGCAGCCCGCCGACGGCGAGCGCGAACAGAATCAGCAACACCACCACCAGCCCGGTGCGCCGCGGAGCAGCCACCGGCTCGAGCTCCTGGAACGACTCGGGATCCGGCTGCGTGCGCATGGGCGCGGGCTGCGGCACCGGGCGCTTCTTGGGCTGCATCATGTTGGGCAGCTCGTTGGGGCCCGCGATGGCCGTCTTGCCGCCGTCGTCATCGTCCCAGTCGCGCGGGTCGGCCTTGTTGGTGATGCTCAACGTCTCGCCGGTCGCCGAGCGTGGGAACTCGCGCATGGGCTCCGGGCCCTGATGCGCCGGTGAGGCCTGCGTGGCCGCGTTCTTCCGGTTGTACGCAGCCCGCAGGTTCTTCACTTCGTCGTTCAACGCCGCCGCGGGAATCGTCTTGCTGCGCTCGTCGTCATCTTCTTCGTCGTCGTAGCCGGGCTTGAGCACCGGCTGCGGAACCGGCGGCGTCGACGGGCGCAACGCCTTGGGCCGCGCGGGCGAGGTCACGTTGTCCGTCGGCACCGGTGGAGCCGAATACTGCGCGGGCACCACGCCGGGCCGCGTGAACTCCTCCTCTTCGCGCGGCATCGTGGGCCGCGGCGCGGAGATCAACGACGGCTTGCGTGCGTTCTCGATGGACGGTCGCGGCTCGGCCGAGGCGCGCACCTGAGCCATCACGTTCTGCACGCGAATCTCGCCGGTGTTCTCGGCGCCGAACTCTGCGCTCTCGAGCAACCGCCGCGTCTCGATGCGACGGTCGGCGAAGTGCCGGGTGACCAGCTCGCCGCACTGCTCGGGGTGCCAGATGGTGCCCGGCAGCGCCGCACGCTCGAGCGCGCGCGCGAACTCCAGCGCCGTCGAGAAGCGCTTTTCACGGTCGCGCTGCAGCGCGCGCAGCACCACGCCATCGAGCTCCGGCGGAACCTCCTTGTTCCACTTCGACGGCGGCTGCACCTCTTCGCGCAGCGCGGCCATCATGCCCTCTTCGGGCGTCTTGCCGTGGAACAGGCGCAGGCCGGTCAGACACTCATGCAGCACCACGCCGAGCGCAAAGATGTCGGAGCGCGGGTCGAGCGGCTCACCGCGAATCTGCTCGGGCGACATGTAGCCCGACGTGCCCTTCACCATGCCGACGCTGGTGGCGCCGCCGCGACCGAGCGCCTTGGCGATGCCGAAGTCGAGCAGCTTGGTGACGCCTTCGTACGTCACCATGATGTTCTTCTCGGCGACGTCGCGGTGAATGACGATCTGCTTGCGGCCGCGCGCGTCGGTGAAGTTGTGCGCGTAGTGGAGCGCCAGCGCGGTGTCGCGAACGGTGGCCAGCGTCAGCCCGATGGGAATCGATTCCTTCGCCTGGTGGCAGGCGCGCGCCATCTCGACCAGCGTGCAGCCCTGCACGAACTCCATCGCCATGAAGAGCTGACCGTCGTCGGTGTCGAGCTCGAAGACCTGCGCGATGTTGGGGTGGTTGAAGACGGCGGTGATGCGCGCCTCTTCGAGGAACATGCCGACGAAGTCTTCTTCACCGCCGATGTCGGGAAGAATCGTCTTGAGCACCACGAGCTTCTTGAAGCCGGCGAGGCCCGTTTGATGAGCGAGGTAGATGGCGCTCATGCCGCCCGTCGAAAGGCGACACAGCACCTCGTACTTGCCCAGGTGACGGCGATCGAGCGGGGAGCTCGGCGCGATGAAGGAAGCGTTTCCCACTCGTGACCGTCGGCAAGTGTACCCGTTTAAGAGCGTACGTTTCGTGTTTCTGCCGGTGCGTCGGCAGAAGTCACTTCTCGGTCACACCACAGCAGCGCGAGGTCTCCGTTCTCATGTGTGCGGAGGTGTTTCCTGTTCGCCAGCTCGCACACGGCGCGGAGCCGTTCAGGCGAGAGGAACGCGCCCAGCAGGCGGTAGTGCGATTCGCCCGGCGAGTGAATGCCGGTGAGCAGCCCGTCGACGACGTGCAGGGGTGTGTCGGGCTCGATGGGCTCGGAGGCGACGCCGGCGCGTTCACCCGTCATGGCCCAGGCTTCGAGCGCCCGCACCACCGAGGTTCCGACGGCGATGACCCGGGTCGCGGCGTTCACGGCGTCGAGCGTCGCGGTGGGAATCTCGTAGCGCTCGGGGAAGGGCAGGGCTGCGTCGAGCGCTGGATCTCCGGTGGCGCTCAGGCCGGTGGCGTGGGTGAGCGTCGCCACGTGCAGACGTCGGAGCAGCTCGAACGTCAACGCGTGACCTGCGCTGGGTTGTTCGGCGGCCCACGGGCGCGCGCCGTAGACGTTCTGCACGGACCAGAGCGGAAGTCGCTCGGCTCGATGTGCGTACTGAATGACGTGACCGTGCTCGTAGAGCGCAGCCCATTGAGCGTCGTCGTGGGCAGTGAAGGCCAGCTCCACGAGCCGGGGTGAAGTGGGCGAGACGTCGATGACCTCGGCGTCGAGGCCCGCGAGGCGCAGGTGTTCGCCGGGGTCGAGCAACGGCGGCGGCGTTCGAGCTTCGGTGCGGGTGTGAAAATCGCCGGGCCCGAAGAGCACGGCCTTGAAGCCACGCGGCGTCTTCTCGAAGAGCCGCGCCTCGAGACGAAGGTGTCGATGTTCGAAGTGCACGGAGCCCGGGAACGTGGCCGCGTCGTTCATCACCAGCAGGTCGCCTTCGCGAAGTTGATCAGGGAGTTCCCGGAAATCGACGACCCTCGGTTCCCCCTCGCCCAGCAGCAACGAGGTCGGCGCGGGTCGGGGTGAGGGCATCACTCGAAGAGCTCCCGAATCAACCTCGCTGCCACGTCGCTCGGCCGCGCCAGCATCGAAGGATCCGCCTCGGGCATCGCCTCAGCGTGCATCTGTGTATCCATCTCGCCGGGGTCGAAGGTGATGACCCTCACGCCTGACGCCTTCACCTCGGCGGCGAGAATGCGCGTGAGTTGATCACCCGCAGCCTTGCTGGCCCCGTAGAGGCCCCAGCGCTCGTACGGCTGCACCGCAGCGTCAGAACTGATCTGCACCACGACCCCACTGCCTCTGAGCACCATCGGCCCGACGAGCGCCCTGGTGAGCCGGAACGCACCGACCACGTTGGTCTGCAGCACGGCCTCGAGGTCTTCGCAGTCGGTGTCGAGCAGCAACTGCAGCGGCGTGGGCCCGAGCGCGCTCGCGTTGTGCACCAGCAGGTCGACGCTGCCCATCGCCGCCATCGCTTCACCGGCAATGCGGTACGTGGCGTCCTTGTCGGCGACGTCAGCGACGATGGCGTGCGCCCTCCCGCCGTTCTTCCGAATGCGCGTGACCACCTCGTTCAACGCGTCAGCCGAACGAGCGACCAACGCGACTTCGATACCCCGGGCGGCGAGCGCTTCAGACAGTGCAGCGCCGAGCCCGCGGCTCGCTCCCGTGACGACGGCCTTCCAGTTCGTCTTCATGATTCACAAACTGCAATCGAAGCGGCCATTCTGTCGCCCACTCCGCCAACACATTGGCATGAGGTTCTCAAAGGAGCCGTGATGGCCACCGACGAAGCAGGGCACCTGGGGTCGAACGTTCGCCGTTGCCGCGAGCTGCGCGGCTTGAGTCAGGCGCAGATGGCGAAGCTGGCGGGTCTGCCCCGCGCCACGTGGACACACCTGGAATCGGGTGAAGCGAACCCCACGCTGCAGGTGCTGATCAAAGCGGCCAACGCGCTGCAGGTTCGCGTGGAGGAGTTGATCAGCCGCGGCCGTGACGACGTCGAAGTGGTGAAGGTCGACGCGCTTCGTGCACGCACGCGCGGGGCGGTGACGATTCGCAGCCTGTTGCCCGAGACGCTCGCGGGGCTCGACCTCGAGCGCATGTTCTTTCCCCCCGGCGCGCGCTTGACCGGGGTTCCGCATCGGGAAGGCACGCGCGAGTACCTCACGTGCGAACGCGGCGCGGTGGAGTTGATCGTCGGTGGGAGCTCGTACCGGCTCGCGCCGGGTGACGTGGTGGCGTTCAACGGAGATCAGAAGCACGCCTACGTGAACGTCTCGAGTGGAGAGACGGTGTCGTACTCGGTCATCGCGTTCGCCCCGACCTGAGTTCCGGCGGTCACATGCTCAAGCTGATCTTCCGCTCGGTGCCCGGGGTCGGCGGCAAGAGCTTCCGCGCGCTCGACATCTCGCCGCGCAGGTTCGCCAACACCTGCGTCACGACGGTGCGCATCGGCGCACCCGCATCGACGAAGGCCATCATCGCCGCGAACGTGAGCTCCTTGAGGTAGGCGAACGTGAAGCCGTGCGTGCCCTCGACCACTTCGCCCAGCGTCTCGTCGTCAAAGTGCAGCGACGGCTCGAGCGAGCTGCGCCACTTCTCGAGGTACGCGCGGCGTTCCCGCGGCTCCGGCAGTGGAAAGTGGAACTTGCGGTCGAAGCGGCTCGGGCGGTCCAACAGCGAGCGGTCCAACTTCTCGGGGTGGTTGGTGGTGGCGATGATCAACAGCCCCTGGTTCGACGCGAAGCCGTCGAGCTCGTTGAGCAACGCGCTCCGGCTGTCGTCGCCCACGAGGCAGTCGAGGTCTTCCAGCACCATCACGCACGGAGCCGCGCGGCGCGCTCGCGCAAACACCTGTGAAATTCCGCGCTCGGCGTCGCCCTGACGGCTGCGAAAGCTGCGCACGTACAAGCACTGCCACCCGGTCTCCTTCACGAGCGCGCGGAGCATGTGCGTCTTTCCATTGCCCGGAGCGCCGAGCAGCAACAGCCCGCGCTTCCACGGCACGTTGAGCTTCGCGTAGGTGTTCTTCGCGTCGACGAAGCGCCGGACGTCGTCACGCACCGAGGTCGCGAGCTCCGGCGCGAGGATCAGCTCGTCGAACGACGCGCTCTGAATCTGCCGGAAGAGTGTTTCGCTGCGGCCGAAGCAGCCGTTCTCGTAGGTGAGCACCGCGCCGCGCGTGTTGGAGCACCAGGTGCAGACCGCGAGGAAGAACGTCCTGGTGGCGTCAGGGGTATCGCCGACGATGAAGCTCAAGGTCTCCACGTCGTTGTTCTCGCGAAGCGTGATGGTGACGATTTCGAACTGCTGATCATTCCACGTCATCGTCTCGCGGCGGTGACGAGGCTCGACGGTGACGCGGCGGTTCTCTTCGTCTCCTGGCCAGTGGTCGACGACGTCGATGACCGCCGGGTGAAGCGTTCGTGTGGCCTGCTTGTCGTAGAAGAATTGGTGCGGGTGGAAGAGGTCCGACCTCGTCATCATGACGAAGCGGTTCGGGAATTCCCGGGTGAGTCGTCGCTGAACTTCGTACGCCACCGCCTGTGGGCGGAGGCGCAGCACGTCATCGAACAAGGTCGTCATGCGAGGCGATGACGGCGCCGCAGCGGTGCTCTGACCGCACGTCAGCGCGCCATGTAGCCACCGTCCACGTACAGCTCCGAGCCGGTGATGAACGTCGCGTCATCGCTCGCCAGAAACGCGATCGCGCCGGCGACCTCTTCGACGGAGCCCAGGCGCCCCAACGGCGTGAGGTCCAACATCGCCTTCTCTGCCGGCGTGTTCTTCGCCGCGGCCAGCGCGGGCGTGTCGATGAAGCCGGGGTGAATCGAGTTCACGCGAACGCCGTGACCCGCCCAGTGCAGCGCGAGCGTCTTGGTCATCACGCGCACTGCACCTTTGGCGGCGTGGTAGCCGACCGAGGTCCCGAACCCTCCGCTCGAGCCGAAGATGGAGCAGATGTTGATCACCGACGCGCGCTTCGCCCGGCCTGATTTGATCAACAACTTCTCGGCGTGCTTCATGCCGAGGAACACCGAGTCCTGCGTGACGGACACCGTCTTCCGGTACGCGTCGAACGTGGTCTCCGCGATGGTCGAGAGGTCGCCGACGCCCGCGTTGTTCACGAGAATGTCGAGGCCCCCGAACTCCTGAACGACCTGCTTCAACACCGCGTCCCACGCCTGCTCGCTGGTGACGTCATGCTTGGCGAAGTCAGCGCGGCCACCGGCCTCGAGAATCGTCTTCTCGGTCTCGGCTCCGCCTTCTTCATTGATGTCGGTGACCAGCACCGCCGCGCCTTCCGACGCCAGCCGCAGCGCCGCAGCACGACCGATTCCACTCGCTGCGCCCGTCACGAGCGCCACTCTCGACTCGAGTCGTTTCATGCACCGACACGATGCAAACTTCAGCCCACACTTCCTCCGCGGATCCAATCGATGGGAATTCCCAACGGCTCCGCGAGAGAACGCAGCGCTGCTTCTTCGACGGCCCGCGGCGGCCGCACGAACTGCGCACGAATGCGGAGCGGTTTCACGTTGATGACGCGCGCCACAGTGCGCAACAGCCGCACAGGGTCGAGCAAAGTCGCCACATGGCGCAGATGCAGCACGAACCCACCGTCTCGATGCCGAAGCTCGAGCGCGTCGCCCGAGTGCTCGGCCATCAAGGTGAGGTTCGAGAACTTCATCACCCCGCGCGCGCCCAGCCAGGCAGTCACGCCGCTGTCGAAATGGGTGCCGAGCAGCGTGAGTGACTCGAGCGCCGGCCAGTTGGCGCTCACCAGCGCATTGGTCAGCCGCGACGAGTGGATGCGCACGTAGAGCGACTTCAAGCGCTGAAACGACATCAACAACGGCAGCGTCTCGTCGGTGACTTCTTCCAGCACCAGCTGCGAAATCGGCAGCGAGAGCTTGTCGCGCAGGTAGCCCCGCAGCGCTTCTGCAGAGACGGCGCCAGGGTCCTCGAGGCTGATCATGGTGCGCGAGAAGCGCTGCACGCCGTGACGCACGCGCTTCACGGTCGCCCACTCCTTCGCGGCCGACAGCACCTGAAATTGCGCGAGGGTGAGGTGCCTCAACTGCACGCGCGAGACGAAGCCGTCTTCGAAGGTGAAGTCGTCGACGACCTTCGCGAAGGGCCCCAGCCACGTCTTGCCGTGCTTCTTGATCAACGCGAGCTGCCGCTTCTCATCGGTCCTTGCGAGCTGCAGCGCGATGAACTCACCGCGTGGGTCAGCACGTTCGAGCAATGAATCGGCGAGCACCTGCCGGCGCGAGAGGTCGTGGGGATCTTCGTAGACCAGCGCGAGGAGATCATTCGACGACGAGGGGAGCTCGCCCGGTTCCCACAGCTGGCTGGCGAGTGACGCGCGCTCGCTCTGCGGCAGCTCGGGGCCGACGACCCTGGCGGTCAGGCCCTTCTTCATCAACCGCAGCGCGCGCTCGGCCAGCCCACCGTCGAGCATGCGGGTGCTGAAGCCCACCTCGAGCGCGCGGTAGTGCGAAATGTCGCCGTGCACCTCGACGCAGTTGAGGAGCCGCCGCAGGAACTTGTCGGTGAAGTCGACGCGAACGTCGCCCACGAGCAACCGCGTCGCGAACGTGCCCAACCGTGGGTCCGGCGCGCGCGTGGCGAGGGCCTCGAAGACCGGCCAGAGGTTCGACGGGGACCAGTCGCTGATCAACGGTTCGAGTTGCGCGAGGCGCAGGCTCAACGTCGCCGGGCCCTCACGCGCGGTGACGTCGAGCCACTCGAGCGCGGCGGCCTTCTGACCCCGCTTCGGGAGTGGTGAAGGTTCGAAACGAACGAGCCCACCGACGAGGTGGATCAACTCCGACGTGCTCTCGTGACGCGCGGCGCGCCAGTGGTTGAGCAGTCGCGTGAGTTCCCGGGTTGCGTCAGACATCACTTCGCGCAGAGCGCTTCGCGGAACAGACGCGCACGTTCCAACGCGCGCTCCGGCGTATCGGCGTGGGTGACGAAGTGACCCATCTTCCGGCCGCGCCGCGCTTCACGTTTTCCGTACAGGTACACGTCGACCACGTCGGGGAAGTTCTTCCACGCCGACAGCTCCAACGCTCCGCCCGAACGCCCCTGCGCGAGCCACACGTCACCGAGCAGCTGCCCCATGCACCACGCTCCACGGTGCACCTCGGGCTGCACGACGGGCACGCCGGCGAGCAACCGCGCGAGCGCGTCGAACTGGCTGACGGTGCACGCCTGGCGCGTCACGTGCCCCGAGTTGTGCACGCGCGGCGCGAGCTCGTTCACGTAGACGCGACGCACGCCGTCGCGCCCGGTGCCCACGAAGAACTCGACGGTGAGCAGCCCTTCGAGGTCGAGCGCCTTCGCGATGCCGTCGGCGACGACGCGCGCCTCGTCTTGAACGCGCTGCTCCACGCGCGCCGGCAGCACCGTGAAGTCGAGCACGTGGTGGGTGTGGATGTTCTCGAACACCGGGAAGGTGACGGCGTTGCGGGCATCACGCGCCACGATGCAGCTGATCTCCACGTCGAGGTGCAGCACCTCTTCGAGCACCCAGCCGCCGGGCGCGTCGTGCGCGAGCGAGGGCAGGTCCGCTTCACTCCGGAGCCGGAGCTGGCCTTTGCCGTCGTAGCCGCCGAGCACCGACTTCGCGATGCAGGGGAAGCCGAACGCGCGGGCCGCGGCGTGAACGTCGCCGCCGGGCTCCACGACCTGGAAGTGAACGGTTCTGAAGCCGTGGTCGCGGAGGAAGTTCTTTTCTCTCGCGCGGTGCTGCGTGGTCTCGAGGACCGACAATGACGGAATCAACTTGGCTGCGAAGGGCAGCAACGGCGCCGACGGCGTGTTCTCGGAGTCGAAGGTCGCCACGTCGACGCGCGAGAAGAACTGCGCGTGCGGTTCGTCGACGACGTTCGCGCGGCGCTGCGCACACGGGGAGTCCTGATCAGCCTCGAGCACCCACACGCCCTGACCGAGCCGGTCGAGAGATTCAGCGAGCATGAGCCCCAACTGCCCGCCTCCGAGGATGCCGATGGTGGACATGATCAGCGCACCGGCTTCTGGTCGCGTTCTCGGCGGCCGAGCTCTGCGCTCCGCTTCGCGCTCGTCACGTCCGGCGCTGATGCCCGCCGGATTCCCTGCGAGCGCTCCGCCTTCTGGTCGCGTTCTCGGCGGCCGATCTCTGCGCTCCGCTTCGAGCTCGTCACGTCCGGCGCTGATGCCCGCCGGATTCCCTGCGAGCGCTCCGGCTTCTGGTCGCGTTCTCGGCGGCCGAGCTCTCCTCTCTGCTTCTCGCTCTTCTGCGGAGCCGTCGCCTTCTTCAACAACGACGTCGAGGCCCGCGCCTTCTGCGCCTGGCTCTCACGGTACGCGCCGAGTTTGACGCGCAGACTTGCGTCATTCACCGCGAGCATCCGAATCGCGAACAGCGCCGCGTTCACCGCACCCGCATTGCCGATGGCGAAGGTCGCGGTGGGAACTCCGGCCGGCATCTGCACGATGGACAGCAGCGAATCGACGCCCGACAACATGCGCGACTGCACCGGCACTCCGAGCACCGGCAAGGACGTGAGCGCCGCGACCATGCCCGGCAGGTGAGCCGCACCACCGGCGCCCGCGATGATGGCCGAGAAGCCTTCGTCCGCCGCGGTCTTCGCGAAGTCGAACATCAGCTCCGGCGTGCGGTGCGCCGAGATGACGTGCGTTTCGTAGGGAACCTTGAACTCGTCGAGGGTGGTCGCGGCGTGCTGCAGCGTTTCCCAGTCACTCGAGCTGCCCATGATGACGGCGATGCGGCTCATGCGCGGGGTCTACTACGGCAGTCGAACGACCACGGCGACGTTCTTGAAAGGTGCGCTGAGCCCTCACCCCCAAGAAAACCGAACTGTCAGTTTTCGCGGTGATCGTGACCCGCGCCGCCGAACGTTCCCACCCACGGCTCGTCGGCCACCGACAACGTCGGCGTCGAAATCGAGAAGAACGAGCCGCTGCTCCCCGCGAGCGGTGGATCACACTTGTTACAAGCCGGCGACGCGTCGTCGAAGTCCATCGCGCCATTCATCACGCCCAGCGAGCCGTTCGCGACCTCGAACAGCTGCGGCGGTGTGCGAATCACCGGCAGGTACGTCTTGCACACGAAGGCCTCCGAGCCGTCCTGCACGTCGACGCCATAGAGCGCGAACTCGGGAGCCACGAGCGAGCCCCGCTGCAACCACGTGAGCGCGATGGTGCGTTGCCCCTTCGAGGTCTGCCACCGCGCGAGCCGCAATTGATCCGACCAGAACGTCCATTGATCAGGCAGCTGACGCGTCCACCGCAGCGTCGACTGGCCCGCTTCGTAGCCCGACAACGTGGTGCCGAACTCCATCGGCGCGGGGATCAACCGAGAGTTCGACGTCACCGCGCGCCCCAGCTCGGTGGGAATCGAGAACACCGGAATGCCGCTCGTCGCCTCGACCACCGAGCTCGTGTACTCGGCGTAGAGGAGCCCCCGCGCCACGGCCAGCTCACCACCGCGCATGCCGGTGTTGGTGCGCTTCCAGCGGAAGACGCCGTCGCGCGACCAGCTCATGATCAACGTGGTGTCGTCGGGCACCAGCGGCGCCTGGGGTGACAGCGTGGGCGAGAAGGCGACGAAGAGGTTGCCCAGCGCGTCAGCCGCCACGCCGTACGGGTGCGGGTGGTTGCACTGGTCGAGCAGCGGGTCGGTGATGTGCTGGGCCTGCACCAGGTTCCCCTGCGCGTCGATGACGGCGATGAAGTACCGGCGGCACTGCGTGCCCTGGTTGTCGTCGGTGGGGTAGCCCTCGAACACCGCCGCCAGCCGGTCGCTGCCCTGCACCACGAGCCGCGCGAGGAACATCACCGGCGCAATCGCGAGGAAGTCCGGCCGCGCGGTGCGCATGTTGAACGTCCACAACGTGTCGCCGGTCGCGAGGTCGATGCCCGACACCTGGCCGTTGGGGAACGACGGGTAGTCGGCGCACACGTAGCGGTTGCCCCAGAGAATGCAGCGGCGCGAGGTGCCCATGGGCGTGGGCTTCGCGGCGGGCGTGTTGGCGCGCAGGTTGGAAGGCGCTCCGAAGAAGCCCGAGAGCGACATTTCACCGCCCGGCTCGAGCACGAAGTCATGCAACCCCGGCGGGTAGAACGTGCCCGCGTCGGGATCGAAGTCGAACCGCGCGTCGTAGGACCACCGCGGCTGCAGGGTCGTCGGCGGTGTGGCCTTCACACAGACATCACCGACGCAGCGGCCTTCGACCGAACACGGCGAGGCTTCGGCGCACACGTAGCCATCGGGTGGATCTCTCACGACGCACGCGCCTTCGATGCACACCTTCACTTCGGTGCACGACTCGCTCTCGCCGGTGGTGCCACACAACGCGCCGTCTTCACGCGGCGTCATGTTGCAGCCGGTCTGCGGGTCGCAGGTGCCGCCCATGCACAGGCCGTCACCCGGGCACGGAGGCGCCGGCAGGAACTCGCAGCCCGTCAGCGGGTAGCAGACGTCGATGGTGCACTTGTTGTTGTCCTCACAGGTCCGCGCGGTGCCGACGCAGCGGCCGGCTTCGCACCGCGGGTTGACGAGGCACAGCGAGTCTGAATCGCAGGTGGTGCCGTCTTCGACCGGGTCTTCCACGCACGTCTCGCGCAGCAGGTCGAAGCGCGCGGTCAGGCACGCCGAGCTCGCCGTGCACGTGGGCGTCTCACGCACCACCGCGGCGATGTCGAGGGTCGCGCCCTGCTCGTTGAGCTCTTCGCGATTGCTGCCCGACCCGTCGTCGAACTGAACGCCCAGGCGCTGCGAGAAGCGCCCCGGCGCCGTCGGCGTGAACTGAATGGTGACGGTGTTCGCGCCCGGCACCAACCGCGTGGGCAGCTCTGAGGCGAACGGAGCGGCCAGGCTGGTCCATTTGACGTCGACCGTGGCCCGACCCTCGTTGATGAGCGTGACGTCGCGTGTGCGGGCCACTCCGTCTGCGTAGACGGCATCGAAGCGCAGCTCCGTGGGCTCGAAGCGCAGCGCCCCGGTCACGCCCGCGATGTTCGGGTCTCGACAGTCCCTGCAGCTGAGCGCCGCCATCAACAGGCTCAGGCACAGCAGCGTTCGGGAGCTGACAGTCACGTGGCACTTCTCCCATCGCAAAGGGCAAAAGGTTCACGCACTTGCTCGCGATGTGCCACTGCTTCTCCTGTTTAAACTGTCATCTGATCAACCAGCAGAAGCAGTAGAGGCGACGAAGTTGTGGGAAGCCCGGTTTCTGTAAGAACATCAACCTGTTGCGCCAAACCCGCATGTGGAGAAGCACCGGGGTTTTCCGCAGGGTCCCACATGTAGCCGGGTGTACGGCCGGTTACCCACACGACTGACGGTTTTTCACCAGTCGAACCACAGGCTTCACACAGGGGTCGAAGCGACGCATGGGCGATATACAGTTCGCCGCCGTGAGTGAGCGCGTAGGGAGATATGACGTTCTCGCCCAGCTCACCAAGGGCGGCATGGCCGAGCTCTCGCTCGCCTCGACGCAGGGCCCCGGTGGTTTCCGCAAGTTCGTCGTCATCAAGCGCATCCTCCCGGAGGCTGCGGGCGACGAGAACTTCGTGAAGATGTTCCTCGACGAGGCGCGCGTCACTGGCGCCTTCTCGCACCCCAGCATCTGCCAGGTGTTCGAACTCGGGAATGATCCGTCGACCGGGCTCTTCGTGGCCATGGAGTTCATCGCCGGCCAGGACCTCAACCAGGTCGTCGCCGCGTGCGCGCACCAGCAGGCGGTGCTGCCGGTGGGCTACTCGGCGTCGGTGGTCCTCGAGTGTGCGCAGGCGCTGCACTACGCGCACACCTTCAAGCTGCCCAACGGTGAAGAGTCGCCGGTCATCCACCGCGACGTGGCGCAGAAGAACATCATGGTGACGTACGACGGGCAGGTGAAGCTGCTCGACTTCGGCATCGCCAAGGCCAAGGGCGCGCTGGCCCGTACGCGCGCCGGTACCGTGAAGGGCACCGCCGGCTACATGTCGCCCGAGCAGGTGCGCGGCGAGCAGATCGACGGCCGCAGCGACGTGTTCGCGCTCGGCGTGGTGCTCTGGGAGATGGTGACCGGCCGGCGCCTCTTCTCGGCCGACACCGAGCTCGCCGAGCTGAAGATGATTCTGTCGGAGCCCATCGTGCCGCCGCACGAGGTCGAGCCGTCGGTGCCCGAAGAGCTCTCGAACGTGGCCATGAAGGCCCTCGAGCGCGACGTGAATCAGCGCTACCGCTCGGCGCGGGACATGGCGCGGGCGTTGACCTCGCAGTGCGGCCACCTGCTCTTCGACACCGAGGAGCGCGCGGACTTCATGAAGCAGCGCTTCGCCGCGAAGATCGAAGCGGCGCAGCGGCTGTTCGACTCTGCCGGCGCGAAGGATCAACGCTCGGTGACCGCCGCCGCCGAGGCCTTCCGCAAGTCGTCATCGACGGATCACGAGCGCGACACCGACGAAGGCGCCGCGCCTGCCAGGCCCAAGGCGGTGAGGGTCGGTTCATCGGTCTCCGACCCTCGCATGAAGGCGGTCAAGCCCGCGGTTTCTGCGGCGAAGTTGAAGCCGGCCCGCCCCCGGCCCTCGGTGAAGAAGCTCCCGAAGGCCGAAGACTTCGCGCCCACGGAAGCGAGCGTGGTGTCGACCGCGGCGCCCCGGTCTTCTTCGCAGATGTGGCCGATGCTCGCGGTGGTGGTCGCGCTGGCCGCCGGCGGGCTGGTGTACCTCGCGATGCGGAGCGAGCCGCGGCCGGTGACGCCCGAGCCTGCGCAACCCATCGCGGAACTGCCGGGGACCGAGCTGCCGGGCACCGAATTGCCGGGCGTCGAGCCGACACCCAACGTCGTCGCCGAACCGACCCCGGACAAGAAGGTGGACCTGACGGTGAAACCGCCGGTTCGTGAGAAGGGCGAAGTGACGCTGGTGATTCCGTCAGGCGCCACCATCTGGAAGGGAAAGACGAAGCTGGCCGAGGGGTCCATGATGTCGTTCAGCCTGCCGGTGGGAACGCACCTGCTGACGGTGCTGGGTGACGATGGCGTGCGTCGCAAGCTGTCGCTCCAGGTGCCGCCGGGAAAGAGCAAGGCGCAGCGGTTCCGGCTCGACGACATTCCACCGGAATGACCCTCAGGGTCGGGGAGCGGGGCTTTTCGTGGCCAACTCAGCTGACGCGGACGAGGTGGCCGAAAAACTCGCCGAGCTCGAAGGCCGTGTCGCCGCGCTCGAGGCCTCGCTGGGTGAACGAGAAGCCGCCGCTGACCGCGCCCGGCGCTCACTGGCTGAGCTCCGCCGCCAGCGCCGCCGTGGAAGCACGCGCACCTGGGAAGGCGCTCAACGTGGTGCGCTGCGCTTCGTCGTGCTCTCGGCTGGTTGCATCGCCATGGTCACCGGCGGCTGGGCGCTCGACAGCACGGTCGGTGGCGTCACCATCGTCGCCTCGTTCGGCGTGCTCATGTTCGAGGGGCTGCGATGAGCCGCGACGACATCGAGCGGCTGCAGGCGCGCATCAGGGAACTCGAAGCCTCGACGGTGCCAGACCTGCACCTGTCGACGCTCGCCGAGGCGCTCGAGCGTGAAGCGCAGTCGTACCAGCAGGTGCTCGAGCGGAACGAGAAGCGCGCCGAAGCCGCCGAGCGTGGCGACGTTCTCGTCTTCGGCTTCTCACTGCTGTTCGTGACGCCCATCGTGGCGATGATTGGCGTGTCGCTCTCGAAGTTCCTGCGTCACGAAACCGGGCTCGCGGTGCTGACGTTGATCATCGGCGCCCTGTTGATCCTCGGTATTTTCCTCGGGCCGCTGCGGCACCTGGTCGCGCACCGGGCTTCGGGTGAATGGAAGCGCGTGCGTGACGCGACGAAACAGGCCGAGGTGCTGCGTCAATTGATCAAGGGGTGAGCCGGGCTCTTCATGGGAGCGGTGCGCGAGGTTTTCGTGCGTGCACGTCGCGGGGGA
>QFQP01000059.1 GCA_003243425.1 Archangium gephyra | reverse complement strand
CCTTCGGATACCTCTTCCCTGTTCCCATTGGCTCCAGCTTCCCTCTCTTGAGAGCCTCCGGAAATCCCGGGCCGATTCAATGGTCACCTCCGTCATCGGGCCCGCGCCCAGCCGTAGCCGTGCGACTTCCGGGCTGCGGCTGAGGCTCAGTGTGGTCGGATTGATCTCAGAGACATCGACCTCGGGGCCCGCAACGTTCTCGAGGTCGATCATCTCGACCTCACGCAGTTCTGAGCCTGAGAAGACGGCGAAGGTATCCATGAATGAAAGAGAGGTCAGAGAGGAAGTACGGAGCCCTCTCAGACTGGAGAAGACCGCTGCTGGCTGTTCGCCACCGCGACGCGCGCTTCCGCGAAGTCCCAGTGAAACGACGCTCTCGATCGACTCGAGTCCTTCCAGATTGGAAAGCGTGTCGACGTAGATCCGCAGCGCGAAGACGTGTCTCATCTTCGCCAGCAGCGGGACGTCGGCGAGCCGCGCGTAGCCCGAGATCACCACCGCCCCGCTGACGTCGAGGCACTCGCTCTCACAGTACTTTTCGAACTCGTCCGCCGGTTCGCCGGAGACGAACGACAGCGTGTCTTCAGTGACGGCCGTGCACGTCGCAATGGTCTCGGGACGGGCGGTGAAGCAGCTCGGCGGTGACGCGGGGGCGCAGGCAGACGCCCCGACGACGGTCGCTACGAACAGAACAGCTCCGCTGCCGGCTGGTTTGAGGTGTGCAGCCATCGCTGTTCTTTCGCGGCTCATCGCAGAGAGTGAATCAGAGACTATCGAACCGCACGCACTGAACTTGCGCGCCCGGGTTTCGGTCTTTGTTGATCGGCGTGGTGCTCACCAGCGTGATGCGTCTTCCGGGCGTCACAACCGCGACACGAGCTCCTGGAGCGCCAGCTCGTGCTGCTCGTACTGATTCCGCTGAAACGCCGACTCACCGACGCCGTCGCGCAGCTCGACGAGGGCGGAAAGAGTGTTCTGAATGCACACCCAGTCTTCCCGCGAGACTGCGGGCGCCTGACCGAGACACATCGCGACCTCCTCGTGCGTGTACTGCCGCGTCGTGTGATCGACGGTGCGCTGGAACAGCTGTGAGTTCGTCCCCGCAACATCCTTGAAGTAGATGAGCGCGTCGCGCACCGAGATGACCGTGAGCCCCGAAGGCAGGGTGGTGGTCGGGGTTGCACCGGCATCCCGAAGCTCTCGAGCACCAACTGCTCGGCACCAAGCCCTTGGTTGAACAACGCTTCGAGGTTTGCGAGCGGGTCGAACGTCGCTCCGACGGTCGCCGCGCCGAGCATCTCGGCCATCAGTGACTCCACCGCGGGGCGAGACGGGTCACGCCGCCAGGCCAGCACCACGTGCCCTCCGTAGGTCTTTCTGACCAAGTCGAAGTCTCCGCAGATGTTCACGAAGTCTTCGAGCGTGCCCGACGGCCGCACCAGTCGACACGAGCTCGACTCCCCACGGAGTTCACCTGCCCACTCCGTGCGCGCCCGGAACTGCGCGAGCGCAACGAAGTGGGGCGACTCACCACTGTCTCGCGATCGAGCCCCCGACCGAGCGGAACGAAGCTCGTGTCTGGCAACAATCTCTCAGTCGAAACACCCGGTTCGGAAGCGCGCTCCGACTTCGCGCAGCTCCCGGACACCGCAAATACAACACACACAACGACGCCAAACTGCATTCGGTTCACCACCACCAACCCAGACGACCCAGAACAGCGCGCGCACCATGCTGTAGGTATGCGTTGGTTGTCAATACGGTCTCAAAACACCCTCCGCGTCGTGCCTCGACGCGGTCGATGATTGCTGTCACAACGAACTTCCTGCTCCGGGTCCTCCGCTGTGGGCTGCGAGTCACTGACCCCGGAGCAGAGCGAGAATGAACACCGACGCCCCCGAACGCACGCGCGTTCTCGTGGTCGACGACGACGACGACAACCGCCACATCGTCACCCGCTACCTCGAGCTGTCAGGTCACGACGTGCTCGCCGTGTCGAACGGGCTCGACGCGCTGGCGCAGCTGGGTCAGCTCCGCATTTCGCTGGTGGTGCTCGACATGCACATGCCGGGCATGGACGGGCTCGAGGTCTGCCGTCGCATTCGCGCCCGGGCGGAGTGGCGAAAGATCCCCATCATCTTCCTCACCGCGGCGCCGGTCGACGACGCGCTCGAGCAGGCTGCGCTGGAAGCCGGTGGTGACGAGTACCTCCACCGCCCGGTGTCGCGGCGCACGTTGACCCTGCGGGTGCGCAATCTGCTCCGACTGGCTGACGCCGAGCGCGACCGGCAGATCCTCGTGCAGGTCGCCCAGTCCGAGAAGCTCGCGGCCATCGGGCAGGTCGCCGCCGGCGTGGCGCATGAGATCAACAACCCGTTGGCCTTCGTGCTCTCGAACCTCGGCACCCTGCGCGACTACGTGGGCTCGCTGAAGCAGGCGCTCGAGGCGTGGCATCGGTCGGCAGAAGAAGGTCGCGCGATCGAACGACGGCTCGGCATCGCCGAGGTGCTGACCGACGTGCAGCCGATCATCGACGAGACGCTCGAAGGCGGCGAGCGCATGCGGTCCATCGTGCGCGAGCTCAAGAGCTTCATGCGCGGCCAGGACGATGCGCCCGAGCGCGTGAACCTCGCGGAGGTGGCGCGCTCGACGCTGGTGCTCACCGAGCGGGACCTCTCGTTGCGCGCCGAGCTGGTGCGATCGCTCGACGACGCGTGGGTCGAACATGCGCCGCGGCAGCGCCTGCATCAGGTGGTGTTGAACCTGCTCATCAACGCCAGACAGGCGCTCGAGACGCGTCAGCTGGCCGAAGGCGAGCGGCATCGCATCGAGGTCACCACGCGCAACGAGGGTGACTGCGCGGTGCTCTCGGTGTCCGACTCGGGTGGCGGCATCAGCGACGAGGTGCGCGAGCGGCTCTTCGAGCCCTTCTTCACCACCAAGCCGGTCGGCGTGGGCGTGGGGCTCGGCCTGCCGCTGTGCGCGATGGTGGTCGATCAGGTCGGCGGCACCATCGAGGTCGACAGCCGCGTGGGCGAAGGGGCCCGCTTCACGTTGCGCATTCCGCATGAGCTGCCCATTCCGTCGAGCAAAGCCGTGACAGAAAACGCTCGGGGAGTAGGGTGAGGCGTCGGCCCTCTGCGCACGCGTCGACCGTTTCCCCAGTGCGTCAGATCGTGAAGTTCGGGTGTTGAATCTGCTGGCCGTCGACGACGACTCCATTGACCGGATGACGCTTCGGCGCGCGCTGAAGAAAGGCGGGGTCGCGCACCGGCTCTTCGAGGCGGCCGACGGTTTCGCGGCGCTGGAGATCCTCCGCGGCACCACGATGCCCCGGGAGCGGCGGCTCGTGCTGCTGGACATCAACATGCCCAGAATGAACGGCCTGGAGTTCATGCGCCTGGTGCGCGCTGACGAGGCCTTGCGGCACACCCCGTTGTTGATGCTCACCACCTCGGTGCTCGCGTCAGACCGGGAGGAAGCGCACCGGCTCAACTGCGCCGGGTATTTCGTCAAGCCGCTGGGGTTCGACGTGTTCGTCGAGGTGTTGCGGACCATCGACCAATACTGGTCGCGGGTGACGTTCCCGCCCTGAGCTACGTCGGCGCGACGACGCGCGAATAGACAGGCTCGGCGCCGATGAGCCAATTCGCGGCGCGGTGCCGCTCCAGGGCGATGGAGCTCGTCAGCCCCACCTGCTGCGGTTCGGCCTGACTCAAGGGCACGCCGCCGACCGCCAGGTCTTTGTCAGCCAACGCGACGCCGCTGAGCGAGAACCCGCCGAACCAGTTCTTCTGCGCGAACGCCACGAAGTCGACGGGGCCGGGCTTCACGCGGAACTCCACCAGCCTCCAGTGAATGCCGAGAAGCGCCCGGCGGAGCGCTTCGATTTCACCCGCGGGGCGAAGCGTGGCGGCGTGGAGCGCCGGGGGCGGCGGGCTCAGCACACCGGTGGTCTTCGCGACCTCGTAGGGGTGAACCTGGCCGTCATGCGGCGGCAACGGCTGGAGCTTCAGCGCCCAGAGCAGCACCTGCGCGCCTTCGGCCTGCCACACGGCATTGACCACGTCTTGCCGGTCGACCTTGCCCAGGGGCGCGTGCAGGAAGTCGCGCTCGTCGGGCTCGAGCTCGTCGGCGACCTCGGCGTTGGCCCAGGCGGCGAGCTTCTGGCGCAGGGCTTCGGCGTCGGCTTGCTGCGGCGTACCGGTGTCGTCTTCGAGCAGCCCGCGCACCGCGAGCGCCAGCAGCACCCGGGCGCGCGCCAGCACGCGGCGGGCGTCAGGGGTGGGGAGCGCGCCGTCGCGTAGAATCGAACGTCCGTCGGGACCGAAGAGGTCGCCACCCTCGAAGCGCAGGCCGTTGGCCGCGTGCGCGAGGCCGCCCACGAAGGCGGCGACGCGACCCTCGTCATCGAAGCCGGGCTCGATGGTGCAGCCGTAAACCGAGCGGGTGTGCAGCACGCGCGTCTGCAGGGCGGGGTTGCCTCCATTCGCCGCCACGTAGCCAGCGAGCCCCTGGAGGTGCTCGCCGACGTCTCCCGGCGGCAGACAGGTGAGCTGCACCTCGAGGCCGCGCCAGGTGATGCGCGCGGTTCGAGCGGCGTCGTTCACTTCGACCTTCGCGCCTCTGGCGAGCGGCGTGAGCTGGTCGGCGGAAGGAAAGAACGGGAGCGGGACGTAGAGGGTGCAGTGGTCCGTCATCGGCGGGCGGAGCGTACGTCAGCGGTGGGCTACTTCGGGGTGATGGTGCCGCACTGGCGCAGCTCAGCCTTCGCTGCAGTCCGCGCCGCCATCACGCGTGCGCGCCCAGGGAGCGGCGAGTGCGCAACTCGATACGGAAGCGCTATGAAACCTCCATGGCCGTGCTCCCGCACACTCCGCAGCTGCTCTATGGACCGTGGCAGCTTGGACTCGCGCTCGACCTGCACACCGTGAGCAGCGAGTTCATCGGCTACGACGAGTACGGGCACGCCCAGTACGACACGAAGCGCACGCAGGTCGGCGATGCGTTGTATCGACTCAAGTACTCGCAGGACGTCTCGCCGGCTGACGACCTCGCCGAGACCTCTGTGTCCGCGCTTCGTTCGAGAGCCGCACAGGTCGACGTCGTGGTTCCGGTGCCATCGACACGTGCACGCGCTGTTCAGCCGTGGCTGAAGTCGGTCGGCGAATCGCTGGAATTCTCGGCGTTCCTTTCGCCTCCGCGGCGGTCTCGCGCACTCAGCAAATCGCCCAGTTGAAAGACGTCGGCGATTTCGGAGAACGGCAGAGACTTCTTGCTGACGCACATGCGTTCGACTCGCTCACGGTGAAGGGCAAGTCGATTCTACTGTTCGATGACCTGTTCCGTTCAGGAGCGACGATGAGCGTTGTTGCGGAAGGTCTGCGTGCTGCGGGTGCGACTCGCATCACCGCGCTCACACTGACCCGAACCCGGAGTTCACGATGACCATCGTCTTTCTGGGTGGCTCACGGCACGTAAAGACCGTTCATGAGATGGTGCTGGCGCGTCTCGAGCGCATGGTTTTGCAGCAGCTCCGCATAGTTGTGGGTGACGCGCCTGGCGCAGACAGCGCATTGCAGGCCACGCTCGCAGCGCGGCGCTACCAACACGTCGAGGTGTTCTTCACCGGTAAGTCGCCCAGAAACAATGTTGGCGCTTGGCCGACGCGGGTCGTGCGCACCACGGAGCGGCCGGGAACAGCGGCGTTTCACAGCGCCAAAGATCGCGCGCTCGCGCAGATGTCGACCGTGGGTTTGATGGTGTGGGACGGCAAGAGCGCCGGGACAGTCGCCAACGCTGGGCGCCTCGTGAGTCTCGGCAAAGTGTGCGTCGTGTTCCTTCAGCCTGAGGAGCGATTCGTGGAAGTGCGAACGCCAGCCGATCTGGAAGATCTCGTGGCTCAGTCTCCAGCCGAAACGCAGCTGGAATTCCGGCGTCGCATGCGTGCCGAACTGCCCGCCGAAACCGCCGCACTGCTCTGACGGCCTCTGAAAACGCAGAAACGCCGCTCCCTGCGTGTGGCGCAGAGAGCGGCGTCTCGTTTCACAACTCAATGTTCCCTCACTTCATCAGACGGTCGGGGGCGGCGCGGGCAGCTGCGTCGGCGCCGGCGCGGGAACGTTCTCGGGGACGACAGCAGGTGAAGGGGAGGGCGACTTCGCCTTCTTCGGCGCCACGCGGGGCATCGAGACGCCGAGGTTGGTCAGCACGGCTCGGGCGAAGGCGATCGCCTTCGAGAGCGCGCGGCACTCGACGGAGAAGGCGGTGGTTGCGCGCGCGTACTCAGCGGTGGCGCGGTTGAGCTCCGCCGCGACGGCCCGCGATTCAGAGATGATCTCCGAGAAGCGGTCGGCGAATGGCTTGCCGTCTTCTCCACGGGCCCGGAAGGCGGTGATGAGGGCTTCGATGGTGTCGGGCCACTCGTCGCCGTTGTTCGCGACGTCGGACATCTCGGCGTACCCGAGGAAGTTCCCGATGCGCACGGCGGAGACGATGAGCGATTGGCAGCGGGTGTTGATGCGCCTCGTCTCGGCCTTCGCTGCGGTCATGGCCTCCCTGGCGCGCTCAACAGCGAGGTGCTCAGCCCGCATGCGCGGCGCCAGGGTCGAGAGCCGTTCGAAGCACTCGCGCGCGTTCCGGTCAGTGAGTGGCTGCAACAGTTCGGCGATGGCAGAGCTGGTGACGGACAGGTTTTCGAAGCGGCTGGTGGAGATCATGTGGAGGCGCTCGTGTTGGAAGAGGGCGGAAGTGGAACCTCGAGAACGAAACGCCGCTCCCGTGCGTGCGTAGAGAGCGGCGTCGATTCACAACTCAATGTCCCCTCACTTCATCAGACGAGAGGGGTCGGCGCGGGCATCGGCGTCGGAGCCGGCGCAGGAACGGTCTCGGCGACGACGGCCGGAGTGGGTGACGGCTTCGCCTTCTTCTTCGGAGCGGCGCGGGGCATCGGGACGCCGAGTTCGGCGAGCACGGCGCGACCGAAATTGATGGCACTCGAGAGTGTGCGGTACTCGATGGAGAAAGCCGTCGTGGCGCGGGCGTACTCGGCGGTGGCGCGGTTGAACTCATCGGTGACGACCTGCAACTCGGCGAGAATCTCCGCGAGGCGGTCGGCGACGCGCTGTTCTCCACGGGCGCGGAACGCGGTCACGAGGCCTTCGACGGTGAAGATCCAGGCGTCGTCCTGATTCTCGAAGTCGGAGATCTCCGTGTACTCAAAGAAGTCACCGATGCGCATGGCGAGGTCGACTTTGGTCTCCGCGATGGTCTTGACGCGGCGGAGCTCGGCCTTCGCAGTGGTCAGCGCCTCCATGGCGAGCTCGGCAGCCAGGCGCTCAGCCTTGAGACGCGGCTGCACGGTCGTGAGCTTCAGGAAGCACTTGCGCGCCTGCTCGTCAGTGAGCGGCTGCAGCAGTTCGGCGACGGTCGCCCCCGCGACGGACAGCGGTTCGAAGCGGCCGGTGGGGATGAGCTGGACGTTGGCGTTGATCTGCGATGACAACGAGGTGACTGCGTTCATTGTGGGTCTTCCTTGGTGTGCGGTCGGTGAATTCCGACCGTGCAGACCCCTTGAGCAGCCCTCGCGCCAACGTCAGTTGAAGGAATGGCGGGCGTTTGTGCGGGCGAACCGTCCGTGCGCGGGGACTTTCAGTCCGCGATCCTAGAAGATTGAAGAATTCGGGGGCTCGCGAGCGGCCGAAACGCGTTTTTCGGGCCCGTCGCCGTCTCGACTCCTTCAAATTTGAAGGAATTGGCACTGCGAAATCGTCTGAATCGCCGATTCGAGCACTGATCGTCCGCTCGTTCCTTCACCTTTGAACGTTGGCGCTCGCGAAATTGCCCCAAGGCCCGTTTCGACGGCACGTTGGCCACTTCCGACCGACTGCTCCACATGAAGCAGCGGGTTCATTCGCGACCGCCGCTGTAATGAAGCCGCGTCGAAAGGCTTCCGGCCTTCATCAATGCGGCCTCCACCTCTGCTTTCGACACCGCGCGCCGCAGTTCTAGGACGTGGGCCGACTTGTGATGGTCGCGCGAGCCCCGACAGGAGCCGTCGATCGGCGTCGAAAGCCGATATTCGGCCGGTTTCGCCGCCGCGAATGAAGGCTCCTCTTCATCAGCGCCGGTCGAGCGGCCTGAAAACCGTTCTCGACGCCACGGATCGTCGCTCACCTGAGGAAGGTCGAACTCTGACTGGGCTTGACCCGACTTGGTGGGCAGCCTCGGTTTAAGGGAGAAGTCCATGAATCGAAGCGTCAGCTCGGATGGACCGGGCTGCATGAACAAGGTGTCCACCGAATCGCGGCAGGCCCACCGCGCCACAGTCCCGCTGTGGACAACGAGCCGCTTGACTCGTGTCCACTCCAGAAGACACTGAAGTTGCTCACGATTTGGTCGAAAGCGCGTGAATCTCCGCACCGCGCTCGCGTATTGTTCGCTCGCTGGCCGCAAACGGCCACTCATCGTTCGGGGTCCGAGAGTCCAGATTAGTAGCCGTCGCTGCGGGGGCATCAGATGGGGCGCGTTCAGGTGAGCAAAGCGGAAGGTTGTGGATTTCCACACTCAGCAGTTGGTCGTCTGTGTTTGAGCGCGATGCCACGGCTTCAAGCCGCCGGTGGTTTCAGGCCGGTACGCAAGAGCAAGCGTTATTCACCGAGGCGACGTTGAAGCTGCGGCGGAACACTCCCCTCAACCCGCTGGCCGACCGACTTCGCGCTCTGCTCCGCGACTGCGTTCAGTTCGATGTCGCGACCGCGTTTGTGAGTGACGACGCGGTCTCAGACTTGATCGAGTCCGCAGTCGATTCAGGCGTGAGCGTGCGGTTCCTGACAGGAACGTTCGGATCGGCGACGCGTCAAAAGACATTCCGGTCGTTGCTGAACCTTCAGGACGCCGCATCGCTCCAGTCTCGAATTTGGAGCTGCGGCACACACAGAAACTTCCACGGAAAACTCTACCTATGGCGACTCCGCGATGGCCGTGGCGTTGCGTGGATCGGCTCGGCCAATTTCACGAACAGTGGTCTGCAATCTGACGGCGAATTGATACTGGAGGTGACGGGGGGGTGGAACAGTTCGCCTTTGAAGACTCTTCGCACGTCGTTCGAGCAGGAGTGGAAGCGAGGAAGCCCTCTCACTGACGCGTTTGTAACCACATACAGGCAGGCCGAGCGGACGCCAGCAGACTTCGTGGTAAGGAAATCGGCCGCCGTTATCCGCGCTCACGCGCCATTTCGAAGACGCGTTTCGAAGGCTTTCGTCGTATCGGTTCGCAATCATATTTCAGATGACTCACCGACCGGGAAGCGCGTTCGAACGTTGCTCGGCGGCACCGCCGATAACTGGCTTCGTCACTTCAGCAAGAAGTTGCGCAAACTGAGGCCCGGGCGTCGTGGTGTCGTCATTGATACGCTTGATAAAACAATCGCCATAGTTGAGGTGACCGACTCGGTACGTGATGGATCGGCCAGCGTTTTCTCGTACGTGTCTGCTTTCCGCGGCGCCGACGCGACCCCTTGGTCGAAGAAGACGCGTCGCATACTCAACGGTGTGGCCGGCTTTCGCGATGAGATCGCGCCGCGGACGAGGTTCTTGGTTTCGAAGGACTTCAAGCGCCTCGTTTCGACACTCTTCCCTCGAAAGAGAGCGACGCTCTGAGTATCGACTCATGGCCGCGCCGGTGCCTCCGCGCGCGGTCCGGTCGAAGTGCCGTCCCGATTCCCGTGACCAGATGCAGGAGTGACAATGGCGAGTGATCCTGAGCTGTCCCCGTTCGATGCGGTTGGAGCCGCAGAAGGTGCCCGCGCACGATTTACAAGCTTTCACGCGAAGTATTGGGCGCATTGCTTGCGACTCGCGAAGCACGACGGTGTGGAAGCAATCTCCCGATCGATCGGCAACGCTCGTGTCGATCTCAACCCACATCAGGTTGACGCGGCACTCTTCGCCCTCCGATCGCCTTACTCGAAAGGCGTGTTGCTTGCGGACGAGGTCGGGCTCGGCAAGACGATCGAGGCCTCGCTCATCCTCGCGCAGAAGTGGGCGGAGCGACGGCGCCGCATATTGCTCATCGTACCTGCGACTCTCCGTAAGCAGTGGCAAGTGGAACTCGAGGACAAGTTCTTTCTTCCTTCGCTCATCCTAGAAGCGCGCGCGGCGAACGCGCTGGCGAAGCAGGGCATTGCGAACCCCTTCGACGTTCAGGACAAGATCGTCATTGCGTCGTATCAATTCGTGTTCGGCAAGCGAGACTTCGTGCGGCAGATTGACTGGGACCTCGTTGTGGTCGACGAGGCCCACCGTCTTCGTAGCATTCATAAGGAGACCAAGACCGCTGTAGGGATTGTCGATGCGATCCGGCCTGCTCGTAAGTTGCTCCTCACCGCGACGCCGCTGCAGAACACACTGCTCGAGCTCTACGGCCTCGTGAGCATCCTCGACCCAGAGTTGTTCGGCAGTCAGGAGGCGTTCCACGCTCAGTTCGTCGCGGTAGACGACGTGGAGCAGCGAGATGCCTCGTTGCGCGAGCGCATACAGCACGTCTGCAAAAGAACTCTGCGCCGGCAGGTGCTCGAATACATCCCCTTCACGAACCGGTTCACGCATACGGCAGACTTCGTCCCGTCGAACGCTGAGCAGCAGCTGTACGAAGAGGTCTCGGCGTACCTTCAACGTGACGTACTGGTTGCTCTGCCGAACGCTCGGCGAAAGCTGATTACGCTGATCATGCGCAAGCTGCTCGCGTCGTCGTCTGCTGCAATCGGCGCGACGCTCGCAAAGTTCGCGGCGCGCTTGTCCGAGCAAACAGCGGCGCCGGTTCTGGACGAAGCAGCCCTTGCTGACGACTTCGAGGCGTTGCCCGAAATCGACGAGGAATGGAGCGGCGACAGTCCCCCAACGCAGCCCGAACTCGCCGCCCACGACGTGAGCCCAGAAGCGAAGATTGAGTTGGCTGACCTCCAGCGCTTCGTGCAGCTTGCCCAGTCCGTTGAGCGCGACTCGAAGGCGACGAAACTCGTCGAGGTGCTGCCTACCGCGTTCAAGCTCGCACAGGAGAAGGGCGCGGCACGCAAGGCCGTCCTGTTCACTGAGTCGGTGAAGACGCAGCAGTACCTATTCAAGCTCCTCACGGAGAGCGGTTACAACGGCGAGATTGTGCTGATGAACGGTTCGAACAACGACGAGACGTCCAAGCGCATCTACGCCGACTGGAAGACGCGCAACGAGCACCGGTGGGATGACGTGTCGTCGGGTTCGAAGAGCGCAGACATGAAGGCGGCCATCGTTGATGAGTTCCGCGAGCGCGGCACGCTGCTGCTGGCGACTGAGTCAGCCGCTGAGGGTGTGAACCTTCAGTTCTGCTCCATCGTTATCAACTACGATCTGCCTTGGAACCCGCAGCGCATTGAGCAGCGCATCGGCCGCTGCCACCGCTACGGGCAGAAGACCGACGTGCTCGTCGTGAACTTCCTCAACCGGAAGAATGAAGCTGACAAGCGCGTGTTCGAGCTACTGGACCAGAAGTTCAACCTGTTCAAAGGCGTCTTCGGTGCGAGTGACGACGTACTCGGCGCCGTCGAGAGCGGTGTCGACCTCGAGATGCGCATCGCCGCGATCTACCAGGAGTGCCGCACGCCGGAGCAGATCAAGACCGCGTTCGATGCTCTGCAGGTGGAGTTCGACGAGAAAATCCAAGCGGGCATCAGCTCGGCGCGACGCGCGTTCTTGGAGAATTTCGACGCCGAGGTTCACGACCGTCTCCGCGTCCACAAGGATGCGGCCAAGCAGTCGCTTGGGCAGCAGCAGCGCATGCTGCTCGACCTCGCGAAGTTCGGACTCGACGGGCGCGCGACGTTCGACGAGCGCGAAGCGCGCTTCCAGCTCGAGACCACGGGCGACTCCCAGCAGAGCTACCATCTCGAGTGGCAACGCGCTGAAGCCCTCGGAGACGCGTTCTTCCGCATCGACCACCCGATGGCGCAAGAGCTGATCGAGAAGGCGACGTCGCAGCTCACGGCGGCCTCCGAGGTGCGCTTCGAGTACGCGGCTCATGTGAGCGCACTGGAGCGCTATCGAGGCACTTCGGGTTGGCTTGAAGTCTCCAAGCTGACTGCGGAAGCGGTGGAGCGGCCGGAAGAATTCCTCCTTGTTTCCGCGTGCGACGCCAAAGGCGAACGCGTGTCGCCGGACGTCGCAGCGAAGCTGTTTGATCTGTCCGGGTGCGTGACGGGTCCAGCGGTCGGCGTGCCAGCTCCCGTGCTCGATGAGATACGTGATGAACTGCGTTCGTCTCTCATTAAATCTCTGCAACTGCGCAACGAGGGTTTCTTCGAGGAAGAATCCGACAAGCTTGACCGGTGGGCCGACGACGTGAAGTTCGGTCTTGAAAGCGAGCTGCGAGAGCTTGATGTTCAAATTAAGGCCGCGAAGAAGATCTCGAAGTCGCTCGTCTCATTGGCCGAAAAACTTGATGCATTGAAAGCAATCAAGTCATTGGAGTCGAAAAGGAACGCGAAGCGCAGTGAGCTATTCGATGCGCAGGACAATGTCGACAAGAAACACGGCGAGTTTATCGAGAGAATTGAACGCCAGCTGGAAACCAAAACCAGCATCCAGCCGGTGTTCACGTTGCGTTGGACTCTGACGGGTGAGCGCGAGCGGAACGCCTAATGACGACGCCAGAAACACAGGACAAGAGCGCGAAGAGTGAGCATGCGACGGACACCTCGACACCCGACGCGTTGCTCGCGCAGAAGGTGATCGACGCGCTTGTTTCAGATGGGCTCGTCTCCGAACTCGATGCTGCGAGCCTTCGCGCCGGCCTCGCGGCGGGGACCGTGGATTCCGGGACGTGGAAGTTGGCACTCGAGAACAAGCTCGAGAGAGGTGGGGCAGATGAGCGCAAGTGATCTGCTGGAGCTGACCATCACGCGCGTGCGCGGTTACGTGGAGCCGTTCTCGCTCTCGTTCGAAAAGCACCAGAAGCTCTGCATCGTCTACGGCGAGAACGGGACGGGCAAGTCGACGCTGTGCGACGCGCTCGAGCTGCTCTGTGAGAACACGGTCGGCTCGCTTGAGGGGAGAGGCCTCGGAAAGACGGATAAATACCTCGCGCCGCTGGGACTTGTCGGGGCGGGCAGCGTCGAGCTCAAAGCGGCTGGCCCTGTCGTGTACAGCGCGAGTCTGAGCGGAGGCCGCGTTGTCCGAGCGCCCGACGGTGCGAAGCCTCGGGTCGTCGTGCTGCGTCGCGCCCAAGTACTCAAGCTCGTCAATGCGTCAGCCGCGGATCGATACGGCGAGATCGCGAGTCTGGTTGACGTCTCCAGGGTCGAGGCTTCCGAAGCTGCGCTCGCGAAGTTGGAGAAAGACACCGCGCGCTCAGCTAGCGACAGCGGCGCGCGGCTCGCGGGCGCCAAGCAAATCCTCGAAGATCTGTTCAACGTCGCTGCGGCGGCGGGGGATCCGATCGCGTGGGCCAGGAAGGAGGCGGGAGCCGAGGTGCCAGCGCTCCGAGCCGAAGCCGCGCGGCTTCAGACGCTCATCGAGGCGCGCGCGGCGCTCGCCCGCCGACACGAGACCGTCAGCGCGGAGGTGAAAGTGGCAACCGCGGCCGGTCTCGCGGCTGAAGCGGCAGCGAAGAGCGTTGCTGCTCTGGAGCGTCGTGACGATGTACCGCAGTCCGAGCTTGTCTCCCTGTTAACTGCGGCGTCCAGACTACTCAGCGCGCATGGTGAGCGCGACGAGTGCCCGCTGTGCGAATCCACGACACAGGCGTCAGGCCTCAGGCTGCGAGTGGAGGACCGCCTCAGCGCGCTGCGCGCGTTGCAGACTGCGATGACACAAAGCGCAAATGCGAATCGCGCACACGAGCAGGCGGAGCAAATCGTCGCCAGGGAGCGGCAAGGCTATGAGGTCGAGCGTGAGACTTTCCTTCAGGCAGAGCGCGATCTCGTGGCGTCCGGTGCTGCGCCGTCGGCTACCGCGGCGCCTCCGCTTGTGGCCGAGCAGTTGCCGGCCTGGCTCGGCGACACCGGGGCCGCCTACGAGGAGGTGAACCAGCGCCGCGCGACGCTTGTGACCCGCGCCGAGAACCTCGAGCGGCTGCGCAGAGCGCTCACGACCTACGACGACGACTACGAGATCGCGGACCGCGCGACCAAGCTCCTCGGGGCTGTCAAAGCAGCGCACGAGCGAGTGCGCTCCACCCGGCACGCGTTCGTGAACGGCGTGCTCGAGCAGATCTCGGAAGAGGTCGGCAGGCTCTACGATCAGGTGCACCCTGGGGAGGGAATCGGCAAGATCAGCCTCGCGCTCGATGCGAAGAGAAGGGCGTCTCTCGACCTCTCCACTAGCTTCCAAACTGCAGCAGCCGTGCCGCCTCAGGCTTACTTGAGCGACTCGCACCTGGACACGCTCGGGGTGTGCGTCTTCCTCGCGCTTGCGAAGCTCAGAGACGCAGCGAGCACGATCCTCGTTCTCGACGACGTGCTCGCGAGCGTTGACGAGCCGCACGTCGATCGGCTCGTGGAGCTTATTCATCGCGAATCGAAGGGTTTCCGGCACGTGCTCGTCACGACGCACTACCGCCCGTGGCGCGAGAAGCTGCGCTGGGGCTGGCTGAAAGACGGGCAGTGCCAGGTGGTGGAGCTTGCGAGGTGGGCGCCGAACGTGGGGCCAACCCTTCTGCGGAGCACGCCAGAGATCGAGCGGCTCCGGAAGCTGTTGAACGACGACGACTTCGACCCGCAGGCCGCCTGTGCGAAGGCCGGCGTCTTGCTGGAGGCGGTGCTCGACTTCCTGACTGAGTTGTACGCGCTCAAACTCCCACGCAAGCCCCGAGGCGAGTGGACGCTTGGGGACCTCCTGCCGGCGTTCGGCAAGAAGCTGAAGGCCGCTTTGCGCGTTGAACACCAAGATCCAACCAACCCCTCGACCTATGTGACGCACGATTTGGGACCGATCGTCGGAGAGCTTCAGCGCGTCGCACAGATCCGCAACCTGCAGGGAGCGCACTTCAACAGGCTCTCTTTCGAACTGCTCGACAGCGACGCGAAGCACTTCGCGACGAAGGTCCTCGAGATGGCCGACCTACTCGTGCACCCGGAGCACGGCTGGCCGCGGAGCGATAAGTCCGGGAGCTACTGGGCAAGTGCCAAGGATGCCCGGCGCCTTCACCCGCTCAAAGAGCCTGCATGAGCCCACGACTGAAACGACTCGAACTGACTTGGATCGGCAAGGATGACGAGCCCCGACTGGAGCCGCGCATCCTGCTCGAGGACGAGGAGCTGTCCTACGCGAAGCGCGTCTCGAGCGAGGACATCTTCGAGAATCGCCTGGTGCACGGCGACAACTTGCTGGCGCTGAAGGCGCTAGAGCAAGAATTCGCGGGGAAGGTTCAATGCATTTACATCGACCCGCCATTTAACACAGGTCAAGCGTTCGAGCATTACAATGATGGTCTTGAGCACTCGATTTGGCTTGATCTCATGTTTCGACGCGTCGAGGTGATGCGCGGTCTTCTTCGTCCTGGTGGCGTCTTGTTTGTGCACCTAGACCAAGAAGAGGTTCATTACATGAAGGTCGTCCTCGATGAGGTGTTTGGACGTCCGCAATTTCTCGGGCAAATCGCGTACGAGCGCTCAGGCGCATCTGGCATTGGCATGGGGGGCGCTTTCCTGGTGAACACGCACGAATACGTCCTCGCGTACGTGAGAGACCGCTCGCAGTTCGTGGCAGCGGATCTCAGCGGAGAGGGCCCACTCGAACCCAAGGCGATGAAGCGGTACAACCAAATAATGGTCTCACCGGGCGAACGCAAAGAGGTCGCTCGGTTTACCGCTCCGTCGACTGGCGAACCAGTCGTTATATACAAACACGACAATGTAGATGTTCGGACAGTTTCTCTGCGTGCTTTTGATAGCCGAAGGCAAGAGATTGATGCAGAGTACGTGGCGAATTTCGAGAAGATTTTTCGACTGACCAGTAATCAGAAAGAGAACGAATTTCAGAACCGGATCATGTCTCATTGCAAGGACGGCTTCTTCTCTGCTGACTATCTTGTCTCGCGCGGCCGGAAAGAGGGTGAGCAAGCCACGTACTACTACATCGACGAACAGGCAGTCGTTTGGCTGAAAGACACCGCCACCCTTGTCAACGGACAGATCGTGAGGACCGGCAAGCTGTCCGATTTCTGGACGCATGCGGATATTCCCAAAGCGAATCTTGCGAACGAGGGCGGTGTTGATTTTCGTCGAGGGAAGAAGCCAGAGCTTCTGATTCGTCGACTTCTGAAGCTCGTGACCAAGCCTGGCGACTGGGTACTCGACTCTTTCGCCGGGTCCGGCACCACCGGCGCCGTGGCTCACAAAATGGGTCGACGATGGATCATGGTGGAACTCGGGGAGCACTGTAAGACGCACATTCTTCCCCGACTTCGAAGCATTGTTGACGGTGTCGATGGGAGTGGTGCAACGGACGCGACAGGGTGGCGCGGCGGCGGTGGCTTCCACTACTTCAATCTGGCTCCGTCGCTCCTTGAGAAGGACAAGTGGGGCAACTGGATTGTCAGCAAGCAGTACAAGCCCGAGATGCTCGCCGAGGCGATGTGCAAGCTCGAAGGCTTTCGCTACGAGCCCGATCGCGAGGCGTTCTGGAAGCACGGGCACTCTAGTGAGCGCGATTTCATCTTCGTCACCACGCAGAACCTGAGTTCCGACCAGCTCCGCTTCATCAGCGAGAAGGTCGGCCCAGAGCGCACGCTGCTTATTTGCTGCGGTGCCTTCCGGGGCAAGCACGACTTCTCGAACCTCACGGTGAAAAAGATCCCGCAGGCGGTGCTCTCGCGCTGCGAGTGGGGCAAGGACGACTACAGTCTCAACGTGACCGAGCAGGCGCCGGTCGTCGCCGTAGAAGAGGCGAAGGCCCTGTCGCTGACCAGCAATGGCACGAACACCAAGACAGGCGCGCGGCGGAAGAAGGCCGCGCCCGTGCAAGCGCTCCCGCTGTTTGCCGGGATCGACGACGGGAGCAAGTGATGACCAGTCGTCTCGTTAACAGTATCACCGCGCGTCTCTCTCTCCGCACGCCTCAGAGAAAGTCCCTCGAGATCCTCGACCACGTTGTGCAGAAAGTGCGGCCGCACAAGCGCCGCGAGTTCAGCACCGCGCTCGACGTGATTCGCTCCGACTATCCAACGGTAGAGGACTTCGAGCACGCGTTCCCGAGCCTCTGCTTCGCGCTCGCTACGGGGGTTGGCAAGACGCGGCTTATGGGCGCGTTCATCGCATACCTGCACCTCGAGTGCGGCATCCGGCACTTCTTCGTGCTGGCTCCGAACCTCACCATCTACAACAAGCTTGTGGCGGACTTCACGCCCAACACGCCGAAGTATGTATTTCAAGGAATCGCGGAGTTCGCGATCGACGCGCCCCGACTCATTACGGGCGACAACTACGCTCACGCATCCACGGCTGCGAAGCAGGGACAGCTGTTCACTGGCGTCGAGGTCAACATCTTCAATATCTCGAAGTTCAACGAGAAGGCTAAGGGCGCCGACGAGGGAGGCAAGAAGACGCTCAAGGTGCGACGGCTCTCTGAGTATCTCGGCCAGTCCTACTTCGACTACCTCGCGGGGCTCGATGACCTCGTGCTCGTCATGGATGAGGCGCATCGTTACCGCGCCGACACCAGCGCGAAGTCTATTGAGGAGCTGAAGCCTGTGCTCGGTCTGGAGCTTACGGCGACGCCGCAGATCGAGACAGGCGCCAAGTCAGCGCGCTTCAAGAACGTCATCTTTGATTACCCGCTCGCGAAGGCGATGCAGGACGGCTACGTGAAGGAGCCCGCCGTCGCCACGCGCAAGGACCTCGTGACGAAAGACATGAGCGACGTTTCGCTGGACCGGCTCAAGCTCGAGGATGGCGTGCGGCTGCACGAGTCCACGAAGGTCGATCTCGAGGTGTACGCACAGCAGAACAGCGCGCGGAAGGTGAAGCCGTTCATGCTCGTCATCGCGGAGAACACCGACCACGCAAGCGAGCTGGTGAAGCTGGTCGAAGACGATCGATTCTTCGAGGGTCGCTACAAGGGGCGCGTCATTCAGGTTCACTCCGGCCAGAAGGGCGCGGAGAAGGACGAGAACATCGAGAAGCTGCTTTCCCTTGAGCGCACCGACTCGGAAACCGAGATCGTCGTCCACGTCAACATGCTCAAGGAGGGCTGGGACGTCACGAACCTCTACACGATCGTGCCGCTGCGCGCCGCGAACGCGCGCACGTTGGTGGAGCAGTCGATCGGTCGAGGTCTGCGCCTTCCGTACGGCAAGCGGACCGGTGTCGCGGCTGTGGATCGCCTGACCATCGTCGCGCACGATCGTTTCCAGGACATCGTCGATGAAGCCAAGAAGGGCGGCTACTCGTTCAGCACGGTGAACATCGGCACCGACGTCGACGAGAAACCAAAGCAAATCGTGCTGGTGGCGCCGTCTTTTGAGACCGTGCTTGGTATCGCGCCACCAGCCGCTCAGGCGGGAGCCTCAACGGTGGCACCGAGCCGTGGCGTGAAGCCCGCGTCGGCGCCACCTGCGTTGGCTCCGAGCTTCACCAAACCCGAGGAAGTCGCGGTCGCGAAGGCAACGCTCGACGCCATCTCCAAGGTCGTTCGTGATTCGAAGCTCGTCCCTGGCCCGGTTGCACTCAAGAGTTCCGACCTTCAAAAGAAGATTGCGCAGGTTGTGAAGGAGTCCTCGAAGGGCCAACTCTTTCTGCCAGGGGGGCTCGGTAGCCTTACCGACAAGCAGATCGCCGACGTCGTCGAGAAGACGACGGAGATCTACGTCGAACACATCATCGCGATCCCTCGCGTCATGGTGGTACCCAAGGGTGTGGTGAGCGCGGGATTCACTGTCTTCTCACTGAACCTCTCGTCGTTCCGACTGCAGCCGGTCTCGAAGGAGATCCTTGTTCGACATCTAGAGAGCGGTGAGGAGCACGTTATTGGTGCGCTCACGGGTGGCGCTGCAGAGGCGCGGCTTGAGGACTACGTGGTACGCACGCTGATCGAGTTCGACGACATCAGCTATGACGAGCAGGCAGACCTTCTTTACAAGCTGGCCGGCGAGTTGGTCATCCACCTGCGTTCCTATCTGAAGGATGACGACGAGGTTCGCAACGTCCTCATCTTCCACGGGAAGCAGATCGGTGAGTTCATTCACGCACAGATGCTGCCGCACGCCTGGGAGCAGGCGTCGTCGTATGAGGCGGTGGTCCGCCAAGGGCTTTCGGACGTGCGCTCGCAGGCCTTCGCGGCGCCCGCTGGTGAGGTCGTTCGCCAGTTCGACGTGCCGATCGACAACAAGGTCGACATCCGGAAGATGCTTTTTGGCGGGTTCAAGAAGTGCCTGTATCCAACGCAGAAATTCGACTCTGATACGGAGCGCCGCTTCGTGGCCGTCATCGAGAACGACAAGACTGTCATCAAGTGGTTCAAGCCAGGTAAAGGCGTTTTTCAGATCCACTACTCGAATGACGCCGACTACGAACCCGACTTTGTCGTCGAGACGGACACCGAGAAGCTGATTTGTGAACCGAAGGGCGCCGACCGCATGAATGACCCGGTTGTACAGGCTAAGGCGCGTGCGGCTGCGATGTGGTGCAAGCACGCAACGCAACACGAGACGGCGAACAATGGCAAACCGTGGCGCTACTTGCTGATCCCCCACACTGAAATCGCGGACAACACGACGATTGCTGGGTTGGCGAAGAAGTTCGAGTTCGCTGCCCCTGCGGAAGCAAAGGTAATCTCCTTGCGTCCGCCGACGTACGCAGGAGAGCCGATCTCGCTTCCTCAGGCCGCCACACCGCATGCTGTGACCTCGACACACGGCGACGAGGAATAGGCAGTCACAACTGCTATCGGCTGTTCCGGGGGCATTGATGGCGTCGCGCAGGCAGAACAAGCGTGTTGTTCGGTCGTTCGAGTCCAGACCCGAGTCGGAGCCCGTGCGTACTGCGGTTGTTCTGACGGCGGCCGGCCCGCGGGAAGTCAACACGCTGTTTCCCACCCGACCATCAGCCCCGAGTCCACTTCTGCGGGCCAAGACCAGCTACGACCAGAAGACGGAACAGCAAAAGTCTGAAGCGCGCTTGGCCGCTGTTCGAGCGCGTTCGACTGCTGAACGTTCGCCGCTGGCCGGCGAGGGAACGGGTCAGCCAGCGCCATTGCGGCCGCCAGCTGTTCCGACGAGTCGTTCCGATCAGTCAGCGCTCACAAAGAAACAACTTCAATGCTGGCGCGCCTATGTGCTCGCGCTCGCGCGAGGACAATCCCCCGGAGTTCCGAAGGTCCTTGGCGTTCAGAAAGAACAACTCGTGCAGTGGATGAATGAAGAGCCTTCGCGACGGCAAGAACTCGAACTCGTTGCGCGTCGACTCGGCCGAGCCTTCGACGACGTCATGGGGCTCCTTCTCCCGCCACCGCCGCAGCCAAGCGACGTAGAAATTGCCCGAATTGAGTTGAAGGGCGAGGCAGCGAAACGGCTGCGCGTCCACGCAAAAGCTCGGAGCATCTCCAGCGAGCAAGCGGCAATGGAGCTCTTGACTTGGGCGCTGAGTGCGCCTGGGCTTCAGGAATAGAAGCAGTCTTCGCAGAGCGGTTTGGCGACAGTCGTGTCCGCGTCGTCCCCGCACGCGTGACAGTAATTTTCGTCGTAGTCGGGATTTTCGTAGACCTTCCACTTGCCGTAGCACTCTCGGCAAAGCGGGCGGTCTTCGTTCAATTTGATACATGTGCCGCAGCGGATGCAGCTCGCTTCAGTCTCTTGCGCCGCTCGTTTCTTGGATCGTTCGCGTTTCTGAGCGGGGCGCTGCGACTCAAGGTCGGAAATCTGATCTTTCAGTTCGGTGCGCAGGAAGCCGAGGACCTGACTGTGTCCACTTGAGCCTGCCGTAAACCAAACTCCGACTTCGATGCTGTTGTTGAACGAGCTCTCAAGCAGATTGAGCGATGTGACCAGCGAAGCCTTCTCTGACGCGTAGACTTTTGCGTGAAGGTCTTTGGACTGCAGAAGGTGCATGCCCTTCGCGACGAGTTCGATGATTGCGGGCGACTGGGTCATGTCGCGCTTGACGCTGCTGTCTGCTTCGGCCGCTCTGAAACTGATCCACCCGCCGGCGTGAAACTGATCCACCCCAGGTTGGACTTCCAGCCTACCTAGAGGCGATCTCAAAATTGCCTCAAGAGAATTACCGAGCAAGCAATGTGTAGGAAGCCGAGGAAGTTCTCAGCCTT
>QFQP01000095.1 GCA_003243425.1 Archangium gephyra | reverse complement strand
AGTCATGTAAGGGTCCGCCTCGATGCCGGTGCGGTCAAGCAGCAACTGGCCTGCGAGCAACAGCACCTCAGCAAGGCGGATCTCTGCGCTCGAGAGGCGCACACCCGGCGCACTGACACCGATGTAGCGACGACCGGGGTTCTCCTGGGAGACTTCGACCTCACGTGAAAAGAAGGTATCGGCGACATCGAGCACCTGCGGCGGGAAGATCTCCACTTTGCGTCCGTAGAGCTGGCGCACCTGCTCGACCGCGTTGCGCACAGTGGCCGTTGAGGCGACGATCAGCGGCTTGACCGGCTTGCCTTCGGGCGTCTCCCACGAGCACAGCGTCTCGACGGCGACCTCGAACAGACCGACGGCCGTGCCGAGGGCCCCGGTGATGAGGTGCAGTTCGTCCTGGATGATCAGATCCGGCGGACGCAGTCGGCCGACGGGCATGACCGTCGCGGCAGGATGGCCGTGGTTCGCCGGGTGTGACTGCACAGTGCAGCCGGTGTAGTCAGGGTGGACGTAGCCGTGCCGCCCGCAGCGCCTGCTCACGAACCCGAACAGTGAGGCGGCCTCGCCCTCGCGTGCGAGCCGGGCGAACTTGTCGACGGTAGCGATGACGAATGCTGGGGTGAGCCGATAGATCTCCTCATCGATGGTGAGCACCGGGAGCCCCTCGGGCACGCCGCCGCCCTTAGAGAACGGGCACCGGCCAAGCTCATCACCGCAGTGCACGAACACCCGACGGCTGGTGGCGTCACCCTTCACGTTTGCCGCGGTGATCTCGGTCCCGCACCACGGGCACCGCTGAATCTGGAGGACTGTGAGTCGGTGTGAGGCACCGTCGTTGACCTTCTTGAGCTGCTCGTCGGCCTCCTCGAACCGCTTCGGGCTGACATCGGTACCGACCCAAAGGCCGATGCGGAACGGTTCGGCGCCCCAGGTCGACTCGTCCTCACGGCGGGCGAGTTCGGCGGCGCAGACGAGCGCGGTCGCGCGCTGGAACTGCTGCGCCGTCAGTAGGCGCAACGTGTAACGCATCAGCACCGACACCCCATCGCTGCCGTTCAGAGGGCCGTCGGTTGATTGCACGACTGCCTGCCGCCGGCGGATCGCGAACGTGTAGGCGGCCAGGCCCAGGTATGCCTCGGTCTTGCCACCGCCGGTCGGGAAGAAAAGCAGCTCCACGCGAGCCTGATGTTCCGCACTGCGGAGTGCGGCCGTCGGGTCAGTCAGCGACCCGAGCTGCATCAGGATGAACGCGAGCTGGAACGGACGCCACGACGCGACAGGTCTTCCATCAGCCTCTGCAGCTTCAACGCCCTGCCGTGCCTGCGCGATCGACAGTGCCGAATCGGACTTCCGCGCTTCGGCAACCTGCGAAGCGAGGCGCTGATCGCGCATGACCCGGTTCATGAACTGGAAGCACTGAAGCCCAGTTGCGTCGGAGGCGACGAACTCCAGCCCTTCGACAAGGCGCTGGTGCGCCTGCCGAGCCTCCCACAGCACCACGTCGGCGATCTCCCGCAAGTGCTCGGGAAGCTGCGCCGCCACGCCTTCCTGCCGGTCGAGCCAGGCCCCATAACCGGAGACCAAGGGGGCGAGCCCGGCGCGCAACTCGTCAGGAGCGACGGAGGCCAGCGTCTTCATCGATAGCGTCGCGCTCTCGACCTCGCCGGCCCTGGTCTGCGGAGTCTCGACCTTCGGCAGCCATGTCGTCGACACCGACGTCGCCCGCCGCGAACCCTTGCGCACGACCCAGTCGGCCGAGCAGGTGCGGCCGATCGCAAACTCGAGCCGGTCCTTGTATTGGAGGTCGAGCCGCCGGACCTCGTCGTCGTGCTCGGGCCAGTCCTGCTCCAGCACGTCTCGCACCGGCAGGAATGCTTCGGTGCCACGGGCGTCGATGAGGAGCTTCGTCTGGAACATCCACATGTTCGACGGGATAGGAAGTGGCGTCTCGCGGTCATTGCACAGCGCGATCTCTATGAGCACCCGTCCGTACTTGGCGTCGTCGTAGCGGTCGATCCGCAGGCAGATCGCGTCTCGGAGCACGACCGTCTCGGTGCGACCGGGAGTCAGCGCCGCGAGCGTCATCGTCCGGGTCTCCTCGACCGGGGTGCGCTGGTACTTCCGGATGGGACGTCCGGCCTTCGACACTTCGTCCGTCTCGACAGTCTCGTAGGTGCCCCACGAGGCCGTGACATCGAACGACGCGAGATCGCTGGGCACCTGGAACCGCAGTCCCATCGACGCTGGAATCATCAGACCCTGCTTGGGTGCCCGGTCCTCGACGTCGTCCTCTTCGGCATCCGCCTCGCTCTCGTCGGCCGCAACCGTCGGGACTCCGCGCCCTTCGGTCACACCGTCCTCGTCGAGACGCACCTCGGCCAGGTCGTCGGCGTCGTCCTGATCGAGCCCCGATTCATCGGTGCTCGTGAGCTTGACCGGCGCGATCAGCCCGACGAGATACATCTGTTTCGGGCTGAACGGGAGCAACTCCTTCTCGCCGTGGATCGGCCCCAGCAACTCTCGCTCCAGGATGTCCACGAGGTTCTCGCGCACGCTGAAAGACGCGCCGTCGGTAGGGAAGTTGAGCACGTAGCCCGTGTCCGCTGGGGTGGGCGTGTCCGTGCTGTCTGCCATGGGCAC